>JAIESQ010000034.1 GCA_019745975.1 Pirellulales bacterium
GGCTGTAGGGCGCGTGAAACGCACCGGTCTTTTGTTGCTCGTTGCAAACACAGGGAGGGGTGGCAACCCCTGGGCTTTGGTGTGCTGCGCACACCCTACAAGGCTACAAGGCTGTAGGGCGCGTGAAACGCACCGGTCTTTTGTTGCTCGTTGCAAACACAGGGAGGGGTGGCAACCCCTGGGCTTCGGTGTGCTTCGCACACCCTACAAGACAGAGCCCGGCTGCGGCTTAGTTGCCGCCGGCCGAAGTCTTGTGGACGCCGGCGCCGGGCTGTGCGTCGGCGGTTTGCGCCGGTGCCGGTTCGCTGGCCGGGCGCGCGGCCAACGCCTTGGCGGGCTCGAGGAACCGCTCCAGCGCGTCGAGCGACTGCGCGCCGATCACCTGGTCGCGCTTCCAACCCTTCTCGGTCTTGCGAAACATAATGAGTTGCGGAATCGATCGGCCGCGCATTAGCCGGCCGGCCAGGTCCGACTGTTGGTCGGTGTTCACATGCGCGTAATGGACGTGCTTGAGCAGGCCTTGTCGCTTGGCCTGGGGAATCACGTTGTGTTTCATGGTGCGGCAGCCGGGGCACCAATCGGCTCCAACCAATACGACCAGCGCCTGACCCGTTGTCTCGGCGCGGTGCTTAGCGGCATGGTAATCGTCGGCAGCGGTGGCAGCGGCCGACGCTTGAATCAGTACAGCAAGGGTCAAGCTCATCATGGTTTCCGCTCTCCTTCGTGAAGAGGAACTCGCGCGCCGTGCTAGCGGAAGCCGCTTGCCGGCACGGCGCTGGTGGCAGGTAACTGGGTCAAAATTCCGCGTGGCAGGCACGACTGCCGGAGCTGCGCGACGCCTTCGGGGTGTGCTGACCGCGGGACGCTGGGCTGCTAGCGGCGGATCGTGCTTCTCGAAGCCGAGGGGCTTGGTGCAGGCCGACTGGGGTGTGTCAACTGGTGGTTACTCCCTGCTGCGCGTCGGCCGGCAGGAGGTGCTCCAAGCGGGTGCTAGTGTAACCGAGGATGTCGAAGTGACAAGTAAAAAACGCAAGATGCGGTAACTGAGAAACCTGCATCAACTTAGGTGATTGCGTAACACAGCGACTTTTGCGCGCGGTCGGAGAAGTGCGTGGGTTTGTGATTGTCACAGTTTCGTGGTTGGCTCGCGCCTACCGACCCAAGCGTACCGCGAGACGGTCCAACCCGATGCCGGCGCAAACGTAGCGTGGCACGGCCATCTTGGCCGTGATTTACATGGGCTGGAAGCCCCTGCCATGGGTGTTGACACGCCGTCAACTGAGTGTGTTGACAGCCCGATGGGGCGGTGCGCGTTGAGCGTTGGCAAGCACGGCCGCTATAATCTGGTCACGGTCGTGTCGCCGCTCGGCTGTCGGTGTGAATGGTCTCGAGGTCGCTTGGCGCGCGCCCCTCTGCTTTGCTCTTGGGCGAATGAAACTACGCGTCGGCCTGATTGGCCTGGGAACGGACTGGGAAACCCGCCACCGGCCGGCACTGCGCGCCTTAAGCGACCGGTTTGAGGTCAAGGCGGTCTGCGAGCAGGTCGCCCAGCGGGCGGCTCAGGCGGCGCGCGATTTTGGCGCGCAGCAGGTCGACGGCTTTCGCGCGCTGGCCGCGCGCGAGGATGTCGACGCCATCCTGATGCTTACCCGCCAATGGTATGGTTCGCTGCCGATCCTGGCGGCGTGCGACGCCGGGAAGGCGATTTATTCGGCGGCCGGCCTGGAGCTCGATCCGATTCAGGCGCTGCGCATCAAGCAACGCGTGGAGCGCGCGGGCGTGGCCTTCATGGCTGAGTTTCCCTGCCGGCATGCGCCAGCGACCTTGCGGCTGAAGGAACTGATCGCCACGCGCCTGGGCAAACCGAAGCTGTTGTTCTGTCATCGGCGCAAGCCCGCCGACACGGTGACTCCGGAGGCCAATCGCAACGGTGCCGGCAGCAACATGCACGACCTGATTGAGCTGGTCGATTGGTGCCGCTATGTCGTGGGCACTGAGCCGACGAGTGTCTTCGGCGTCGCGCATCAGCCGGCGCCGGAACCGGATCACGGACACGAAGACTACCAGATGATGAGTCTCGACTTTTCGCAGGAGGGGCCTCCTGGCACGGGACCTATGGCGCAGATCAGTTGCGGCCGCTACGTGCCGGCCAACTGGGTCGAGGCGGTGTCGTTTCGCCCCCCCGCGGCCTTGCAAGTCGCCTGCGAAAAGGGGATCGCCTTCATCGACCTGCCGACGTCGCTGATCTGGTTCGACACGGCGGGGCGCCATCAAGAATCGCTGGAAAGCGAGCGGCCGGTGGGCGAATTGCTGCTGTCGAATTTCTATCGCGCCGTCACAAGTCTCGTGCGCAGCACGTCGAGCCTGGAGGATGCGTACCGCGCGCTGGCCGTGGTGGAAGCGGCCCATCAAAGCCACGCCGAAGGGCGCCGCGTGCGGATCTGCGCGGACGACGTGTAGTCACCGTTGCGCTGACGGATATCAGCGCCCTGCGACCATTGAGATCACGCCGACGATCAGCAGAATCGTGCCGGCGGCTCCCATCACGATGCCGAAAATGGCGCGGCCCAGGCCATGTTTCTTTGGATGGCGTCGGATGTCGATGACAGCCAGCACGCCAACCAACAAAGCAATTGGTGCCGGGAAGATCAGCACGGCGAACAATCCCAGATAGCCGGCGTGGATGGCGAGGATCGAGCGGCCGACGGGCAATAACAATCGCATGCCGGCGTCTTGGCCCAGATCGATCGGAGGTGGCGCGACGGACGGCGCCCGAACGGGGCTCGGAAAGCCGCATTGCGGACACGCGGCGGCCGCGTCTGCCATCATCGAGCCGCAGTGAGTGCAGTACACGGCTAGCGGCCCTCGTCTCAAAGATTAGTGCGCCGTTGGTGCGTGGACAGTGGCGGCCAGCGCGACCGCGGCACTATGCTCGTCGTACGCCCGAGGAAAGTCAATCGACGAACCGCTGCCTCTTCGAGAACTGCAAAGTCAAAAATGCGCGGGGGACAGGTACATGTTTTCGGCCGACCCGAAACGGCAAGGAATGACGTTGCCGAGCCGAAAAATGTACCAGTCCTACCAGTCCCCGACTTTGCAGTTCACGCAAATCAGACCGCAGCGGGGCGATACATAGTAGACGAGACGCCGGACCCGGCAGGAACGGAACTAGTGGAACGGGTCAATCGAGGCGCCGCAGCACGCGCGCGGGGAGAGAAATCAGGGAGTGCACGGTGTCGAGCGCGGCATCCACCGTGACGCCGACGAGCCGGAACGGGAGCATCACCACCCAGATGAACGGATAGGCAACGAGCACCAAGAGCGCGGCGGGCCAACAGACCAACAGCAAGAGAATCCACAGCAAGATGGCGGTCATGGCCGTCGTTTCCCGGTTCCAACGAAGAGCGTCGCTGGCTAGTTGTTCGCTCGCGGGCTGGCAATCTTGGCTAGGCAAAGCCACAACACGAGGGGGACAGGTACATGTTTTCGGCCAACGCGAGTTGGTGTGCCTTGGCTCTGGTGAGCCGAAAAATGTACCAGTCCCCGACTTACCGGCCTGGAATCTTGGCGAGAGAAGTTGCGTTACGGTTAGGACGCGGCCTAGCATGCGCAGGTTCGCTCGTTCGCTTTGAACCCTGGGGGATTCGCCATGCTTGCTAGAGCCTGGGCCACGGCTGCGTTGGTTCTCGTCGCGCTGCTACAGATCACAGTTGCTGCCAGCGCCCAGGAAACCGCACTGGATCGCTATCTGGCCCAGCCCGACCCGGTCTTCGCTTGGAAGCTCGTCTCGCAGTCGAAGGCGTCGCCCGACGTGACGGCGTTTGTGCTTGAGCTGACATCGCAAACGTGGCGCAGCGCGGCTGAGGTCGATCGCCCCGTGTGGAAGCATTGGCTCACGATCGCGCGCCCCGACAAGCCGGCCGGCCCGCAGGCGCTGTTGTTCATCGGCGGCGGCAATCACAACGACGCCGCGCCGACCACCGCCAGCGAGCGCGTAATCAAGATCGCGCAAGAAACCGGCACCGTCGCCGCCGAGCTGGGAATGGTCCCGAATCAGCCGCTGCGGTTCAGCGACTCGCCCGAGCGGGCCCGTGTCGAAGACGATCTCATCGCGTACAGCCGGATCAAATACATGACCACCGGCGACGAGACCTGGCTGGTGCGGCTGGCGATGGTCAAGAGCGGCCATCGCGCGATCGACGCGGTGCAGCAGTTCTTGGCCAGCGACGCCGGCGGGAAGCACAAGATCGATCAGTTCGTGGTCGCCGGCGGTTCGAAGCGCGGCTGGACCACCTGGCTCGTCGGCGCGACCGATCCGCGCGTGATCGCCATCGTGCCACTGGTGATCGACGCTTTGAACTCTGAGGAGATCACGCGGCATCATTTCATGGCCTACGGCTTCTTTTCGCCGGCGCTGAACGACTACGTCGAGCACGGGCTGTTCCCTGGCAAGATCGGCACGCCGGAGTATCGCGCGGTGCTCGATATCGAAGACCCGTACGTCTACCGCCATCGCGAGCGATTGAGGATCCCCAAGTTCCTGATCAACGCGGCGGGCGATGAGTTCTTTCTGCCCGACAACTCGCAGTTCTATTACGCCGAGCTGCCCCAGGAAAAACACCTGCGCTATGTGCCCAACGCCAAGCACTCGCTCGCTGGTAGCGACGCCCGCGAAAGCTTGCAGGCGTTCTATGACGCAGTGATCCATGGCCAGCCGCGCCCGCAGGTCACCTGGCAAAAGCCCGACGAGGGGACGCTGATCGCGCGGGCCACGGCCAAGCCTTCGCAGGTGTTGTTGTGGCAGGCGACGAACCCCGACGCGCGCGATTTCCGGCTCGACAAAATCGGCGCGGCCTGGAAGAGCCAGCCGATTGCGCCATCGGCCGACGGCAGCTATACAGCGCGCGTGGCGGCGCCGCCCAAGGGCTATACAGCCTTCTTCGTCGAGTTCACGTTCCCCAGTGGCGGGCGGTATCCGTTTAAGTTCACCACCGAAGTGCGCGTGGTGCCCGACGTGCTGCCGTACACGTTTCCGACGCCGGCCGCGAAAGCCAACTAGTCGGACGAACCGAGCGCGTTGGCTGCCCGCGCGACTCAAGGCATTACGCGATCGTTAGTTCCGACAGCCGCCGCCGCGCGCCGCTCATTGCCTCGTGCAAATTGATCGGGTATGTTCTGGACACCGCTGGGGATGAGTCGTTTCCGAACGAAATTCCACGCGACCTGAACACAATCCAACTGTCGGTTCAACGCTAGCGTAAAAGGAACAACCCATGGCTTACACGGTGCCCCCCCTGCCGTATGCAGTCGATTACCTCGAGCCGTACATCGACGCCAAGACGATGGAAATCCATCACGACAAGCATCATCAGGCGTACGTCACCAACTTGAACAAAGCGCTCGAAGGGACCGACCTGGGCGACCAGCCGATCGACCAGCTCATCGCCAATCTCGACAAGGTGCCCGAGAAGATCCGCACCGCGGTGCGCAACAACGGCGGCGGCCACGCCAACCACTCGTTGTTCTGGACGATCCTGGGCAAGCCGTGCGAGCCGACCGGCGAGCTGCAATCGGCCATCAATTCGCAGTTGGGCGGCTTCGAGAAGTTCAAGGAAGCCTTCACCACGGCCGGCACCACGCGGTTCGGCAGCGGCTGGGCCTGGTTGTCGTTGGATCGCGGCGGCAAGCTGGTCGTCGAAAGCACGGCCAACCAGGATAGCCCGCTGTCGCACGGCAACACGCCGATCCTGGGGATGGACGTGTGGGAGCACGCCTATTACCTGAAGTATCAGAATCGCCGGCCCGATTACATCGCGGCTTTCTACAGTGTGATCGACTGGAAGAAGGTCGGCGAACGGTACAACGTGGCGCTGAAGAAGTAGCCGATCCGGGGACTGGTACATTTTTCGGTGCGCGATTTGGTGCAAATCAACTCGCGCTGCCGAAAACATGTACCTGTCCCCTTCCGCAGCTCGCGCGACGCCGTCCCTTTCGTCAAACCAAAGCCGCCGCGCTCACCCGCGCCGCCGGCTTTTCTGTTGCGCGGCGATTGCCATTGGCCAGGCGAAAGGGAACCGTTGTCGACGGTCTCGGCCTGAACCTCGCCGCGAGGGTGGTGTCGCTCCTGACAGACTTCATCAGGACGACTACATTAGCGAGGCGGGCGAACGCCGATCCGGATTGCCTGCCAGCGAGGCATCCGATGCGGGGCGAACTCGAAGCCATCCAAGACCTCTACGATCGGGGGCAGTTCTCTCGCGCTTTCGAACTGAGCGAGAAGCTGGGACCGCTGCGCCAATGGCGCGGTACGACCGCGCGCGTGCTGGCGGGTCGTCTGGCCAACGCGCTGGGGGGACCGCGGCTGGCCAGCGCGCTGCACGATCGAGCACGGCGCGAAGCTCCTGATGATCCGACAGCGCAGTTCTACGGCTGGCTGGCGTTGTGGGGGCGCTCGGGTCCATTCGCCGCGCTACGTGGGCACCTGGCACGCGGCCGACCGCCCCGCGGTCCACGTAAGATCGAGGCTTACTGGTACGCCGCAGTTGGCCATTTATACGCGCTGTTCCGAGACTTTGAACGGGCCGCGCAACATCTCGGCGTCGCTGAGTCGCTCGCGCCCGAATCTCCTTGGGTGTGCGTCGATCGCGCGACGCTGCTCGAGCGGCAAGATCGGCGCGAGGAAGCGGTCGTGGTGGCGCGCCGCGCGCTGGAACTGCGCGACTGGTATTCGCCCGCCATCGTCTGTTTGGCGCGGCTCTATGGAGACTTGAATCGTCACGCCGAGGCCCAGACGCTGTTGCAAGCGGCCACGCAGCATAACGATTCGGGCGCGATTTGGGCGCACTTGGCGCTGTTGCAAGTGCACGCGCGGCAGGGTGGCGCGGCCCGCGAATCGGTCGCCCGGGCCAAAGCCGCGTACCGGCTGTGCGAAGAGGAGGTTGCCAAGCAACTGGCGGCGGTCGATAGCGATGCCGCGTACGTCAGCGGCGATCGCGCGGCGGCGATCGAGTTGGCGCGCGTTTCGGAGTCCCCCTTCTACGTCGCCCTGGCCGATCGCCTCCAGCAGGCTCCTGCCAGCGCGCGGTGCGTGCGGCTGGCGGTCCCCTTCGTGCGCCAACACGATGTGACATGCGTGCCCGCCACGTTGACGATGCTCTGCCGCTACTGGGGCCTCGAGGTCGATCATCTCGAAGTGGCCAAGGAAATCTGTTTCAGCGGCACTCCGCACCACGTCAAGCGCCGCTGGGCCACGTCGCAAGGGCTGATCGTGCGCGACTTCACCTTGACCTGGGAAGCGGTCGTCGCGCTGGTGGACGCGGGCTTCCCGTTCGCGCTGGCCACGGTCGAGGCCGATAGCTCGCACGTGCAGGCGATCGTGGGCTACGACGAGGCTCGCCGCACACTACTGGTGCACGATCCCGGCCAGGCAACGGAAACGGAGATGGCATTCGATCAGCTTCTGGAGCGGTATGCCGCGCACGGACCAGAAGCGTCGGTCTTTGTGCCGGTGAGCGAGGCCGAGCGGCTGGCGACGATCGCGCTCGTGGACATCGAGTTGCACGACCAGATGCACGAACTGCGCGCCGCGCTCGACGAGCATCGCCGCGCCGACGCCGGCGCGTGCGTCGCGCAACTGACTGCGCTCGCGCCGGAGCACCGGCTGACCTGGATCGCGCAATACTATCTGGCACGCTACGACGGCCAATTGGCCGAGTCGCTCGCGCTGGTCGATCGACTTCTAGAGCGATACCCGCGCGATGGCCAATTGCTGCTCTTTCGCTACGCGCTCTTGACCGAAATTCGGCCCCGCGGCGAGCGGCTCGCCTGGCTGGCCGAGGTTTGCGCGCGTGCCGAGTCCGACCCCGCGCTGTGGCAACGCTATGGTTCGGAACTGCGGCGCGAAGCCCGCACGTACGCCGAGGCCGATCGCTGGCTGCGCCAAGCCATCCGCCGCCGCTCCGCCTATCCGCCGGCGTGGCACGCCTTGGCGGGCTTACGCTGGTCGCAGGGTCGTCGGGCTGAAGCCACGGAGTTCTATCGCATCGGCACCTGTCTTGAACCCACGAGCCAGTACCTGGTCGACTCGTATTTCAAGGCCTGCCGCTATACCGGCGAAGTGGACCGCGCCATGGCCCTGCTTCGCGAGCGCTTTGAGCGCGACGGCCATCGCTCGGAGATGCCTGGGTGCGCGCTGTTCGAGGCGCTTGAAGCGGTGGGTCGCGTTTCTGAAGGACTTGAGGTGCTCGATCGCGCCGTGGCGCAGCGCGCCGACGATGGCGAGCTGCTGTTGTATGCCGCCCAAGCGCGGCTGCGCGTCGGCGACGTTGGTGCGGTCGAAGCGCTGCTTGAGCGGGCGGCCGGTCGTTGTCGCCAGACAGCCTGGCTCGCGGCGCGTGCCGAGCTGGTCGAATGTCGGGGCACCTCGCACCAGATGCTGGCGGCTTGGCGCGAAGTCTCCGTGCGCGACGAGTCGCATCAGGACGCGCGCTCGGCGATTGCCAGGCTGTTGGCGCTGGGTTCAACGCGCCGCGCGCCGCTGGCGTACCTCGATCGGCTGGCTCGGTTGCGGCCCGAAGATTATGCATTCGCATGCCTGCACGCCGAATGGCTGCAGCGTCTGGCTCCGCAGCGCCACTGTAGCGCTCGATCCGTTCGACGGCGTGCATTGTGGGTATGCGGCCGACGCCCTCTGGCAGGCCGAACGCCGAGACGAAGCGCGGCGCTACATTCTGCGCGCCATCGAAGTGCAGCCGAATTACTCTTGGGCCTGGCGCCGCCTGGTCGACTGGTTCACGACGCCCGACCAGCGCGAGCGGGCGATCGCCTTTGCGCGTCGCCTGGCGCGGCGACACCGCCACGAGGAAGAAGCCTGGCAGACGCTCGCCGAACTGCTTTCAATAGCCGACCGCGCCGAGGAGGCGCGCGAAGCGGTCGCCGAAGGGATCCGGCACAACCCGCGCTCGGCAAGTTTGCACGACATCCTGGCGCGGCTGTGGGTCGAGGCCGATCGCTTGGACGAGGCGCTGGCCGTCTGCCAGGCGGAGGTCTGGGAAGGGCAGCTCCCTGTCAATCTTCGTGGCCGCATCGCTTGGATCCACGCGCGTCAGGGGGACCGACCCCGGGCCATCGAGGAGATGCGCGCGGTCGTGGCCGACGCGCCCGAGTACTTCTGGGGTTGGAACCGCCTGGCCGAATGGTACTTCGACAACGGGGCGCGCGAGCCATTTTTGGCAGCCGCGCGGAAGCTGGTCGAGCTTGAGCCCGACTATGCCGTGTCGCATGGCAACCTGGCCGCGGCCCTCATGCGCATGGCCGACGCGACCGCCGAGCAGCGATCGAAGCATCTCGCCGACGCGCAACGGGCACTCGAGCGCTCGGTCCAGCTCGATGCCGACTATCTTTACGGCCATGCCGAACTGTTCGACCTGTGCCTGGCGAACGACGACCTGGCGACGGCTGACATCGAGCTCGTCGCGCTCGCGCGGCTCGAACCTGATGCACCCAATACACTCTCGCGGCGCGCGCAGTTGGCCGCCGCGCGCGGCGACCTGACGACCGGCGGGGCCGCCTTGATGCAGTTATTGAAACAGCCGCTACCTTACGCCTGGCCGCTCGATACGGCCTTGGCGGCGCTCGAAAAACTGCCGCACGGGCGCGTGGTCTGCGAAGGGCTGTTGGGGGCGGCCGCTTCCCAAGAAGCAGATCCGCCGGAGCAGGTGGTGCGGAGTTGGGTCGGCCTGTGTCAGCGGACTCATGGATGGGGCACGTGCGTCCGCCGGCTGCGCCGTTGGCGCGGTTCGGAGGCCGCGTACAAGACGGCCGCCGACGAATTATTGATCCTGATGGGCAAGAACTCGGTAGCCACGCTGCTCCGCTGGTTTGTGTGGCGAAATCGTCGCCGGCTGGCGGCCGACAACCACCTGTGGGCCCGGGTTGGCTGGGCCCTGATCAATCATCGCCGTAATCACGCCGCGCGCCGCTGGCTGGCCGATTGGCAAGGTCGGGCAGACTTGGATACTTGGCCGCTGTTGTTGGTCGCTATCGCATTGCAGGCCGATGGACGCGCGGACGAGGCCGTGCTGGCCAATCGCCGCGCGCTCGAGCGGCCGCGCGACGAGTTTTCGGCGCGGCACGCAGCGCTGCTGGCTGGCGAAGAGCTCGTGGCCGGACGGACCGCGGCGGCCCGCGCATTGCTCCCGCCTGTCGATGAGTTGCGCGGTCACGACTACTACGAGGCGGTAGCCCGACTGGTGGGCGCGGCATTGCAAATCGCCGAGGAGTTTGCTGCTGGGACGCGCACCTCATCGACCGCGGCCCGGCGCCGCCTGGCGATCGCCGTGCGCGAAGCCCCGGCGGACTTTGGCCGCGACCAGCCGTTCGACCTGCTCTGGCACCGTCTGTTGTGGCGGATTGCCAGCGATCAAGGCCTTTGGTGGCTGGCCGCCGCGTCGCGCCTGCGCGTGGCCCTGCTGCGAGTCGAGATCGCCTTGCGTCGGTAGAGCGATGTCGTCTGGCGATGGAGTTCCGCTCGTACAATCAGGACAGCTTTGCGCGTTTGCGCTTGGCTGGCGCCGGCTTCGCGGGCGGCTTCGCCAGCTTCGCGGCGTCGGCGCGGCGCCACAGGTACCAGGCCGCCACGCTGCGATACGGCCGCCACGATTCCGACTGGGCGAGCAAGTAGGGCTTCTTGGGCATCGCGCCCAGCGACATCAGCGCTTTGTAGCCATGCTGCACGCCGAAATCGTCGGCCGGCATGACGTCCAAACGGCCGAGCGTGAAGATCAGGAGCATTTCGACCGTCCACTTGCCGACGCCGCGCAGTTGCGTCAGCCGCGCGACGAGCTCGTCGTCGGCCAGGGCGTGCGCTTCGTCGCGGTCGGGGATTTCGCCGGCCACGGCTGCTGCCGCGATCCCTTGAATCGCGGTGACTTTCGAGGCCGAAAAACCCATGCGGCGGAGTTTTTCGACCGGCGCGCGTTTGACCTGCTGCGGTGTGGGGAATCCGTCGCCGCGAAAGCCCTCGACGAACCGACCGAGGATCGTGGCGGCCGCCTTGCCGTGCAACTGCTGATAAGCGATGGCCCGCACCAGCGATTCGTACACGCCACGCGACCAGTTGACCTCCCACTGGCATGGTCCGCACTGGGCGATCCAGCAACCCAACTCGGGCGAGGCGGTGGACAGGTGCTTCACCCCGCGCCCCAGCGCGCGGCGGAACTGCTTCTGTTGCGCGGCGACGTCGGCAATTGGCGTGTTCAAGGCATCTCCCGAGTGACGCGGCTATGGTGCGCGTGTGCGAGCGGCCGCTTCACTTGCTCGATAGCCCGAAGTCGTGCGTCAGGCTGCGCCACACCGAGTGAATGTGATTGGCCGGGTTGCCCGCCGGGTCCGACTGATAGTTCACCAGTTCGAGCACGAAGGTTGGGCCCTGTACGCGATAGTAGTGCGGCGCGCCAGCCTGGGTGGCGCCGGCCCAGGCGAAATAGACTCGGTCGATTCCGGCCGCTTTGATGTCGGCCAGGCGCGCGGCGGCCAGCGGCTCCGCGAGATTGCCGCTGTAGGCTGCCAAGAGTGCCACGAGCGTCTCGCGCTGCGCCGCACTGAGCTTCGCGGCGGCGATCCCTTCAGGGGGCGCTTGTGGCGGCCGCGGCAGGCCGGCGGCGCGATAGTCGGCCGGGCACTCGTTGGCGATGACGGCTTCGTGGAGTTCGGCGGCGCTGAGACTGGCCACGAGATCGAGCGCGAGTTGCTCTTCGTCGGCGAGAGTGCGAATTCCCGGCTCGGGCCCGCCAGGAACAGCAATCCGCACGGTCGCCGGATTGGCGCCCCAGAAGCTGGGGGTGTCGCTCGCCACGCGCCCGTCAGAGATCACAAAGTTGAGCGAGAAATGGTGCCCTTCAAAGCTCCAGCCCCAGGTGGCGTCGGCGGCGGGCGTGCCGAAGATCGTGAGGAAGTAGCGCTCGGGATCGCGCAGGGGGCTGCCGGGCTTGTCTTTCTCACCTTCGCGCAGGTTGTTCTCCAGCGCCATGATCTTGATGGCTTTGTCGTAGCCGGTTTGGCTGAGCGCCGTGCGTAGCAGCTCGTGACAGGCGGCGCGCTGGTCGGTCGTCATATCGCGCAACTGCACCCCTTTGCGCTTCGGCTTGGGGATGTTGTGCCAATCGAGCCGCGCCGGATCGTCGAATTTCATTTGGGCGACGGCCAGCGTTTTCGCATCAAGCGTGTCGAGGAACTTCTCGGCGGCGGCCGTCATCGCGGCGGCAACCGTTTCGGTCGATGGTTCGGCAGCAGTCGTGCTTTGCACACAGGCGACGAGCGCGATGGTGCTGGCGAGCATGGGCAACAGGCGTGGCATCGGTGCGTATCCCCGGGAAGGTGGCCGCGATTTCAAGGAGACCGGGATTGTAGTCTGAGAGGCGCGCCAATGCGCCCCGAGCGAACGGAGGCGGCGCCAAGGGGGACGGGAGTCGTTTCCGGGCTTGGACACTGCCTTCGCCGACGACGTAGTCCGGAAACGACTCCCGTCCCCTTCAGGGTCGACGAAGCGCGGCTGGACTACTGAGCCGGTCGCGCCGTCGCCGAGCCGAGCATCGCTTCACACACCTACGGCGCGATGCAATACAGCCGGCTGACCCCACGCAACAGCAGGTGGTCGCCGGCCACGGCAACCGACGACCAGAAGCGATCGTCGAGCTTATTGGTGGCCAGCACTTTCAGCTCGGGGCCCGGCGCCAGGACGAACGTCTGGCCGTTTTCATCGAGACAGAAGATCCGTCCATCGTATGCCCAGGGGGAGGACGTGAAGCCGCTGGCTCCTTCGATCCGCTTGCGATAATGCTGCTTGCCGGTCGCGGCGTCGTAGCAACCGACGATGCCGCCCCCTTGGTCGAAGACATACAGGCAGCCCTGATAGACCAGCGGCGAGGCCATCGACGGGCCTGAACGCTCGACCAGCCAGGCGACCGCGTCGCTCGACTTTTGGTCCTTGGGGAGCGTGATATCTCCCTTAGCGCCCGCGCGAAAGGCGACCAGCGGACCAAGCCCACCCGGTCCGCCGCCGACGCCGACGTACAACAACTCGTCGGTGCCCACGGGCGTGGCCGAGCAGCGCCCCTTGGCATTGCCCGACTCCCATAACAGTTCGCCGGTGGCCGGATCGTACGCGCGCATCTTGCGAGCGCCGGCGGCGACCAGCTCGGTGCGGAGTTTGTTGTGCCACAAGTACGGCGTCGACCAGGTCGATTTTTCATCGCGCGCGACGCGCCACAGTTCGTCGCCGGTGCGCTTGTCGAGCGCCACGAGGAACGATTCCTTTTCGTTGTCGCACTGGATGAAGAGACGATCTCCCGCGAGCACAGGCGAGCTGCCGGTGCCCCAGCCGAGCATCATCGGGTAGCTGCCGAGGTCTTTCTTCCAGAGGAGCTGGCCGGCCAGGTCGTAGCAGAACAAGCCGGTCATGCCAAAGTAGACGTAAATGCGCTGACCGTCGGTGACCGGCGTTTCGCTGGCGTAGGTGTTCGTGCGATGGATCGGTAGCGTGGGCTTACCTTCATGGGCGAGTTGCTGCCAGAGAACCTTGCCGGTCGCCCGATCGAGGCACAGCAACTCCCAGCGGTACACCTGATCGGGAGTTTCGCCACCAAAGCCGAAGCCGCCTCGACCGCGCCGGCCGCGCCGCGGGTAGTCGCCTTCGGCAGGCGGATCTTGGGTCGCCGTTTCGCCGGCGGTGGGCGCCGCGGCGGGTTCGACGGCCGGTCCCGTAGCCTTCGTCGCTGGCGCCGGCGCGTCGTCGCCACCACCTTCGCCATTGCCAGCGGCGGCGGGCGGCTCGGTTGCTGGTGCAGCCGCGGGAGTTGTCGTTGGGGCCTGAGGAATCGCCGTCGTCAAGAAAACTCGATCCCCCCATACCACCGGCTGCGACCACGCCTTGCCCGGCAAGTCGACCTGCCAGGCGATGTTCTTCTCGGGGCCCCACTCGGTCGGCAACCGCGACTCGGTTGGCAGGCCATTCACTCCCGGTCCACGAAACTGCGGCCAGTTCTCGGCCATCGCGGCGGGGACGAATGCCAAGGCCAGAACGACGCTCATCAGAATGCGAGTGACCAACATCGATATCTCCGCTTGGCGGTTGTGGCGTGTGGTTGCCAGTGCGATTGTCTTGCGGGCACCATTCTAGACCGGAGCAGGTACCGGCTACTATCTCAGGTGCGGCATCGCAAATAGCTCGTTCGCAACGCTAAGATTGCAAATGTTGCCCGAATCTGGTGTTCTTATCTAACACCCGCATCCAGGAGACCGACCGATGCGCCGATTACTTTTGCTGTTTGCCGTGATGTTGGCCGGTTGCGGCGGGCCGGCCGCACCGTCCACCGAGCCGATCGTGACCGCTGACGACGCGCGCGACGCGCTCGCGGCCGCGCCGCATGCCGATCCGCAGCTCGAGCTG
The DNA here is from genome assembly GCA_019745975.1 of Pirellulales bacterium. Taxonomy (GTDB): domain Bacteria; phylum Planctomycetota; class Planctomycetia; order Pirellulales; family JAEUIK01; genus JAIESQ01. The sequence continues at coordinate 14,447 of JAIESQ010000034.1, forward strand.
CAGCGGATGACGCAGGTCAAGGCCGTGCTCGACAAGGAACGCGCCGCGGCGCTGGCCGAGGTTACAACGATGGAGCGGGCGTTTCAGGGGACGCAGGTTGCCGGCGAGCTGTCGGGCGCCGACCAGACCGATGCGGCCGCGACAGCCCTCAAGACACAAGCCGAGTCGAAGCTCGAGCTCTTGAAGCGCCGGGTGACCGAGCGGCTCGAGCCCGATCTGGCCGCGGTCGAGAAGCGGCTCACCGAAGCGGCGGCGCGACTGAAAATGCAAACCGATCAGCGCGCACCCTGACGCCCGTGCGACGGTAGCGATCGTTGCCTTGCTGGGAGAGCCGGGCAGGCCAGCAGTGGCACCCGAACCAAGGCTAGAAACTACTTCTCGCCAACCGTGCCGGTTAGGTCACGGTCGCCACGGGTGGCAAGAAGTGGCGATAGGCGCGCTCGTCGCCGTCGACCACCAGCACGAACAAATGCCCTTGCTCCTGCCAGATGGCGGTGGTCAATCCGCCCGAACCGGCGTTGTGCAAGGTTGGCCGATGCGGAATGCTGGCGGCACTGATGACCGGGGCGCGGGCTCCCCCCAAGAGCTTGACGACAAACAAGGTGCCGCGAACTCCCGAGGGGGATCGCAGTTCGAATGCGACGCCGTGCCGCCCAAGAAACCGCTCGACCCCGCGCCAGCGCACGTCGCCGAAGCGAGCGATCTGCTGGCTGAAGGGAAAGCTCCCGATGCGGTCGGCATCGCCAAGTGGACGTGTCGTGGCGGCTGTGTCGGCGAGCTCGTGGAACGCGCTGTTGGCCTCCAGTGCGATGCCGTCGCGGTCGAACTGGCCGATCGGCCGACAGTACCAAGCGACCGTGGCGGCCGTGGCGGCGATCCCCGTGAGCACCAGCACGCTGCGCCGGCTCAAGCGCAAGCGCGACCAGGGGCCATCGGCAGTTCGCGCGGGGCGGCTGGGATCGGCTGGCGCGCCTTCTTCCGTGACCGGCGAGGCGATTGCCGCGGCGGGAGCGACTTGCCCGTCGGCCACGGCCTGATCCAACGCGGCGTCTAGCGACCGCGACGATCCTGCCATTGGCGCGCCATCGGCGGCCAAGGCCAGCCGCGCCAGGACTTGTTCACGCAAACCCGTGGGAATCGGCACTTCTTGCAGGGCCGAGGCCACGTGCTTATCGAACGCCAACGCGCGATCGACCAGCGCGGCGTCGGCGGGATGCTCGTCGAGATGTCGGGCGAGATCGGCGAACTGGGGCAAGGCCAGCTCGTCCCGGCTGCGCAGGGCGTCGAGTGCCGCTAGCAATTGTTCATCGCGAATCATGGTTCACCGACCTTTCGCCTGGGTCATTCCGTGACAGAATCCTTCCGCGCTGGGGTCATTCCTTGACCGGTCGTTCCGTGACGATGCCGTGTGCGATCGGGCAGTGAGTCCGGCGTGGCAAACGCTGCCGAACCATTACCGGTCGCCGCCATCGCGCTGGCGGCCCGTGGCGCACCATTGGCTGCTTCCAAAGAGGCAGATCGTTGACTTTCGCGCGCGAGCAATTTGCCGCGCAGTTGCCGCTTGGCACGCGAGAGCCGGCTCATGACTGTCCCCAAGGGCACTTCGAGCTCCTCCGCGATTTCCCGGTACGAACGCTCTTCGAAATAGTACGCCAAAAGCACGACCTTGAAGTCGTCAGGCAGTTCGCTGAGCGCTTGCCGCAGTGCTTCCTGGTCGATCGGACCCTCGGGGGGCGCTATCTCGTCGCACACGTCGGCCAGCATGCCTGCTGCGATCGGCTGCTGCTTGCGACGCGTGCGTAGAAACTCATGCCGCAGAATCGAAAACAACCACCGCCGCGCCAACTCCGGCTGCCGCAACTGCGCCCGATGCGACTGCGCGAGCAAGAAGGTCTGCTGCGTCAGGTCTTCGGCATCGGCCACAGCGCCGCTGAGGCGATAGGCGTAGCGGTAGACATCGGCATGATGTTCGACGACCAGTCGCGCGACGTCGATCTCGGCTGTGATCCGGGTTGTGAACTCGGCAGCGACTTCGGCGACGTCCACGCGAGCGGCGCCCGCCCCTCGGGGCCGATCGGTCAGGTCAGGCCGTTGGCCGTCGGACATCATGTTGCCTATCCACTAAGAGCCCCGCACGGCGGCGTTTATTCCCGAGAAATTTTCCCTAAAGGGTTATTCGCCGGCAGCTAGCGTCGATTGGCGGTGCTAGCCTGTTACCCAGCGCGGCACGCCGCACGGGACGATCGCCAAGAAATTCTAATGCACCGGGAATAAACCCGCGAGCCGGGGTCTCTAGTTGATTGAGAGGACCGTCTCGGCAGTAGCCGTGTGGCGGTTTCTCGAGTTTATGTACATGTTCTTTAGGCGAAGGATTTTGACGATGAAGAAGCTCGCCCTGTTGGCGCTGTTGCTGGGGTTGGTTGTCGGTTGTGCGAAGAAGGAAGAGCCCGCCGGCGGCATGGGGACCGAAGCCACGACCCCGCCGAGCACCGAAGCGACCACTCCGTAACTTGCTCGGCTTGTCGGACGAGCTACCCGCGCGGGCGATGGTTTGCGTGCGAAATGCTCGTCGTCGGTTGATTGTACGTCTTGCGAGGACCACCCCGGCGCGTGGCTGCGGAGCAAGGGTCCTCAAGTTCGGACATGTTCTCTTAGCTCAAGGAAATTTGCGATGAAGAAGCTCGCTCTCTTGGCGCTGTTGTTGGGGCTGGGTTTGGTGGTTGGTTGCAAGAAGCCGGCCGAGTCGACCGGGACCAGCACCGAAGCCACGACCCCGCCGAGCACCGAAGCGACCACTCCATAACTTGGTCGCATCTAGCCGTATGAGTTTCGGCTCGTGCGGCCTTGGTGAATCATCCAGCGGACGAAGTGCCTAGCGCGGCGCTTCGTCCGTTTTGTTTGCGCTAGTGTTCAGTTTTCAGTTCTCAGTGTTCAGCTGCACGCAGCCGTGCTGAACACTAAAAGCTGCTGCACTACCCCGGACGCTTTGGCCGGGGGACTCGAGCGCCGGGGCCGCGGCGACCACGGCCGCGTTGGCGACCGCCGCGACCGGGCTTGGCGTCGCTGGTCGCGACGGCGACTTCGTCGACGCGCTGGCCCATGGAGTCACGCATCTTTTCGATGCGATCACGCAGTTTGGCGGCTCGTTCAAAATCCAGCGCGTCGGCCGCGGCTAGCATCTCGGCTTCCAGCTCAGCGAGGTACTCTTCGGTGACATACTGCGCGTCGTCGTTGCGGCCCACCATGGCGTTCGCCTTGGCGTGCGCGGCGGCCTCGGCCTCGATCCCCGCGCGGATCCCTTTGCGCACCGTCTCGGGCGTAATGCCGTGCTCGCGGTTGTACGCTTGCTGCAGCTCGCGGCGGCGGTTGGTTTCTTCGATCGCGCGCTGCATCGAGTCGGTGACGGTGTCGGCGTAGAGCAGCACCTTGGCGTTGATATTGCGGGCGGCTCGGCCGATCGTTTGCATCAACGATGTTTCGCTGCGCAGGAAACCTTCTTTGTCGGCGTCGAGAATGGCCACGAGCGAAACTTCGGGGAGATCGAGCCCTTCGCGCAGCAGGTTGACGCCGACGAGCGCCTCGAACCGCCCTTCGCGCAGATCGCGCAACAGCTCGACGCGCTCGAAGGCGTCGAGCTCGCTGTGCAGCCATTTGCACTGCACCCCCTGCTCAGACAGGTAATACGACAGATCCTCGGCCAGCCGCTTGGTGAGCGTGGTCACCAGCACACGCTCGCTTTTGGCGGCCCGTTCACGAATTTGCCCTAGCAAGTGCGGCACCTGGCCGCGGGCCGGCACGACCTCGATTTCGGGATCGAGCAGACCCGTCGGGCGGATAACTTGTTCGACGACTTCGCCACCGGTTTGCTCGAGCTCATAGGGGCCGGGCGTGGCCGAAACGTAAACAACCTGGCGGATGCGGGCCTGCCATTCGTCGAACTTCAGTGGCCGGTTGTCCAAGGCGCTGGGGAGCCGAAAGCCGTGTTCGACCAGCGTCGACTTGCGGCTGTAATCGCCGGCGAACATCCCGCGCACCTGCGGCGCCGTGGCGTGCGACTCGTCGACGAACAGCAGGTAGTCGTCGGGAAAGAAATCGTACAGCGTGTTGGGCGCGGCGCCCGGCGGGCGACCGCTCAGCGGGCGGCTGTAATTCTCAATGCCTGGGCAGTAGCCGACTTCCATCATCATTTCGATGTCGAAGCGCGTGCGGGCCGACAAGCGTTGCGCTTCGAGCAGCTTGCCGGCGTTGCGCAATTGCTCGAGCCGTTCGGCCAGTTCGCGCTTGATTTCATCGATCGCGGCGGCGATGCGGTCCTCGGGCAAGACAAAATGCTTGGCCGGGTAGACGAACAGCTCGTCGCGCGGTTCGATCACCTCGCCGCTGGTCGGATTGACGATCGCCAGTGTGTCGATCTCGTCCCCCCAGAACTCGACGCGCAGCGCGTATTCCTCGTAGGCCGGCCAGATCTCCACCGAGTCGCCCCGCACGCGGAATTTGCCGCGGGCAAACTCGTAGTCGTTGCGCTGATATTGAATGTCAATCAGCTTGTGCAGTACCTCGTCGCGATCGATCGTGGCCCCGCGACGCAGACTCACCATCATCGCCCGGTAATCCTCGGGCGAGCCCAAGCCATAAATGCACGACACGCTGGCCACGACAATCACATCGCGGCGGCTGACCAACGCGCTCGTGGCGGCCAGCCTTAGCCGGTCGATCTCCTGGTTGATCGAAGCATCTTTCTCGATGTAGATGTCGCGCTGCGGGATGTAGGCCTCCGGCTGATAGTAGTCGTAGTAGCTGACGAAATAGTGAACCGCGTTGTGCGGAAAGAACTCCTTGAACTCGCTGTAGAGCTGCGCCGCTAGCGTCTTGTTGTGCGACAGAACCAGGGCCGGACGCTGCAACTGGTGTACGATGTTGGCCATCGTGAATGTCTTGCCCGACCCGGTTACGCCCATCAACACCTGCTCGCGGCGGCCGGCGCGCAGCCCGGCCACGAGCGCCGCGATTGCTTGCGGCTGATCGCCGGCGGGCACGAACGGAGCGGTAAGCTGAAACTGTTGCATGCGGGGGGTGCTGAGGGCGAATTGCGCTGTGCCGCGGCCTGTGAAAACGTACCGTCCGCACAGCGTCCGGCGACAGCAACAGCGCCATCCTGAAGCATAGAGCGGAAGCCCAAACCGGCAAAGGGGACACACTCAGGCACTGGAGAACTGCGAACACAAACCTAAGAGGGGGACAGGTACATGTTTTCGGCCGACGTGAGTTGGTAAGAAATGCTCTGGTGAGCCGAAAAATGTACCAGTCCCCGAGATCATGGCGCGCTCACGAACCCGCCACGCTCGATGACTCGGCCAGCGGCAGCAAGTGCGGGCCAATTCGTTCCAGTGTTAGCGGGCCGATGCCTGGCACGCGCTCCAAGTCGCGATGATCGCGATACGGCCCCAGAGCCTGGCGCGACTCGACAATGCGCCGGGCCAGCGTTTCGCCGATGCCGGGCAGTTGCGCCAGTTCGGGCCAGTCGGCCGCGTTGATATCGACCAGAAACTTCACATCGCGCCGCGACGCCCGATCGATCTCGATCAACCCATCGCCCAGCGTGTAATGGCCGACGTAATACACGGCCAAGGCGACCAGCCCCACGAGCAGCAGGCTGGCCACGACCGCCTGATCGGCGCGGCGCAACAACACACGGGTGTGCGGCGGATTCGGCGGCGGCTTTTGTCGAGGGGCCATGACGCGTCGTTGGGGAGGGATCGCGCTGCGAAGACTTCAACGCTAATCGACCAGGCAGCAGCAAGGCAAGCCACAAACTCGCTAGCGCCGATTAATCATGTCCGTGTGCCACTGCTTGCCAGCTCGGCAAGCAGTGCCCGTGCTTGAACAATGCACTGCTTCTGCGAAGCAGTGGCACACTGGTGGCCTTACGACGCAGAGCATGAATACGCGGGCCTAGGCGCGGCTCGCTTGACCACCTGCGCCGGCAAGCATACGGTGGCCACATGAACGACAAGAGAGACTTTCACCAGATCGCCTGGGGCCCGTCGCTCGAAGAGGACTGGCGCAATCTGCTCGTGTTGGCCGTACGGGAAGACCTGGAGCGGATCTACGATTGGACCACCGTGGCCCTGGTTCCCGAGGGAACGCGCGGCGCCGCCGCGATCGTGGCGAGGCAAGCGGGCGTGGTGGCGGGGCTCAACGCGGCCCGGATCACGCTCCTGGAGTTCGACCGCGACAGCCAGTGGGAGCCCGCGGCCGAAGATGGCGCCGCGGTCGCAGCCGGCCAGGTGCTGGCCCGGCTCGCGGGTTCGGCGCGCAGCTTGCTCACCGCCGAGCGGATCGTGCTCAACGTGCTGGCGCACCTGTCGGGCATCGCCACCCTCACACGGCGATTCGTCGACGCCGTCGCGGGCACGGGTGCGCGAATCTACGATACCCGCAAGACGCTGCCTGGATGGCGACGGCTGGAGAAGTACGCCGTGCGCTGCGGCGGCGGCCACAACCATCGGCTGGGCCTGTTTGACGCGGTGCTAATCAAGGACAACCACCTGGCCCTGGCGGCTGCCGAAGGCCTGCACCGCACGCCGGCCGAAGCGGTACAAGCCGCACGCGCGTTTTTGTCGCATTTTACGGCCATCCCTTCGGGCGCGCCGGCCGCGATGCCGCTCGTGGAGATTGAGGTCGATTCGCTTGACCAATTGCGCAACGCCTTGTCGGCCACGCCCGACATTGTGTTGTTGGACAACATGACGACACCGCAGCTAGTCGAAGCGGTGGCCCTGCGCAACAGCTTGGCGCCGGAAGTGGAGCTCGAAGCCTCGGGCGGGGTGCGGCTCGACACGGTCGCTAGCATCGCGCGAACCGGCATCGAGCGCATCAGCGTGGGCGCGATCACGCATTCGGCGCCCGCGCTGGATATCGCCCTGGACTGGTCGTAGCGGCGCGAGGGCGGTTGCGCGCAGCGGCGGTGCATCGCGACGCGTTGCGTTCGCCCCCCCATTTTGGTTTGTGTTTGTTGCCCGGCGAGCACGCCGTGGCGTTTTCGCGTCGCCGCGCACTTGCTGAGCGAGGCGCGCAGTTAGTCACTAGCACTAGGCGGGCATCTCGTAGCGCTGCGTGTCGTTTGACAGTTACCCGAGCCGGCCTAGGCTTGAGTGCTCTTGTTACCTTGGGGAGGGGAACGGGAGCGCCGACGCAACGGGGAAGCTGGGAGCTCGAGGGGACCCCGTTGCGTCTTTTTTTTGCGCGCACGTGGAAGGCGATTCATGCTTGCTTCGCACACCAACCCGCAGCGCGAGCAAGGGTTTCTCAGTCCCTCAGCGCTGCGGCGATAGTGCAAGTAGTCATCGTGCCCTCGCTGGCGCGTCGGGTTGGTGTTTCGCGGCGAGCGCGTCGATCAAGCTTCGCGATCGACATACGCCCGAAGATCAGCGAGCTCGCGTTCGAAACTGCCGGAGAGGATCGGCCAGCGGCACCACGTTTTTGGGTCGAGGTTTTCGTCGTCGACGTGAAAGCTGGGAGCATAGCGTTCACGCTTCCATTGATTGCGGCTCCAGAGGCGAAAAAACCGTTCGACCCACGCGGCCGTTTGTCGCGGTTCGTAATGCGCGAATTGCAGCCGCACCAGTTTGTAGACTTCCAACGGCGCGCGTTTGTCGCGGATCGCCGCGCGCTCGATCGCATCGAGCAGTTCGTACGGCATCAAGTCGGCTTCGTCGGTCTGGTGGGCGGCCTGCGGGCGAAGTTCGGCGGTGGGGGCCTGCGCGTTGACGGCCGCGACTTCGGGCCAGGGCCCCAGCCCGGACGGGCCGTGCTCCTCAAGCCAGCGCAGCCAGCCGCGGATGAAGGCTTTGTCGATGCCGGCGATCGGGCTGAGGCCTCCCGCGGTGTCTCCGTCCATCGTGGCGTAGCCCACCGCCGCCTCCGAGCGGTTGCTCGTCGCCAAGAGCAGCGCGCCCCGCAAGTTGGCCAGCAGCCAGACGCTGGGAGCTCGCGCGCGCGCCTGAATATTCTGCAAAGCCAGATCGTCCGACCGCCACGACAGCGACCGCCCGAGGGCCTGTTCTACCCGGCCCACATACCCTTGCACGAGCGGGTCGACATCCAGTTCAACGAATACCGCGCCCAGCGATGTGGCGACCGCACGGGCGGCCTGGCGCGTGACATCGCCGCTGTTGCGGGTCGATTGATAGACGCACGTCAGCTTTTGGCCGATGATCGCGCGCTCGTCCGCGGCGGTTTGAATCTCGGGCCAGTAAGTAAGCTTCTGCAGAAACCGCTCGCGACCCAGTTCTTGCACCCCCAGGCGCACGCCCATCGCTACTAGCGCCGAGACGGCGGCGGAATCCGCGCCACCGCTCAACGAGACGACAAACCCGCGTGAGCGGCTCTTGCGCTCGTAATCGAAGAGCGCTAAAGCAATCGCTCGCGTGAATTCTTCCTGCTTGATCCAGGGACTGGTCTCCCAAGCGGCCTGAGCGATTGGTTCGTCGCGTGGATCGATGGTAGGGAAGTCGCACGTGCCGCTCACGCAGTTGGCCGGCTCTTCGTAATCGGGCCGAAAACTGCCCGTGCGCGCCTGCGTCATCCGCGTGGCGTCGATGTCGATCGTGGCCGTAGTGACGTGATAATCGGCAAACGAGAAACGGGGACCGGCGGCCAACAGCGTGCCGGCCGAAGCCACGAGCGCGCCGCCGTCGTAGATGATTCGCCCCGCTTCGTTCCCCAGCAGATTCGCATAGACGTAGCTGAGATTGAACGCCCGCGAGCCTTCGAGCACGAAGCGGCGCCGCACGTCGATCTTGCCGAAGGCGAAGTGACTGGCGCTGGGATTGAGAATGATGTCGGCGCCGAGAGTGGCCAATTCGCCGCCCGGTCGATTGGCGACCCAGGCGTCTTCGCAGATTTCGAAACCGATCTTCACGCCGCTGACCTGATAGTGCAGGTCGCCCAGCGGAAACGTCCGGCCGCTCAGGGTGATCTCGGCCCGACGGCCAGCCGGCCAGGGCTTGAACCAACGCGGCTCGTAGTGGATGCCGTCGCCGGCCAGGAATCGCTTGGCGGTGAAGCCCAGAATGTGGCCGTCGGCGATCAGGCAGGCCGTGTTGTATTGGGCATTGTTGAACAGCAGCGGCAACCCGACCGAAACGACCAATCCCCGCGTGTGCGGCACGATCTCGTCGAGTACGCGACAGGCGGTTTGCCAGGTGCCGGCCGCGTGAAAGGCATCCTCGCAGCCATAGCCCGTGATACACAATTCAGGCAAGCAGAGGATCGAAGCCTCCTGCCGGCGGGCTTCTTCGATCGCGGCCAGGATGTGCGCAAGGTTCGAGTCCCACGCTAGCGGTGTTTGATTCAATACGGCGGCGGCGACGCGGATCAGGTGCATACGCTGGCGATTTGGCCGTGGCTAGCAGCGTCAAGCAACGTCGTTCAGTTGCCTGGAAAACTGCAAAGTCAAAAATGCGAGGGGGACAGGAAACTTGTTTTCGGCCGAGGTGAGTTGGCAAGGGATGACGATGGCCAGCCGAAAAATGTACCAGTCCCCGACTTTGCAGTTCTCTTGGTTTAATTGTACACGCCGCGCTGGGCCGCCGGGCCGTTTGGAACCCGGCACCCGCCACGTAAGATAGAGTGTGCGTCCGCATGCTGGATCGGAATCCTCCCCACGGCGGCACTTTTGTGGACCCGATTTTGACTTACGATCCCGAGCGACTCGAAGCGTGGTTCGCCGAGTGCGACGAACCACAGTATCGCGCTGCGCAAGTGCGGCGCTGGCTGTTCGAGCGGCGTGCCGACAGCTTCGAGGCGATGACGGACTTGCCCCGCAACCTGCGGGCCGCTCTGGCCGAGCAGTTCCGGCTGTGGACCACCGAGATCGTCCGCCGCCAGCGCTCCGACGACGGCACCGAGAAGTTGCTGCTGCGGCTGGCTGACGGGCACACGATCGAGTGCGTGCTGATTCGCGAGCACGAGCGCCGCACGATTTGCATCAGCACTCAAGTTGGCTGCGCGATGGGCTGCGTGTTCTGCGCCAGCGGACTCGACGGCGTGGTGCGAAATTTGACCACCGGCGAGATCATCGAACAAATGCTCCGCCTGGCCCAGTTGTTGCCTCACGACGAACGGCTCAGCCACATCGTCGTGATGGGGATGGGCGAGCCGCTGGCCAATCTCAAGAACCTGCTCCCTGCGCTGGCTCAGGCGATCGATCCGGCGGGGTTGGCGATCAGCGCGCGGCGCGTGACGATCTCGAGCGTCGGCCTACCCGAGGGGATCGCGCGTCTAGCGGCGGCGCGGGTGCCTTATCACCTGGCGGTGTCGTTGCACGCGCCCGACGACGAATTGCGAAACCGGCTGGTGCCGGTGAACAAGCAAATCGGCATCGGCAAGATTCTGGCCGCGGCCGACGACTACTTTGCCGTGACGCATCGCCGCGTGACGTTTGAGTACGTGCTGTTGGGCGGAGTGAACGACCGGCCCGAGCACGCGCGCGCCCTGGTCGATCGCCTGCGCGGGCGGCCGGCGCTGTTGAATGTCATTCCGTATAACCCTGTCGCGGGGCTTCCGTACCGCACGCCGACACCGTCGGCACAGAGCCGCTTTCGGGGCGTGCTCGAACAGGGTGGCGTGCGCGTGCAGTTTCGCCTGCGCAAGGGGGATCGGATCGACGCCGCTTGCGGACAATTGCGCCGCTGGCACGAGGCGGCGCAGCCGCCGAGCGCCATGCCGTTGGCCGTCGGCAACCGATCGGAAGCGTGAGTGTCCTCTGTAGTAGCGCATCAGTTAGCTTGAAAAGGAAACCTCGTCGCGGACACGGGGTTTAATTGCTGGACGGGGCCGTGGCGGCGCATCGCGAGCGTGAGGTTGGACCTCGCGGCCGGGTGCTTGCTCGCCCGATCGCGGAACCACAGCGCGGGTTCCGAAATTACGAACAGGTCATCGTTGGCAGGCACCGATTCTTCGCTCGGCAACTACGCGGCCCGCGACCCCGACGTGCGGCTGATGCTCGAGGTGCGCGACGGCAGCGCCACGGCCTTCGAGGAACTGATGCTCCGTTATCAGAATCGCGTGATGACGGTCCTCGAACATTTGCTGGGCATGCACGAGCAGGCGGAGGACCTGACGCAGGAGGTATTTCTGCGGGTCTTCCGGGCCCGCAAGAACTATTCGCCCGACGCCAAGTTTTGCACCTGGTTGTTTACGATCGTCAACAACGTGGCCTTCAATGCCCGACGCGGCCGCGCGCGGCGGCGCGAAGTGCAGCCGCTATCGAGCTCATCCGGGTCGACCGCTGTCCACGGCCTCGACCAGTTGGCGCTGGCCGCCAGCGGGCTGATGCCCACGCGCCAGCTCGACAAGGCCGAGATGCAGGATATCGTCCGGCTGGCGCTCGAAGAGCTCAACGAACGGCAGCGCTTGGCGGTGCTGTTGAACAAGTTTGAAGGGCTCGGATACTCCGACATCGGCACGGTGATGGGCTTGTCGCCGCAGGCGGTCAAGTCGCTATTGTCGCGGGCCCGCGAGAGCTTGCGGCAGATTCTGGAACCGTATCTCGAGCATGGCAACCGTCCCGACTGAACAAACCTGGTGACCTAGAACGCAACGCACGATGGCATCCTCCGACTCGGCTAACGAACCCGACGCGCTGGAGAGCGAATTCGTCGCCTACCTCGACGGCGAGGCTGACGCGGCCGTGGCCCAGCGCGTCGAAGCCCACGTCGCGCGCGATGAAGCCGCGCGGCGCCGGCTGGAAGGGCTCGAACGGGCGTGGCACGCGCTGGACGCGTTGCCGCGCGCCGACGTCGACGAATCGTTCACGCGCTCGACGGTCGAAATGCTCGCGCTGTCGACCGCCGCCGAAGTTACCCGCCGCGAGGCCGACGGCCTGTGGCGCAACCGCGCGCTCGGCATTGCTGGACTGTTGGTAATTCCCGTTGCCATGGCGCTCGGTTACGTGGCGTACGCGTGGTGGGGCCCCGATCCCGACCGCGTGCTGCTGGAAAACTTGCCGGTCGTCGAACATCTCGACGAATACGAGCCGATCGATTCAATCGAGTTCTTGCGGCAGCTCAACGACAGCCAGTTGCTGCCGGCGTCGCCGCCGCGTGCCGCCGAGGAGTCGACCGATGGCAAGTGACGCGACACGCCGCGAACCGCCGGTTGCCTGGACGTGGCTCGACGCGATCCGCCCTTGGAGAGGATTGCTCGCAGGCTTCGCGTTGGCCGTGGCGCTTGTAGGCTGGGGATGGCTGGCCGGCAACACGCCGAGCAGGGTGTTGGCCGAGCGGCGCGCGCAAGTGGCCGGATACGCGCCGGCCGCCAAGAATCGCCTGGCCCGCAATTTCGAGCGGTTCGAGCGTCTCGATCCGGCCGAGCAAGCTCGTCGCATCGAGCTCGAAGCCGCGCTGGCGGCCGATCCGCGCGAGTCCGAGCTGCGCGAAACGATGCATCGATACCAGCAATGGCTCAAGAGCCTATCCTCGTCGCAGCGTGCCGAGCTGCGTACCTTACCGATCGATAACCGGGTGGCGCGGATCGGCGAACTTCGGCATGCTCAAGAGGTCGAAGCTGCGCGGCGGCAGGATCAGCGTGCCGTGGCAGCGCTCATCGAAAGCCGGCTGCTCGCCCAGGTCTCCGACCAAGCGCAACGCGAGAAGCTGGCGGCGGCCCCCGAATTCGCCCGCCGCGCCGTCCTCTTTCGACAACTCGGCCCGCAAGCAATGCAGGAGATGCGCCGCGATCTCACCCCCGACGAGCTCGCGGCGCTCGAGCCGCAGATGAGCGAGCTGTTGCGGCAGCAGCTCCACAACGCAGGGTCGGACGAAAATAGGCAGCGTCTTATCGCCCAACGTATGCGCGACGTGCGGCGACAACTCTTCGAAGGGGATGGTCTAGCGCTCTTGACCTGGATGGGCAACGAAGTGGAGCCCCAGCTCGATCGCTTCTTCCGCGACGACCTTACCGAAGCGCAGCGCGAGAGCCTGCTGAGCCTGCCTCCGGATCAAATGCGCTTTCGTTTGCGCCGGCTCTACTTGCACGAGAAGTTCCCGGAAGTCTTCCCCGACAGAGGCTCCTGGTGGGAGTCGCGTGGCGGGCGAGAGCGCAATCGCGATCGAGACCGCGGTCGGGGGCGGTCCTTCCCGGGCCCCGAGCGACGCGGACCGAGCGGCCGGCCAGGCGACATACAGGGCCGGCCAGGCGACATACAGGGCCGGCCACGGGATCGACCAATGGGCCGACCGCTCCCGACAGACGACAGTCCGCCTGCGCAATAGCGCGCCAGGTAGACCGCGAGGGAGCGGACAATCACGCGGTGATCTTGGCGATCTTCACGGTGGTATAGAGTTGGCGGTGTCCGGTGCGGCGGCGCGAATTCTTGCGCCGACGCAGCTTCTGCACGACCAGCTTGGGGCCTTGCTCCGTGGCGACCACTTCGGCGGTGACCGAGGCGCCGGCGACCTGCGGCCGCCCAAGGTTGACCTTCACCCCGTCGCTGACGGCCAGGACGCGATCAAAGGTCACCTGCTCGCCCGCGGCCAGCCCGCGATAGTCGATGTTGAGCTCCTGCCCTTCCTGCACTTTGTGCTGCTTTCCGCCGTCTTCGATGATCGCGTACATTTTCGTGTCCTGGCTGGTCTGGGAGCCCGGCGCGAGGCCGATCGAACGGCGCAAATCGCCAACGGGAAAATACTTAACGATCGCCGCGTCACGCGCCGGCGATTTCGGTTTTTTGCCGAGCCGCCCAGTATATCGCCCCGCCCCGGTCAGGTCGAGCAGTCCACCGGGAACTTCGACAACCGGCCGTTGGCGTCCTCGCACTCGATCACCAAATGCTCGGGCGCGGCCCCCTCGCGGCCGAAGACTTGGATGACGATGTTATTGTCGTCCTCCAGCCGTGTCAGCTCCCGACGTTTCTTGTTGTTCAAGTAGCCGGCGACGTCGTCGGCCACCGTGACCACGATCTTGCTGGCGCCGGCGCGGTGCGTCGCCAGCATGAGCAGGCGAATCACTTCGATCGCCATGCTCTCGGCCGTCTTGACCACGCCGGTTCCCGAGCAACCCGGGCATTCGCGGAAGACGCTGCGCTTCAGGCTGGGGCGAATCCGCTGGCGGGTCATCTCGACGAGACCAAAAGGGCTGGTGCGCAGGATTTTGGTGCGGGCCCGATCGCGGCGGACCGCTTCGCGCAAGGCCCGCTCGACACTGCGCCGATGCCGTTCCTTGCGCATGTCGATGAAATCGTTGACGATCACGCCCCCCAGGTCGCGCAACCGCAACTGCCGGGCGATTTCGCGGGCGGCGTGCAGGTTCATCTGATAAGCGGTCTCTTCGGCCGAGTCCTCGGCGCGAAAGTTTCCGCTATTCACGTCGATTGCCACGAGGGCTTCGGTCTGGTCGATGACGATCGAGCCGCCGTTGCGCAGCGGCACGTCGCGCTGATGGATGCGGCGAATCTCTTCGTCCAAACCGTACTTGTGAAACAGCGGCTCACGCCCGGTATAAAGCTGCAACCGGGTGACGTACCGCGGCATCACCATTTGCAAGAACTCTTTGGCCCGCTCGTAGGAAGTAGGCTCGTCGATCATGATCGAGTCGACTTCGCCTGTGAAGATGTCGCGGATCGTGCGGATGATCATGTCGCTCTCTTCGTAGATCGGGCAGGGGGCGGGCGCCTTGCGGACGCGCCGCGCGATCACCTTCCAGAGCCGCAACAGGTACGCCAGATCGCGCGAGAGCTCCTTCTTGGTCCGCTCGCTGCCGGCGGTGCGCACGATGAAGCCCAGCCCCTTGGGTGGATTGAGCTCGTTCATGATGTCGCGCAGCTTGCGGCGCACTTCGTCATCTTCGATCTTCCGCGAGACGCCGACGCGCCCCAGCGCCGGCATCAGCACGACGTATCGCCCGGGAATGCTGATGTACGTCGACAAGGTTGGCCCCTTGGTGCCGATTCCTTCCTTGATCACCTGCACGAGCACCTCGTCGCCGCGACGGAGGATGTCTTGAATCGGCGGTTTGATGCGCGGCCGGGCACCCGGGCGCACGCGACGGTGCGACTGCGGAGAGGGACGGTCTTCGTCGCCGAAGTCGGTGTCGGGATCGCCATTGGAATCGGGCTGTGGACGGCGCCCGCGTCGCGCATCGCCTTCGATCGGTTTGTCGGGGTCGTAACCTCCCTGGCGAAAGTACTGCGGCTCCACGTCGCTGATGTGCAAAAAGCCGTTGCGACCAACGCCGAAATCGACGAAGGCCGCCTGGATACTCGGCTCGAGATTGACGACGCGCCCCTTGTAGACATTGCCGACGTAGTTGTCCTGGCTGCTCCGCTCGATATACAGCTCTTCGAGCAGGCCGTCCTCGACGATGGCGATACGGCATTCTTCGGGCTGCGACACGTTGATTAGCATTTCCTGCTTCATGCGTTTCTCTCAATTCACTGGTTGGGAATCCCGCCGCGGCCTGCGCTCAATCGCGCGCCAGCCGGCGAGACTCGAAGGTTGAAATTGTCTGGCCATCGGCCCAGCGTGGCTTGCGCCCGCCGCGACGCGCCGCGCGACTCGGTGAGCACGCACAGCTCTGCGGGCCGCCGGAGCCTCGCTAGGGAGCCAGTTCGATGGCCGTTCGGGTTAAGTGCAATCCGCTCTCCAATAAGTCGTCGAGCCCCAGCGCCTCGAGCACGGCACGCGGGCGCGCCCCACCCTGCGGGTTGGCCAACAACCGCATCCGCAACCGACCGTCGCCCAGCGCCAACTCGGCCAGGGCCGGGCGCAAGTCGACCGGCGGGCTGTCGTCGTCGCGCCGGGCCAAATGCGACTCGGCCGCCAATAACGTATCGATCCTGCGGCTCAGGTCTGCTGTTCGCTCGGCGGGCACGGGGAACTCAAAGCTCATGCTCAATACGCGGGCCTTCTTGGCTCCCGGCGGGAGCACCTCGACCCGCAACAGGTCGAGCCCCGCGGGGCAAGTCGGGCGTAGCGCCGCGTCGATCGCGTCGGCCGGGCGGCTGGCCGCCAACTCGACCTCGACGAGCTCGTGCGTTCCGTCGATGCCCACCGCGAGCGCGGCCGGAAAGCTCATCCGTGGCTTGGGATGAAACCCCTGGCTGCGCGACAGCTCCAAACCGGCTCGCCGGAAGATCCGCTCCCACGTGCGCACCAGGTCGCGATGGCTGATGAATCTCAAATCGCCAGCCTTGCGAAACCAGATTCTCACACGGTGCCGCTCGGTCGTCATCGCTCCTTGAATCCCGTGCCTTGCGCAAGCGCGCCCATCGCGGCGCCGTGCTTCTCCCGTGGCCGTTGGCGGCGGTTGGCCGCGCGGGCTACAGGTTTCAGCCGGCACGCTCAGGCGGCAAACTCTGGCACGACTTTCTTCAACTCCTCCTTCAAAAAACTCTTGATATCTCGGGCATTCTCCAGCGTCATCGCCCGCACGGCCACCGCCTCGCACTGCGGGATGGTGACGCTACGACACACCTGCTTGATTTCGGGGATGGCGGCAGGCGTGACGCTCAATTGCCGCAACCCCAACCCCAGCAACAGCATCGTATAAGTCGTGCTGCTGCTCATCTGCCCGCACACGTTGACGGGTATTCCGCGGCGCCGTCCAGCACGGATGGCCATTTCGATCAACTTGAGCACGGCCGGGTCGCTGGCGTTGTAAAGCCCGGCGACCGCCGCATTGTCGCGGTCGACCGCCAGCGTGTACTGAATCAGGTCGTTGGTCCCAATGCTCAGGAAGTCGATCTCCTCGACGAACCGTTCGATCATGATCACGGCCGAGGGGGTCTCGACCATCATGCCCACCGGAATATCGCGGCGGAACTCGATGCCGTGCTCTTCGAGATCTTCCATGACGTCGGCCAACACCATCTTGGCCTGGCGCAGCTCGAGCAGCGTGGAGACCAGCGGGAACATGAACCGCACATTGCCCAGCACGCTGGCTTTGAGAATCGCGCGCAACTGGGTGCGGAACACCGGCAAGTTGCGCAGCGACACCCGAATGCTGCGCAGCCCCAGGAAAGGATTGCGTTCGATCGGCTCGGTGAGGCCGCAGGGGACTTTGTCCGCCCCCAGGTCGAGCGTGCGAATCGTGACCGGGCAGCGCGGCATTGCGCGGACCACGTGCGAGTAGGCTTCGAAGTGCGTTTCCTCGGTCGGCTCGACGTCGGACCCCAGATACAAGAACTCGGTGCGATACAACCCCACGCCGTCGGCGCCGCGCTCCAGGCAATGCTCAATTTCATGTGGAAACTCGATGTTCCCCATCAGTTCGACGCGTACGCCGTCGGCCGTTTCGGCCGGCAAGTTGCGCAGCGACTGCAGCCGCACGGCCAGCGAGCGCGTGTCTTCGGCCTCTTGCCGGTAGCGGGCGAGGGTCTCCTCGTCGGGGTGCAGAATGACCTCGCCCCGGTTGCCGTCGATAATCACCAGCTCGCCGCCGGAGACGTCGGTCAGGAATAGCCCCATCCCCACGACCGCCGGAATCTCGAGTGCTCCGGCGACGATCGCGGTGTGGCTGCCCGGCCCGCCCAACTCGGTGACAAAGCCGCGCACGAAGCGGCGATCGAGATTGGCGGTTTCGCTGGGCGTGAGATTGTGAGCCAGCACCAGCACCGGCGACGTGAGCTGCGCCAGCACTTCGCGCCGCACGCCCAGCAGGTTGCGCAACAGCAGTTTCTCGATGTCGGCGATATCGTTGGTGCGATCGGCCAGGTAGCTCGATTCGAGCGACTCGAAGACCTTGGCGTAGCGGCGCAACGCGCGGCTCACGGCATATTCGGCCGAGTACTGCCGGTGCCGGATCAGCTCTTCAAGCTCGCTGCGCAGCCGCGGATCGCGGAGCATCTGCAAGTGGGCTTCGAAGATGGCGCCGTATTGGCTGCCGAGCTGGCGATCGACCGAGTCGCGGTTGTTGGTGATCTCGCTGGCCGAAGTTTCAATGGCCAGCGCCAAGCGTTCAATTTCGCCGTCGACCGCGTCGCGCGCAAGGAACCGCCGGGGGATGCGAAATCCCTCGTTGTCGATCACCAGCGCTTCCCCGATGGCTACGCCCGGAGAAACGGCGATCCCATGGAGTCGTTGCGGCCGTTGCATGGCGTCTGGGCGAGGTGCGCTTGCGAGTGTCGGGTCGTTGCCGGGAGTCCGGTCCGCGGCCGTTGCGCCTCGGCGCCGGAGAGGGCCGGTCTCCTGGAAACGACAACCTGACGGCGCCGGGCAGGGCCTCGCACAGCAGAGGCCGGCAACCGGTCGCATCGCACACCGCACTGGCACGCCGCGCGATCACCCACGCCCCATCGTGGGCCGGTGATCTGAGACCGGAAATTCACTTGTCGATTTGGCTCGATCATGGTCGTGAGTGGTGGCTGGTTCAGCCTTCTTCGGCAAAACCCTGTTCGAACAGCCTGGCCAGGGCCTCGACCGCCGGCGCCGCATCGGGGCCGTGCGCTTCGAGCACCAGGGTTGCGCCGGCAAAGGCGCCCAGGCTCATGATTTCCAAAATGCTCTTGCAGTCGGCACGCTGGTTCCCGTGCACGATCTCAACTTTGGTCTGGAACTGACTGGCCAGTTTGACCAGCAGATCGGCCGGTCGGGCGTGCAACCCCTGCGCGTTGACGACCGTAACCGCGCGCGCAACGGTGTCTGGATTTCTGCCGTCGCCCATTCGGCTTTCGCTAAGCTCGGTCACGAGTGATTCAAGTAGGTGAATTGGATGTCCCTGCGCTCGGTGGCCGCTAACGAACCGGCCCCCGCAATTGGCGCCACGGAAAGCTCAGGTTCCGAATTGGTGGTTGTCGGCCTCGTCGAGCAATTGCAGGATCTCATCCGATCCCCGCGCTTGCTTCAGAAACCGGCAGAACGTGTCGTCGCGAAGTTGACGAGAGATGTTTTCGAGCGCCCGCAGGTGATCGCCGGGGCGATCGGGGGGCGAGATCAGCAGAAACAAAAGCTGGACCTTTTCGCCGTCCAGGCTGTGAAAGTCGACACCCGAAGCGCTCACTCCCACCGTGGCCACGAGCCGATTGACGCCCGGGTGCTTCGTGTGCGGGACCGCCACGCCACGGCCGATCCCGGTGCTTCCCAGCTCTTCGCGCTTGAGAATCGCTTTGACGATGCTCTCGAATTCGTTCTCGTTGATTTCACCGGCATCCAGCAGTGCTCGCGTCATTTCGCGAATGACCGCTTCCTTGTCTTCCGATACCAGGCCGGCTCGGACCGCCTTGCGGCTCACGAAGTCTGCGAACTTCATGCACCATTTCCTTTCCCTCCGGAATCACTCGCCGCGGCAGCCGGGGAAGCTGACAGGCCATAGCGTGGCAGCGACCGGCGCGAATGCTGCTTCTCGCGTGCCGAAGCGCGCTCGGCGCGGCGTCGCTTCGCCAGAGTCGGCTCAAGTGCCCGCCTCTGGTTCGGCCTGCACCCCTTCGGCGCGCGCTCCTTCGGCCCGCACCCCTTCGGAGCGAGGGCCCAAGTTGCGATGGTGATCCTGGACTTTCTCTTTGTACTTGCGGAGTTGTTGTTCGAGCTTGTGAATGGAGGTGTCGACCGCGGCCATCAAGTCTTCGGAACGCTCCGTCGCGACGAAATCGTGCTTGTGTTCCGCCGACACCCGCAAGTCGACCTCGGGTGTGTCTCGATGAGCCAGGTCGACGGTGATCTCGATCGCCGTGAGCCGTTCGAATACTCGCACCAGCTTTTCGACCTTGGCCTTGATCTTGTCTCGGGTGGCCTCGCTCAATTGCCCGTGGCGCGACGAGATGTTGATCTGCACCGGGATAGGCTCCTTCGTTAAACCCGCTTGGCATCGCCAGTTACGTCGGCACGCCAGGCGAGCAATCTGATTTTAGCGATTCCCCTTCGCGGCGGCAAACCGGACGAGCCCGCTGGTGAGGCAAAAACGTGGAGAATCGCGCTGGGGCTCGCGACCCGCAGGCCGCGGGTAATACGACGCGTTAATGCCAGTCTAGCTTTTCTCAGCCGTGGTCGCGCACGACGAACCCGTCGCGGAGCGTGGCGATGCGGCCGCCAAAACACGGAATAAACGAGGCCGCGCGCCTGACGACGCGCGACGGCTCTTCGGCCGCAATTCCGGCCCGGCGTCTTGATTGGCCAGCCGCGTCTACGGCCGCGGTGCGCTCGCCGGACCAATCCGCTCGGCCCATTGGCGCCACTTGCGCAGGGAAGGTTGCCGCGAGATCTCGGTCTTTTCCGGCCGGTAACCATAGTCCAAGCCGGCAATCTGCCGCAGATTCAAGAACGCCAGCACGCGCATGTCGAGCGCCGGGTGATCGAGCCGATCGACCAGCTTCAAGGCTTCCCCCTGTTCGAGCTGCGCTGGAGTATAGCCCCAGAGCAAACGATACAGTTCGGTCGAGTTCTCGCGCCGGAGCTTGATGAACGTTTCGCGCACGAGCGTCGCGTGCTCCGGACCCAGGGCCAACGCGAATCGCAGCGCGTCGACATTCTGCGGCCAGTTCGGCCGTTCGCTCTCCAGATTGAGGGCTTCGATGAGCGGCTCGTAGTCGCCCAACAGCGCCAGGCTGCGGGCCGCCATCGCGCGCACTTCGATGCGTCGGTTATCGGCGAACTCCTTCAGCGCCAATCGCGCCGGCTGCCCCGGAGGCAACGACTTGATAACAAAGTCGGCGGCTAATTGCTCGATTGCGACCGGCATCTCGGCGCCGGTTGCCCAAGGAGGCAGTTCACCCTCGGGGACAGCCGGAAAGCCCGGCGGCGGATCGATGACGTCGACGACCTTCGGCGCTTCGATGGCCAGCTTTTTGGCTCCTGAAAGGTCTTCCCACTCGACGGCACCGCTGGCCGCGTAGAGCCGAGCGATCAACGGTGGCGTGACCGCCTCGGGATCGCTGCCGGTGAGCGTGACCGGATAAACTTCGATGGCGGCCACGGCCGAGGCATCGCCGAACGTCAGGCGCGCATCGAGATCGCCGATGTGAAACCGCAGTTGCCCGCCGGCGCGGCCGGTGTTCATCGCCACCATCCGACCGAAGTCGAGTTCGACGCCCGGGACCTCGGCTGCGTCGGGCGCAAGCAGCTTGATCTGGCTAGCGCCAATCAAACGCAGCGTGACCCCCGAATTCAACGACATGGTCGGGCGGAATCCCGGCAGGGCTAGCAGTTTCTGCCCGCTGGTGATGCCGCCGGCTGCCGGCACGCGCTCCCACTCCTGCGGCTCGCCATAAGCCAACAGCAGGCTCTGCTCGGATACCAAGCGTCCGATCGCCTGTGGGACTGCCGGTGTCGTCGGCGCGGGAGTGGCTCCCTCGGCCGGAAGCGCGGGTTCGGGCGCCGGGGGCGCACTTTCGTCTGCGGGGCGCTTGCCATCGGTAGCGACCGCATCGGCCGGCGCACTCGTTTCATCCGGCGTGGTTTCGTCGATTGCGTCGCCGGGCACCGGCGGCGGAGTCGTCGTTGTGCGATCGGGGCCGGCGGCGTCGGGATTCTGTAGCGAATCGGTCGTTTCGTCGCTGGGCGAGGCGGTAGCGTTTTCCTGTTCCGTCGCAGATTCAGAAGCAGCCGTGTCGGCAGTTTCCGGCTCGCTGGCGCGAGGCGTTGCGGTTGTCGGTTGAGTTTGTTCCCCGCCCGACGAAGTGCCTTCGGCTGGCGGGACGTTGGGCTTGGCTGTTTTGTCCGTGGCGGTATTTTGCTTCGCGTCCGCGTTACCCTGCTGCTGCGGCTGCTCATCGTTTCTGGCAACGGGGGACTCGCCACGCCGCCCCTGGCTAATTAACCAAACGCCGCCGGCCAAGAGCACGATTGCGGCCGCTGCCAAGAATCGCACCCAAGGTCGCCGCGCAGGTTCGGTCGATTCGCGCAGGTAGTCGGGGATCTCCGGTTTACGCCGCGCGCCAGCGGGCGCCGCGACCGCGGCTGCCGCGGCATCCGACACGTTGGACGTGTCGCGCGCGGCCGTCGCTTCGGCCTCGGCCCTGGCCGCCGACAACAGTGCGTACATCCGCTGCCGGCTGGCCGGCTCGATCTCCACGGGATGCCCTGAAAGCACCAGCGACACCACCTGATGGCAACTGGCGACCTCGGCCAGATGGACATCCGATTCGAGACAGACGCGCTCGAACTCGGGCACGCGCTCGGCCGGCATCGTGTTATCGAGGTATTCGGCGACCGTGTTCGGATCGACCCCCATGCCGCGGCCCTTGAGACTCGGCACACCCAGCCGCAGGCGGCGCATCGAATCGCGGATGCGGACGACGAGGTTCGACGCAAATTCACTCTCCTTGATCTTGCCGGAGAGTTGATCGGCATCGGCCGGGTCGAGCAGGTCGTCGAGATAGGCGAGCAAAGTTCGCAACGTCAGTCGCATGGTCGAGCTCCGCAAGCTTGCAGCCGGTCGGCGAACACGCTGAAATGACGCTCGTCGCCGCGTGCCGCTCCGGTAGTATTAGTGGCGCGCGGGGCGGCCCGCCGTACAATCCAATTCGCGCCGGCGCGCTAGCCGTCGACGCGAAGGCTTGTCAGCAAAGGACTTGCGGAGCGCGAACATGTCGAAAACTATTTTCAAGCGGATCATCGACCGCGAAATCCCCGCGAACATCATCTACGAAGACAATCTTTGCCTGGCGTTTCACGACATTAGCCCGCAGGCCCCCGTCCATGTGCTCGTCATCCCCAAGGCCGAGATCGCCTGCCTGGCCGAAGCCGGCCCCGACGAACAGCAATTGCTCGGGCATCTACTGCTGGTCGTGAGGCGTTTGGCGATCGATCTCAAGCTGGCCGACGGCTACCGCGTGGTAATCAACTGCGGGCCGGATGCTGGACAGTCGGTCGATCACTTGCATTTGCATCTGCTCGGGGGGCGTGCCTTGGGTTGGCCTCCCGGTTAGCGAAGCGCCTGCAGATCGTCGCGGGTGAGCCGGCCGTCGTGCAGGGCCGACGCCACCAAGCCGGTGTTGCAACCGGCCTCGGCCAACGCGCGCAAATCTGCCATGCCGCGCACGCCGCCACCGGCGGTGAGTTCAAGGTCACGGTGCGCATCGCGCAGCGTGCGGCAGAGCGCTTCGGTCCCCGCACCTCCCCCGGTTCCCACGCGCGCCAGATCGAGCACGATCAAGCGACGCACCCCCAGGGCGATCGCCGAGCGGGCGATCTGTTCTCCGCTGCGCCCGGCGAACTCCGGTGCTCGGCTAAGCGGCGCGCCCGCGTGCAAATCGAGGCTGAAAACTAGCCGCTCGGGCCCGGCCAGTTCGAGCCACGGCGTCAATTGGGCGAGTGCCGGCAACGATTCCAGCCCGACGATGATCCCCTCAATCGCGCCGCTGCGCTGGCCCCAGGCCAGGAGCGCTTCGAGGCGCTGGGTCGAATCGATGCCGGCGTCGATCCACAGCCGCGCGCCCTGATCGGCTAGTCGCTCGTAGATCGTCCAGGCAGGCTCCGCGCCGGCGATGGCATCGAGGTCGGCGATGTAGAGCGTATCGCGGCCAAGCAGGTCGAGCAGGGCGCGCGCGATCGCGGCCGGGTCGGCGCCGGCGACGAGCGACGAGCGGATCGGCAGATACTCGACGCGTCGCCCGGCGATGCCATGCACGACTTGTCCCGCTTTCAGATCGATTACCGGGATCACGCGCATGGCAGGCCAGCGATCAGTCGAACGCATCCTCGAGGGCGCTGTCGCCGTACAGCGGAAGATAGCGATAGTAGACTTCGAGCGTCATGATCGCCAGGGCCGTGTTTACGATCCGCCCGGCGGTGACGAGTTGTCCCCCCGCGAAAAACCAACTGCCGCTCTCGTGGCCGGAGCTGGCCTGCGTCGCGATCAATTGCTCGCGCATCCGCGGGTTCCAGCTTTGCCAGGGCTGGCCGCCGTAATGGTTGAGCACCGCCGTGGCATAATAGTTGAAGTACATATCGTCGACGGCTGGTCCCGTCTCCGCGAGCCACTCGGCCCCGTGGGTGAGCGCTGGATGTTCGCGCTGCCAGCCCAAGAACATCCGGCACAAGAGGCCGACGGCCGTCGTTGTCGCTCCGCGCGCCGGCCGCTGATAACCATAGAACGCGCCGCTCTCGGCCTGCACGCCATCGAGGAACCGCCGCGTCGCAGCGACAGTGCCGGGCGAAACCGGCAGCTCGGCGATTTGACCCGCCTTGAGCGCCATCAATTGCCAACCAGTGACCGTCGTGTCGCCTGGCTGACCAGGAAAATAACGCCAGCCTCCGCCGCGGCTGTCTTGCGCGTAAATCACGAATTCGAGCGCCTGCGCGGCGACGCGTGCCAGCGCCGGGTCGCGCGTCATCGCGTACGCTTCGCACAGAGCGAGCGTGGCGAGTCCCTGACCATACATCGAGCCTTGCTGCAAGTCGCCGCCATGCGGCGTGGCCAACGCGCAGTTGCCGAGATAGTAGAGGGCGTCGCGCACGGTCTGTTGATACGGCCCATCCTGGTGCGAGCAGCCGGCGCCGAGAAACGCCAACAGCACGATTCCGGTCGCGGCGGTCGTCGAGGCCGCGCTCCCTGTGTTGCGGCACGCTCCACGGCAGACCAGGTCGTGATTGAAGTTCCAACTGCCACCGCGCAGTTGATGTACCGCCAGCCAGCGCAGCCCGCGCTCGACCGCGGCTTCGCTCTCGAGCGTGCCGCCGCGCGCCAGCGCCAGCCGTTGCCGCTCGCCGGCGCGGCGACCATCGAGCGAATGACCATCGAATTGCGGTAGCGTGGCGACCGGCTGCGGTGTATCGGCGGAGGAACTGGGGAGCTCGCCAACGTGGCTATTGCTGAAAGTTGCGTCTGCCTGGCCGAGCTCCGCGGTCGGTGGCGATACTCTCGGCACGTTAATCGGCCCGAGCGAGACGGGAACAGCTTGCGGGTGAGGGAGCGGTGTTTCCGTACTCACAGCGGCGGTCGCCGGCTCGGCCACTTCGATCGCGGCGGCGCCGACGGCGAGATCATCATCGCCGGCCAAGCGCTCGACCAGTAGAACAAGTCCATGCTTCGCCGCGGCCGGCATCTTAACGATCAGCGCCAAGGCAAGCAGCAATCCCAAATGCACTAGGAGGCTGGCCAGCGCACCCGAAAGCTCGCGGCGTCTCCAACGGGGCACGGCGAACCAATAACAGCACCGTGCGCGGGGGGCCGGCGGCTCAACTGCCTTCGCGTCGGGCGCAGCGACTGTGTACGTCGAAGTGGTCATCGCAGGCTGGAGGTCCGGGCTGTGCGCGCAAATCGGTCCCGGCAACTCTAGCTTGCGAGAGACAACGGCCACTGGCGGCGGCGAGAATCGCCCAACTTGAACGCGGTCTGGCGCTGGGCGCGCCTAGCGACCGTTGGGCGCGTGAAAAATCACTCGAAGTCGTCTTCGGTCGACTGCTTGCGATAGACGGGCAAGTGCCGGTAGTAGACTTCGAGCGTCATGCAGCACATGCAGGTCATGTAGTGCCGGCCGCCGCGCTCGGCGCCGTGATCGGCCCCCTTGAAGAACCAACTGCCGGTTTCATGCGCGTTTTGCGACTGACTGTTGACGTAGAAGTCGCGCATCACGCTGTTCCACTTCTCCCACGGCTCGCCGCCGTAGTGGTGCATGACCTGCGTGGCGTAGTAGTTGTAGTAAACGTTGCCCTGCTGCGACGGGCCCATCTGCCCCAGATACTCGATCCCCTGTTGCAGCGCCGGGTTTTCTTTCTTCCAGCCTAAGTACATCCGGCAGAGCAGGCCGATCGCGGTGCAGCCGGGGAGCTTGCCGGGCGCCGTGTAGCCGTAGCCGTAGCCCCCTTCGGTCTGCACGGTATTCAAGAAATTCGAGATCCCCTGGATCGTGGCCTCGGGCACCGTGAGGTAGGCCATGTGGCCGCTTTTGAGGGCCATCAACTGCCAACCGACCACCGAGGTATCGCCCGGCTGGCCGGGATGATATCGCCAGCCGCCGCCCACTTTGTCTTGTGCCGAAACGATGAAGTTCAGCGCGGCCTGGGCCGGCCCCATCAAGTTGCGGTCGTTGGTCATCGCATAGGCTTCGCAGATGGCGATGCTGCAGATGCCGTGACCGTACATGGTCCCTTCGTCCATGAAGCTGCCGCCGCCCGCTTCAGCCTTCTGGCTGTTGACCAGGTAGTACAAGCCTGCTTGGACTTGCCGCTGATACTTACCTTGCTTGTGCGTCTGTCCGGCACCCAAAAACGGCATCAGCGCCAAGCCCGTCGCTGAGATGTTCCCCTTGGTGATGTTGCCGGGTTGTGTGCAGCGCCCCTGGCACGGACCCTTGGTATGGTCCCAGCTCCAACTGCCGTCGGGATTCTGATGCTGCGCGAGCCAGGCCAGCGCGAGCGCCACGGCCTTTTCGCTTTCGGCGCTGCCGCCGCCGGAGGCCACGAGCGCCTTGCGGGCTGCTTCGCCGCGGCCTTCGAGTCCGTTGCCGCCGATCGAGCCAATTTCACTCGTGGCGTTGGTCGTGGGGAGCGACTCGGCGCCAATTTCGGCGATCTCGACCGAGACGCTGGGGGCCGGCTCGTCATCATTTGGGCTTAA
Organism: Pirellulales bacterium; assembly: GCA_019745975.1. GTDB lineage: Bacteria > Planctomycetota > Planctomycetia > Pirellulales > JAEUIK01 > JAIESQ01. The sequence goes on from JAIESQ010000034.1 coordinate 40,940, forward strand.
CTCGAAGTGATCGGTGACGTTGTCGGTCTCGACCGGCTGCGAGTCGGTCACGGTCGTTTCGACTTCGATGTCTTCGACTTGCTCTTCGACCGGGATTTCTTCGATCTCTTCTTCCTCGGTGTCTTCGAGGCTCGTGGCCACCAGGTTCTGGATTTCCTTGCGCACCTCGGGCAAGAACCAGAGCCCTAGCAACAGCAGGATGCAGATATGCACGACCATGCTGGTGAGCCACGCGGGGGACGTCTTGATCGTCGCCTGGACCACTTCTTGCAGTGTGGCGTGCTCGTGGCCGCCGGCGTGCTCTTCGCCCTGAGCTTGACCAGGCTGCTGCGCGGCGGCCGCATGACCTGGCACGGGCCGAACGCCCGCTGCGACTGTCGTGGGGGCGGCCACGGCGCGCACGCCGGCAGGCGTCTTAGGCGCGGCCGGAGGCGCTGCGCTTGCGACGCGCGACCCGTTGGCTGGTCGAACGGCAGGAGTCGCAGCCCCCGTCGCAGGCGTGGCAGGTCGAGCACCTGGGCTCGCCACAGGTTTGGCCGCCACAACGGGCTTCAACGGCTGCGCGACGCGAGCAGGCTTGTTCTCGGCGGGCACCGGCTTCTTGTCCCCAGGTGCTTGTGCCATGGCTTAACTGCTCGCTATGACAAGAGTGCTACCAGGTTGTGGTTGGGTCGTCAGCGGGCTGGAGCGCGGAAGGCTTTGGCCGCGATCGGGTCGAACAAACTCGAACCGCTCTCGATGAGCAGCAATCCATGCCTCGCGCGCTGATGTGTGCCGAGATGGGCGCCGCAAAGGTTGCTTCTTCAGCCTAACAAGTTGGCCAGCCGCTGCCTGCGCGGTTTTGTATCTATCAGCCTAACCAAGATTTAGGCAGGCGCGAAGCGCCCGAAGTTCGGCACGCGCAAAGCGCCGGCCGGAGCGTGGGCCCTTGCTCCCACGCCCCGATGCCCCTGAGCCGGCGCTTTGTGCGGGCCGAATCAACCCTCGCAATTCGCCACTGGACGCTCTGGCCCGCCGCGCCGCTCTCCGGGGGAGCCCACCGGCTCACCAAGGCAGCAGCACCGTTCGCGGACGCCCAGGCGTACCCGTCCCAGGGTGGGTTTTCTCGGACGGACTCGCGGGGGATTCGTGCCCCGCCGGCTATTCGGCAGCCAAGGGGAGAGTTATTCCCGACTACCGGTGAGAATTTCACCGTCGCCAAATTGCCTGCCGCGCGGACCAAATCTAGCGTGCCCGCGCGGGCGGTTTTGTCGGGCGAGTTGGCTTGGTACCGGCCGCGGGGCGTCGTCCCGTCGCCGGCTTCGCGTCGGCAGACGGCTTCACTGCTTCTGCGTCCTGGGCAGGCAAGTCCTCCGACCGTTGGCCGAGCGCCGCCGCCAGCCCCTGCACGCCGTCGGCGCCGACAGGCACTTGCAGGGACGAACCGGCAAACGCGTCGCCAAACGGCTCCGCGCGGCCGCCAAGATGTTCGGCCAGAAACGCTTCGGTCACGGCGTAGAAACTCAAGCGGTTCTCCGGCCGCACAAAGCCGTGCCCTTCGTCCGGATAGAGTACGTACGTGACCGGAATTTTCTTCTCTTGCATCGCCTTGACGATTTGGTCAGCTTCGGCCTGCTTGACCCGCGGATCTTGCGCCCCCTGCCCGATCAGCAGGGGCCGCTGAATCTTCTCGACATGCGACAGCGGGCTGCGCGACAAGAGGAACTGCCGTCCTTCTTCGGACGAAAAATCTCCCACGCGATCGCGGAACATCTGCTTGGCTGGTTCCCAGTACGGGGGAATCGTGCTCAAGAGCGTGAGAATGTTCGAGGGGCCCACGATGTCGACGCCGCAGGCGAACACCTCGGGCGTGAAGGTCAGCCCGACGAGCGTGGCATAGCCGCCGTAGCTGCCTCCCATGATGGCGATGCGTTTGGGGTCGGCGATCTTCTCGCGCACCGCCCAGTCGACGGCGTCGAGCAAGTCGTCGTGCATCTTGGCTGCCCACTCGCGATTGCCGGCGTTGAGGAACGATTTGCCGAAGCCGCTCGAACCGCGATAGTTGACCTGCAACACGCCGTAGCCGCGGTTGGCCAGCAACTGACACTCGGGATCGTAGCCCCACGAGTCGCGCGCCCACGGACCGCCGTGCACGTTGAGCGCCAGGGGGCAGGGACGATCGGGCTTGCCGTCTTGATCGGGGTCGACATCGCGCGGCAGGCTCAAGTAGCAGACCAGTTCGAGACCGTCGCGCGACTTGATTACCAAGGGATGCATGTGCACCAGCGGCAGCCCTTTGAGCGCCGCGCGGTTGACGAACAAGAAGGTCGCCTTCCGCTGGGCGCGATCGAAGTGGTAGTACTGCGTCGGACCATCGTCCTGCACAAAGACGACGATCCATTGCTGGTTGTCGAGCGTGCGATCGGCCAGATCGATTTCGCCCGGCGCGACGGTTTTCAGATATTCGAGATCGGCGGCGACTTTGGGATCAAACGTCTGCCAGTCGCTGCGCAGGTAGTTGAAGATCACGGCCTCGACATTCTTCTCCGTAGGGTGCAAGACGACGTCGCGAATGTCGGCCTTGTCGTTGGAAGCCAGGAGCTTCTCCTCACCGCTGGCCAAATCCAAGAGCTTCAGTGCGCCCGTGTCGCGCCCGCGGCTGTCGATCAGATACACGCGCGCTAGCGACTTGTCGAAGCCGGCGATGCTCGTGGTCGCGGTGTCCTCCATCGGCACACGTATGAAGTTGACCCAGCCCTTGTCCTTGTCCGACTGCAGATACTCGGCGCCGCCGTCGGGGGTGAACCGCATGGCGAACCGCACTCGATACTCGTCGTCGCAGACGTAGCTGGCAAAGCCCGAGTTTTGCTCGACCAATTGGCGATCGCCCGTCGCAATGTTGACCCGATGGATATCGTGAAACTGCGGATCGCGATTGTTGAGACCGACCAGAATCTCCTTGGGGAACTTATGGCTGACCGCTTCGATCTGCGCGGCGACCTTCTCAAACGGCGTCAGGTCGAGCACGCGCCGGGATTCGAGATGGACGGAGTAGACGTGCCAGTTCTCGTCGCCGTCGGCGTCTTGCAGGTACAAGATGTGTCGGTTGTCATACGACCAGAAGTAGCGGGTGATGCCGCGCTTCTTGTCCGCGGTCACCGGCTGCGCTTGATCGGGCGCGCTGGTCGGCCCGACCCAGATATTGAGCACTCCCTTCGACGGCGCCACGTAGGCCAACTTTGTGCCGTCGGGGCTGAGGTGGGCCACGGTCTTGTCGGGATTGCCGAAGAAGATCCGCCGCGAAATCAGCGGAGACTGCGCCGCGTCGGCGCCCCAGGCGCCGGTGGCTCCCCAGCCTGTGACGATCGCCAGGACTCCGCACGCAGCAACACGCATTCGACAGCGATGCGACATCTCACAGCCCTTTGCAGGAAAGCCCCGATTGCGGCAAGTGGACCAAATCTGGCGGCCAACATACCGCAGTCGACGGTAAGTCGCCAAGCGCGCCTGGACACGAGGGAGTGGCCATGGTGCGCGGCCACCTGGCGTCGAGAAACGCCGGCCGCACCGGCCGCTGCCGCGCGACGGCTAGCGCGACTCGACAATCTCGATCTCAACCTGCCCAAGGACTTGCGCGACCGGGAGAAAGCAGGTCAAGGCATTGGTTTCCTTGAGATTCGACTGCGCCAGCTTGAGGTGCCCCGCGCCGATCCCCCCTGCGCCGAGCGTGGCGTCGAAGGGCACCCACTGGCCGCCGACGTACAGTTCGTTCCACATGTGATAGCCGAACGCTTGCTGCCCCGGCATGTAGACCAGGCCGATGGCCACGCGCGCCGGAATTCCGCGCGCCCGCGCCATCGCGGCCAGCAGCACCGCGTGCTCGGTACAATCCCCTTCGAGCGAGCGGGCGACCTCGGCCGCCGTGGCCAGGGCCTGCGAGAAGTTCTTGGTGCGAATCCGCTCGTGCACGAAGCGCTCGAGCCGGCAGGCGAGCCGCACGGGATCGCGCTCGTCTCCGGCCGCTTCGGTGGCCAGCGCCACGACCGCCTGGTCGTCGCTTTGTAGCAGACTGTTGGGCTGCCGATCGGCCGCCGTGGGCGCCGGATCGGCTCGCCAGCCTTCGGCCGTGCTAGCCGCGGCAATGGCATCGGCCGCGACGCCGCGCACCGTGATCTCGGCCGTGTGTTCGTCGACGGGCTCGACGCGCTGCGTCCACCCCGAGACGAAGACCGCAATTGGATCACCTTCGCGCAGTCGCACGCGATAGCGTACTTGCCGCGCCGTGGGCTCGATCGCGCGCGCGACGCGGACCACCGATTCGTAGCCCAAATCGAAGTGCTGATCGTTCGGCTCATTGAGCGCTTGGGCGCGCGTGGTGCGGAAGGTTTCCAACCCCATCGCAGTGGCGCTGGTTTTGAGCACTTCGCCGACGCGATTGGCCCACAGCACCGAATCGAGCTTGAGCCCACCGGGTAGCTCCACGCTGCTCTCGACGCGCAGCAAATAATAGGTGCCGCCCAGCAAGGCGGTCGGTTCGAGCTGTTTGGCCCGCAGCGCGGTCGTCACCACGAGCGTTTGGTCGAGCATGGGGAGCACCGATTTCACGGCGCGCGATTCACCCGGCTGCATCGGCTTGCGCGACAAGCTCTGCTCAACGGCGATTACGCCGCCAATGTCGGCCGACCACGGCAACTCGGTGGTCTTCACTTTGCCGGCCGTGGTTGTTTCGACCACCATCTGCTGGCCAGTTAGCCGGCCGCGGGCGACAATCGGCGCTGCCCCCAGCTTAGTGGAAGTAACGAAGCGGACGACTTCGCCTTGTGGCGTCTCGATGCTGTCGAGCGTCATCTCCTGATCGCTCGGCTGGCCGAAGCGTTTCAGCGCCAGACGCTGTTCGACCGAAATCGACAGCAGGGCCCGACCATCTTCTTCAACCGGCGTAATCCGCGTGCGCGCGTAGCCGACTTTCGCGCCGCGCAAATAGAGGGCGTCCCAGGTTTCGCGTGTCGCGGCGCGCCGGGCGCCTTCTTCCGCAAGCAGGGGCGCGCCGCAAGCAACGGCGAGCACCTCCCCCGCGACCAGTGCCAAGAGCGCGATCCGGCAGCAAACGGCGACCAGTCGGCCGCGCCCCGCGCGAGGGGCCGCATCCAGCGACAAAGCGTGCATCGTGCTCGAACCTTTCCTGACCCCGCGGCGTAGAGATGTCGGTTCTTCACTATAGCAGACGCGTCGCGAAACTTGGGCGATTTTGCCGGCGCCGACGTGTCGAACAAGCGACGACGTGCCGCACGATCCATGGATCGTTGCAGCTAGCGCAGGGAAGCTGTCAGCGCGACACCGCCGGACCACGGTGTCGTGTCGCGGAAAGTTTCCCGCGTTTTTCTGGGGGTTCGTCGATCGCGCATGCCGTTCGAGTGGGCGAGTGAATACGCTGGCGCGACGCGCGGTGGCCGTGCGATTTTTCGTAGGCCGAAGAGCTTAGCAAATTGCCGCCAGAATTCTCTCTGCCCCGCGGCGCGCCGCTCTGCCCCGACATTTGTCGAGTGCTACAGTTCCCTTAGCGTCTTCCGGACACGGTCGTCGGAACCGGCCGTGCGGCTGGCGCCGGTGGGCGCTGCGGCCCAGCGTTGGCCGAGGCCGTCGATTGTCGCCAACGTGCCGGCCGTGACGAATCTGCCGGCCAGCGGCGGCCGCTGGTGGCCCCCGCTCCCGCGGCGGCCGGCGCTTTGGCCAGCGTGACCTAGTTTTATCAAGAGCGCTGAGCGCTCCCGTTCATCAAACCCCTCTTCCCCTACCCCTTGTAGCAACGCGTGTCTAGCAGTCGATCGAAAAGGGTAATCGGACCGATGGGATTTTTGAAACGGCTATTTCGTAACGTGTTTCGCGACGGCGCCGCCCCGCAAGGGGTCAGCAGCTTCGAACGGCTCAGCGAAGATGAGCTCGAAGCGCACCTGGGCGTCGTTCGCTATGGCGATTTCGTGCTCACCGACGCGGTGCGCCCGTCGTACGACTTGCAGGTCGTGCCGGCGGCCGGCTATCGGCATGACGTCTACCGCGACGAGGAATCGCGGACCAGCGTCCCGGTGCTGATGGGCGCCTGCTCCGAGGAACAGCTCTTCGAGACGTTCATGGAGCTGCTCGACCCGTTAGGGTCGGTCGTCGATGTGGTGCTCGAAACCAGCCACAACCGCCGCGATCGCGGGCACGCCGACTTGTACCGCGAGCATATCGACATGCCGGTCCTCAAGAGCATCCTCTGGGACTTCGAGGACCTGTTGATCAACGACGGCTGCACCGGCGTGGCGGTGCTCAATTCGTCGACCCCGCAAGAAGTGCAGTTCGACGAGCACAAGCTGTTGATCGTCTACGGGCAGGACTTGCAGTCGTACGAGAACGTCTTCAGCTCGCGGGGCCTGCCTTGTGACGACCGGTTGCGGTTCATCACCGAAGCCGAGCACGTTCACTCGTCGAGCGACTACTACCGCGAGCAGTTCGAGGAACTGAAGCTGCGGTTGGGCATGGATTCGTTCTGCGACTGACAGGCGTCTGTCGTGCGCTGACGCATGATCTGGTTTGGGTGCCACTGCTGGCTTGTCCAGCTTGTCCAGCAGTGCTCTTATTTCATGATTGCACTGCTTCTGCGAAGCAGTGACACACCGGCACGTCGACCGAGCAATCCGCACTATTCGCGCGATTAGTTCTCGGCATTCGGCGTATCTGGTCCTGGCGTCGGTTTGGACTACACAATGGGAGCCAACGGTCCCGGCAACCTAACCGGCACAGTCTTGAACGGGCAATCGCTGTCCCTGGGCCCCGCAGAATTCAGTGCCATTCTTCAACCGGGCCCGAATGGCATGATCTTCATAATTGGGAATAACGTCGGCACCGCGAGCGGGCAGATGATCATCGACAACGTGCAACTGACACCAATCCCCGAGCCGGGTTCGGCGACATTGCTCTCAATCGGTGGCGCGGTGGCCGTATTGACAGTGCTGCGACGCAAGCAGCGGCGCCTCAATGCCGCCTGATCAGGATCTACTCGCGTTTGGACTGCTTGCTGTTTTTGCGCGCGAAGGGGGAGTGAAACGATGCCGTGGCCAGCGGTCGCCGACGTCTTCAGCGGCTTCGACAAGATCTTCAGCCGCATGACCGCGGCCGAATGCGTCAGCATCTGCGACGCCTACGGGCTGCTGGATAGCACGCCCACGGTCCCCGACTACCTGACGGCCGAAGGCGCTCTGACCTGGATGGCGTACAACGACGGAGCGGGGGCGTACTACGACCCGGCCAATCCAGGATGGGACCGAGGGCAATCGCATCAAGCTTTGACGGCAAGGACTAGTGCTTGCACGGTCCTTGCCGCAAGTTTGATGCTCTGTCCACTTGTCGCGCGCTCGTCACCGCGAAAAATGGCGGGCGACGAAAGGCTGCAACAGGGTGAATCATTGAAAAAGCGAGCGGCCATTTTTTGCAGAAATCGACGTGGGACAAGTGTACGCCCACATGTTCTTCCAGCAGATGGGATGCTGGCACTAGTCCCAGCCCGCACATTGTGATGCGATTGCCCTTGGATGGGACCCTACCAGTCTCCCGAACGTCACGCTCTGGCTGGACGCTTCGGACCTGAGCACGATTTACAGCGACGCGGCGGGAACGACGCTGCAGCCCAATGACGGCGGGCGCGTCGGGCTTTGGAAGAGCAAGGTCGGCAGCTATTCCCTGGAGCAGGCGTCGACCTCGCCCGACTATCGTCCCACGCTGCAATTGGGCGTGTTGAACGGCCGCAACTCGATTCGCTTCGATCCCGGCGGCGGCAATACCAACACTGGCAGCAACTCGAGGTTTCTCGAGTCTGGATCCTCAATCCCGATGACAGACATCATCGCCACGACGCAACCGTTCACGCTGTTCATGGTCGCGCAGTTTACCGTCATCGACGCGCAGCCCGCTAGACTTGTTGGCGATACTGGCGGCAATACAGTTGCAAAGCTCAACGGCACGCCAGTATCGAACATCTCGGCTCAGGTCAATCTGGGTGGAAGCACACCCGCTGCCTTGGCGAATCCCGCGCCGCTGGACACGACGAATCCGTTTATTCTCGTCTGGCAATGGGTGTCAGGGACCGGCGTTAGTTTGTCATTCAACGGAGCCACGCCGACGACGACGAGCGGAACCGGGACGCTCTTCCATCCCGGCGAGTTTTATCTGCCCAGCGGGCAGCCCAATTTCAAGTGCCGCTATGACTTGTTCGAGCTGATCGTCTGCAGTGGTTCGAGCGCCGGACTGGACGCCGCCACCCAGGCCCAAGCCGGCGTCTATCTGGCCGCCAGGTAGGGCGCGCCCTGGGCCGGATACACGCGCACCTATGCGGGCGACATCTTTGCCAACAACATGCGGGCCAGCGACGTGCGGGCCCAGCTCAAGGCCCGCTTCCACGAGTCGATTCCGGCCTTCATTCAGAAAGTAGTCGGCAGCAACCAGGTGCGCGCCGCCGAGCTGACAGCCGATGCGCCGCCCGGTGTAACGACCGCCCCGCTGGCCAGCACGAAGATCGTGTTTTGGAATGTCACGAACGCCAATTCGTTGGTCACCAACAAGTACGGCGGCACGGCGCCGGACAATTTCGTGATCCCCGTGGAGGCCTCGTTCAACAACAACTCTTCCGGTTGGAATAGCTATGACCTGAGCAACTACGCCAGCCAACTGGCTGCTCAGCCGGCGGGCCGCCGTTGGCTGAAGATGGGAGATGGTTCGTATCCCTTCGGCCCGTTGTGGGGAATCCCCGTGACTTCGGGCGCGGCGTTGCACCGCTACGCGTTTTTCGACCGCGAGTTCGACACGGCGGCGCGCCGCGGCGTTTCACTCGAGGCCTGGTGGGCCGCCATCAGTGCCCCCGGCTCGCTCTGGGAGAATTTTTGGACGGGGCTATTGAGCGCGGGGGGAGCCAGTGTCGTCGATGGGCTGATTCTGGACCGCGAGCGGCGGCAGACATTTTACCAGTTGCAGACCGGCACCGGCTTTACGAGCGCCGTTTTAGCCTCGTCTTATGCGGTGACGATCAACACGATCACGGCGACGTGGACGTCGGTCGATAGTGGCGGGAGCCCGATAAATCATGGCTTCTCGAATGGCAATGCGGTTACGCTGGGAGAAACCTTGCCGACGGCGTCGAGCAGCCCGGCGCTGGCGACCGGCACGCGGTATTACGTGGGGAACGCGACGAGCTCAACGTTCAAGCTGTACTACGACTCGGCACAAACCAATCAGATCACGCTGTCGTCGGCCGGCGCGCCGAGAGTTATGCGAGAGTCGTGGGCCCAGATCTTTACCGACGCGGCCTGGAACGGGAATGTAAGCAATCTGCCCAACGGAGTTCGGGGAGCGATTGGGGAGAGCCTCACGTTGTGCCAGAAAATCTGGAACACGTACCCCGGCATGGACACGAACAGCAGCGAGATCGCGTTCCTGTTCGATGCCTGGGTCATTGCCTACGAGGCGAACTACATCGAGCAGATGGTTGCGATTGCAAAGGCGTCGTACCCGAACTTGATCGTGACCGATTATCGGAACGCGGTCATGGCGTCGGGGACCTTCACGTCGGATCGGCCGCCCGTGGACGCGCACAGCCCGTACGGCACGGGGCAAGCTCCGGATCGAATGAGCGTGCCGCTGTACGGCGATGCGCAAGCGTACAATCCGGCCCCGTCCGTTTCGCTATCGGCCGCGCGCTGGAATTGGACGTCCTCGCCCGGCATCCAGGGTTTTGCGGGGAGTGACGCGGCCGATGAGTTTGCGGCGTTCACAACGCAGCTTATGCGTTTGCGCGCCGTCGCGGTGGCGTCGCCCCTCGACTTCCATCCCTGGCTCAGCTACGAAGCCAGCCCCGCTTCGTCGATGGGGACGAGTGGATTGTGGGCGGAGCTCGTGCTACACGCCACGCTGGCCGCGGGCGGGGTAGTGAACTTTTATCAGTCGAATGACAACTCGACTCCGAATTTCGACGATGCCCAGAAGGCGCTGGTTGATTTGGTGGCAGAGCGCGACCAGGTCGCCAGCTTCGCCGCGAAGCGGATGCCCGGCCCGCCGATGCCGGATTACAATCAGGGGTTCGTCTGGACCCGCTGTTTCGCCGGCGGCAGGTACATCTGGCGCGTCACACCCAGCTCCAGTGCGACGCCGACCACGGTCACTTCCACCGAGGACGGCGTGAACTTCCGCAACTCCTTGGGTGGACTGACCATCCTGCGCGGCACGATTCTTGCAGAAAGTCAAAGTGCGCTTGCGCCTCTGGGGTGGTGGGTTGAGCAGACCGTTCGACCAGTGGCGAAGGGGCCGCTTGTTCCACAGCAATTCGCGCCGACCGACTACGTGGAATTCTGATTCTTGCGCAACATCGTAGGAATTGAGACTTACGAAATGGACGTGAAAGGGGATACCCATGGCAGCGGGCGTGGTAACCGGATGGCTCGACCTGGCGTTCGTCAACAGCGGCGGGGCACTGTTATCCGGCTTCAACTCACATTGGGTCGCCGTGTGCACGGACGTGGCCACCGCCGACAACTCGGGAAGCGTGGTCACAAATCCGTACTCGATAACACGGACCTCGCAGAATTGGATTCAACTGAACGGACTGGGCACGACGGTACAGTTTCGCCTTCAGTATCCAGTTGGCGCCACGGTTACCACGAGCCCGGTGATACAGTGCTTTGGCCGCGACGTTGCTGGCGGCACCGCATCGAATAGCCGAGCCGACCGTCTCGTTGACCCATCTCTGGCACATGCCTTGACGCTGCTGGTCGACCCGAGCAACGATGTGGACGACGGAACCTATAAATGCACGCAGCCGGTCGAAGTCGACGCGAACGGCAATATCGAAGTAATCGCCGCGGTGATGATCGCGCTCGCCGGCACCGGTCTATCCGGCGCGCAGATTCTGGCGCGGGTGCGGTAGTCGCTAGCAACCTGGCTGTGAACCTGCCAAGCCGGAAGAATGCCATACTTCCGCGGACTGCTCGATCTAGCCCGCATTTCTCACCAACTTCGTCGCGAGCGGAGTTAAGTGCTTGGATGGCAAGGAGCAGGGGGTGGCTCGACCGGAAGCGTATTGGCTCATACGTTGAGGATCGAGACGCACGCTGCGACGAAGCCAGTCAAGCACTTGGGCTCCGCGCAGCAGATGGCTGGTGAGAAATGCAGGCTAGAGCTGGTCGCGCGATTTGAGGTAGGCCGCCAGCGCCGACGGCCAACCGCGCAGCGGCGGCCCGCCCAACGCCTGGTACTTGCTCGTGTCCAGCACGCTGTAGGCTGGCCGCGGAGCCGGCGCGCCATATTGCGCGGCCGTGATCGGCTCCAGCCGAATCCTGATGTTCGCCAGTCGAAATATCGTTTCGGCAAACTCGTACCACGTGCAGCTCCCCGTGTTGACCACGTGGTACAGCCCGAATTCTTCGGTCGTGAGCAAGAACCGAATCGCTTCGGCTAGATCGACGACGTAAGTCGGCGTGCAACGCTGATCGGTCACGATCTTCAATGCGTCCCGTTCGCGACCCAGCCGCAGCATTGTTTCCACAAAGTTGTTCGGCTTGCGCCCAGGCGCCGCGCGGCCGTACAGCCCGCAAGTGCGCACGATGTAGTGCTTCGGCCAGGCGGCGGCGCGGCGCTCTCCCTCGATTTTGCTCTTGGCATACTCTCCTTGTGGCGCGATCGCGTCGGTCTCGACGAACGGCCTGCCTGTGCGATCGTCGCCGCCGAAGGCGTAGTCGGTGCTCACTTGCACGAGCGGACAATCGAGCTGCCGGCAGGCCTCGGCCAGGTATTCGACCGCGTCGGCGTTCACGCGCCGGGCGACGTCGGGCTCTTGTTCGGCGCGATCAACCGCCGTGTAGGCCGCCGCGTTGACGACCGCGGTCGGCCGCAGCGCCGAGAGCGTGTCGAGGACGGCCGTGCGGTTGGTGATATCCACCCGCCTGTGATCCAGCGGCACCGCCCGATCGCCAAGCTGCCGGCACAGCTCAAAGCCCAACTGTCCTTGGGCTCCGGTAACCGCGATTTTCATGCCGAGCCTTCCTGCTGAACTTCGCCGAGCGACCGCAGCAGCTCGAAAGTGTAGATGCCCGAATCGTGCCCGTCGCTGAACTCGATCGAATATGCGTAATTGCCCACCGGCTTCATACCGGCGATTGTTAGCGGCCGCGCTTCGGCCGGCGTAAGCACCGGCAGCAAGCTCGCCGGCTGCGCGGGCGCCTGACGCTGCTCGCGGCACGTCGCGCAGGGACACGCGTCGCGCAGCTCGCGATAGCGGTACACGCGACGCTGCCCATCGCTCCACTCGATGAGCAGGCGGCCATCCTCGGTGCGGGCAAGCTTGGTGGGTTGGGATGTCATACTTGATGCGACTGCGAACTCACAGTTCCGCCAACGCTTGCAACAGACGATCGACTTCGCCGGCCGTGTTGTAGTGCAAGAGTCCGATGCGGACCATGCCCTGCGGCTCCAACCCGAGCGCCGTGCTGACCTCGAGTGCATAAAAACAACCATGCCAGACGAAGATGCCGCGCTCGGCAAGTCGTTGGGCGACGACGTGCGGCGCGTGCCTACGGTGCGTGATCGACACGGTCGAAACGCGCTCGGTGAAACGGGCCGGATCGGTGATCCCCAGTACGCGCACGTCGTCGATCTCGCGTAGGCCCGCGATCAACCTGGCCGTCAGCGGACGCTCGTAACTGACAATCGCCTCGTAGGCCGCTCGGAGCCGATTGCGCGTCGAGCGCCGTGCTCTCGGCGCTTCGCTCGTCGGAGACGAAACCGCGTCCCCTAGTTCAGTCAGGTAGTCGATCGTGGCCCCCAGCCCGGCAATTGCTTCGTGGCTCTGCGTCCCCGTCATCCACCGCCCTGGGAGGCTCTTAGGGGCAGGCCGGACCTTGTAGGCCGGCAAGCGCTCCAGTAGTTCACGCCGTCCCCACAAGAGCCCCAAGTGCGGACCAAAGAACTTGTAGGCTGAGCAAACGGCGAAATCGCACCCCCAAGCGGCCACGTCGGGCAACGCGTGCGGCGCCAAGTGCACAGCGTCGACGTAGGAGAGCGCCCCGACTTCACACGCCAGGCGGCAGATTTCGGCCACCGGGTTGATCGTGCCCACGGCATTGGATGCGGCTCCAACAGCCACCAACTTGGTGCGCGGCGAGAGTTTGCGGCGCAGGTTCTCGAGGTCGAGCGTGCAATCATCGCGGTTGATCTCGACGTGTCGCACCGTCGCTCCGGCGTCGCGCGCCGCCAACACCCACGGGGTGACGTTGGCATCGTGATCCAATCGCGTGACCAGCACTTCGTCCCCCGGTGTCCAGGTACGCGCCAGCGCCCGGCTCAGGGCGAACGTCAGGCTGGTCATGTTGGCGCCGAACACCGTGCAGGCGGGGTCGTCGGCGCCCAAAAACGTGGCGGCCGCCTGATGCACCGCGTCAAGCATCGCATCGCTCTCGACGCTCGTCGCGAACAGGCCGCCATGGTTGGCGTTGTGATGCGCCAGGTAGTCGGCGATCGCCGCGATCACGCGCCGCGGCACCTGGCTCCCTGCCGGACCATCGAAGAACACGGCCGGCTGCCCGGCGACCTGGCGCGCGAGCGCCGGAAACTCGCGGCGAATCGAATTCACATCAAACGTAGCTCGCACGATCTCCCTCGCTGTCTCAACAATAGGAAAAGGGGACAGGCACCCCGCGATGCGGTTGCCCGAAGGACATCGTTCGCTTGGCTCGGAGCCAGTCCCCTTTCCTAACCCACGTCATTGCGGACCAATGTGGCGGAACGATTCGTCGCTGCGGTCGGTCACAAACATGCAGCCGGGGCTGTGCGTGACGCATAGCTCGGGGCGAGCCGCGGCGAGCGCCAGTTGCGGCGTCACACCACAGGCCCAGAACGCCGGCACCTCGTCGGTGCGCACCGTCACGGCATCGCCAAAATTCGGCCGATCCAGCCGCTCGATCCCCAGCGCCGCCGGATCGCCGACGTGCAGCGGCGCGCCGTGCATCGTGGGGAACTGCCCGGTGATCGCGATCACGTCGCGCACCTGCGATGGCGCATAGGGGCGCATGCTCACCACCAGCGGCCCCGCGAAGCGACCGGCCGGCTGGCAAGCCACGCTGGTGCGATACATCGGCACATTGCGTCCTTCGTCGAGATGCCGCACCGGCAGTCCGGCCGCTACGAGCGCATGCTCAAACGTGAACGAGCAACCCAACAAAAAGCCCACCAAGTCGTCGCGCCACAGCTCGCTGATGTCGGTTGGCTCCCTGTCGTCGGGCACGCCGTGGCGGAACACCCGATACCGCGGTACGTCGGTCCGCAGATCGGCGCCCGGCGCGACATCGCGGGGGCATGGATCGCCCGGCGCGGTCTGGGCAATCAGCGGGCAGGGACGCGGATTGAGCCGACAAAACTCGTTGAATTCCGCCGCGTAATCCGCAGGCAGTATCACCAGGTTCGCCTGCGCGTAGCCGACTGCCAGTCCGGTCGTCGGCGCCGTCCACTGACCGGTGCGAATCACCGCCCGCAGTTCGGCGGCGGTCGCGTGCGCGAGCGATTCGGCAGTGGCCTGTTGTCCCATGGATTTACCTTTAACACGAGGCGCCATTTTTACGGCAAATACGCGTCCAACAGCACCGCGCGGCCCACGGGAGTCACTTCAACACCCGGCAAACAGGCGGGCAACAACATTGTGCCGCCGCGCGCGAGTGGCTCTTCAACGGCATCGCCGGCCACGCACACCGATCCTTCGACAACCATCAGCAAGTGGCAGCGATCGTCGCCGCCACAGCACTCTTTGGCCGTGAGCTCCCAGCGATCGAGCACGAACTTGTCACAGTCTACGAGTCGCTGCACTTCGGCGCGATCGGTCGCCCGTGGCTGAACGAATCGCCCTGGCCCCAGCCGATCGTCGAGCGCTTCGAGCCCCGCCATGACGTGCAAGGGACGCGGCTGACCGTCGGGGCCCTTGCGGTTCCAGTCAAACAAGCGAAATGTCGTGTCGCTCGACTGCTGAATCTCGACCACCAGCAGCCCCGCACCTAGCGCGTGGATCAAACCGGCCGGAACAAAAATGCAGTCGCCCGGCCGCGGCTCCAACCGCTCGAGACACAATTCGCATGTGCCGCGCGCCAGCTCGCGCGCGAAGCTCGCCTGATCGAAACCGCGCCGCAGGCCCGCGTAAATCGCTGCGCCTGGATCGGCCGCCAGCACGTACCAGGCTTCGGTCTTGCCCGCGTCTGGCGGGTCGAGCCGCGCCGCGCGGGCGTCGTCGGGGTGCACCTGCACGCTGAGCGGCTGCGCCGTGTCGAGCAGTTTCAATATCAAGGGAAACCGCGATTGCGGAGCGTGACGTCCGAGGAGTTCGCGCTGATATCGATCGACGAGATCCGCCAGCGCCACGCCAGCCAGCGGCCCGGCCATTACCCGGCTCTGCTCGACCACGCCTGTCGACGTGCGGCGGTCGCACACCTCCCAGCTTTCGGCGCAGGTCTCGCCCGCGGGCACCGGCTTGCCCAATTCGGCGCCGAGACGTCGACCGCCCCAGACGTACTGCTTTAGGACGGGATGCAATCGCAACGGGTAGAGCATGCGCGGGCCGGCGGCGTGCGGGTTGTCGAGCGGATGACTCGCCGACTACTTGTACCCCGACTGGCGCGGTCAAGCCAAGTGGTGTTGGCCTCTTGTGCCGGGGTGCATCCTGCACTTTGCGCGTGAGGCATGGTGGGTCATGATTGGCCGGGGGGATTTTCACGCCCAGAGACCC
>JAIESQ010000110.1 GCA_019745975.1 Pirellulales bacterium
GTCTCGCAACCGCAGCTTGAGGGAAGAGCCGTTTTTCATGGAATACCAGTTACCGACGATTTCTCAGAAAGTGCAGCCCATAAGCAATGCCGATTGAAGATCCGGCTGGATTCAAGAATTGAATGGTGGCCGCGCGCGATGTGCCCACGAGCGCGACGGAAATCAACACGACTGCCAGAATCGTGCGATGCATTAGCGTTTCCTCCCCAGATGCGAAACTACTCCCCAAACGGCCGCGAGTCCGCCCATGCTACCCCCGGCCAAATCACGCCGCCAGCAGCACGTGAGACGTCCCCCTCGGCGCGGCACCGCGCAGAGCGCTGTCCCAACAACCGGCGCCCGATCAAGTTGCGCCCTCGCGCGTGGCCATTTTCTGGCCCTTGACAAATGGTCACAAATGTGTACAGTAATAGGTGCGAGACCTGGGAAGGAAGTCGCGCGGGTGCCATGCCCACGCTTGTCGTGGGCATGCCTGCGATCGGTCCCCTGAAAACTGAACACCGAACACTGAAAACTATTCACGACGGGAGCAAACCTGGCGCGCCAGCCTGCGCGCGAACACGAACCCGACGCGTCAGCGAGGGTCTCATTGGTAAAATTGGTCGGGACGCAAAATGCTCGGCGGGACGCAATCGGGACGCAAGCTTTTCAGTTTTGCGTCCCGGTGCAAGTAGTTCACAGATAGGAGGTTAACCGCATGTAACACCCTGCCGGGACGGTAGGGACGCAAGTTCCCCGGACAATTCTATTCTGGGCCCCCCCAGGTGACAGTCCGCAGTCGGTGGGCGTTGTGGTGGATCGCGCCGACTTGCCAGAGCGCCCAACGGCTTACGCGCGCTATCCGGCCAGAACCACGCGATCGGTGGCTCGCTCGGATGATAGGTCAACGTCTCCCGCTTGCGGGCGGCGACACTTATTGACCCTTTCACAGCCGGGCGAACGCGGGCGACCTACGGAAGCCCGCGATTTAGCAGGAAAACTGCCCGAGCGAGTGTTCGCGCCATTTGCCACGGCTAATAAAATACCCCCCTTATCGACGGACGAGCGGAGCGAACCGGCGCTTCGCGCCAACCGTCTTGCCAGAAGGGACGTTTGCGGCCAGCCTGGCGACGACGCCACGCCCCGAGCCTGGCGAGCAGTTCGCGACGACTTGAAATCCAGCGACTCACGGAGCGAGGGAATCCACGACATGGCCCAGCGCGTTTTCAACTTTTCGTCGGGGCCGGCCGTGCTGCCGCTGCCCGTACTCGAGCAGGCACAACGCGACCTGTTGGCGCTCCCCGGCGTGGGCATGTCGGTGCTGGAAATCAGCCACCGCTCGAAGCCCTTTGACGAAATCCTGGCGTCCACCGAGAGCAACCTGCGCAAGCTGCTGGGAATTCCCGACGGCCACCGCGTGCTGTTCTTTCAAGGGGGCGCGGCGCTGCAGTTCTCGATGATCCCCATGAATCTGCTGCGCGGCACCGAGCGCGCAGCCGAATACCTCGTCGCTGGCGCTTGGGGGAAGAAGGCCCAACAGGCCGCCGCGCTTGAAGGCACAGCCCGCGCGGTCTGGGACGGCGCCAAAACGTCGTACGACCGCTTGCCCCATCCCGGCGAATTCCAGGTCAGCCCCGAGGCGGCTTATTTCCACATCACCTCGAACGAAACCATTCAAGGCGTGCAGATGCCGGCCGATCCGCGGCAAGCCGGCCTCAAGCTGCCCGCTGGAGTGCCGCTCGTTTGCGATTCGTCGAGCGACATCCTTTCGCGGCCGGTGCCGATCGCCGATTACGGGCTGGTTTACGCCTGCGCGCAGAAAAACGCCGGGCCGGCCGGTGTGACCGTTGTGATCATTCGCGACGAATTGATCGAGCGCTCCTGCCAGTCGCTGCCGGGCATCCTCAGCTATCGGGAGTTCGCCCAGAATAATTCGCTCTACAACACCCCCTGCGTGTTCGGCATCTATGTGATGATGCTCGTCACGCGCTGGCTGTTGGAGGACGTTGGCGGGCTAACAGAGATGGCCCGGCAAAATGCCGCCAAGGCGAAGTTGCTCTACGATGTGCTCGACGGCAGCGGCGGGTTTTACCGTGGGCACGCGCAGCCCGAATGTCGATCGGACATGAACGTCACCTTTCGGTTGCCGAGCGAGGAATTGGAGATGCGGTTCATTAAAGCCGCCGAGGCTGCCGATCTCTATCAACTCAAGGGACACCGTTCGGTGGGCGGGATCCGGGCCTCGATCTACAATGCCATGCCTTTGCAAGGAGTCCAAAGGCTGGCCGACGTGATGCACGATTTTCGGCGGCAGGCGGGGTGATACGATCGCTGGTACGTCAGCGAAGCTGAAGTTCAGCGAGCGCAACCGATCCAGGGGCATTACAGGTATCTCATCCGGTGAAGCCAACCACGCGCTTCGCTCTCAACGCGACGACCGGTTGGTTAAACGTGCTGGTCGGCGGCGCGACATCGTTCTGGATCGTCGCGTTCCTGGTGCGCGAGTTCTCGCCCGAGCGCTACGGCATCACCGTGCTGATGAGCTGGCTCGTCGTCATGCTGCTGATGATCGATGGCGGCATCCGCACCGCCATGGGGCGGCAACTTGCCGAGCACATCGCCGCTGGAAACTTGCAGCGCATCAACGAGCTCATCACCAGCGTGCTGGCGGGCATCAGCGTTGCGGCCGTCGCCGCGCAACTCGTCGCGCTGGCGGCCGGCGGCGCGATCGTCGATCTCTTGCAGATCACGGGGCCCGACCGCGCGGTGGCGATGGCGCTGGTGCGCTATTTCGTTGTTCCCTATGCGCTCATGCAGTTTGTCACGGCGCTCTTCGGAGCCCTGGTCGAAGCAGAACATCGATTCGATCTGGCCGACGCCGCCCACATCGCCGAAACGATCTGCCGTGCGCTGTTGATCGCCCTGGCACTTGGCGCGTTGGGCTTGGAGTTGCACGGCTGGGCCGCGGCGATGCTGGTCTCAAAGGGAATCGGGCTGGGTTTATCCGCGGCCGTGGCGTGGCGCGTCGTGCCGACGCTGCGTCTGGCCGGGCGCAACTTGCGTCGCAACATCGTGGACGAACTTTCCGGGCTGGCAAGCGTGACGTTCGTGCAGCAGCTTGTGCAGAAGCTCACGTCACAAACCGACGTGCCGATTCTGTCGAGCCTCTACGGGCCGGCGGCGGCGGCGTTCTACAACCCAGCGCTGTTGCTGGTTACGTTTGCTCAACCGTTTTCAGCGGTGCTCAGTCGGCAGTTGCGTCCGCTGGCGACGGCGAATTTCACTCGAGGCCGTCACGAACTGATTCGCGAACTGCTGGTGCGCGGCACGCGTGTCGGCGCGTTGGTGGCCGTACCGTTTACCGTGGTATTCGTGGCCTTTGCCTTTCCGCTGGTGCGCTTTTGGCTGGGCGAGGGTTATGCGGCGACTAGTTGGACACTGATCGCCTGGGCGGTCGCCGATTTGGCTTCCAACGCCACGAGCGCCCAATGGCAAGTCATGCTGGGACTGAACCGCGTCCGCTTGCTAACGGCCGTGCAAACGATTGCCACCGTGATCAACATTGCGGCCTCGATCACGATCATCGTCTGGGCGAAAGCGGCTGGCTGGCCGATGCAACACGCCATTCCCGCGATTGTGATACCGACGATCGTAGTCAGTTGGGTGCAGCGCACGGTGATTACTGTGCACGTCGCGCGAACGCTCGACGTGGGGCTGATCCATTACCTGATGCACGGCTTCGCTTCCGCCGCGGTGCTCGGACTGGGCTTGACCGCGTTGGCCTTCGGAGTTCAGCTCGTGTTGCCCGCGGACACTCCTGCAACCTTGATCGCCGAAATCGGCCTGACGATGCTCGTTTGGGCGCCACTGGCCTGGTGGTTGGGCTTCGACGCAGTCGATCGGCGACGCGTACTGGGGGTGTGGAACACCGTCACCGAGCGCGCTTTGCGGGGCTCGCCCGACTCGCGTGCCAGCTCAGAAAGCGCCACCGCGTTCTCGCGCCCCGAAACCGGAGCATCCGCAGATCGTCTCGACGACGCCACGGTAAGCGACGCTCTCGATCAAACGACGGAAGAGTAGCGATCGCGTTGGCGTCGTTACGGTCGCACGAGCTTCTCTAGCGGCGGCAAGCTCGTGCAGAGATAGTAGGCGCGCGGCGTCGAAAGCTCGATCACGCTGCGCACGTCGAGCTTATTGGCCGGCAACGACGCGGCAGCCTCGGCGAACGTTTGCGAGCCGCTGGGGCCAATCAGCAAATCCTGGAGCAACCCCGTCTGCTGCCGGTATTCGATCGCTTGGGCGTCGCTCGCGTCGAGATTCGCCAGTTCGAGGGCGCGGGCAATCGCGTCGTCGAGATAGCCGATCTCGTCGACGAGCCCCTTGGCCTTGGCATCGCCGGCCGCGAAGACCTGTCCCGTGGCCAGCGCGTCGAGTTGTTCGGGATGCTCGGCGAATTGTTTGCGGCCGGACTTGATGACGTCCTTGAAGCGCGTGAAGCCATCGTCGACGAGCGCCTGCAAGATCGCGCGCTCCTCGGGCGTCATCGTCTTGGTCAGGCTACCAACACCCTTGAGCGGATGGCTCTTGATGGAGTCGTCCTCGATTTTCCATTCCTGCATGAGGCCGGCGAAGCTGTAATGTGGGATGATCACGCCGATCGACCCGGTCCAGGTCGTGGGCTCGGCAAAGATGCGGCGCTCGCCGTCGCCGACGGCCATCGCGGAGTAGTATCCGCCGCTGGCCGCGATTCCGCCCATGCTCACGACCATGGGGATCTCGCGCTCTTCGAGCAGTTGGCGCAAGCGGTGGTAGATTTCGTCGCTGCCGCTGATCGTGCCGCCCGGCGAATTGATGCGCAGCACGACAGCTTTCACGTTGTCGTCGCGGCGGATGACTTCGACCTGGTTGCGGACGAAGCTGTCCTCGTCGAGGATCGGCCCTTCGAGCCGCACGATCGCGACCTTATTGGTCGCCTTGCGATCGAGCGAGTGGTACTTCTCGGTCACGCCGTGCTCGTGGTGCGTCTTGTCCACCTGGCCCGCCGCCAGCGTGATATTGAGCAGTAGCGACAGGCCCAGGCCGCCCACCAAGAGCACAAACACACAGCCCACTGCGCACGAGCCCAGCCCCATGCCACGCGGTGGTGGCGGCGGCGCATAGGCGGGCGTTCGGTATCCCGTTGCTGGCCCCGCAGTTGCCGATTCCATGTGAATGATCCCTGTTGAAAACTCGGGGCGGAGTGAATCGCGCGATTGGCGTCTCCCGCCGGGCCGGCGGCTACCTGGAGACAGCGGGCACAACGGCGGGCCCGTGGGCTTGATGCCATCGCGCCAGCAGAACGCGCGTTAGTGTTGCTTGAGACGGCCAGCCGCACAAGTACCGATGGCCTCCGTCGCGGTGTTGCATCGCTTGTGCCGGCAGCGGTAAGCTACGGCGGCTCAAACCGAATCAACCCGCCGCCGCGAGTCAACGCCACCGGTGGCTCGTCGCCCCAGGAGTAAACGGAGTGTTTGTCGCCGCCTCAACGGATTGTTTTCCAGACCTGTCGCTTGATGCCGCGCTGGACAAAGTCGTCGAACTCGAATTCGCGCGTGTCGAGTTCGCTGTTCGCGAGCACGGCAATCAATTGAAGCCGTCGCAGGTGTTGGCGAATCTCGACAAGGCCGTGCAAGCCTGTCGCGAAACGCATCGGCTTAAGCCTGTCGCTCTATTCGTCGATATTGACGCGCCGCGCAATGCCTACTACCAGCAGTTCGCCGCGTGCTGCCGGCTGGCAAAAGCGACCGGCATCGTCTCGGTCACCGTACCCGCCGGCGTCCTCGGCACCCCGTTCAACGAGGAGATCGAACGACTTCGCGAGCTGGTGCGGATCGGCGCGGACGAAAGCGTGCTGGTGAGCGTCAACACCGAGATCGGCCACATGACCGAAGACCCCGCCACGGCCGTGGTGCTTTGCGACAATGTCAAAGGACTCGGCATTACCCTCGACCCGAGTCATTACACTTGCGGGCCGCACGCCGGCGCCAATTACGAGCACTTGATCAAGCACACCTACCACGTGCGACTCCGCGACACTTCCAAGGACAAGCTGCAGGTCCGCGTGGGGCAAGGCCAGATCGAGTACGGTCGGTTGATCAACCAGCTCAACAAGGCGAACTACCAACGCGGCTTGGCGGTGCACATTGTCCCCCAGGAAGGGGTCGATCACCTGGCGGAAATGCGTAAATTGCGGCTCTTGCTCGAGAGCTTGCTGTAACTGCCAGGTCGAACTAGCGTGGAACATGGGCCGCGACATGGGTCGCGCACGCATCGTTCCCTTTGGCGATTCCTCTCGATGAAACGCGATCTTGTGTTCTTCTGCGCCGGGCTGCTTGCCGGTGGCCTGGTCCTGGCGGGGTGCGGCCAGAAGTCGACGCCCTCGACAACGTCCGCCACGCCGAATGCTCCAGCGACCAGCGAACCAGCCTCTGGTCAAGTCGCTCCAAGTCAAATCGCCGGGCAGCCCGCCGTGCCCTCCGGCGCCGTGCACCCCAGCATTCCGCGGCCCGCAGCACCGTTGCCGCAATCCGCTAGCGCTGCCTCGGGCGCGCCGTCGCGTCCCGTGCCCGCCCGTCCGCGCGACGAGCGTCAGGATGAGGTCCCCATCGTCCGCGAACTGCGACGCTCGCTGGCTGACGTCGAAGTCGAAAGCGACGACGACCGCAAGTCGATCGGCGCGATGCTAGATGCGGCCGAGCCTCAGTTGCGTGGCGTGCTCGGCAAGAACTCATTGCGGGCGATCCAGCAAGCGAATCAGCGGATGCCGTTTGTCGTGATCGAGCCGCCGCGCAAGCCTGCGGCCAAGCCAGCGAACCCGAGTTCGCCATCCGCTCCCTCGAGCCCCACGCCAGCACCAACGCCGACGGCGCCAGCAGGCGAGTAACTGGCGCGCGCCGTTCGCGCGCGGCGTCATCTTGCAAATTCTGTAACCCGGGGCGCAACAATTAAGCCCAGGGATCGCATTCCCTGGGCTTACAGCTTTGCGACTCGCGAATAAACGCCGACGGTTACTTCTTCTTTTCGGCGTGCATGGTGTGCTTGCGCAGCCGCGGGCAGTATTTCATCAGCTTGAGTTTCTCGCCGCCCGTCTTGCGGCGGAGCACATAGTTGTAGTCGCCGGATTCCTCGCAGACGAGGAACACGGTCTCGACCTTTTTTTTGCTCTTGGCCATGGGGAGTGTTTCCTGAAGCGCGGGAGCACAAAGCCTAGGCTCGTACGCGCAATCGCGGTACGTAGAAGCCAACGGCCCGGCCATCATCGGCGTCGGTTTGGCCCTGTAGTGTAACGCCGACCCCACCGGCGGCGGAAGGGGCTTTGCGAACGTCGCCGCTAGGTCGAATTTCGGGCGAAATCCAATCAGAGCATCCGGTTTGTCGGCCGAGATCGCTAAGCTGATGGTTAATCACTCCCACAGTTTGAAACAATTGCGACCGGCCGCCGCGTCATGCGTCAGTTCGACCTCTTTCCCGATCCCGAGCCGCCGCTGGCGCAACCTTCCGGGCCGCGGAAGAAATCTGCCCGGTTCGCGCCGCCAAAAGCTCGGCGTAAGGTCGCCAACGCCGCAACTCAGCCGTCGGCGAGCACGCCGGCGAAAAAAGTCGTGGCCACGCCGACACCTGCCGCTCCCGATGGTCCTGTCGTCCTCTCCGTTTCCCAGCTCACCGACGTCGTCAAGGAATTGCTCGAAGGGGCTTTCCCGGCAGTCGATGTCACGGGCGAGATCACCAACTTTTCGCGGGCCCACTCCGGGCATTGCTATTTCACGCTCAAGGACGACCGAGCCCAGGTCCGGGCAGTCATGTGGCGCAGCGCGGCCGCTCGCCTGCGCTTTGACCTGCACGACGGGCTGGAGGTCGTTTGCCACGGAGCGATCGAAGTCTACGCCGCCCGCGGCACCTATCAGCTCGTCGTCGATCGCCTGGTTCCGCGCGGCATGGGGGCGCTCGAGTTGGCGCTGCGGCAGCTTCACGCGAAGCTCGCGGCCGAAGGTTTGTTTGCCCCAGAACGGAAGCGGCCATTGCGACGCTTTCCCCGCCGCATCGCGGTCGTCACCAGCCCGACGGGCGCGGCGATCAAGGATTTTCTCGAAGTGTTGCGCCGCCGCTGGCGCGGGACCGACGTGTGGATCATTCCGGCCCGCGTACAAGGCGAACGTGCGGGCGTGGAGATCGCCGCCGGCATCGCCCTGGCCAATCGACTGGCCAACGACATCGACACGCTCGTGGTTTGTCGCGGCGGAGGCAGCACCGAAGACCTATGGGCGTTCAACGAAGAGCGCGTCGTGCGGGCGATCGCCGCTTCGCAAGTCCCCGTGGTTTCGGCCGTCGGGCACGAGATCGATGTCACGCTTTCGGACCTGGTGGCCGACGTCCGGGCACTTACGCCCAGCGAAGCCGCCGAGCTCGTCGTCCCCTCGGTCGACGAGATGCGCGGACTGATCAGGCAACTGGCCGGAAGGTTGCGTGCCGGGCTAAGTCGTCGAGCGGCTCTCGCCCGCACTCGACTCGCAGCGCTGGCGGGCAGTCGCGTGCTGCGGCGGCCTCTGGAGCGGATTCACGACTTGTCGCGAAGGCTCGACGAGCTCGACACTCGCGCCTTCAAAGCGCAGCGCCGGCGGCTCGACTTGGCGCGGCATCGCGTCGAGCGGCTGGGAGGCAAGCTCGAATCGCTCAGTCCGCTGCAGGTGCTAGCACGTGGGTATAGCCTTACCGAACGTGCCGACGACGGACATCTGGTACGCGACGCCCGAACCCTTAAGATGGGGGATCGCTTGCGGACCCGCCTTGCACGAGGGAGCGTCACCAGTCGCGTTGAAGAACTGGATGACGCGGCACGTGCCGGAGATGCCGGTTGAGCGTTCTCAACGGTCGTTGCCCGATGAGTTGTGACTGCGGTTGTAAGCCTGGGAAAGAACGTTGAGCGACCCAAAACGCCAGGAAGCGACGTCGCCAACCACCAACACCGACGAAGCGCCGGTCAGCTTCGAGGCTGCGGTGGCCACGCTGGAACAAATCGTTCACGAGTTGGAGGAAGGGCAGATTGGCCTCAACGAAGCGATGGCCCGCTACGAACGGGGGGTCGATTTGCTCGCGAAGTGTCAGGAGATCCTCGAACGGGCGGAGCGCCGGATTGAGCTTCTTACCGGCGTCGATGCCACCGGCCGGCCGCGAACCGAACCGTGCGACGACGCACAGCCCGATGCCGGGCTGAAGCAGCAAGGACGGCGCTTGCGCCGCGGGGCTTCTGGCTCGGCAACGGCAGCGCAACCGCAGTTGCCAGCGGAGGAACCGGTGGAAAGCGACGTAGACGAGCCGCCTTTCGCTTTGTAGGATAAAGTCGCTTAGGGTCGTCTCACGACCTCGGTTACGCGGAGCAACAGAGCGCCTAATGGCCCTTTCGACCCCCAGCACCTCGTTCGCCGAGTTGTCGTCTGCGACGCGCGTCGAGATCGACCGCGCGCTAGCGAGTTATTGTCAGTTCGGCCCTAAGTGTCCGGTCCCCTTGGCCGAGGCGATTCGCTACAGCCTTTTGGCACCCGGAAAGCGCTTGCGGCCACTGCTGTGCTTGTGGGGGGCGGAAGCCGTGGGTGGGGTTTCCAAGGCCGCGATGCCGGCGGCCTGTGCCGTGGAAATGATTCACGCGTATTCGCTGATTCATGACGACTTGCCGGCCATGGACGACGACGATTTGCGCCGCGGCCGGCCGACCTGTCACAAGGTCTATGGCGAGGCCGTGGCCATTCTTGCCGGCGATGCGTTGCAGGCGCTGGCTTTCGAAATCGTGGCGCGCGATCTGCGACCAGCGCACGTCGCCGCGCGATGCGCGGCCCTGCTAGCCCACGCCGCCGGTCCTTGCGCCCTAGTGGGCGGGCAGGCCGACGATCTCGATCCTGATCGCGCGGCGACGGCTGGTGCCTTGGAGAGCATTCACGCTCGAAAAACGGGCGCCATGCTCAGCGTGTCGCTGCAGCTGGGCGCCGTCACCGCGCAGTGCGCTTCCGATGCGGAAGCCGCGCTTGCCGACTACGGCCGGCATCTAGGACTGGCTTTTCAGATCGTCGACGACCTGCTCGACGTGTCGGGCGACGCGGCGACGGTCGGCAAACGAGTTGGCAAGGACGAGAGTCGAGGCAAGCTCACGTTTCCCGGCGTATGGGGCATCGCCGAAAGCCGCCGCCGAGCCGCCGAGTTGATCGACGCGGCCATCGGTGCGATCGAGCCGTTGGGGGCAACCGCCCAACCGCTCGAGGCTCTAGCCCGTTACGTCTTGGAAAGGGATCGTTGATGGAGAGATTGCTTGCCAAGATCCGCTCGCCGCAAGACCTCGTCGACCTGTCGCTCCCCGAATTGGAGCAAGTCGCCGCCGAGATGCGGGCGGTGCTGTGTAACCTGGTGTCGAGCCGCACGGCCCACTTCGCGTCAAACCTGGGGGTCGTCGAACTCTGCCTGGCGCTGCACACCACATTCGACTTTTCGCGCGATCGCCTGATCTGGGACACCGGGCATCAGATCTATCCACACAAGCTGATCACCGGCCGCTACGACGAATTCGGCACCATGCGCACCAAGGGGGGGCTGATGGGCTACCCCAATCCGCATGAGAGCATTTACGACCTGTTCATGACGGGTCATGCCGGCTGCAGTGTTTCGACCGCACTGGGCCTCAAGTGCGGCGACGATCTCCTCCCCGGCGAAGAAGACCGCCATTCGATCGCGGTCATCGGCGACGGCGCGCTCCCCTCGGGCATCGTCTTCGAAGCGCTCAACAACGCCGGCGGGCTGAAGAAGAAGCTGCTGGTGATTCTCAACGACAACAAGATGTCGATCTGTCCGCGCGTCGGCGGGCTGGCCGAGTATCTCGACAAGGTGCGCGTCCATCCGCTCTACAATGGGCTTAAGTCCGAGGTGCTGCGGTTCCTCGAAAACCTGCCAGTGCTGGGCGATCCGGTAGAGAAACTGCTCGGCCAGGCGAAGGACTCGATCAAAGCCGGCCTGCACCATGGCGGCATGCTGTTCGAGCAGCTCGGCATCCGCTACTTGGGCCCGATCGACGGGCACAACCTTGGCCACCTGAAAAGATTCCTGCGGATTGTCAAGGACGTGCCGGGGCCGGTCCTCTTGCATGTCATCACCGAGAAGGGGCACGGATTTAAGCCGGCCGCTGAAGACCCTGTCTACTTCCACACGCCGGCCCCCTTCGAGTGCGAAGACGACGGCGTCGTCTCGGTCAAGCAAAGTTCGTCGCGGGCCTACACGAACGTCGCCAGCGAAGCGATCGCCCATCAGTTGGCCAGCAATCCCAAGGTCACGGTGATGACCGCCGCGATGTGCCAGGGAAACAACCTCGAGAAGGTGCGCGATGGATTCCCTGATCGGTTTTTCGATACAGGCATCTGCGAGTCGCACGCCGTGGCGTTTGCCGCCGGCATGGCCAAAGCGGGGATGCGGCCTATCGTCGACATCTATAGCACCTTCCTGCAGCGCAGCTTCGATCAGATTTTCCAGGAAGTAGCGCTGCAGAACTTGCCGGTGACGTTCTTGCTCGACCGGGCCGGCCTGACTGGGCCTGACGGTCCCACGCATCACGGCATGTTCGACCTGGGCTACATGCGTTTGTTCCCGAACATGACGGTGATGGCGCCCGGAGACGATCTCGATTTGCCGGCGATGCTCGACTACGCACTCGCGCAGCCGGGGCCGGTGTCGCTGCGCTACCCCAAAGCCAAGGCTGAGCGCGTCGAACGCAACCTGGCACCGATCGAAACCGGTCGCGCCGAGATCATCGAATGGGGCGCCGACGGCATGCTCATCGCCTGCGGCACGCAACTGACCGCTTGCGTGCAAGCCGCGGCCGCTCTGCGCGGCGAAGGACTTGACGTGGGAGTGATCAATGCGCGCTTCATTAAGCCGCTCGACCGGCAAACGATCCTCCGCGCTGTGCGCGATTGCGCTTTCGTGGTCATGGTTGAAGAAGGGGCACTGATGACTGGCTTCGGCAGCGCCGTGCTGGAAGCCGCCAACGACGTGCGGCTCGATACCCGCCACGTGCGCCGCCTGGGGATTCCCGATCATTTCATCGAGCACGGCGAGCGCGGGGAGCTTTTGGCCGATCTGGGCCTCGACCGCGACGGCATCGCGCGAACCTGTCGCGAGCTGGCCAATCAACTCGGCATCGTGCGTGGCCATGGCGCCCTGGCCACGGCCGGCTCCGCCCGACACACTGGATAATCGCCATGCGACGCGGCAGCGCCAGTCCGACTAGCGGCTCGCGCAATCCTGAGGCCGCAACCGCCAAACATCCCGCTGCGTCAGCGGCGGGCAAGCTTCCTAGCCCGGCGCGGCCGCGCGTTGTCGTGCTTGGATCCGCGCAGCATCCCCGAGTGCAGGCCGAAAGCGCGCGGCTGCGTCCCCTGTTGGAAGCCCATGTTGAAGTGCTGGCTTGGGACCTGCAATCGGCCATCGACCTGGGGACGCTCGACTTCGATCTGGCGATCGTGCTCGGCGGCGATGGCTCGATCCTGCGCGCGGCGCGGCAGATGGGCTACCAGCAGCGTCCAATCGTCGGAGTCAATCTGGGCAAGTTGGGATTCCTGGCCGATCTGACTCCCGACGAGCTTGAAGCTGCCCTGCCGCGGCTGGCATCGGGCGATTATCGCGTCGTCGAACATCTCATGTACGAGTGCGCGCTTTTGCGCGGGGGGCATCCCGTCGAAACCCATCTGGGACTTAACGACGTCGTGCTGCACTCCGGCGCCCCGTTCCACATGCTCGAGGTGCATCTCTACGTTGACGCAGAATTGGTCACTACCTATAGTTGCGACGGCCTGATCGTCGCCACGCCCGTCGGCTCGACTGCGCATAGTTTGTCGGCCGGCGGTCCGATCCTGCGGAAGGATCTGCAGGCGTTTGTGGTGTCGCCGATCAGCCCCCACACGCTCACCAATCGCCCCGTGGTGGATAGCGCCGAGCGGAAGTACGAACTGGAGGTCACGCGGCCGAATCCCGGTACTACCGTGGTGGCCGACGGCCGCACCCTGTCGCTGATGGCTCCCTACGATCGCGTACGCATCGTGCGGGCCCAGCCGAAGTTCCAGCTCGTAGAAGTCCCCGGCCACAGCTACTACCGCACGCTCCGCGAGAAGCTGGGTTGGGGCGGACAATTGCGGTTGAGCGAATAGCGCGTCGACACGCGATGAAGCCGCCGGCGCGCACCCTGTCGTAAAACCTGATAACCGACCTCGAACGGATGCGAGGTGTTTGGTGAGTGCTCGAGATTGCCGCTTCTGGCGCGCGTGCTTGTCCCTTGGATTCATGATGTTGGCAGCGGTACCGCTGCGCGCGGCTGGCCCTGCCGGCGGGGCTACCCCCACAGGTGTCGACGCGCCAGAAGCCGGTAATGGCTCCGATGCCGCTGCCGAATCAACCGACAAAACCTATCGGCTCCGCTACCGCTTTAAGGCGGGCGAGACGATTCGCTGGCAGGTGGAGCACCGCGCGCGAGTAACGACGACCGTTTCCGGATCGACACAAACCGCCGAAACGCTGAGCCGCTCGATCAAAGTCTGGCGGATCAAAGAGCTGGCTGCGGCCCCTCAGCCGGCGGTCGTGTTCGAGCACCTGGTCGAAAACGTCGAAATGCGGCAAAAACTCAGCGGCCGCGAGGAAGTCGTCTACAACAGCGCGACCGACGTCGTGCCCCCCGCGGGGTTTGAGCAAGCCGCCCAATCGGTCGGCGTTGTGCTGGCACGCGTGACGATGGACTTGCGCGGCATCATCGTCCAGCGCGGAGGGGCCGTCGCCGATGCCGAAGGTCAATCTCCGCTCACGCTCCCTCTGCCGGAAGAGGCCGTGCCCGTCGGTCACACCTGGTATGCCCCTTCCGAAACGACGGTAAAGCTCAAAGATGGGCAAGTGCGCACCGTCAAGCTCCGCCAGCGCTGCACGTTGGCGGAAGTTCGCGATGGCATCGCCAAGATCGAGGTTGAATCGCAGATCATTACCCCGATCCGCGATCAGCCGGAACTCGAGGCTCAGCTCATTCAGCGGCAGAGCTCCGGCGAGTTGCAGTTCGATATCGCCGCGGGGCGGCTCCTCTCGCATCGACTGGAGTTGGACAAGCGCGTCGTCGGCTTCAGCGGCGAGCAAAGCAGTTTGCACTATGTGACCCGCTTCACCGAAGAGCTCGTGCCGGCGGTTCCCACCGTCACCGTCGGGCCGCGTAAACCGGCGCCCCCGACCGCACCGAACGCAGGCACGATTAGCGATACAGCTTCTGACAGCGGGCCGGCTCCGGGGCCGCGCGTCGCCAAAACGCCCGACGCAGCCCAGCCCACCAGCGAATCCCCAGCGAAAAAGCCCTCTGCCAAATCGAAGGGTAAGCCGGGTCGCTCGAACTTGCGGCGGCGGTAACGCCCGGCGAGTAGCTGGTCGCTGATCGAACGGCCCGCTAGGCTAGATAGCAGTCCGATTTCTGCCGGACTGGCGGCTTGTTCCCGGGCCAAACCGCTCTTGCCGGGGCAGGCGCGTTCGGCTACCTTCCCGCTCCTTTCACCGAACGGCTGTGACCTACGCGACCTCGAACGATTCAGGACGACGCGTCCTGGCGGTCCGCGGCGGACTGGCGGTGCTGGGCTTGGGTTTGGCGACCCTCCTGGCAACGGCCGTCTGGCTCGAACCGAATCCTCGCGGTCGCGGGACTCATCAACAACTGGGTCTGCCGCCGTGCTCGTTCGTAATGTTGTTCGATATGCCGTGTCCGGCTTGCGGAATGACGACCTCGTGGGCGCATTTTGTGCGCGGGCAACTGCCTTCAGCGCTACGGGCGAACATCGGTGGAACCCTGTTGGCGGCCGTCGCCGTGGTGGTCATGGTGTGGTCGCTGGCCTGTGCGGTAGCTGGACGAATCTGGTTGCGGCTCCCCAGCGATCGCGTGCTGGTGTTGCTGGCGGCGATCGTCATTGTCATCACCTTGACCGACTGGATTGTTAAGCTCGTGTCGGCCGCCTAGGCGGCGACAAGCGTCGTCCGCACGGATCGCGGGCAGAACTTGGTAACTCCCTCTAAGAACTACTCGCCCAACACGGGCGAAACTCGAAACCACCGGAAAGGCTTGGCGATGGACCGCTGTGCTTTTCGTCGTCCGCTGGCCGGATGGCTGGGACTGGCTGTTTTGTTGGTGCCCTTGTTCGCGGGCGGTTGCGCTAGCGCACTGGCCACGGCCATTTACGTCATTAAGGGGAATCGCATCCCGGCGGAGTACAACGGCCTGCGCGAAAAGCGCGTCGTGGTCGTGTGCCGCACGCCGGCCGCCATGCAGTTCTCGAGCACGAACGTGACCCGCGAGCTGGCCACCGAACTGGGCCGTCGCTTGCAGCTCAACGTCGCCAAAGTCGCGGTCGTCGATGCTCGCGACGTCGATCGTTGGATGGACGAAAATGAGTGGGACGACCCGCGCGAGGTGGGTAAGGCCCTCGACGCGCAGATGATCGTCGACATCGACATCGATCATTTCAGCCTGTATCAGGGACAGACGCTCTACCAGGGCGAAGCGGTCTACACGATCGAGGTCATCGACCGCGACAACGAAGGGGAGGTGGTCTTCAAGAAGCAACCGCCCCGGCTCCTCTGGCCCCCCAACTACGCGATTCCGACGCAGGAGAAGCGCGAGCCAGAGTTCCGTCGCGAGTTTGTCGAAGTGTTGGCCGAAGAAATCGGCCGCTACTTCTACCCGCACGATGCGCACGCCGACATCGCGCCGCACAACCCGGGACTGTAGAAGTAGGAGCTCTTGCTAGCTGCTCTTGGTCGCCGCGGTGGCCTTCTCGCCCGCCAGCCGCCGCGATAATTCGTCGGCCACGCGCTCGCTGAACTGCGTCGTCGAGAGCGTGCCGCCCAGGTCCTTGGTACGCTCCCCCTCGCGCAGCAGATCGAGCACGACTGCCTTGAGCGTGGTCGCCAACTCGCGCTCGTCGAGCTCGAACAGCAGCATCGTCAGCGCAAGAAAAATCGCGGTCGGGTTCGCCAGGTTCTTGCCGGCGATGTCGGGCGCGGTACCGCCGGCCGGATCGAACATCGCCAGATTCACCTGGCCGTCGGGCGTAAAGCTCAAGCTCGCGCTGGCTCCAATTCCCATCGAGCCCGCCAGCCCGCAGGCCATGTCGCTCAAGAAATCGCCGTATTCGTTGAGCACCAACACCACGGCATACCGTTCGGGGTGCATGATGATCTTGGCCAACAGCGCGTCGAACAACTCCTCCTGATGCAGCACGTCGGGAAAATCAAGCGCCACTTCCTCGACGACGTGCGCGAACAGTCCGTCGGTCGCCGCTTGAATCGTTCGCTTCGACGCACTGGTCATGCTGCGGCCGCTCCGCCGGGCGAGCATGAAGGCATAGCGCGCCGCTTCCCAGCAGGGTTGCCGCTCGACGATCCGCAAGCTGACCGCCGCTTCGGTGCCGATCATCCGCCCGGGATCGTCGTAGGTGCCGCCGCGCGCGATGCGAATAATATTGAGCGCCAAGGGCTGGCGGAAATTCGTCACCACGCCCGGTATCGTCGAGACCGGCCGGTGGATCACCGAGAAATTGCAGCGTTGCCGCAGGATGGCGTTCGGGCTTTCCTTGGCGGTGACCGTCGGGTACTTGATCGAGAAGCGATTGCGGCGCATGGCTTCCATCGCTTCGTCGTAGATCGCCACGCCGCGCGCTTCGCGATTGCGCAAGCTCAGATCGACCGGCTCGAAGTCGATGCGAATCGGGAATTTGGCCACGACGAGGCGCACCGCGGCGGCCAGTTCGCTGGCGATTCCATCTCCCAACAACTCGGTAATGGTATAACTCTTCACGAGAAGTACGCTCCTGACACAAACGACTCACTGGTGCTGCCGCGCGCCGGCATGCGCCCCCAAAGCAGCGT
The DNA here is from genome assembly GCA_019745975.1 of Pirellulales bacterium. Classification (GTDB taxonomy): domain Bacteria; phylum Planctomycetota; class Planctomycetia; order Pirellulales; family JAEUIK01; genus JAIESQ01. The sequence goes on from JAIESQ010000110.1 coordinate 16,933, forward strand.
TCAATGTACTACAGCCCGTTCGTTCGCCCAGCCGAATCCTCGGCGTGACAGCCGTGACCAGCCTGCTCGGCGTGTACGAGATCGCCAGAAAATTGGCCGCGTTGACGCCCCAAGTGGCCACTTTTAACATGGGTCTAGGAGTCAGGAATCCTCGCTTCGACACGGGGGCCATCGTGACTGGATTGCGCTTGTTGTTTGTTCCGCCGCGACACCGCCGTAGTTTGTTCGCGGCCCTGCTGGCCCTGTGCATGGCCATTCCGCTACCCGCGCTGGGCGCCGAGGAGGAGGAAGAAGGCCCTCCCGAGCCGGAAGACATCGAACTGGTAACCAAGGACGGCGTGCTCCTCAAGGCGACCTGGTACGCCAGCCGTAAGAAAACCGAGGCAGTACCGGTCATCCTGCTGCACCAATACCGTGGCAGCCGCGCCGACTACCGCGACCTGGCGCTCTATCTGCAAGTCGAAAAGGAGCACGCGGTCATCGTGCCCGACCTGCGCGGACATGGCGACAGCCTCAAGTGGGAGCGCGGCGGGGATAAGGGTAGCTTCGATGTGGAGCGCTTGCGCCCCGAGGATTTCGACCTGATGGCCTCGCAAGACGTCGAGGCAGTGAAGCGCTTCCTGGTGCGCAAGAACAACGACAAAGAGCTGAACATCGAAAGGCTCTGCCTCGTCGGGGCCGAGATGGGCGCCCTGGTCGGCATCCGCTGGTCTTGGGGCGATTGGGCCTGGGGATCACAGCGCGCCAGCACCGTCAAGCAAGGTCGCGACGTCAAGGCGCTCACGCTTATCTCGCCCGAGTTGCGCTTCAAAAACCTGCAGGCCAGCCAATTAGCGACGCCGCCGATTGCTGGCCAGGTCGCGATCCAAATCGTCGCCGGCGCCAATGACCCGAAAGTCGTCAAGAACGCTCGGCAACTCAACAACCTGGTCAAAAAGCTCTACGTCGACAAGCGGGAACAGATGCTGTTTCTCGACATCGGCTACAAGACTCGGCTGCAAGGGACCAAGATGCTCGGCGAAAAGCTCGGGCTCGAGGAACGCATCGCCACCTTTATCGAGTTGCGCGCGGTCAAACAGCCATTCAGTTGGACGGAGCGCAAGGCGCCGGTTCCTTAGCGCGCCAGCGGTACCGGGCAGCAAGTACCGAGATTTCCGCGGCGATTCCTTCGCCACCGCTACTTTGCCACCAGCGCGTGGGCGCGCTCGACTTCGGCTCGCATGCGCCCTGTTAGCATCAGCCCCCACATCCGCCAATCGCCGATAAACGACCAGAGCGGGTACTTAAACGTCGCCGGGCGATTGTGCTCGATAAAGAAGTGCCCGACCCAGGCAAAGCCATACCCGATCACCAGGCCCACCAGCAGCAGCCACCAATTCTGGGTGTAAATCATCACGCCGAGCACGACCAAGGCGAGCGTGCTGCCGATAAAATGCAGCGCGCGGCAGCCGGGGTGGCTGTGCTCGCGGACATAGTAGGGCCAGAACTCAGCGAACGACTGGTAGCGCGACTCGGACATAGTGCAGCGCCTCGCGAAAAAGTACGGCGATGGCGATTCGCCGCGGCCGAATTACCAGTTCTTATACACTCGCTGGGGCACTTACGCCAAACGGTCGCTCGCGCTGGCCAGCGGGCCTTGTCCTGGCCCACGCCAGGCGTTTGATGAAAATCGCGTGAAATCTGGGCTCGCCGGCCGAGCTGGAGCGCTGCGCCGGTTCGCGCCGGGGCGGTCGCTATGCTATTCTTGAGCGGTCGACAGCGCGATTCGAGCGGCCGCGTGCCTCGGCGGCCTTGCGCCGCGTCGGCAGGATACGGACATCCTCAATTCCGGACTTCAGTGGCCCGCTCCGGTCCCGGCGGTTGCGATGGAAAGCCAGCAGTACATTCTTTCGCCCGAGCTGGGCCATCGCCTGGCGGCGATCGATATCGGCACGAACAGCATTCGCATGATCGTGGCCGAGGGCTTGCGCGACGGCAAATACCGCATCCTCGACGACGAAAAGGACGCTGCCCGGCTCGGCAAGAACCTGGCCACGACCGGTCGGCTCGATCCCGAAGCTGTCGAGCGCGCGATCCAGACGCTGCGCCGCATGCATCAAATCGTCACCGGCTATCAGGTGCAGGAACTCCGCGCCATCGCCACCTGTGCCGTGCGTGAAGCCATCGATGGGGCCGAGTTTTGTCAGCGCGTCCACGATGAAGTTGGCCTCGCGATCGAAATCGTCAGCGCCGAAGAGGAAGCGCGACTGGCTTTCTTCGGCGTGCAGCGCAGCTTCGATCTGGAGCACAAGAACGTGGCCGTCGTCGATATCGGCGGCGGCAGCACCGAGATCGTGCTGGCTTCGAACAACCTGATCGAATCGATCGACACGACGCCGCTGGGGGCCGTGCGGCTGACTGAGAGCTTGGGCGGAGCTCAAGCTTTGACGAACGAGCAGTTCGATCAATTGCTGCGTGCCGTCGATCGACTATTGCGCAAGCACACGGCCAAGCCGCATTTTGCCCCACATCTGCTCATCGGTTCCGGCGGTACTTTCACCGCGCTGGCCGCGATGATCATGGCCGCCAAGGGGCTGGGCAATCTGCCGGTGCAGGGCTACCAGGTGTCGCGGGCCGAAGTTCGGCACCTGCTCGATCGGCTCCGCAAGGTGCCTCCCAAGTCACGCCGCACGGTGCCGGGATTGAGTCCCGACCGCGCCGATATCATCGTCGCTGGTTTGGCCATCATCGATAGCGTCATGCGGCGCTTTCACGTCAACACCCTGGCCGTGCATACCGGCGGAGTCCGCGACGGCCTGCTGCTGACGATGGTCAATGCCGCGTTGGGGCCCGCCAGCTCACCGACACACGACCGCCAAGCGAGCGCGCTGGGGCTCGCGGCCCGCTGTGGCGTCGATCTGCCGCATTGCCAGCACGTCGCACGGCTGGCCGTTTCGATCTTCGCGCAGCTCGTCGAACCCTTTGGCCTCGATACGTCGGACCAGGCGCTCTTGGAAGCCGCCGCCTGGCTACAGGATGTTGGCTATCTGATCAATTACGACCAGCACCACAAACATAGCTACCACTTGATCCTCAACAGCCGGTTGGCGGGCTTTCAACCGCATCAATTGGAGCTGATTGCCAACATCGCGCGTTACCATCGCGGCGCCCAGCCCAAGAAAAAGCACGCCAATTTTCGCAGCTTGTCGCGCAAAGATCGCCGGCGCGTGCGGCAATTGGCAGGCATCCTGCGGCTGGCTGTCGGTTTCGACCGCAGTCACAGTCAGCAGGTCCGCGACGTCCAGGTGCACGTCGAGCCACACAGCGTGCAAATCCTGCTCGTGGCCGACGAGTTACCCGAGGTCGATCTGTGGGGCGCCAGGCGGCGTGGCGAGCTCTTTGAACGGGCGTTTCGCACGCACCTGAAACTCGAGTGGCTCGAGCCGGCGCCCAGCCTCCCACGCGACATCCTGGCCGAAGGGGAGCGCGCCGAAGAAAACCTCGAATTCTCAGAAATACCGCAGCCAGCCTCGCCACTGGCGAGCCATGACTCGACGGTCAACGGTTTGTCGGGCAACGGCTGCCCGCCGCCGCGCCCGAATCGATCCGCAACGAACGAAGTCGAAACGGCATTTTAGCTAGCAATCGCCACGACGCGGCATTAACCCGTCTTGACGATTCGAGCGCGGTGCCGCTATCTTCCCGCCCCACTCTCGGGCGACTGACTGCTAGCACAAGCGGTCCGGACGCCGTGCGCTTCCGCAGACGACCCGGCGATCGGCGATTCCCTGCGGCGCCAAAGTGGTTTATCCGACTCGACGTTCGTCAAGCTCCGCTCTTCGCATTCGTGAATCGGCTCGCCATGCCGACCGTGGCCACACTACCTACACAACGACGCCGCGCCATGCCGACGGAACGCGCGCTGCGCGGCAGCACTCTTCCCGTGCGATGTCGCGCCGCGCGTACCGGCGCGGCGATTCTTTGCCTCATATTAACGTTGGCAGCCCCTGGCTGCGGCCCCGAGCGCTACGCCACGCTCCGCAAGACCCCGCAGAACCCGCTCGAAAACCAGTTGCAGTTCACGGCCATCAAGGGCCTGCAGCCAAGCGAGCGCACGATGCAGGTTCTGCGGCGTTTTGGCCTCGAGCAGCAGTTGCACGGCGACGGCCGCGACCTCTACGAACAGCTCGAAGCCTTTCACGAGCGCGAGCCGATCCCCGAAACGCACTACGCTTGCGCCGAAGTCGCGTACTTAGCCGCGCGGCGCGCCGCGACGGGCGATCAGAAGCAGGCCCTCGACCTGTACGGCGCCACGCTCGTCCATGCGCACCAGTTTCTGTTCGACCCGGGCTTGTCGCGCAATGTGTACGATCCCGAATTCCGCGGTGCCTGTAATCTTTACAACCAGGCGCTGGAAAGCGCGCTGCGGATCGTACTCAAGCAAAACGCCTTGCGGCCCGGCGCCTCGCTGCAACTCGAGACGGCCACGCGGCACTTTGACGTCGAAATCGTCGAACGCAGCAATGCCTGGAAGAACGAAGACTTCGCCCGCCTGGAGTTCGCTTCCGACTACGAAGTAAAGGGGCTCACCAATCAGTACCGCGGCTACGGGCTCGGTGTGCCGCTGATCGCGGTGCGCAATTGCCGCGATGAGTCCGATCCGCGCGAGAAGTTCTATCCCCCCGATCTGAGTTTCCCGGTCACGGTCTTCTTGCGGTTTGAAGTCGTGCCCGCCCGCGGCGAGGCCATGCCCGGCGGCTCACATCGCTGCCTGCTCGAATTTTATGATCCGCTGAGCACGGCCGACATCGACATCGCCGGCACGCGGGTACCGCTGGAAAGTGACCTGACGACGCCCCTGGCGTACTTTCTCGACAAGCCATCGCTGGCCGAACTCCCCACGCTGGGCTTCGTCAATCCCGACAAGTATCAAGGGCTCGAAGGGCTCTACATGGTCCAGCCGTATCAGCCCGGCAAGATCCCGGTGCTGATGGTTCACGGGCTGTGGTCGAGTCCGATCACGTGGATGGAGATGTTCAACGATCTGCGCAGCGCCAAGGAAATCCGCGACCACTACCAGTTCTGGTTCTACTTGTACCCGACCGGTCAGCCCTTCTGGGTGAGCGCCTCGCAAATGCGGCGCGACCTGGCCCAAGCGCGCGTATTGCTCGATCCCAGCCGACATGAGCCGGCCCTCGATCACCTGGTATTGGTCGGCCACAGCATGGGCGGGCTGGTCTCGAAGCTGCAATCGTTCTCCAGCGGCGACGCTGTGTGGCATACCGTCAGCAAACAGCCGATCCAGCTAGTCAAGGCGGATGGCGACGTGCGCGACAACCTCGAACACGTCTATTTCTTTCAGGCCAATCCCGCCGTGCGGCGGATCATCACGATTGGCACGCCGCACCGCGGCAGCAAGTTCGCCAACGATTTCACCCGGTTCGCGGCCCACAAGCTGGTCACCGTGCCGCAGGCGATGATCCGCGGCACACAGGAGATCTATCGTGAGAATCCTGGCGCCTTCGACGCCGGCTCGCTGCTGAACATCACGACGTCGATCGACTCACTGGCGCCAAACTGCCCGCTCTTGCCGGTGATGCTTGCCGCGCCCCGCGCTCCCTGGATGCACCATCACAACATCGTCGGGGTGATCGAAGACAAGGCACTGGTGCGGCGTGTCGCCGGCCGCGGCGACGGCATCGTCGAATACGACAGCGCGCATCTGGACAACGTCGACTCGGAAAAAGTGGTGCCGGCCGACCATCTGCACGTGCACCGGCATCCGCTGGCGGTGCTCGAAGTGCGGCGCATTTTGCGGCAGCACCTGGCCGAAATCCAAGCCTGGCCCCGCCGGCCGGACGCCGGTCCACCGCATCCGCGCGTCTATCAAGCTTCGGCCGAGATTGCTCCGCGCCCTGCGGCGGCAGAAACGCGCTAGTAGCGTATGGCGCGGTAGCCGACCATCGCTGAGCTACTCTGGCCGGCTGAAACGCTTGCGATCGACGAGCTGGATGTTCAGCGTTTCCTCTTGCCCGCCACGAAAGACGACGACCGGCGTGGTCCCAGTCACGTCGGCCAGCGCCACGAGGTTGATGAGGTGCGAATCGTCGTCGACCGGCAGATTGTTGAACCTCAACACGACGTCGCCGACGCGCAGTCCGCCCTTCTCGGCAGGTGATCCCGCCGTGATGCCGTTGATCAGGGCTCCGCGTGGCCGAGCGAGGCCGATCGCCGTGGCTTTGGCTGGCCCGAAGTGTCGATCGAGCTGCACGCCCAAGAACGCGCGGGTGACGATGCCCTGATCGACGAGCTGCCGCACGACTTTCATAACGTCGTTGATGGGGATGCTGAAGCCGATCCCCTCGTTCCCACCCGAGTTGCTGGCGATCGCGGTGTTGATGCCAATTACCTCGCCACGCAGATTGATCAGCGGACCACCGCTGTTGCCGGGGTTGATCGCGGCGTCGGTTTGCAGAAAGTCGCCGTATTGCACCCCTTCGCTATCGAGCTCCAGGTCGCGGCGACCTTTGGCGCTGACAATCCCGTAGGTGACCGAATGACTGAGCCCGAACGGGCTCCCCACGGCCACGACGAAGTCGCCGATGTCGACACGCGCGCTGTCGCCGATTCGCGCCGGCACCAGGCGGCTGCTTTGCACGGCCATCACCGCGATGTCGGTCGGTGGGTCATCCCAGGCCTTGGTGGGCGAAATCTGCCGCCCATCGGCCAGGCTGATCTGGATGTTCCCCAGCTCGGTCCCCTTAATGACGTGATAGTTCGTCAGGACGTAGAACCGCTCCTTGAGCTGGATGACCACCCCCGAGCCCGCTTCTTCGACCAAGCGCCGCGTGGTGCCGCGCGCGCCTTCGGTCTTTTCAGTCTCGATGTGCACGACGGTTGGCGCGATAAGCTTGACGACGGTGCGCAGCAGATGCCCCTGGCGTTCGAACTCGTCGGCCGCGCGCGCCAGCTCCTGGAATCGGCGCTCGCGCGCGGCCGAGTCGAACTCGGGTTCGGGGTCTTGTGCGCGGACCGACGCCCACGCGTGACCACAGATCAGGCAGAAAAAGACGATGAGGATCGGGGCGCCAATACGGCGCGAACCAGCCATTCTGGCGCTCCTAGGGAAGCATCCCTGCAACCACGTGGAAGCGTGCCTGAAGGCAAGCGGGCACTCGTTACGGCACGTCGATCTCGATCTCGTTGATCGTCAGATCGTGATCGCTGCCGGTGTCGAGTACCCGACCCCAGTCGGCGGCTTCGATGCTCGAGCCACCCTCGCGCTCCGCTTCACGCTGGCATTCGATGCACAGCACAGCATACGGCAGCGCCTTGAGGCGTTCGAGCTTGATTTTGCAGGCGCAGCCTTCGCACACGCCGTACTCGCCGGACCGCATCCGTTCCAGGGCCTTTTCGATCATGCCCAATTCACGGCTTTCAACCTCGGCCAATTGCGAGTTGATCTCGTCTTGAGCCGAATCGAGCGCGGCGTCGACCACATCGCCCGAAGTCTGATTGCTGAGCTCTTTCAGCAGGCTGAGATCGCCGGCCAAAGCCTTTCGAAGCGCGTCGCGACGCTTCACGAGCGTCTGTCGCATTTGCAGGATGGCGTCTTTGCGTGCCATGGTGCTTCCCCTCGCTGTCCGGTCGGGCCACGCCGAAGGCTTTTACCCCCCTTCGGACTAGCCGCTCGAACGATCTAGTTGTTCCTCGATCAACGGCGTGCGAATACCGGTTGCGCGGGCTGCCCGGTCCATGCCGGGTCAGGTCGCAACCCAACTATAGTACGCACCCAGTCCAAAACAGGTCGCGGCAACGCGGCCTCGGCGCAAAAATCAATCCCAATTGCCGGCCGACGCAGAAGTTCTTTTTTTCCAACTGCTTACGGCGATCGGCATGCGATCGATAAACCCGCGGAGGACATCCACCCTGATGTCTTTTCGCCACGCATCGGACACTTTCGAGGTGCCGACCGCGCGCGGTTGAGGGGGTGAACCACCCATCCGTTGGCTTACCGATAATCGTCAAAACCGGCAGGGATATGCAGCCGATTTTGGCATTCGCGCCGACCTTTTGGGTGTTGCAAGCCGACGGCCAGCGGGTAACCGAGCCCCGCAAGTCGTTAGCCAAACGCGACTTCGCAATCGCCGACCGGCTAATTGCCGACGACGCGCCGCACGACCGCCACGCCAGTCGCTGGCGTGCGGTGCAGGTACACTGAGAAACGCGCCGGCCCGTCGTAGATCCATTGCTCCACGATCCACCCGCGCCCCGCCACCCGAGCGATGCGGTCCGGCGGACGAAGCTTCTCGCGCGCAATCGTCTCCGAATCGCCCGGTTGCACGACGCTCGAACCGCCTCCCACGGTAGCGGTGCGAACCTCGGCCACTGGCTTCCAGTTGCCTTCAACGCGGACGAAGCCCAGCCGCTCGAGGAGTTCCGTGGCTTCTCCCATTTCGGGTGACAATTCGGCAGCTTCGCGGGCCAAAGTAGCAGCCATCTCACGATCGTCAGCCAGATCGAGGTAGTCGATCGCCAGACGCAAGCGGGCTTCAGCATCGCCAGGCGCCAGGCGCTCAAATTGTCCGCTCAGCCAGGCGGCAGTCAGTTCCTTGACTTTCGCTTCGTCTCCTAAGCGAGCCCACGCGGCGCGCGCCCGGTCCAATTCCGTACGCGGCATGTGCTCTGGTCGGGAGGAACGCTCGGTCCACAGTTTTCTTTCGAGCTCCGCGACGATTGCCGGCCGGTCGGGCAACATAGCGCGCGCCTCGTCGACCAACGCCGCAAGCCTGGCTTTGGGTTGGCGAGCTTCCTCCGCGAACGCCCCGCCGATGAGCCAAGCCCAAAAGGCGCGGTGCGCCCGCCGACGATCCGCGGCGGAGAGCCCGTCGTACATCTCAATGGGGCGCTGCTCGTAATTCGCCCATTGGGCCGCGGAATCGGCCGGCAACGGCTCTTCGCTACCTGGCAGCAACTCGCGCACCTGGGCCGCCAACTCCCGCCGCGCCGCGGGTTGCGCCGGCGGCAGCATGCCCACCTTGAGCCACAACGCCCGATGCCGAATTCGCAGCGTTTCGGCCGATTCCAGCCCCAGTGAATCGCCTCGCGCCGCTAGGGCCAACAATCGCGTGCTGTCGCCGACGCGCGCCACTTCATCTTCTTCCCAGCGGAATGCCTCGCGGTAATTGCCCCAGGCCAGCTCGAGCAATGCTTCATCGCCGTACCATTGGCCGCGCTGCCGAGCCCAGCGGCTCAAGTCGTAGAGCGCGTCGAACTGCGGAGCGCTCAGGCTCGCGCGACGTTCGGCAAAGCGCTTCGTCTCGGGGGCCAGCGGCGTGAAGGTAGCTACGTCGAACACCAGCCCTTTGTCGGTGCGGCTCAAGCGGCCAGTCAGCTCGACATGCGTCGGCGCGCGGCGCACCGCGCCCGCCTCCGGAAAGACGCGAAAATCGATCCGCGAATCGACCAATCGCAGCTTGCCCGCTCCGAACGCGGAGAATCGACCGGTCAAAGTCATCGGGCGGCCGACGAATTCGTCCGGGTTGGCCTCGACCTGATGGACCTCGGGTGGCTCAATCCCGGCGACCGGGCCAACAGCCAACGCGAACATGAGCGCCGCCGTCAGCAGTCCCGCGGGTCGCAACAAAAATGCCGCGAATCGTCCGGCAAAGGTCATGGTTGCTCCATCTTGTCCGGCACGGCAGCCAGCCCGTCTCGCAGCTTCTTCTGCGTCGCGAGCACTTCTCGCCAGCCATCGTCCGGCCAATGGAAACTCTCCAGCGGTCCTGGAACCGTCAGCAGTACGCAAGAGCCCGGTACTAGATGCAGTCGCCACTTGCCCGGCGCCCCAGCGACCTGTTCGAGTCGCCCGATGGCACCACCGAAGATGCCGCGCACCCCGTTTCCTCGGGGCAAATCGTCGAAGATGACTAGCCCTTCCGTGGCCAACTCGACGGCGTACCCCTCGCCGGCGACCTGCCAATCGAGGCGCCAACGATTGGCTGGGCGCTCCGCGGTGCCAGACGCATCGGACGGCAATGGACCGGGCACGGCCGCGACGTTAGCGGCACCCGGCGCCAGTCCGTCGGGCACATTTCCTTCGCCGGAACGCGGCACCCCAAATGCCGCATCAGGTCCGTAGTTCGCCGGATCGACGATTGGTTCGACGACCCCATCGAAAACAAGCGTTCGGCCAGCAAATTCGCGCTCGAAAACTCGCCGCTGCTCAGCGCCACCATCGGGCCCGTGCTCAACGAAGAAATCGTCGAGTGTCCGCACCGACAGCCGGTTCCAGACGTGGGCCTCGAGTTCTAGCGCGCGGGCCGCGGCAGCCTGAGGCGCCGCAGGTCCCGCGATACGGGCCGCATCGGCCGCCGCGTGCAACAACGACGCGGCCTCGTCAAAGCGCGCGTCGGTCAGGGCCTGTTGCCCGGCCGCCAGGGCGTCGTTCAGTCGAATCTCCGCACGCCGCTTGCGCTCGAACTGCCAGGTAGCCGCCACGACGATCGCGCAGGCCGCCAGCAACAGCCACACCGTCCGGTGCCGGCTTGGTTTCCAGCCCAAGCGCGATCTCGGGAACCGCCGCGGCGCGTCCTTCGCCGATTCGCTCCGTCCGCACTCGCGGTCGTCCTCAGGTTGCCGAGCGGTCGGCCGATCTCGAGAGACGGCCACGCGCGACCCCGCCGGCGCTAGCTGCCGCGAAGCCGGGATCCGACTACCGCAAACCGGACAAACCGCTTCCTCCGCCGCTTGCGTGGTGCGCAGGATCGCGCCGCACAAACAGGCCAGTTCGAAAGGAGTGGGAGCTGCCGACGCGGGCGAGGGGGAGGTCGGGGCAACGTCGAGCGGCGCGACGGGGTCGGAATTCATTGCGGCGCTATTATACAGGTCGAGGCCCTCGATCGCGCAAACTTGGCATGGTCGTTACGCCCTGCGCCCCGATCCTGGTGGTTGCAATTGCGACCGTAAGTTCGTTTTGACTGTCACAGCACCGTAAGCTACATGCCTTTAGGGCCGAACGGTTTCGGCGCTGCGAAGAATCCTTGCGCTCTCACTATGGGAGCACAACCAGTACAGCCCGCCAAGCGAAGGGTCGTCAAGACATGGGCCGGCGAAAAGCGGGAACCACCGTGACCCTTGATGGGGGTGGACGAGCGGCTTCGCGAGTCGACGACGCCTCGGAGCCGTCGCGAATTGACCGCGCAACGGAACCTTCCGATCAACTCGAGCCGGCCAGCGATCCGGCTCGCCAGCTTGAAGCTCAGATTGCGGCGCTGACGGCCCGCCAAGCCGAAATCGAGCAACAACTGCTGCAGCTTGCCGACCGCGAATCGCGCGTCGCAGCCGCCGAGCAGGAAGTGGCCGAGTCCCGAGCGAGGCTCGCCGCCGAACCGCACTTGTCTTCCGCATTATCGCACGCAGCCAACGAGCCATGCTGCGACGAACCGGCCGCTAGCGCTGCTGACAACATGCCCGTCGAACTCGAGACCACGCTGGTTCTGCGGCGCCTGCAAGCTGCAGGCATCCTGCGCGACGAGAGCGACGTTGCAGCACACGCCGCAGATACGACCGAAACGGGGACAACTGCGCACGCCGGCGAGGTCCGACTCGCGACCTCGGCTCTGCTACCGGAAGTCGACGAAATCGCCAACGACGCTACCGATGATCCCGCGCCACGGCGAGACGACGTCGAGACGGTCGCGAGCGACATGACGCGGTCCGAAACGAGCGCCACGACGACGGCGTCGCGCGTTGAAGAGGACGACGATCTGCAAGAGTCGATCGATCGCTACATGGAGCGGCTCCTCAATCGCTCGCGCGCGGATTCCACGAAAACAGCTCCGGCACCCAAACCTCAGCAGCCTGTCCAAAACCAAACGCACGAGCCGAGCATTCCGCGGTGGACACCGCCTGCCGAACCGACGGTCCAAGCCCCCGCGGAATCGACCGCCGAGCCTCCGCGGAAGCCGTTAAAGCCGGCTCGCAATCCCGCGCCAGAGCGCAGTTGCGATCTGGCGGCGATGCGCGAACTGGCGAATGCCTCGGCCCGCGCCCACCTGGCTCAGTATGCCCGTGACGAACGCCGGTCGATGCTGCAAACCAAGGTGGCCGTACTGGTGGTGTCGCTGGTCTCGGCGATCTTCCTGTTAGCGATCAGCCCGCGCGGCTCGACCCCCTGGTGCGGCGGAATCGTGGCGCTGTTGGTGGCCGGCTTCTGGGGAATTCAGATTGCCGTGATCACTGGCAAGCTCACCATCGACGCCCAGGGCGGATTGTTGATCACCCAAGCGCGCGAGAAGGGCGGCAGGTTCGTCCAGCGCTGGCGCGGCTCGAACTAGCGCTGGCGAGCAACGTGTTCGCTTGGTCGCTTACACCGTCGACACCTGCCCACGCCAGTTCGTCCGCGCCGAGCGTGATATCGCCGTGCCACTTCGCGTCGCCGGGCACTTGCCCCAATCCCCGCCTCGTGAGATTCTGCACCTCCCCATCGACACGCGATCCACGTATCGGCTAGGACCGCTCCCATGGCGAAGGTCGGCATCGGCTTGCTAGGCAGTCAGTTCATTACCAGCATTCATTACGAAGCTTTGCGCGGCGTGCCCGATGCCGATGTCCTGGCCGTGGCTTCGCCCACCGCGGCACACGTGCGCGCCTTCGCCGAAAAACGCGCCATTCCGCATTACTTCACCGACTATCGCCGGCTGCTGGAAATGCCGGAGATCGATCTCGTCGTGCTCGGCATCCCCAACGACCTGCATTGCGAGGTCGTGTTGGCGGCCGCCGCGGCGGGCAAGCATGTCGTGCTCGAAAAGCCGATGGCGCTCTCACTCGACGAGTGCGACCGGATGATCGCCGCCTGTCGGCAGGCGAACGTCAAATTGATGTATGCCGAGGAGTTGTGCTTTGCACCCAAGTACGTGCGGCTCAAAGGGCTGTTAGATTCCGGCGCGCTAGGACGGCCGCACCTCGTCAAGCAATCGGAAAAGCACGACGGACCGCACACCCCCTGGTTTTACGATGTCACGCGCAGCGGCGGCGGCGTGACACTCGACATGGGCTGCCACGCGATTCAATTCTTCCGCTGGCTCCTCGCAGGCCCTGACGGCCGCAACCCACCGCGCGCCACCAGCGTGCTCGCGCACATGCAAACGACCGTGCACGCCGGCCGCACACTGGGGGACGACGACGCGCTAATCGTCATTCAGTTCGAAGGCGGCCACTTGCAGGCTCCGTGCACCGGCCTGGCCGAAGAAAGCTGGAGCAAGCCGGGCGGCATGGACGACCGCGCCGAGCTGTTCGGTTCCGAGGGACAAGCGTATGCCGATTTGCTGCGCGGCAACTCGATCCATACCTATTCGAAGCGCGGCTACGATTACGCCGTCGAAAAGGCCGATACCACGGCCGGCTGGAGCTTCACGATCTACGAAGAGAACTGGAACTACGGTTTTCCGCAGGAAATGGCGCACTTCGTCGCGTGCGTGCGCGACGACCGACAGCCGCTGGTGACCGGCGACGATGGCCGCGCTACTTTGGAAATCGTGCTAGCGGCTTACGCTTCGGCTGGCCAGGGGCGCAAGATCGAATTGCCCTTTACGATCGACGCCAAGCGCCCGATCGATCTGTGGCGCGGCGCGTGAACCGCCACTGCTAGCCCGCATTTCTCACCAGCCATCTGCTACGCGGAGCCCAAGTCCTTGGATGGCGGCGTCGCCGGGTGCGTCTCGATCCAGAGCGTATGAGCCAATACGCTTCCGGTCGATCCACTCCCTGCTTCTTGCCATCCAAGCACTTAACTCCGCTCGCGACGAAGTTGATGAGAAATGCGGGCTAGCAACTCCCTGCACCTGATCCGCCGCAACGACCTGCGCGAAGCTCTCCTCACTTGGCCACTCTACGTAGCTTCGCCGACCCGAAAATCCCCTTCAAGCGTCAAGCTCTTGCGGTCGAAAGAACAAGCGGTGAACTAGCCGCGTAGTTCGTGGCAGCGCCGCGTCGATGCGCCGGCGCTGACGGTTCACCAACGAAACCAACCGAGTGCTAGCAGTGGCGACAACCTACGACGATGCCGGCTCGTCGGCGCCCCCCCGGCGCGGCTTTCACCCCTTCCTGGCCGCCAGCGAATGGGTCACCGACTTGGGGAGCCTGGTTGTCGACTGGATCGTGGCGCTGGGAAATGTCGCGATGTTCGCCCTGCGCGTCGTGCGCTGGATGTTCACGCGCTTGCCGCGCCGCGAAACGCTGCTCCCGGCTTTCTACCAGATCGGAGTCCTCAGTTTGCCGGTCGTCGCGCTCACGGGCACGTTCATCGGCATGGTGCTGGCCGTGCAGAGCTACGATCAGTTTCGCATGCTCAATCTCGAATCGCGCTTGGGGGCGGTCATCAACATGTCGCTCGTGCGCGAGCTCGGACCGGTGTTGGCCGCCACGATGCTGGCCGGCCGCGTCGGCAGCGCCATGGCGGCTGAGCTGGGCACCATGCGCGTCACGGAGCAAATCGACGCCCTGGCCAGCATGGGGGCCAACCCGATTCATTACCTGGTCGTGCCACGCTTCCTCGGCTGCCTGATTCTGATTCCGACCTTGACGATCATGGCCGACTTCATGGGGATCGTGGGCGGCGCGTTTTTCAGCATCGTGCGGCTGGGAATCGACTCGCACCAGTATTGGCAGAACTCGCAGGAATTCATCGGCGTGTTCGACGTCTTCGGCGGTACGTTCAAGAGCCTGTTCTTCGGCGCGGCCATCGCCATTTTGAGCTGCCACCGCGGCTTCTATTGCGATCCGGGCGCCGAAGGGGTGGGCCGGGCAGCCACCGGCGCCTTCGTCACTTCGTTCGTTTTGATTCTGATCCTCGACTTGCAATTGGGCATCCTGCTCAACACGTTGTATTACTTCCTCTGGCCCGACGCCGGAAAACTCATCTAGTGGTCAGTGGCTAGTGGCTAGTGGCTAGAACTGGCACTGAACGCTGAAAACTGAACACTGAAAACTACCCATGGTTGCCGCCGACCAAGAAGCCGAATTCCTCGTCGACATCGACGACGTCGATGTCGCTTTCGGTAAGCAGCAAGTGCTGCGCGGCATCGATCTGCGCATACCGCGCGGCCAGACCCTGGCGATCATCGGCGAAAGTGGCTGCGGCAAGACGGTGCTCTTGAAAACCCTCATCGGGCTCATCAGTCCCACGTTGGGGCAGGTGCGCTTCGATGGCCGCAACCTGGCGAAACTCAACGAGCGCGAACTGTCGGCCTTGCGCACCCGCTTCGGCTTCGTGTTTCAGATGGCCGCCTTGTTCGACAGCATGACGATCGGCCAGAACGTGGCGTTTCCGTTGCGGCAGCATACGCGCAAATCCGAGGACGAAATCCGCGACATCGTCGCCGCCCGGCTCGAAGAAGTGGGGCTCCCCTGGACGGTCGTCACGAAGAAGCCCGCCGAACTCTCCGGTGGCATGCGCAAACGCGTCGGGCTCGCCCGAGCGCTGGCCCTCAACCCGGAGATCGTGCTCTACGACGAACCGACAACCGGGCTCGACCCGATCATGAGCGACGTCATCAACGAACTGATGCTCCGCACGCGGCAGCGCTATCCCGTGACGAGCGTGATCGTCACGCACGACATGCGCACGACGCACAAGGTGGCCGATCGTGTCGTGATGCTGTACCCAACCGCGCGATTGGAACCCGACGAGCCGCAGGTAGTCTTCGACGGCTCTCCCGAGGAAATTGAAAGCGCGGGCGACCCCCGCGTCCGCCAGTTCGTGCGAGGCGAGGCCGGCGAGCGGTTGAGCGAAATGTACGAGCCGAACGAGGCGGATGAATCGGTTTACGAAGAGGACCAATACGCCTAGCGCGCGCAGGCATCGACAAACTGGGCCAGCCCGTCGATCCCGTAGTGGTTCGGCCAGGGCTTGACCGATCACGGCACAACTTCGGGCAAGGCGATCATGGACGAACGCATCGTACAGTTCCGCGTCGGCGTCATGGTGATGGCGGTGATCATCATCGCCGTCATTCTGGTGCTGTTGTTTGGCGAGCTGCCGACCTTGCTGCAAGGTTCGTACACGGTCTACGTGCATTTCCCCGAAGTGCGCGGCGTCAGCAACGACACCGCGGTTCGCATGCACGGCATTCTGATCGGCCGCGTCAGCGACGTGCGGTTCGCGCCCGAAGGGGGCGTGCTGGTCACGGCCCGCATCCAGAAGGACGTGCGCCTGCAGCAGAACGACGTCTGCCGTTCGAGCGGCTCGCTGTTGGGCGCGTCCGACCTGGAGTTTGTCCGCGTCACCGACAAGGGCTTGTCGACCAAACCGGTGGTCGACGGCCAATTGATGTATGGCATGTCCTCGCCCGACCCCTTCAAGGTCCTCGGCAGTATGCAGGGAGACGTGACCGTGGTGCTCAGTTCGCTGGGCCGCACCAGCGATCAGATCGGTGAATTGGCCGGCCGAGTCAACGATTTGCTGGAAGGTAATAACGACCAGTTTTCGCGAATCATCGACAAAGCGGAGACGACGCTCGAAGGGTTGCAGGTCGCGGTCGCCAACGTCAACGAAATCATCGGCGACGAGAAGCTCAAGACCGACCTCAAGCAAAGCGTCGCCGAGTTTCCCTCGCTGCTGCAAGACGCGCGTACCACTCTCAACGGATTGCAGCAGACGCTGGCTACGGTCGATGACAACCTCGTCAACCTTAAAGGGCTGACCGAGCCGCTCGGTCGGCAAGGGCCCGAAATCGTCGGCAATGTCGAGCGCAGCACGAAACGGCTGGCCGAAGTGCTTGACGAAATGGGCCAATTCACCGCGGCGCTCAACAACTCGCAGGGGTCGCTTGGCCAGTTGCTCAACGATCCCGAGCTGTATCTCAAGTTGTCGGCCACGGTCGACAACGTCGAGCAGTTGACCCGCAGGCTGCGGCCAATCCTTGACGACGCCCGCGTCTTCACCGACAAGATTGCCCGCGAACCGGGGCGGCTAGGTGTCCGCGGCGCGCTGGAACGTCAAGCGCCAGTGAAGTACAACCGCTAAGCGGCCCAGTGAGCGTCTCTGTAGGCAGGGTCTGCGATCCCTGGCGGCGCGCGACGAAGCTACCGCCGTACGTTCGGCGTCGTCCAGCGCACTGGCGTCGCAGCCGAGCGGTTCTGTTCGCGCGGCGTGTTCGCATCGCCTGGAGGCGACGGGCGCGGCGCTAAGCCCACCACGGCGCCCGGCGGATCGCCCGGCCCTGGCGGCGCGGCGCCGCCGCGCGGTGGCAAAAGCGAGGCGGTCGCTGGCACGGTCTGCAAGATCGCCGGTTCTCCGCCGGCCGGCACCAATCCGGTCATGCGGCTGCCGGCCCGCAGCCGTTCGGCGTTCTCCAGCAACTCTTCGGTGGGCACGTTGCGGAGCGGCTGCAAGTTGAACACCAGGTCGCGCTCGTCGCGGATCTCCCACGGCACCAGGTTCTCGGCGACAAAGTCGACGCCAACTACTTGATACCACGGAAACATGATCCGCTGCTCGGTCGTCAGCGTTTCGTAGCCGTCGAGCACGAGCCGGAACTTGCGCTTGCCGTAGTACGTGAAAGGGGTCGAGCAAGGCGTGCGGCCAATCTCATAGTCGTCGACGTACACTAGCGCTCCGGGGGGATTGCTGCGAATCGTCATTCGCCGTTGCACGCAGCCGGTCAATAGCGGCAGCACGGCCACGAGCGCCAAAAGCGCTAGTCGCGTAACGCGTCGTGTCGTGTTACTGCACGATCGATGCATAGCGTTGGGTGAGCTCAGATCGGGCCGCTTTCGCCGCGACCGCGCGGAGATGAGATGCCGCCGCGGGAAGGCTCTGGCCGTGTGCGGCCGTAGCCGCTTCGCGGGCCGAATGGCCCATCATGGCGGCCGGAGTATAGGGAGAGCGGCCCGGACGAGCCAGAGTGATCTGCCGCGGGCCTGGCGTTGCGGGCCGCTGCTGGCAGACCCACGCCATCAGGCGCCGTGTGGCCTGCCGAGCCAATTCGCGCGGTTGCGCTGAATAGGTGGCCGGGGCTGTCTTCAGCGACTGTAGGAGGGGCGCGGGGCGTGCTATTGTCCGGCAACTACGCGGAGTAGAATTTGCTGGCTATTGACCCTGCCGCTCTCTCCGCTTGGTGCCCCCACCGATGACAGCTCCCGCGCCGAACTGGTCGAACGGCGTCGAGTACGCGGTCCAGAGCGACGTGGGACTGCGGCGGGCCAACAATCAAGACGCGTACGCGGTCTCCCTGGCCAAGACCGAAGAACAGTGGCGCAGCCGCGGCCATTTGTTCCTCGTCGCCGATGGCATGGGTGCCCACGCGGCCGGCGAGCTAGCGAGCAAACTGGCGGCCGATGCCGTCCCGCTGACGTATGCCAAGCTCGCCGACGAACCCCCTGCCGAAGCCATCCGCCAGGCTGTCGAACAAGCCAACGAGAGGATCCACGAGCGCGGCCAGGCGAATGCCGAATTCCACGGCATGGGCACGACGGCCAGCACGCTGCTGTTGTTGCCTGCCGGAGCCTTGGTAGCACACGTCGGCGACAGTCGCGTCTATCGCCAGCGCGGCCAGCGCCTCGACCAACTCACGTTCGATCACAGCCTCGTCTGGGAGATGGCCGCCGGGGGCGCGCTGCGCGACGACCAGGTGTCGGCCTTCATTCCCAAGAACATCATCACGCGGTCGCTAGGGCCGGGGCCCAAGGTCGAGGTCGATCGCGAAGGTCCCTTTCCCCTGGCCTTCGGCGACACGTTTCTGCTCTGCAGCGACGGCCTCACGGGTCAGGTGACCGACGAAGAGTTGTGCGGCATTTTGGCCTCCTGCCCTCCCGACGAAGCCGTGCGCTCGCTCGTCGATTTGGCGAACCTCCGCGGCGGTCCCGACAACATTACCGTCATCGTGGCGCGCGTCGTGGATCCGCAGTTGGTGACCAAAGCTGCTGGGTCCGAATCACTCGCGCCAGCCGGGTCGGCGACTGGCGCTTCCAAAGCGTTGCTCTTCGGGCTGGCGGCGGCCGGGCTGGCGGCGGCCGGCGCAGTGTTCTTCCTGGCGCAAATGCCGGCGGTGGCTGGCCTGTTTGGGGTCGCGGCGGTGGCCTGCCTGGTAGGAACCGTCATCGCGTCGCTTGCGAAGCGGTCGGTGGCGGACAACGCGGTCGCGGCGCAGCCAGCCTCGGGGCGTTTCGGGCGCGGCCCCCATCGCACCTGCAGTTGCCCTCCCGGCGCGCTACTCGTCGACGAGCTGGCCAGTATCAGCCAGCAACTCCAGCAGGCCGCGCTCGAAGAGCGCTGGTCGATCGATTGGCAGCGTTTTCGCTCGCTCGATGAGGCCGCCACCAAGGCGGCTCAAGAAAAGCACTTCGAGACTGCCGTTCGCACCCGTTGCCAGTCGATCAGCTTCATGATGAACGAGCTGCGCAGTCAGCGCAGCCGAGAGCGCCGCGTGCAGTGACGCCGGTCACGGCCGCAGTGCGCCGCGGCCCTCGTCGTTGTCGCGCTCGGCCACGTGTTCGACGCGTGGACGATCGGGCTCGACCAGCGTCGTCAGCCGCGCGAAGTCCTGGTGGGCGTCCAACCAGTGACCTGCCCGCTCGGCGGCGTGGGGCCAATCCGACACGTGCCCGGCAATTTCGACAAAATTCTGATCGACAATCACCGCCAACCGCGCGGCCGCCGTCTCGCAATAACGATAGCGCCGCGCGGCGGGCTCCACATGCTGGCGCGAATCGGTCAGCAGCGCTTGTAGATACGGGATGCGGTTGACGGTGTAGCGATTACAGACTCCGGCCGCCAATGCCGCGTAGCGCGGACTGACCGCGGCATCGCGCGGCTCGTCCTGCAAGAGCGCCACCAGCCGCTGTTGTTGTCTGGGCGTGCCAAAATCGGCGATCACTGCCGCGGCGGTCGACCAGTCGCGCGGCGGCGCGCTGGTCTCTTCGAGAACCAGCGCCGCGCGTGCCGCCAAAGGCGCCGCTAGCGGATCGTCGGGTGAGTCAACCAACCGCTGCACCAAACAGAGCGCGAACTCGACACCGCGCTCCAAGAGTGCCGCAGCCGCGGCCCGCAACTCCGGCTCCTGCCGCCTCCGACGCAGCGCCTGCACCGCGGCTTCATAATCGCCACACTCGCGCGGACTAAGCCAGCCGCTAAGCTCCGCGGCTAGCGTTCCCCATTCCTCGGCGCCAGGCCTGGGCCGCGGCAAATAGGTACGCAGATTGTGCTCCTGGACCGGTACGGGCGAACCGAACTTGAATGAGTACATCTCCTCCAGTGCCCGCTCGACTGGCCACCGATCGTATTCCAATCGGAACAACGCGGCCAACGTGCCGGTGCGATGTCGTCCTCCTTGGCAGTGAATGGCGATCGGCCAGTTCGCCGGCTCATCGAGCGTGCGGAACCAGTTTTCGTAGACCCAAGGGCTCGGCCACGGCCAACAGGCTTCGTCTCCCAGCGGCCAGTGGATGGCGCGGGCTCCCAAGCGTTCGACAAACTGCTCCTCGCAACATCCGCTGGGTTTGTCGTAGTCGTACAGCCCCCAGCGCAGCCTCGCGGGATGGAGCTGCAAACTGATGACCGTCTTCACGCCGCGCCGCTTGACGAGGTATTCCAGCCCGAATTCCGAGGGCTGGCCGGTGCGATAGAGCACGCCGGGCCGCAGTTGCTGAAAGCGCTTGGCGTGATGATTCCAGAACAGCCGGTCGAGGCCCGCTAACAATCCAACGACCACGAGCGCCGCAATCGCCCAGCCAACGAAGCGCCGACGTCGAACCAGCGAAGCGAGCCACCTGAATCGCAGCGTATGACTATTCAAACTAGTCTCACTCTCGATGCCCCGTAGCCCCTGGCCTGTCGCCGTGCATGTCCGCTAGCAAAACTCGAGCTACCGGCCGCTGGCGGCGGCTGATAATAGGAAGATCGGCAATTTGGGACAACGCAGTTTGAGTTTCGACGGAACGTCCGAGTGCTAGCAATCGCCAACGGCAATCTTGGCTGCCTCCAGCGTCAGCGAGCCCGGTGAATCGCCGCGATTCTCCGGCATTGCCTGATCGAGCGATCGTCCGTTAGAGTCCGCGTCCTGCACCTGCCGCCGGCAGCGCGTCGGGCCACGACGTTGGGCGACCGCGCCGGCGCCGCGACTCGCCACGAGATTTCGCCGATGCACGAAGCCCCTACGCTCCCCGCACAACCGCGCGCGATCGCATCGCCGGTCACGATCGCCGACGAGCGCCGCCAGACGCCACCACGCCAGCGGCCGCAGCGCGCCACGCGAAGCTTAAAGCGCCGCCTGCTGGGCCTCGTCGTCTACGCCTGTTACCTGCTGATCATCGTCGAGTTGGTGTGCCGCGGCTATTGGTGGAAGCGCTGGGGCGTCCCCTTTCTGCATATGGATCAGATCTGGGCCGGGCGATTCTATCCCGAGCTGGTCGAGTCAGGCCTGGCGACCGCCTCGATCCCGCGCGGCGACGCGACATTCGATATCCTGCTCCTCGGTGGCTCGGTGCTACACGTCAAGCACGGCAACATTGCCGCACTGCTCGAAGAAAAACTAAACGCTGCCCAGTCCCGACCGGTCAAAATCTGGAACTGCTCGGCCCGCGCGCTCACTTCGCGCGACTGCCTGCTCAAGTACGAGCGCCTGGGCGACCAGCATTTCGACCTCGTCGTCTTCTACGAAGCGATCAACGAAACGCGCATGAACAACTGCCCGCACGAGATGTTCCGCGCCGACCTGACCCACTGTTCGTGGTATAAGCGACTCGACAGCTTCCAAAAGCACCGCGAAATCAACTGGCTCGCCAGCCCGTTCACGATCCAAGACACGATCATCGGCGCGCTCGACTCTCCGAGCCTGATGTGGTATCTCCCGCGCGAGCATCCTCCCGAGGGGGCCTGGAGCGAGGCTGGTCGCGACATCAAAACCGCCGTCAGCTTTCGCAACAGCCTCACGGGCCTGGTTAACCTTGCGCACGAGCGCGGCGAGCCGCTGTTGCTCTTGGGCTATGCCGTGCATATCCCGCCCGATTACACGCGCGCGAAGTTCATCCGCCACGAACTGAGCTACGGCGCGCATTTCGGTCCGGCCGAATGCTGGGGTTTGCCCGACGCCGTTCGCGCCGGCGTTGCGGCCGAAAACGCCGTGACGCGTGATTTGGTCGCGAAGCATCCGTCGGTTCACTACGTCGATCTCGACGCCGCGATCCCCAAAGACGGCGCCCATTTCGACGACCCTTGCCACCTGACCGCGGCGGGTTGCGCGGCTTGGGTCGATGGCGTGCTGCCAACCATTCGCGAGGTCATGGTCGCCAGCCCCAGTGGTACCGCGGCCTCCGCAAACTAGGGCGATTTCGACCCCCCCGGCTGGCCTTGCCCGGTTTTAGAGGCCAGTGCTACACTTCGGCCCTCTTGGGCGCGGTGCTAGCGGAAGCAACGGGTTTTTCCGCGCTCCAGAGGCGGCATGGAGGTCGCCTGCGGTGCTCGCGCGTTGGCCTATTCGCAACAAACTCTTGGCCGGGCTCGTCCTGCTGGTCGTGATCGTGACGATCGCGTCGGGCACGGGCCTGGTCGGCCTCTATGCCTATCGCGGCATGGTTAAGAGCCTTAGCTCGCGCGCCAACGAACTGCCGCTGGCCACCGCACTCATTCAGGAGTCGAGCGAGCTGCGGCTGTTGATCGACGACCTGCCGCGGATTCATGTGTCCCAGTTCCCCGACAACGAGCTCGGCCAGTCCGACGAATCGCTGCACCTGGAGATCGAAAAGCATATCGCCAAGATCGTCGACACCGTCGGCGCGTATCGCGAACAGATCAAACATAACGAACAGCTCAAGACGCGCTTCTACGCCAGTCGCAACGAGCGCGCCCGGCTGGAAACTTTCGCCGACATTTTCGCCAGGGTGACCGCCATTGCCCACGATCGCGGCTGGCTGCGCAACCCCGCGCAAACCGCCGCGCTCGACCGCGAGTGCGCGGCCCTGCAGGCATCGGCCTTCGAACTCCCCGCGTCGCTGCAAAAGGACATGCAGCACCTGGCCGGCGAAGTCCGTAGCGAGTACCGCTCACTGATCTACGTCTGCTGGATCACGTCGATCCTCGCCGGGCTGCTGCTGGTGCTCTTCGTCAAGCTGTTCTACGACTGGGTGTTTCGCCCGCTGCGTATTCTCATCGAAGGGTCGCGCAAAATCGCCGCCGACCACTTTGATCACCGTGTTCGCTTGGACAGTCACGACGAGATGGCCGAACTGGCCGATGCCCTCAACGACATGACCGCGCGCTTTCAGCACATTCGCGACGATCTCGATCGGCAGGTGCAAGAACGCACGAAACAGGTCGTCCGCAGCGAGCAGTTGGCCAGCGTCGGTTTTCTGGCCGCCGGTGTCGCCCACGAAATTAACAATCCGCTGGCGTCGATCGCCATGTGCGCCGAGTCGCTCGAGGGGCGCCTCGCCGAATTGCTGCCGCCGGGAGCCGACCGCGGCGTCGCGCCACAGTATCTGCGCATGATCCAGGACGAAGCCTTCCGCTGCAAAGAGATCACCTCGCGACTCTTGGACTTCGCCCGCCTGGGCGACGTGCAGCGCCACGACGCCGATCTCGTCGAGCTGATCTTTGGTGTCATCGGCATGCTCAGCCACTTGGGCAAGTACCAAAACAAGCGGATCGAGTTCACGCCCAGCCGTGCGGTGCGGGCCCACGTCAACCCGCAGGAAATCAAACAGGTGCTGCTCAATCTGCTGACCAACGCGCTCGACAGCGTTGAGCCCCAGGGGCACGTGCGCGTCACGCTCGCCGAGCGGCTCGGGCAGATTGAACTCGTTGTCGCCGACGACGGCTGCGGCATGACCGGCGACGTGCTCGAACACATTTTCGAGCCGTTCTACACGCGCAAGCGGGGGGGCCAGGGGACTGGTTTGGGACTGTCGATCACCTATCGCATCGTGGCCGATCACGGCGGGCAGATCGAAGCCACGAGCGCCGGGCCCGGCCGCGGAGCACAGTTCCGCGTCACCTTGCCGCGCAGTACCAAAGTCGAGGAGACACGACATCGCTACCAAGCCGCGTAAGCGCCTCAAACTGCTGTTCGCCGACGACGAGCGCTCGTTGCAGGAGCTGATGAGCCTCGAGCTGCCGCGCATGGGGCACGAGGTCACCGTCTGCCCCGACGGCGTCACCGCCGTGGCCGCGCTCGAGAAAAACACCTACGACTGCCTGCTCGTCGATCTCGACATGCCCGGCCTCACCGGCATCGAAGTCATCGCCCGCGCCAAGGAGCTTAACCCCGATACCGAAGCCGTCGTGCTGACCGGCAAAAGCTCCGTCGAAACGGCTATCGCGGCGCTCCGCCACGGCGCCTTCGACTACCTAACCAAGCCGTGCAAGCTCGTCGAGCTCGACGCGCTGTTGGCGCGCGTGGCCGACAAACGCGAGCTGACCAACAAGTACCGCGCCGTGAAACGCCAGCTCGAACGGCTCGAAGGCAAGTCGGAGCTCGTTGGCGACTCGCCCCGCATGGAGCAACTACGGCGCTTGATCGCCAAGGTCGCCCCGACCAATTCCACCGCCCTGCTGCTGGGCGAAACCGGCACCGGCAAGGAGCTCGCCGCGCGCTCCATTCACGACCAGAGCCTGCGGGTCGACATGCCCTTCGTCGCCATCAATTGCGGCGCCTTGCCCGAAAGCTTGATCGAGAGCGAATTGTTCGGCCATCGCCGCGGTGCGTTCACCGGCGCCGACGAGCATCGCGTCGGCCTGTTTGAAGTCGCCAACGGTGGCACGCTCTTTCTCGACGAGATCGGCGAGCTTCCTAAGGCGATGCAGGCCAAGCTGCTGCGATTTCTCGAAAGTGGCGAGATTCGTCGCGTCGGCGAAAACCAGTCGTTGATCGTCGATGTCCGCGTCGTCTGCGCCACGCATCGCAATCTCGAGGAGATGGTCGCGCACGGCGATTTCCGCGAAGACCTGATGTTCCGCATCAACACCTTCGAGATTCATCTGCCGCCACTGCGCGAACGGCTCGAAGACGTCCCCAAGCTGGCGCGGCACTTGCTTACGCGCTTCCGCCGCGCGGCCAAACCGAGCGACGAGCTCGTGGCCGCCGACGCCATCAAAGCACTCGAATCGCACTGCTGGCCGGGCAACGTCCGCGAATTGGCCAACGTGCTTGAGCACGCTGCCATCTTGTGCGACGAGGGGCCGATTCGCGCTGAGCATTTGCCGAGCCGCTTCTTGCAGCGACGCCTGCAAGGACCGCAGTTCAAGCTCGTCGGCGTTCTCCCCCTGCGCGAGATCGAAATGCAAGTCATTCAGCAGGTCCTCGAGAAGCATGGCGGCAACAAGCCCAAGGCCGCCGAGGAGCTCGGCATCAGCCTGAAGACGCTCTACAACAAGCTGAATCAGGTGAACCAGCTCGAGCAGTCGGCCTGAGCCGCTTACTGGGGCCTTGCAAAAAGGGGACGGGAGGACGGGAGTCGTTTCTGGGACTCATCGCGCTGGACGCCATGCCCACGTCCTTGGGCTGACGACATGCTCACGCAAAGTACCGTCGATGGCGCCGGCTCATTCATTTCGGTTGGTAGATCGACGTGGGCATGCTCCTGTTGTGCGTGAGCATGGCACCCGAATCGTTCGCCTTTCCCAGTTTGCCGCATGACCGCTTTAGCCGACCGCGACTTCTCGCGCATCCTGATCATCAAGCCATCGGCAGTGGGCGACGTTGTTCACACGCTGCCGCTGTTGGTCAAACTACGGCGACGCTATCCCGCCGCCCAAATCGATTGGTTCATCACGCCCGAAAACGCCGAGCTAGTGCGGGCCCATCCGGCGCTATCGAACATCGTGCTGTTTCCCCGCCGGCAGTACGCGCGTTTCGGCACGAGCCCCACGGCGACTCTTGGCGTCGTCCGGCTGCTCGCCGAGTTGCGACGCGCTCACTACGACCTGGTTGTCGACGTCCACGGCCAGGCACGTTCGGCAGTTTTTGCCCTGGCGACCGGCGCGAAATGCCGCGTCGGTTACGAGCGGGCGCGCGAGTGGGCGTGGCTGGCCTATTCGCATCGCGTGCCAGTGCCGACCATGGATTGCCACGCCGTCGATCGCTACCTCGGGCTGTCCGATGTCTTGAACCTGGACCGCGACCCGCCTGACTTCACGATCTGCCTGCCGCCAGCCGTCGACGAGCGGGCTAACGAACTGTTGGCAGGCGAAGGCCTGATAGGGCAACGCTACTCCGTGATCTCCCCCAGCACGACCTGGGAAACCAAATTCTGGTCGCCCGAACACTTTGGCGAAGTGGCGCGGCACCTCTCGGCACGCGGGCTGCGCGTGCTGGTTGTCGGCGCTCCGTCGGAGCGCGAGCGCTGCCGCATGGTTGCTGAGCAATGTCCCGGGGCCATCGACTTGGCCGGCCGAACATCCCTTGGCGTGCTCGCGGCGGTGATGCGTCAGGCGGCGATCTGTGTGACCAACGATTCCGGGACGATGCACCTGGCCGCGGCGCTGGGGCGACCGTTTGTCTCGGTCTTTGGCCCAACCAACCCGGTACGTACGGGTCCCTATCAGCGTCCCGACGCGGTCGTGAGACTGGACCTCGAATGCTCGCCCTGCCTACTGCGCAAACTGCGGCATTGCCGGCACGAACATCGCTGCCTGCGCGATCTTGGCTCGTCGCTGGTCATCGAGCGGATCGAGCTGGTGCTGGCGACCCGCGCCGCAGCTTGAAGGCGTGTAAATATCGGGGTGGCCCGGATACGGCGAAGCCGCATCCGGGTCGCGCAGCGACAAGAGGCCCCCAAAAAAAGTCGCCCTAGCGAAAAGCACTCAACCAGCACTCGGCGCGCGAACGGCCCAGTCGTAGGGTGCGTGAAACGCACCAATCGCCAGTCAGGCGCGCCGCAATCGACGCGAGCGGCAACCTGGTGTGCTTCGCACACCCTACTACCTCGCGGCCCCTACCGCGGCACGCGGCGGACGACTCCCACCAGCACGCCCAGCACCTGGGCGTTGTCGACGTAGATCGGGTCCATCGACGAGTTGGCCGGTTGCAAGCGAATCCGCCCTGCTTCGGGGAACCAGTGCTTCAGGCTTGCTTCGCCGTCTCCGGTAAGCGCGACCACCGTTTGCCCGCGCTGCGCGGTCGGCTGCCGGCGAATCACGGCATAGTCGCCATCGCTGATCTGGTCTTCGATCATCGAATCGCCTTTGACCTTGAGCACGAACAGGTCGTCACGCCCCGAGCCAAACAGCTCGTCGAAGTCAAAGCGATTATCCTCTTGGATCGCTTCGTCCAGCGCACCGGCGGCGATGCGCCCCACCAGCGGCAAACCCCGCTGTTCGGCCGGCTCGGTGGCCAGCATGATCGCCCGCGACATGTTCGGCTCGCGGTTGATCAGCCCCTTCTTTTCCAGGGCCTTGAGGTGGCACATCACGCCGTTGGGCGAGCTGATATGGAAGTGCGTCCCGATCTCGCGGACCGTCGGCCCGTAGCCGCGGGTGCGTATCTTGTCGCGGATAAACTCGTAGACTTCCCGCTGGCGGCTGGTGAGCTTGTCCAACTGACTCATGGCAATACACTCCGCGTGGGAGAGCGGACAGCCGGCGAACTGCGGGCCGTCCCCCCGATCCTGCACTCCGTTGACGCATGACAAATATAATATACGCGTGTACAGAAACAATAGCATTTGTACACGTAAATGCGATCGGCTATGCCGGCTGCCCGACTAAAAGCCAATTGCCAAGTTGCCTAACTAACTGGCATGATAGGGGTTATGTCGCCAGAGATTGCAGCTACCGAGGCCGCTCCCGCTGCGTCAAACCGACGTCGCTGGCGGCTGCGCTTCGGCCTTCGCGGGCTGATCGTCGCGGTCACCCTCGCGGCGATCGTCTTCGCGCCCTTGGGCATGATCGCGCGGCGGAAACAGCGCGAGCAACGGGCGATTCAGGCTCTCACCCGTGTCGGCGCGATCGTATCGCTATTCCCTCAGAGATCTGCCAACGAGTATTTCTCGTACTATGCCCACGGAGGACCCTGGTTCGTGCATTTCGGCTCATTCGAAACGACTGCGCGGACGGATCCAAATTACCCGTACCAGGGCGCGTTACGATCTTTGACACACCTGCCGTCGTCACATAGCAATCTCAGTGACGCGCAGATGCCAGATGTGGTCGTCGCTCTTCGGGATTTGGGCCCAATTCGTCAAGTTGTCATTGAGAGTCTGACCTTGACCGATGACGGGCTGCTTCAACTCTTGGATAGTCCAAGACTGCAATGCCTGGAACTTCGCTGCCCGCTTGTCACAAGCCGCGGCACCGACGCCCTGCAGCGTAAGTTTCCCAAGCTCGTCATTCTCGACGATTGAGCCGAGTCCGTGTCGACGGGGACGGGAGTCGTTTCCGGCCAACGACAAATCAGATCGCGCGATCTAGGACCGGAAACGACTCCCGTCCCCTTGGGCCAGCCATTCGCGGAACGCGCTGCATTTGTTAGCCGCGGAGTTTACTCCGCGCGCTGGCTCGTGCGACGAAGTTTCGAGCACCCTTCTTTGGAATCGGGGTCGAACCCGCTAGCGCGCGGGATAAATCCCGCGGCTAACAGATTCCGACCCTTCTCCCACTCCTTGGAACCGAACCCGGCGGCCCGTAAGATGGTCCGTTTCTACGGATTCGCGCCGCAGCGTCGCATTACCGCGAGGGTCGCGTGCCCGCCAGCAATATCCCGGCCTCACTGCGGCCGGCTATAACCAACCCACCACCACGCCATGTCCATCGAAATCTCCAAGATCGTTCAAGCCCTTGAACCCTCGGCCACCTTGGCGATGGCGGCCAAAGCCAAGGCACTAAAGGCCGCCGGAAAAACCGTTTACGACTTCAGCGTCGGCGAGCCCGACTTCGACACCCCCGAGCACATCTGCCAGGCCGCCGTCCGCGCGATGCAGTCGGGCCACACCCATTACACAGTCGCCAGCGGCATTCCCGAGCTCAAGCAGGCGATCGTGGCCGACTACGCTCGTCGCCACGGTCTTGACTACAAGCCCAACCAGGTGGTGATCTCCAACGGCGCCAAGCACTCGCTGCACAACGTGTTTACGGTGCTGCTGAACCCCGGCGACGAGGTGATCATCCCCGCGCCCTACTGGGTCAGCTATGCCGAGCTGGTCAAGCTCACCGGCGCCAAGCCGGTCATTCTGCAAACCGCGGAGGCGGCCGATTTCAAACTCACGCCCACGGCACTGGCCGCCGCGATCACGCCGCGCAGCAAGGTGCTGTTGTTGTGCTCCCCCTCGAATCCAACCGGCAGCATGTACTCGCCCCAGGAGTTGGGGGCGCTGGCCGACGTGGTGCTCAAGCACAACCTGATTGTCGTGGCCGACGAAATCTACGAGCGGCTCACTTACGGCAACCACCGCTTCGCCAGCTTCGCCACCGTGCGGCCCGGGCTGGTCGAACGCACGATCCTCGTCAACGGCGTCAGCAAGACGTACGCCATGACCGGCTGGCGAATCGGCTGGACGATGTCGCCGGCCAATGTGGCCACGGCGATGGGCGATCTGCAAAGCCAGGAGACGTCGAACCCATCGAGCGTCAGCCAGTATGCCGCAGTGGCCGCGCTCGAAGGCCCACAGCAGTGCGTGGCCGACATGTTGGGCGAGTTTGCCAAGCGCCGCGACTATGTGAAGAAACGCATCGCCGAGTTGCCGGGTGTCACCTGCCCCGACATGGCCGGCGCGTTCTACGCCTTCATGAACATCGGCAAACACCTGGGCCGCACCTACGGCGGCGCCAAGGTCACCAACTCCACCGAGTGGTGCCTGGCCCTGTTGGAACAGCACAACGTGGCCACGGTGATGGGCTCGTCGTTCGGCGCCGAAGGCTACGCCCGCGTGTCGTTCGCCACGGGCCTGCCGGTGCTCGAAGCCGGCTTCAACCGCATCGCGGCGTTCCTCAAAAGCGCGACGTAGAACATCGTTTGTTACCTGGGTGGCCCGGGAACGCGCAGCGTGCCCGGGCGGCGCAGCCGCAAGAGGCCCACTGGAAACGTCGTGGCTCGTCACGACCGCGCGGCAGCATGTCCTCTTGTCGCTGCGCGACCCAGACGCGGCTGCGCCGTGTCTGGGCCACCCATCACTTGCCGTCACTCCAGCGGCTTGCCCACCAGTCGCCGTTTCTCGCGCACGAATCTCAGATGGTGCGCCACGTGCTTCACGTACGTCTCGACCAGGTACTCGAGCGTCACCGTCCCCGACTCGTTGTGCTCTCCCGTGCGGGCGAACGCGTCGTCGGCCAACCGCGTGAGAATCTCCCCAGTCATTTCGCGGTTCAAGCGAAAGATCTCGCAGGCCTTCGCGACGTCAAGGTGCTTGCCGTATAGCCGCCCCGCGAACGCCGTCTCGTCGTAGCCGATCAGCATCGGCGGGCGATTCTCGGCGATCACGCGCTTCATCCGATCGCTGGCGATCAGATCGCTATCCATCAGGTGCAGCACGATCTCGCGAATGCTCCAGGTGCCCGGCACGGGATGGGCGTCGAGTTCGGCGTCGGCTAGCCCGGCAATGGCCTCGGCCGGTTGCTTCGCGCCAGCGATGTAGCGACTGACGAGATCGGCAAAGCGATGCGAGAGCATAGAAGTGCCTTTTGCAAATCGGTTTTAACGATGGGTGGCCCGGGAACGCGCGGCGTGCCATTCTGGCTCCGCCACATGGAAATCTTGGGGCGCAGCCGCAAGAGGCCCTCTGCAAACGTCGCCGCTTCTCGCACCGGCTCGGCACCAGGCCCTCTTGTCGCTGCGCGACACGGACGATGTCCGTGCCACCCGGCAGGCATCATGCAATATATCGCGAGCTTGTTGCCGCCGACGCGAACTGTTTGACGCTCATGGCGCAAACCATTAACGTATAAGTCAGCTTGGATGGGTTCGCTGGGTCCGCACGAAAGGGACGTGCGTCGCCGCCCGCCCGTGCAAGTTCCCACCTGTTGCTCCCGGCCCTTGGGAGATCGGCATGATCGGGCGGCATCTGCACATCGACGTGCTTGCACTGCGCCGGCGACCGGCAGCCTGCCGTCGCTTCGTGGCAATGTCGCTGATTCGGCTCGCCGGCACCTTTTGCCTGATCGCCACGCTGTCCAGCTCCGTGTCGGCCAACACCGAGTCGCTGCACGCCCGCATCGATCAGCTCGTCGCCGCCCGCATGCCGACCGAAGCCGCCCCGCCGGCCACCGACAGCGAATTCGTCCGCCGCGTCTACCTTGACCTGACCGGCTGCATCCCCAGCACGGCCGATGCCAGGGCGTTCATCGACAGCTCCGATTCCGGCAAGCGCACAGCCCTGATCGAGCGGCTGCTCGCCAGCCCGCAATATGCCCGGCGAATGCAGGTCTTTTTCGACTTGGTGTGGATGGAGCGCCGCCCGGAAAAGAACGTGCCCAACGCCGAGTGGACGGAGTACCTGCGGGCCTCATTCGCGGCCGGCAAGCCGTACGATCAGTTAGTCCGCGAGATCCTCTCGGCCGACGGCACCGACCCCACCCTGCGGCCGGCGATGAAGTTCTACCTCGATCGCGACGGCGACCGGAACCTCGTCACGCGCGACATCGGCCGGCTGTTCCTGGGCCGCGACCTGCAATGTGCCCAGTGCCACGACCACCCTCTGATCGACGACTATAAGCAGGAGCATTACTACGGACTGCTGGCCTTCTGGAACCGCTCGTCGATCTTCACCGACAAGGCGAACCAGAAGTACATCGCCGAAAAGGCCGATGGCGAGGTCAGCTTCAAGTCGGTCTTCCTCGACGAGCAGCCGCGGAGCACGCCCCCGCGATTGCCCGATAGCCCCATGCCTGAGGAACCCAAGTTCAACGCGGGCGAAGAGTACGTCGTCGCCCCGGCCGACGGCGTGCGCCCGGTGCCCAAGTACAGCCGCCGCGCCAAGCTCGCCCCCGAACTCACCAGCGCCGAGCGCCGCGACTTCCGCCGCAACATCGTCAA
Organism: Pirellulales bacterium; assembly: GCA_019745975.1. Classification (GTDB taxonomy): domain Bacteria; phylum Planctomycetota; class Planctomycetia; order Pirellulales; family JAEUIK01; genus JAIESQ01. The sequence continues at coordinate 48,870 of JAIESQ010000110.1, forward strand.
CCGCCTCTGGGCGCTGATGTTCGGCCGCGGGTTGGTCGACCCCGTCGATTTGCACCACGCGGCCAACCCGCCCTCGCATCCCGAACTGCTCGATCTCTTGGCCGACGAATTCGCCGGCGCCAGCTTCGACGTCCGCTGGCTGCTGCGCGAGCTGGCGCTGACCGCCGCCTACCAACGGGCGAGCGATCACCCGAGCATCGACCCGAATCAGTTGCCTCCCGAGAGCTACTGCGTGGCGCTGTTGAAGCCACTCTCGCCCGAGCAATTGGGCTGGAGTGTTTTGGAAGCCAGCGGCGTATCGGCCGCGTACCGCGCGGGCGTCGAGGGCGAATTGGCAGCCGACACAAAGTTCGCGCAATTACTCGACGCCGATGAGAAGCGGCAGCGCCAGCGTTTAGAAATCTCAGAACGGCGATTCTACGAGCGCCTGGCCCCAAGCCTGGGCGAGTTCGTCAACTTGTTCGGTGGTCCGCCCGGCAGCCCCGCGCAGGGCTTTCAGGCGACCGTGCACCAGGCCTTGTTCTTTGACAACGGCGGCACGATCCGCAGTTGGCTGGTTCCTTCAGGCCAAAATCTGCTGGCCCGTGCCGCGGCCCTGCCCGATAGTTCCGCGCAGGTCGAAGAGATTTACCTGACGGTGCTCACGCGCCGGCCCGACGTGGAAGAACGCACGCTGGCGGTCGACGCCTTGAACGCCCGGCCCGCGGCCGAGCGCCCCGCGGCCTTGGAAGAGCTGGCCTGGGCCTTGTTGGCCTCGGCCGAGTTTCGCTTGAATCATTAGGGTGCCACTGCTGGCTTGCCCAGCAGTGCGATTGCAACGAGCAATATCACGAGGATGGGAGCACTGCCATGAACTGCACCTACGCCTGCCAATCGGCTGAGCACGTCGTTGCCCGCCGCCGCTTCCTCGGCCTCGCCGGAGCCGGCGCACTGGCTGGCGTGGGCGCCTTGGCCAGCCCGTTGGGCGCGTTCGTGCGTCCCGCCGCCGCGGCTGAGCTTCAGTCGAAGCAAAAGCGCATCCTCATGGTCTACCTGGCCGGCGGTCTCAGTCAGCTCGAAAGCTGGGATCCCAAGCCTGGTACCGACACGGGCGGCCCCTTCCGCGCCATCCCCACGTCGGTCCCCGGCATCCACATCTCGGAATTGTTGCCGCAGACCGCCCGGCAGATGCACCGCCTGACGATCGTCCGCGGCGTGAACATCAACGAGAACGATCACGGCCGCGGCAGCTACATCATGCACACCGGCCGCGTCCCCGATCCGTCGAACGAGTACCCGCATTTGGGCTCGGTGGCCGCCCGCTGTCTGTCCCTCGAGAACGATCCCCTGCCAGGCTACATTCACATCACGCCCGGCGGTGGTGGCGGCTTGAGCTCGGGCGACGCCGCGTTCCTTGGCCCGCGCTACGCTTCGGTGGTGCTCGGCGGCGGTCAGCCTCCGCAAAACACGGTCCGCCCCGATGCCGTGAGCGAGGCGGCCGATCAATCCCGTCAGGCCATACGCCGCCGCGTGAACGATCACTTCGCCCGCCGGCGCCGCACCGCCGAAACCGAAGCCTACACACAGACGTACGATCAGGCCGCCGAGCTGATGAAGCGCCGCGAACTGTTCGACGTCACCAAGGAGCCCGCTGCCGATGGCCGACCCCGCGTTCGGCCCAATCAAGGAACTCCTGGCCTGAGCACCGCTGTCGGGTGCGTGAAACGCACCACGCGCCTGAGACTGTAGGGTGCGTGAAACGCACCACGGGCCGAGGCGTGACATCGACGTGGCGAACCCGGGAACTGGTGTGCTTCGCACACCCTACCGAGTTTTGTAGGGTGCGTGAAACGCACCACCGGTCGAGGCGTGACATCGTACTTGGCGCGAACACGGAAACTGGTGTGCTTCGCACACCCTACCGAGTTTTGTAGGGTGCGTGAAACGCACCACGGGCCGAGGCGTGACATCGAACGTGGCGAAAGCGGGAGTTGGTGTGCTTCGCACACCCTACCCAGACCGCGACCCGGGCCGGCCCCGCAGAGGCCGGCTACAGTCTGTTGCCGCCGACGGTGCCCAACACCTCGAACCCAGCGGCGCCACGGCTTGTCCCTACTTTGCGCCCGAGAACCTCGCCCTGCACGCCGCCTGACGCTTTCGATCGCGCGTTCCCCCTGGGGCCGTCAAGCGTTCTCGGCTACGATTCGGCGATTGCCCGTCCTCCCTGGGATCGACCATGCCCGAGCCGCGCCGCTTTTACCAGACGACCGCCATCGACTATCCGAACAGCCGGCCGCACATCGGCACGGCCTTTGAGAAGATCGGCGCCGACGTGCAGGCCCGCTACCGTCGCCAGCAGGGGTACCGCGTCCACTTTCTGATGGGCAACGACGAAAACACCATCAAGGTCGTCGAGCGGGCCCAGCAACTCGGCGTCGATCCGAAGCCCTACGTCGACGACATGGCCCGGCAGTTCCGCGAGGTGTGGCAGTCGCTCGATATCTCGTTCGACGACTTCATCCAGACCAGCGAGGAGCGGCACCGCATCGGCTGCCAGAAGTTTATCCAGCGTGTCTACGACGCCGGCGATATCTACAAACGCAACTACCAGGCGCTCTACTGCGAAGGCTGCGAAGAGTTCAAAACCGAAAGCCAGCTTACGCCCCAGCGCCGCTGCCCGAACCACGCCAACCGCGACCTGCGGCTCGTCGAGGAGGAAAACTACTTCTTCCGCCTCTCGAAGTACGGCCCGCGCTTGCTGGAACTATACGAAGCGCGCCCCGACTTCATTCAGCCCGAGGGGCGCCGCAACGAAGTCGTCAGCCTGGTCCGTGGCGGGCTCGAGGATGTGTCGATCAGCCGCCGCAACTTCACCTGGGGGATCGACATTCCCTGGGACGCCGAGCACAAGATCTACGTCTGGTTCGACGCCCTGCTCAACTACATCACCGGCGTTGGCCACGGCACCGACGAGGCGCTATTTGCCCAGTGGTGGCCGGCCGCCGTTCACTTCATCGGCAAGGACATCACGCGCTTCCACTGCGCGCTCTGGCCCGCCATGCTTTGGAGCGCCGGCCTCGAGCTACCGCAGCGCGTCTTCGCCCACGGTTTCGTCTACATCAAGAACGAAGCCACCGACGAAGTGCAAAAAATCTCCAAGTCGCTGGGCAACGTGATCGAGCCGCTGGACATCGTGCGCGAGTTCTCCAGCGACGCCTTTCGCTACTATTTCATGCGCGAGTGCCCGTTCGGCGGCGACGGCGAATTCAGCTTCGCCCGCTTCGCCGCCACCTACAACGGCGACCTGGCCAACAACCTCGGCAATCTGTTCAGCCGCACGGTCTCGATGGCCGTGCGTTACTTCGATGGCGTGCTCACAGGCTCGCGCGCCATCGCGCCGACCGACATGTTTGCCAGCGTCGATCTGGCGGCGCTCACGGCTTCGGTCTCGGCCGACATCGAGGCCTGCCGCTACGCGACCGCGCTCGAAACCATCTGGCGGCAGGTGCTCGACACCGGCAATCGCTACATTGAAGAGACGCGTCCCTGGCTGCTGGCCAACTCGTCCAAGCCGGAGTACGACCTCGAAGCCTGCCGGCGCGTGCTGGTAAACCTGGCCGAAGCTGTCCGGGTCGCCGCGATTCTGCTGCGCCCTTTCCTGCCGCGCACCGCCGCGAAGCTCTATGCAGGCTTCAACTTTCCGGGCCCGTTCGCCGAGCAGTCGCTCGCCACGATCGTCGCGCGGCCGGCCGAGCACGAAGACTTGCGCGTGACCGCCGAGCTCGTCGACGGGAAGCTGCCGCCGATGTTCCCCAAGATCGAGCCGCAACGAGCAAAGGCCTGACGCTTTCGTAGCGCCCCGTGTGACGATTCCGCACGGTGCCACGGCTGGCTTGTCCAGCAGTGCCATCCCCGCGTGCGACGAGCTCACCACGACGACACCACGCCACGACGAGAGGTTTTGTAGGGTGTGCGAAGCACACCGGCTATGTCCGGGTGCCGCTGGCTTCGCCAGTGCTCGTTGACTGTCATTCGCCGTCGAGCGGCGCAAAGCGCACAGCCGTGGGTGCAACCCACGGAACCGTGTCGCCAGCGAACCATCAAGCCGCGCAGCGGCGCAAAGCACCAGCCCGTAGCGCAGCGAGGGATTTCTACCTCGCGCCTCTGGCCTCTCACCTCTGGCCTGTTCTCGCCGGGTGCCACTGCTGGCTTGCCCAGCAGTGCCATCCCCGCGTGCGACGACGTCACCACAAAGACACCACGCCACGACGTGGGATGCTGGGCCAAGGGGACGGGAGTCGCTTCCGGGCAAAGACCGAGCGCAAGGGTGCGACGCCGACCGGAAACGACTCCCGTCTCCCTCCGCGCGGCATCGTCAGCGCGCTGTCCCAACAACCGGCGCCCAATCACGTTGCGCCTCTCGCGCGTGGCCATTTTTAGCCATCCTTGAAAAATGAACACAAATGTGTACAGTAATAGGTACGAGACCTGAGAAGGAATTCGCGCGGGTGCCATGCCCACGCTCGTCGTGGGCATGCCTGCGATCGATCCCCTGAATACTGAATACTATCCACAACAGGAGAAAACCTGGCGCGCCAGCCTGCGCGCATGAGAGAACACCCAGCTACGCATCTCACCCAGGGACTTCGCGATTCCACGGAATCGTTTGTCAAAGTCGGGACCGAAGAGCTGCGTAGAGCGTGCGCGCGTCGATCGCGCTGCCTGAAGCCTGATCCCTGAGGCCTGGAGCCTGCTTAGGACGCAAAACCGCGCTTAGGACGATCTAGGACGCAACGGTTTTGGATTTTGCGTCCTAAAATAAGTCGTTACTGAGAAAAGACTTAACGACTTTTGACAGCCGCTTAGGACGGTTAGGACGCAAATTCCCGGGCAACTTTATTCTGGGACCCCCCAGGCGACGGTTCCTGCGACCTGCACCCCGATCCAGCAGCGATCCCGGCAAACCAGCTAGGCATGTCAGGTTGAATTGCCGCGCCCCGCGAACCCTCACGACGCCAGTATGCGCTGGCCATCGCGCGAGCCATGATCCCAACGCGCCACGATTTACTTGCCCTGAGCCTTACTTATACTCCTATTCCTCGCTGCGCCGAGAATGACACCCGGCCGACCAGCGGAAGGCCGGATCCCAGGTCGAAATCGCTCCCATTGGTTCATTCACTGCACAGCTATCAAAAAGCTCTTCGTACCCGCCCGACCACTGTTAACAGGAAACGGTTTCGATGAACTCTCGCTCGCTGTTCATCGCCAGTTGCATCGCGCTGATCACGTCGGCCTTCACGTTTGTGATCCGCGGCGACATTCTGCCGCTGTTGGGGGACGAATTCGGTTTGTCGCAAGCCGACCGCGGCTGGATCGCCGGCGGCGCGTTTTGGGGTATGGCGGTCTCGATGCTCCTGGGAGCGCCGCTCTGCGACTTCATGGGAATGAAGCGCATCCTGATGCTGGCGTTCGCCTGTCACATGATCGGCGTGGCCGGCACGATCTTCGCCCCCCACGACAGCTCGGCCTTCTACGTGCTGTTCGGCGCGACGTTTCTGGCCGGTTGCGGCAACGGACTGGTCGAGATCGCCATCAATCCGCTGGCCGCCACGCTCTACCCAACACAAAAGACGCATTACCTCAACATTCTGCATGCTTGGTGGCCCGGCGGCTTGATCCTCGGTGGCTTGCTGGCCCGCTGGATCGGCGATGGAATTTCGTTCGGCCCGGACTGGTCGAGTATCGATGGACTGGGTTACGGTTGGCGGGCGCGCATGGCGCTGATCGTCGTGCCTGGCATCACCTATATCTTGCTGGTGCTGCCCCAGCAGTTTCCGCCGACAGAGCGCGTGTCGTCGGGCGTGTCGACCGCGGACATGTTCACGCAGGTATTTCGCCCGTTGTTCCTGTTATGGGCCTTCTGCATGTTGCTGACGGCCGCCACCGAACTTGGCCCGCAGCAGTGGCAAGAGTCGGTGATGATGCGCACGACGGATGGCAAGGTGTCGGGCACGCTGATCCTGGTTTACACCAGTTCGATGATGTTCGTGCTGCGGCACTTCGCCGGCACGTTGGCACACAAGTTTTCGCCGATCGGGCTGTTGGCTGGTTCGTCGGCCTTGGCTGGCATCGGCCTGTATCTGCTGAGCACCGCCAACAGCCCTAAGACGGCCTTTGGCTACGCCACGATTTTCGGGCTGGGGATCGCGTACTTCTGGCCAACGATGTTGGGCGTGACCGCCGAGCGTTTCCCCAAGGGGGGCGCTTTCTTGCTGGGCTTGATGGGCTCGGTCGGCAATTTATCGATCGCCTTGGTGTTGCCGTTCATGGGTTACACGTACGACAAGTTCTCGGCAAGCGCCGTGCCCGAGCCGCTCACGAGTAGTGTGCTCGTACAGGAAGATGCCGGCTGGGCGCTATCGTTGTTCGGCATTGAGTCGGTTCCCAAGATTGATACCAAGGCGGTTGCGGCACTACCGCAGGCGGACCAGACCGCCGTGAAAGACGCCGAAGCAACCGGCGCTGCGATGGCGTTCCGCCGGGTGAGCGTGCTGCCGATCGCGCTGGTGATCATCTTTGGCGCGATCGCGCTGGTGGACCGTGCGCGCGGCGGTTATCAAGCGGAGCGAATACTATCGCCCGACGAAGAGCGCGAGCTGTACTCGGGAGGTGTGCAGGCCGCAGTGGAGTAGCGTCGAAACGATGCGTCGGTCCGCTGCTGGCGTGTTTAGTAGTCGAGCTTGTTTCCAGTCCGGATCGCTACTTCGTCGCTTCCAACACGATTTCATCGCCGCGGCGTGTCGCGCGAACGGCGCCAGGCAAGGTAATTCGCCAACGCGGCTCGGCGCTGGCTAGCTTACGCCCTGCTAGTGGCCAGTTGTCGATCGAGGCCAGACGCGCCAACTGGTCCCAATGCTCGGCGGTCATGTCCCCCTCGGGCCAATGCTGCGAGCGCCAACAGGAGACAAACAACTCGCGTACGATGAAAGGTGGGAACGGTCGCAGACCGTCGGTTGCGATTCGCACAACGCCTGCCGAGTTTTCGACAACACAAGATGCCGTAGCTTGTTCCAGCAGCCGCGCGATCAACGGCTTCAGGTCTTCGGCCTGTCGCCCGAGGCGCAGCAACGCCTCGCCGACTCTTGGGTTATAGCGCCGCGCCAGGTGCGGGAGTAGTTCGTGCCGCAGCCGATTGCGCGTGTAGGCGAGCGATTCGTTCGTGGTATCGGTCGAGAACGATTGCCCGAGAGTTGCCAGGTAGTCGAGCACGACAGCGCGTCGCACATCAAGCAGCGGACGGACGATCGACGTTGCTTCGCTCAAACGTCGCACTCGCGGGATGCCGGCAAGCCCTGCAATGCCGGTGCCCCGCAGTAGGCGATGCAAGATGGTTTCGATCTGGTCGTCTGCCGTATGAGCAAGCGCAACGTAGCGAGCGCCGACCCTCTCGGCCGTGTGGCGCAGGAAGCGGTAGCGCTGTCGCCGGGCCGAAGCTTCGCTGCGAGAAGTCGGCAGCTCGATGCTGCCTGCCAAAGCGGCGGCGCGTCCGCATTCAAATTGCCAACCGAGATCGGTGGCCAGGTGCCGAACGAACACCTCGTCGGCGTCCGATGCGGCGCCGCGCCAACCATGATTAAAGTGTGCGACGACAACCCGCCCAGGGCCCGGACGTCGAACCGCCGCGACACCGCGCAGCAGCGCGACGCTGTCGGCTCCGCCCGATACGGCAACCAAGGCGGTGACATCGGCCCAACTGCTGGGCGGCCAGGCGTCGGCAATCGCGTTTTCGAGTTGGTGCATAGTTCTACTGTTCGATTTGCTATCGCGTGACGCAAGTGTTTTCTGGCATAGTTCTTTGTGGGCGGCAAGCTCAAGG
>JAIESQ010000107.1 GCA_019745975.1 Pirellulales bacterium
GATCACCCGGACGCAAAATGTGCGATGTTACACTCGCCCCAAGTTGTGCCCTCTATTCGATTTACGGTCCAATATCAAGACACCCGGACGCAAACCGGACGATCACCCGGACGCAAAATGTGCGATGTTACACTCGCCCCAAGTTGTGCCCTCTATTCGATTTACGGTCCAATATCACCACACCCGGACGCACCCGGACGCAAAATTACGGACAATTTTATTCTGGGGGACCCCCGTGACAGGGAGACGAGATCGATGCACGCACCCCTAGCGGCGACTGGCTTCCAACGTCTATTGCACCCAAGGTGCAGGATGGCCGAAATGAATCGCACGCTTGCGTTCGTAGCTGCCGCGGCCATCGCGGTGTCGGGTTTCAGGACACTCGTCGCAACCGCGCAATCGGCCGAAGTCCCGCTGCTGGCCGGCGTCGCTTCGGCCGACATTACGCCGGAACCAGGGCTCATGCTGTGGGGCTACAGCAATCGCACCCACGCGGCGACTGGCAAACTCGATCCACTGATGGCTGGCGTGCTCGTGCTCAAGCAGGGGGAAACCTCGGCGGCAATCGTGACACTCGATCTGGGCCGCACGCCCGAGGATCACTTGCTCGACGCCCTGCGCAGCGAGTGCCGCGACCGCCACGGCATTAATCTCCTGTTCATTACCGCCAGCCACACGCACAGCGCCCCGTCGCTGGAATCGACGGAGGGACCGAACACGTACGGCCCGCAAGTCGTCGCCGCAATATCCAAACTCATTGGCCAAGCCGCCGCGAGTCTATCGCCAGTGGCGTTGCGCATCGGCGGCGGCGAGGCTGATTTCGCCCACAACCGTCGCCGGCATTTGCCCGATGGACGAGTCGCCATGCAGTGGCGCAATGCCGAGCGTGAGCCTACCGAACCGGTCGATCGCACGTTCACCGTGCTGCGGTTTGACCGTGCCGATGGCACGCCGCTAGCCGTGCTCTTGCACTACGCTTGCCATCCCGTCGTGCTCGGCCCCGATAACTATGAGTACAGCGCGGATTATGTCGGACAGATGCGCTCGCTTGTCGAGGAGCGGCTAAAGACGACCTGTCTCTTTCTGCAAGGGGCTTGCGGCGATCTCAATCCGTATGTCGACAAGACGCCCTTGGCCGATGGTGGTGTGGAGGAAATGCGGCGCATGGGGCGCGGCCTGGCCCACCTGGTCGTCGACGCGGCGCAGGCGGCTAAGCCCGTGGAGGGTACATCCGCGCTCAAGCTCCAATCACGCCCCGTCCGTGTGCGGTTGCGTTGGAACCTGGCCGACTCGCAGGTGCGCACGGTGCTCAGCGCGAAATATGGACGCCGCTTCGACAACTACCTCGCCAAACAACTGACCGGCGATTCGATCGCGGCGCCCTTGACGACCATTGTGTTGGGCGAGAGCGTGGCGCTCGTGGGCATGCCAGGAGAAATCTTCGTTGATTTTCAACTCGATCTCAGGCGCCGATCTCCCGTGCGCGACACGCTCCTGGTGGGCTATACGAACGGCTACCACGCGTATTTTCCCACCATTCGCGAGGCGGCCGCGGGTGGTTACGGCGGCAAGACAGCTACCTATGTCGCTCCCGGAGCCGGCGAGCTGCTGACCAACGAAGCGCTCGTTTCGCTCTACACGCTCTTGGGCCGGCTGCACGACGTGCCGCGCGGCGAAGATTTCGACTTGCTCCAGTGGGACGACGTCAAGCGCGGCTCGTGAGTCGCGCCAAGGCGGGGTCAAATGCCCACAAGGCTTCGCTCACAACACAGCGCACAAGGGGAGAATTCGGAGTTAGCGACGATTGTCGGCCGCTTCGCTTCGGAAGAAGCCCCGCTTTGCAACTTGCCTGTCGCTTTCGTCGTCTTGATGCCTCGAGCCAAGGCACGACCCAAGGGACCTGCCAGCAGCGCTGGCAGCAGGAACAAGTTCACAACGAGCCCCACCGACAGCAGTGAGATCATCAACAAGCCGAATCGCCGCGTTGGAGTGAAGTCGCTCCAGGCGAAGACGCTCAGTCCCAGGCCGATCACGCCCCAACTTTGCAGCATCGCCCGGGCGCAGTTGCCGTAGGCGATGCGGAGGGATTGCTGGCGATCCAGGCCTTGTGCCAGCCCGCGACGGAACCAAAGGACGAAATGCAGCACGTCATCCACGGTAACGCCCAAGGCTACGCTCGGCGCCAGGACACTACCAATGTCGAGCACGATCCCCATCCAGCCCATCAGGCCCAGGACGGTTAGTACCGGGACCACGCTGGTTAGTAACAACACCAAACCGACCGACCAGTGTCGTATCAACACCACGATTGCGACGACGATTAAAGCCAGGTCGGTCGCGAGCCCGATGATGAGGCCCTCCAGGAGCGACTGTTGAGCCCGTTCGATCAATGGCACCATGCCCGTCAAGGATGCCGATATGCCGTCGCGGTCACCCTGCGCTTTGAGCACCTGGTCAACGCGTCGCTTAACCGCGTCCATAACGTGGCGCCGATCCACACCGCGAAACGAATTCGTCCGCAGACTGATCCGCCACACCTCTGTGTCGTTGGCCGTGGCGAGGAATCCCATGCTCACCAGGCGGTCGCGGTGGTGTTCCAGCCGGCGATTGAGGACCGAGCGTTTGAGCGACCACTGGCCGTCGCCGGCGGCGGGCAAACGCGGACAAAACGTGACCGCCGAAACGCTCGTCCCCACTCCGTCGAGCGTCGCGACACTCTGTTGCACGCTTTCGATCAGTTTCAACCGTTCGAGCATGTTAAGCTGGCACTCGGGGGCGATGCGCACGATCAATTCCATCGGCACGATTCCGCCCATGTGGTCTTCGAGCCAGTGAGCATTTTTGGGGTACGCGGCGTCGTCTGAGAAGAACTCTTCGGCCGTCACCGATGTCCTGACACGGGACAAGCCCAATCCGCACGAGACCGCTAACGCGAGGACCGTCACAGCAACCCGTCCGGGCCGATCGGTGATGAACCGCCCCCAAGACCACCAGTTTGCCCGCGTGAAAGTTGAAGGCGCAGTACGTGGCTTCTCGCTTGCCGACAGCGGCAGCCAAAGTGCACAGCCTAAGGGCAGAACGACAAGGAGCCACACCAGCGACGCCAAGACTCCGATGGCCGAGTAGAGCCCGAACTGTCGGATCGGCAATAAATCGCTGCCGCACAACGAGAGCAGTCCGAGTGCTGTCGTTCCCGTGGCGAGCGCCAAAGGAAGACGAGCGTGGGCAACCGTTTTTTCGATCGCCCCAGCCGTTCCGTGGTCGGCGACGGCGTCGCGATAATAGTTCGCCCAGTGGATGGCGCCCGACATGGTTGAAACGTAAACCAGCGGTGGCATTGTTACGAGGACAGCGTTCATCTCGCCGCCGGAAAACCAGACCGTGGCCAGTGCCGCGGCCGCCGCGAAGACGCCGACCACAACCACCAAGATCGTTAACCGCAGACTGCGGAAGCAAATCCAGGAGAAAACTACCGCCGTCGCCACGGACAGCAGCCCGAGAACATTTAGCGACGCGTTCGCGGCTTCGTCTACCGACACCGACGTGACCAGCGGCCCGCCGGTGCGCACGGCGTTCCGCGGGACGCCACATTCCTCGGCGGTATTGTAAATCGTCTTCAGCAAGCTCTGGGGGTCGTGCTTGCCATGTTCGCTCGGACGCACCACGGCACAAGATTGTCGACCATCAGGCCCAATCGCGAACCCGCGCAGGCGGGCGATTGCTTCGTCGCGCGTGAGATTGATCGGCGGCGACATCAGCTCTTTAATGGCTTCCGGAGTCGTGAGCACCCCTTCGACAAGCGAAGAGCCGCTGTCCCGCTCGGACCCGCCTGCCGACGGCTTGAGGCGCTCCGCCAGGACTTGGAGCCGTGGGTCGTCGACCGTACAGCCTTCCCAACTGACGACGACAAATTCCTCAGTCCCAAAGTACCGACCAAAACGGGCGTATTCGATTGTCTCGGGTAACCCTTGCGGCAGCCAGGTGCGCACGTCGTTGGCGTTCGTCCGCATCGCCTTGGCTGCACCGAGGACCACTAGCGGCGCCAAGCACACAAATACCGCCAGCAGCGGATATCGATATCGTTCGTAGAACCGGGCCTTCATAGTTTGCATCCAATGACAATCGATATGGGCCAGAGCATGCGGTAGGTCATTAAGCCGTCTGCGCCCTTGAATTCGCTCTGAGAGGCGCGGGCTACGCTCCCACGAAGGGGGCGGCGTCGTAGGTTGGAGCGTCGCTCGCTAGGAATGGTGTAAATGGCGGAATCTGCTCGCGCTCCAAACGCAGCTCGAGCACGCCTGGGCCGTCGGCCATTGCTTGGTAATCTGCTAGGCACCCGGTGAGTTCTTCAGTGGAGCCGGCCGAGCCCACCCAAAGCTGATCGTGGCTACCGAGGCCACGCGCGAGTTCGGAGACGGAGATGGCAGGGTACTGTGAGCCTTCGATGCGGCCGCCGAAGTAAAGCTGTTGTCGGGTGACACACATGCCGTGCATGCCGTTGTTGAAGACGACAAACAAGACGGGCAATCGGTAGTGCACGGCAGTATTGACCTCGGCTCCCGACATCAGGAATGCCCCGTCACCACAAAAGACGATCGTGCGCGCGCCGCGCGGGGATCCCAATTGAGCGCCTACAGCGGCGGAAATGGCGTATCCCATTCCCCCCATCCCCAAGGCGCAGGTAGCACTGACGGTTCGAGGGATCCGCAGATAGTGCAGGGCGGCCGCGGCGCAGTTGCCGGCGTCGAACAGGACGTGTCCAGACGTCGGCAGAAATTGCTGCAGGACTTCGAGCGCGTCGCTTTGCAGCAGTCCGTCGCACCAATCATCTTGACGCGAGCTGAACTCGTCTGGGGAGAAGCGGGGAGCCAACTGGGGCACGAAGCGCGCGAGCCGTGCTTTGCTCACGACCCGTGGTTCGAGCGCAACCTGATCGCAGATTTGGTTCAGCTTTGCGAACACCGCGCCAGCATCAGCCTCGATGTGCAATGCCGGGGTCACCACGCGCAGCACTTCGCCTACGTCGATATTCACGACAGCCAGCCGCTCAGGTCGCAGAGCCTGCTGAATGGGTTGGGTCGTCATCATGTTCAATCCCGTACCCACCGCAACGATGAGGTCAGCCTCCTCTTGCAAGTAACGATGGGCCGACGGTTCGCCCGCCATGCCCACCATTCCCAAGTAGAGCGGGTCGTCGTTGGGGAAGGAGCTTTTGCTGGAAAGCGTCGTGGCCACGCGCATCCCAACGCGCCGGGCAAATTCGACGACCGCCTCCGGATTGCCGCAACGGTCGACGCCGCTGCCGACGAGCAGGACGGGAGTGTTCGCCGCCTGGATGGCGTCAAACAGTTCGCGGACCTTCTCGTCGCAAACATCACGCGCGATCTTCAGCTCGTCGAGTTGGTAAGGCAGACTGCCGGGTCGATTGCCGACCTCGCAGTCGAACAAGTCGCGAGGAATCAGCAGCACCGAGGGCCCTGGCCGGCCGCTCAGGGCTTCGCGCACGGCCGACTCGAGGCAAGGCCAAAACTTGCTGGGCTCATCAATGACCGCCCGATATTTCGAGATCGCCGACCAGAGCTTGTCGGCGTTGACGGTGCGGCCGATGCCGGAAGAGTCTTGAAACGCTCCCCTGCCCGCGAAACTCGCTGGCGGCTGACCAACAATGGCGAGCATCGGTACCGATTCGGCAAACGCCTCGGCGACACCCACGGCCAGGTTCATCATCCCGCCGCCAGAAGTGGCACAACAAACGCCTAGTGTGCGATGCACTCGTGCTCGGCAGTCGGCCATGAACGCCGCGCCGATTTCGGACTTGGCGGCCACGACTCGAAAGCGTCCTTCGCCGAGGCGATGGACGGCGTCGTAGAAATGTTCGATGTTGGCCCCGCCGACGCCAAAAGCGTACTGCAGGCCCCAGTCACGCAGCGTCGTTACGAGCGAATCGGCTAATGTCATGGTGGTGCTTCCCTGACCTGCGAGGTCGAGATTCCTTGAAGACGCTTGGGCGTCCAAGAAGCTGACCGTCTACTGAGGCCTCCAATGGATCACGGCGGCGGCAGCGAAGTCTCCCGCGTGAGCGAATCCGCCCAGCACCAGGTGACTGTTCGCCTGCAACTGGCCGCTGTCGATCGCTTCCGCAAGACACAGCGGGAGCGCGGCGCCAAACAAATTGCCATGTCGCTCGAAAGTCGAGACATGCCTTGTCGGCGGCAACTGCAGTGCCTCGCGCCAGTTTCGCAGGAAGATACGGTTGGGCTGGTTGGTGATCAGCGTGCCGATCTGGTCGGTTGGCAAATTCGCTTGGCGGCAAGCCTCACGAATGGCTTCCGGCACGATGTGATTTGCCCGACCCATGATCTGGGCCAGCTTCGCTTCGGTGAAATCGACATAGCTGCAGGCCGTGCTCGGCTCCCACCACTCGCTGCCATCGTGGCGCACGATCGCCATGTCCCCCGCGTATTCGCAGTAATTTCGCTGGACGATCGACTTGATTGGCGATTCGTTCGAAGCGACCAGATATCCCACGCCACATCCGTCGCCAGGGATCAGCGCTTGCTTCAGCTTTCGGGTTTCGTCCTGGGCGAAGAGACGCCCCGCGGAGTTCTGGACATTACATAGGAGCGCGGTCTTGGCACCGCTGTGACTCATCAGCGCCTGTGCTTGTGCGATCATGGCAATGAACGACACGCAGCCGCCATTGTGCAAATCGAGGATCCATTCGGGCCGGCAACCAAGGGCCTTGCCAACGGCGGCCCCGCAGCCCATGAACGGCTGGTCGGGCGCCGTGACGTTGGTCATCAGGATGTCGACGTCGTTGTGCAAGTCGAGGTTCAAGCGGTCCGCCAGCTTCTGCGTGGCTTGGACGATCATCGACTGTGCCGTCTCATCACGTGCCACATGGTGCCGCTGTTTCACTCCGCGGAACATGGCGTGTGCCGGCGCTTCATCGGAATGCTGAAAGAAACTGTTATCGACGACACGCGCCGGTAGATAACTTGCGGCGCTGACCAGGCTGACGGTCTTCACTGGGGGCCTCCGATCGTCATCGGCAATCCGTTGGCGTGCCGGTGTTCAAGGATGTACTTGAGGTTGTCCAGCTCGATCTGATGTCCGGCGTAGAAGAATGGCCACATGTCCCCCACCCAGACCTTGCGTCCTGGTGGGGATTTTTCCGGGAAGGGATTGCGATCGTAGAACGGATGCCGGCAATTGGTCCAAAGCACGACACAGCCGGGCCGGTCGAACACGAGCTGGGCTGGTACCACGCGCATCAGGTAAATCATCCACAAGTGTTCGCCTTGGTCCCAAGCGCAGTGGAAGTCGACGGTCATGGCCTGGCGATTGGCGACGGTGCGCGTGTAGATCTTCGTCGCGCCGCCAATCCGGTCGGTGGCGACGACCATGCCGTCGTCAGATGCTGTCGTGAAGTCGCGCAGGCTGTACGTCCATTCCTGCAGCGTGTACACGTCGGACAGGTATTCGAAGGCCTTCTCCGCTGGACAGTCGACGTATGCCTGAATCGAGCAGTACTGTCCGTAGACTTGATCGTGTGCGTAGACCGCGTGGGTCATTTCCATCGCCAGGCTGGTCATCTCCTCTTTGCCGCAATTCTCAATGCGATGGACGCCAGGTAGCTGGTCGATGGCCGACAGGTCCGCCTTCATTTCGCACATCCCTCCGTTGTCTGATGGCCAGCGAGGCCGTTGTGATCGGGCGGTCAATCCATCGTGTGCGCTCATGCACACATGCTCTTGATGGATGCCCTTCCCAATCCGTAGCGCAAGAGCTTTGGATTTGTGACGGGGATTTCCGGCAAATCACGCCTGATTCGCCTGAAATGTCCCGCCCACCGGCGGAAACCGAGACACGACGAGGGGCTGCTAGCGCGGTGCCTGGCACTAGAAGCAGTTTCAAAACCAGCATTGAATCGACGTAGGGTGCCACTGCAAGGAGCGTCTAGCAGTGCCGGGCCCAGCGTTTCACTGCTGGACAAGCCAGCAGTGGCACCCAAGCCAGGTCTTGAAACTGCTCTTAGCCAGTCGGTGGACTTCGAGAGCGACGTCACCTGGCAGGTATTCAGACGAGCTCAGGTAGAGGCGGTTGATCGACCAGATACTGTGGTCGGCCCGCGGGGTCCTGGATGGTCGTTGTCGAGGTATCGAGACCCAGATTGTGGTAGAGCGTGGCCACGATTTCTTGCATGTGAACCGGGCGATTGACGGCATACTCCCCCAGGCGGTTCGTGGAGCCAATCGCCTGGCCCGTCCTCATCCCGCCCCCGGCCAAGAGCGCGCAACTGACCTGCGGCCAATGGTCGCGACCCGCATCGCCATTGATACGCGGCGTGCGACCAAATTCACCCCAGGCGATGACGGTCACGTCGTCTAACATGCCACGGCTGTCGAGGTCTTCGATCAGAGCGCTAAACCCCTGGTCCAACTTCGAACCGTGATCGCGCACCAGGTCGAAATTCGCGCCGTGACTGTCCCAGCGTCCATAGGTAAGCGTCACGCATCGCACCCCCGCCTCGACAAGTCGGCGCGCGATCAGCAACTGCTCGTTGCAAGTGGGCGCGCCGTCATACTGGTAGTTGTAGGGCTTGCCGTCTCCATACCGTTCGCGCAGCTTGGGATCCTCGGTCGCAAGATCAAGCGCCTTCAGCAGCCGACTCGACGTCAAGACGTCGAACGCCCGCTCCGTATACGAATCGAACGCGCGCGTCTTGCCGGTTGTGTCGACGACTTCGCGATAGGCGTCGAAGCTGGACCGTAGCAGCTTGCGATCGTTGAGCCTCTCGAGCGAAAGGCCGTTGAGCCTCATGTTCTCCATACCCGGGCCGTCGGGCTGGAATGGCGCAAAGGTTGGCCCAAGAAATCCCGGCTGCCCTGGATCCTTCCACACGCCGGCATTGGCCAGACCGACGAACGGCGGAACGGCGCGGTCGGCCGGACCTTGCAGTTTCGCAGCCGCTGCTCCCAAGCAGGGTCGACCACCAATCGACGGCAGGCTCTCGCGCGTCCAACCGGTATGGCACTGATAGGGTTCATGCGCATGCGCAGCTCCCACGACCGAGCGAATCACGGCGCACTTGTCCATGATCGCAGCGATGCGGGGAAACACCTCGCAGATTTGAATCCCAGGCACTTTGGTGGAGATCGGCTGGAATTCGCCGCGAATCTCTTTGGGCGCCTCGCTCTTGATTTCCCACATGTCCTGATGGGGAGGGCCGCCGCCGAGGAAAATGTGAATGACCGATTTGTGGCGCGCGCGACCGTCGGCCTGTGTCTCGGCGCGAAGCAGATCGGTCAACGTGAGCGCTCCGGCTCCCATGCCCAGCGCGCCGATTCTCAGAAAACTGCGCCGCGAAACGCGATCACAGAGCCGATGGCTACGGCCGAAGATGGTGAGCATGATTTTCAACCACTAGCTCTGCCGTACTGCTTCACATCAACACCTGCTTACGTTATCTGACTTCGTGTCAATTGGCAATGCAAACTGTCATTCTCACGTGCTCAAAATAATGGACTGTCCGCTCGCGACGCATTCACTCGGTCACGCGCTAAAGCAATCGACGACCTGGCCCGACGTGCAGACTCGCGCGACTGGAAAGGATTCCGCAGCCTACCGCAGTGCGGCGCGGATTGCTTTGCCTGGCGCGACCGTCTTTTCCAATTGGCCATCTTTGACGATGGGAGTTCCGCCAACCAGTACGAGCCGAAAACCAGCGGAGAATTTCGCCGGCTGTTCGAACGTCGATTGGTCGATGACTGCTTGTGGGTCGAACACGACGAGGTCCGCGTCGGCGCCGATTTGTAAGCGGCCTTTGTTCTTCATGGCCGGCACCCGGCGTTCCAGTCGCTGCGCCGGCATGATGGTCATCTTTCGAATGGCCTCCATCCAGGTGAGTGCCTGTTGTTCGCGGACATAACGTCCAAGTACGCGCGCGTAAGTACCCGAGCCGCGCGGGTGGCCTCGGCCGTTGTCGAGTAGTCCGTCGCTGGCAATCATCGTCAGCGGGCTGGCCACCGTATCGCGGACCATTGGCTCCGGCATCGAATGTATGATGACGTAGCCGCCAACTTCTCGATAGCGTGCGAAGCTCTCGGCGGTCAACCGCTCGCCCGTGGCCACCCATTGCAAATCGCCGTAGCTCACTCCCAGGGCATTCTGCCAGCCTTCGTCGAAAATGGCCGATCGAATTGGACTCATCGAAGCCGTGTACGGGTAGCATTCGGTGGTGACATCCAAACCGCGCGACTGGGCTTCGGCGATCGCTTGCAGCAGTCGCGGTGTGCCGCGCAATCCCATGCTGGATACGTGAACGATATGCAAAGGCGCGCCGGTAATCGAGGCCGCCGCCACGACCTCCTCCAGCGCAGCCAGCGCGCTTTGCGGTTCTTTCTCGCCGGCGTGACGAATGTGGACGTGACAGGGCGCCTCGTGCTTGGCAGCCGCGCGAAAAACCTCCAAGATCTCCCAGCGCGAAACACCAGGCGTGTATTGGATTCCCAAGCCTACGGCCACGGCGCCGCGCTCGAGGCCAGCTTCGACGAGGCGCCTGATCTGATGGATTTGCGAATCGGTGGCCTCGTTCTGCGCGGCTCCTGGCTCGGGCAGCCACTTGCCCGGTCCTCCCAGCACACGCATGCGCGCGCCGATGTGCCCTGAGCTAACGCCGTAATTGATGAGCGATTTTCCCTGTCGCTGCACGTACCAGTCGTCGACATCGGGCGTGCCCACCTCCAGTTCGAGGGCCGTCGTGACTCCATCCATCGCCTTATAGCGATAGTTCTCTTCGTCTTGCCCGTGCGAGTGCAAGTCGATGAAACCAGGCGCCACGATCATGCCACGCGCGTCGAATCTGAGGAGTGCGTCTAGGCGATCCTCACTGATGACGCGAATGGACCTGCCTTGAACACCCACATTCCGCACGGCGTCCAATCCGCTCGCCGGATCGATAACGCGACCGCCTTCAATGACTAGGTCGTATCGGGCGGGGAGAGCAGGCTCGGCAGCAATCGCCATGAGGGACGAGGCGAGAACCGCGCAGCATGTGATTGCGCGTGCGAGTATGTGTCGGAAGAATTCCGCGTGGGATGTCAATCGAGATCACCCTGTACACAACAGTTCTGGCACGACCGTGCCGCCGTTGAGGACGGGGATCGGTCGACCCGCAAAGTCGTTGAACTCCAGTCCCGCGGTCGCGACTCCCAAGTGCCGATAGACCGTCGCCAGGAAATCATGCACGCCGATCCGCCGTTCGACGACTTGCTCGCCGCGGCGGTCGGTTGCGCCGATCACCTGCCCCGTCGCGATGCCGCCACCGGCAAACAGCATGCTCGTGGCGTTGGGCCAATGGTCGCGACCCGGCTGCATGACACCGCTGGCGCTGTCGGCCGCATACGAGATGCGCGGCGTGCGGCCGAACTCGCCAGTCACGATCAACAGCACGCGACGGTCCAAGCCGCGGTCGTACAAGTCTTCGACCAACGCGGCGATGGCCTGATCGAAGGCCGGCGCGCGCGCTTGCATGGCATTGAACACGTGATGGTTAACGGCATGATCATCCCAGTTTTGCACGCGACCGCAGATGGGGCCCAGCAGCGACGTGGTCACCAGGTCGACACCGTGTTCGACCAGCCGGCGAGCCAGCAGGCATTGCTGCCCCCAGGTGTTTCGGCCGTAGCGATCGCGCGTTCGCGGGTCTTCGCGATCGAGGTCGAACGCTTCCTCGGCGGTGGACGAGGTGAGCATGTTTAATGCTAGTCCTTCGTAGCGATCGATCGAACGCATGTTGCCGGTGCGATCGAGATCACGGCGCAATAGATCCATTTGGCGGCGCAAGCCGAGGCGTCCGCCCAGGCGTTGTTGCTCGGTGTGGGCCGCCAGGTTGGGGATGCTGAACTCCGCCGCGTTCGGGTCGCCTGACACGGCAAACGGTTCGTACGCGGCTCCGAGATACGCCGCGCCGAGATAGGGGATTGGCTGCACGCCGATGTAGTTGGGCAGCAGGCGCTCTTGCTGTTGCCGGAGGCAGTTGGTGATCGACAGAAACTCTGGGTACTCAGACCGTGGCTTGAATTCACGGACTTCCTGCCCGGTGAACATCTGCTGCTGGCCGATGCCGTGGCAAAAACCAGAATGCACGAGAGACCGCACGAGTGTGAACTTATCGGCGATCTGAGCATGCCGCGGCAGCAGCTCGCAGAGATTAAGACCAGGTACGGCGGTGGGGATAGCGGCGAACGGCCCACGGTATTCGGCCGGCGCGTCGGGCTTGGGGTCGTAGGTCTCCAAGTGGCTGGCGCCGCCATGCAAGAACACGACGATTACTGCCGTGGCGGATCGATCGGCGCTCGGCTTGGGAGCATCCACAGAGTTTTCGGCGGACCGGGCGCGAAGCGCGAGTAGTTGTGGCAGCGACAGACTGGCGATCCCGGCCAGACCCACGCGCAGGAACTCGCGACGGCGTACGGTGCCCGCCCCGCGAGACGGTGGAACGCACGCGAGATTCGCGTCGCCATCTAATCGACTTTGTGACGCAAGCATCCGCATCGTCGATCCAGTCGGGCTATTCGCTGGCGCAGTCGCGCCACCGAGTGTCATCAACCGCTCGCAAACAACTTGGCAATCGGCCTTCCTTCGTTCAACCGCAGCGGGCGGCCAAAGGAATCGTGAATCGTGGTCGCCGGGTCGACTCCCAGCGCCGCGTAGATCGTGGCTCCCAAATCCGCTGGGCTGAAGGACTCGGTTACGGGGTAAGCGCCAATTGCATCCGACGCACCTATTGCCTGTCCTCCGACAACTCCCCCGCCGGCAAACACGGCCGAAAAACAACTCGACCAATGTCCGCGACCATCCGGCCAGAATTTGCCGTCTTGGTAGTCGCCGATCTTCGGAGTACGGCCGAACTCACCGGCTACGACAACCAGGGTTTCGTCCAGCAGCCGACGCTCAACCAGTTCGTCGAGCAGGGCGGCCAACGCCTGATCGAGCTGCGGCAATAACCGCTTCTTCAACGGGCCCGCGTTGTCGTAGTGTGTGTCCCACTCGGTGGCATGCCCCAGGTTCGCCTGGATGACCGGCACGCCAGCCTCGACGAGTCGACGCGCGAGCAGCAACGACTGGCCATACAAATGACTGCCGTAGCGATCCTTGGTGTGCGTCGTTTCGTCTTCGAGCGATAACGCCGCTGCCACGCGGTTCGAGGCGAGCATCTCCATCGCCCGCACGCGATACACGGCATAGGCAGCCGTCTCATTCGAAGCCTCGGCGGCCGCAGCGAACCGATCAACCAATTCTAGCAAATTTCGCCGCGCTTCGAAGCGCCGCCCCAGTTGGTCGGCCCGCAGGCTGAGTCCATCGATGCCAAACTCACCTCGGCCCGGATCATGCTCGATCTGCAAGGGATCGTGCCGAGCGCCGAGGAAGCCTGCGGTTGTACCCGACACAGGAATGACACCGTTTCTCAGAGTGCTAGGGAGACACACTCCCGACGGCACGCCATCGTTGCGAGGCCGAAGATGATCGAGCGCTGCGGCATAACAGGGCCAGTCGCCGCGCGAGGGCACCCCGCGAAAGCCGATCGGAACCGTGTTGATCCCGCAGGGGACAAAGCAAACTGCGTCGTGATGCGGCAGTGCGTGTGCCATCGAACGCACGATCGCCAGGTGTTGCGTGCGAGCGGCCAGTCGCGGCAGATGTTCGCATAGCGCGATTCCCGGCACCGCGGTGTCGATCGCACGAAACTGCCCACGGACTTCTGCTGGCGCCTCGGGCTTGGGGTCGAAGCTGTCGAGGTGGCTGGGCCCACCGGGAAGAAACACGAGCACTACCGTGCGCACGGAGGGCCGGGGCGCTCGGACCGACGGCTTTCCAATTGCGCGTCCGGCCAGCAGACTGGGAAGCCCGAGCCCCAGCAAAGTCGAACAACCGAGTTGCAACGCTTCGCGGCGTGCCATTCGCGGCCGTTCGATCACCGCACGTTGCACAGTCATGGATCAATGCCCTCGCGCGAAGCGCTAGGTCGCGAATTGCATCCGCTGGCTGGCACTATACCACAAGCATTTATTCAGCGCCCTCGCGACTTCGTGATCTGGCGGGAAGCTTGCCTGGACTAGCGCTAGCTGGCGCGGTCCAGCATCGATTCCGATTCGCTCAAAGCAGCTTGCGCGGCAGCTCCAGGCAGCGGGCAACGCTGTATGAAAGTGTGGTCAAGCGCGCATGCTTGCCGAGCATGAAATCGGCGATGCGGCGATCCGCAAGATGCCGCAGTGCGGACGTCAGAAACCCACTGCGCCGCAGGCTCATGATCACTTCCTTGACTCGCACGCCGACACGGAGCACACGTCCGAAGCGCCGCTCCCAGGCATCCTGATATCGCGACAATTGCCTGCGGCTGGTGTCGCCCGCCAGCATGGCTTCGGCCATGACCGTCCCGGCGAGATTGCCCGATATGAGCGCAAAGCGAATTCCTTCACCAGTCGCCGCGAAGACCATGCCGGCGGCATCGCCACAAACGAGCAGCGAATCCGCCGCGGTACAGGCGAGTGGGCCGTCCTGCGGAAAGCGCCCCCCGAAGGTCGTGCGCGGAGTTGTGGCGATCGCTTGCAACTGTTTGAACTCGGCCAAACGACTACGGAGCGGTTCTGGCCTATAACTGAGTATGCCGAGATTGCAGCCATCGTTGCCCTTGGGAAATACCCATCCATATCCCTCGCAGCGGTCCATGACGTGCCAGACGAACCGTTCGCGATGCCGGTCAGAAGTGGCATGTAACTCTCCGCAGGCGTATCCGAGCCGAGGCAGCGACGAAACCAGGCCGAGTTGGCGCTGCAGTTCGTAGTTGCTACCGCAGCAGAGGATCACGGCGCGCGATTGGATCAGACCCTGATTGGTCTCTAATTCAAAACCGAAGTTGCAGCGAGCGATGCTCCGCACCGTGAGCGAGAGCCGAAGCGCGTCGCTGACTGGTTCGGCGAGCCAGCGCTCGAACTCGGTGCGATTCAGTTCGTAAAAGGTCAATTGCGGAACATCGAGAAGCGGCCGCACGAAATCGCGAAATACCACGTCGTGCGTGTCAGCGACGTGCTTGATGAAGGGATATCGAGCACCTTGCCCGAACAGCTCGTCGAATGCCGAGGCCTCGACGGCCTCACCACACTTGAGTGGCACGCCGATCCATCGTTTGCGGTCGATGACGAGGAAGTCGTCGATGCCATGGTCGCGCAGCGCACGAGCCGCCATGAGTCCGCTCAGGCTGGCGCCGACGACGACGACCGAAGGACGCGCTACGGACATCGATGGTCGCCCTTCGACATGACCCGTATCCACGGCAGATTCCGGCCTGGATGGCTAGTACGCAAGTTCCGGATGCCGCAAGCGCAGGCCCCGCAGTGCGATGGGAAAGGCCAACCGATGCCAGAGGGAGTACTCGAATAAGGAACTGCAGAACGCTCTCAATTCACCATGCCGGCGTGCGCGACGCAAAAACCATCGATAACCGAAATTGCCGAGAATCTCCCACACGAATCGATTGACCACGCCCACGCGCAATCGCGATTCGAAGGCGCGCTGCGCCATTTGTTCGTAGTCGCAATCCTCAAGCAAGCAGCGGGCGGCCAGATGTCCCGACTGTAGCGCGAAACGCAAACCAAATCCCCAGAGCAAGTCCTGCAATCCAGCGGCTTCGCCACAGTGAAGTCGCCCGTCCTGCTGGTACCTAGGGTTATGTTGAAACGTACCGAAGCCGTTGATGGGCGACGTTCGGTCGATGGTTACGCCGCTGAGCCGACTGAGTCGCTCGACGGCAATGTCGAGTCGCCGTCGGGACTCCTCGAATCGATCGAAGGCCACTACGCATAGGCAGCCGCGCCCACGAGTTATCAGCAAGTACGAATAGCCCAAGTAGGACAATTCGTTGTCAAACATCATGTAGGCGCAGTCGGGCGCGTCGGTCGGAAATACGACTCCGCGGACCACGCCAAAACTAGGTTTGCGGATCGGCCCGGTAGCAACGATGTCGACCGCTTCGGGGTTGCACGTCGCGCCAAACTCGATGCGCACGCCAGCATCCAGTGCTTGCCTCTTCAAGGCTTGATCGAAGCTTCCCGGAGCGGCGCCGCGATGGACTAGATAGAACAGCGGCGCGGCGGCAAAATGTCGGGTCACCTGCAGCGTCGACGACACGCTATAGACCGACGTGAACGGCGTGCAATCAAACCCGACGCCGATGCCGATCGCCTTTAGTTCGTCGAGGATGTCCGTCTTGGTCGACCAGTTCTCCAGCCCTTGCAAATCGCCTCCGAATCGGCGACCGCAGTCTTGAGCCTGTTCATAGACGACAACTTGGCGGCCGGCTCGCGCCAAGGTGATTGCCGCCGTGAGCCCTGCCGGTCCTGCCCCGAGAACTCGAATTTCCTTGTCCATTCAAGTCGCCGCGATCCAACGAGGTCAGGCCGGAACCGGTACCTTGCAAGTGGCTCGCGCAATATAGCGATCACGATTGCCACAGTCCAACAAGCCGGCGCCGCGGGCTGCCCATCCCGACGGCGCCGGACGCTGCCGCGGGAGGCTCCCGCAACAGGCAGGCCCAAACGAATTCACCCGTCGCCGAGGCAATTGTTTGTCAGAATTAATGGAGTCGCGGAATGCGCGTGGCGACAACCGGGTCGGTCGGCATTGATCGACGGAGATGTTAACTTGCGGTTGAGGTACCGCTCCGTGTCCGCGATGAATCGTTCGCGCCGATTGGCTTCTGACTTGCGACGCCACGAGAGCAGGGAAATAATGTTCATGCTGCATGCCGATCAAGGGGGATGGAGTCGCGCTGGCAGTAGTAACATCACCAAGTGAGTTTCCGACCGGACAACGATTCCTGATTTACTTCGATAAACCCGACAAGTTTTTGGTCGCCATCCCTTGCGAGCGTTCGATTGAGCGCGCTGGCGGCGGACAAATTCCGGCATGCAGCCACCCTCTCACGAATCGGTGACCGATTGGATTGCCCGCATCAAGCAGGGCGATCAGTCGGCCGCCCAACAGCTCTGGAAGCGCTACATCGAGCAACTGATTGCCCAGGTGCGTTACCGGGTTCCAGGGGTGGCGGGGCGAATGGCCGACGAGAACGACGCGGTGCAAAGCGCCTTCAGGAGCTTCTTTCGACGGGCCCAGTCGGGACAGTTCGCAGCGCTCAACGACCGACGCGATCTCTGGCAACTCCTCGTCGTCATGGCTGCGCGAAAGGCCAAGAACATGTCGCGTCGCGAGCGCGCGAAAAAGCGCGGCGGCGGTCGGATTCGCACCGCCCCACGTCTCGCGGACGGTGAATCCGGATCGGGCGATTTACAATGGCTCGCGGCTCCCACGCCCTCGCCGGAATTCGCCGCCATCATCGCGGAGGAGTTTGAGCGCTTGCTGACGCTGCTGGCGGACGAGCCGCTACGGCGACTGGCTCTGCTCAAGTTCGAAGGTTTTGGCCATGAGGAAATCGCCGAGCGACTAGGCTGCTCAGTCAGGACCGTGACGCGTCGACTCGACTTGATCCGCAAGTCCTGGGAACAAGGCGCCACCGGTAGCCGGACGAAGCTGCCTGCCTCGCATCGTCGGGGTAGATCTCCATACTGAATTCAGCCCCGCACTCGTGTCGCCACTAGCCGCATGCTAAGGTGGGAAAGGCGCGCATCGCTCGACCAAAGCTGAGTTGGGTAGCGAGACTCCGCTGGATTCGATGGGGCCATGATCGATCCATCCATCTCCAACTCCGAATCGCTTTCCGCGGCTTGGGAGCTGGATCAGGTGATGCAACGTTTCGAGTTGGCGTGGCAGGTTTCGCCGCCCGACTTGAAAGCGTTTCTGACGAATTCCCGCCTTGATCGTCAGGCGCTCCTGCAAGAGCTGATTCTGGTGGATTTAGAGCATCGGCTGCGCCGCGGACTGTCGGCCAATGTCGAGCAGTATTTTCAACGGTTTCCTGAAGTGGCGGCTACGGCGGACGCGGCCGTCGCCGTAATCGTCGAGGACTATCGCCAGCGGATCCGCCTCGGCATTCCTGTATCGCGTGCCGAGTATTTCGACCGTTTTCCTCAATGGCATACTGCCCTCGAGGCGCGCCTGCACACCACAGCGGCTGACGACGTGTCTCGATCAAGAACGTGGTTGGTATGCTCCCACTGTCAGCAGCCGCGAAATAGCCGGGAATCGTCGAGCGGAACACTCCAGTGCGCCCATTGTGGCGCGGCATTCGAACTCGCAATGCGATTCGTCGTGATGCGGCGCATTGGCAGCGGTGGCATGGGGGTCGTGTACGAGGCGCTCGATCGCGAGCGCAACTGCCGCGTCGCACTCAAGGTCCTGCCGCACGTTCATGCCACGGCGCTGTATCGCTTCAAGCAGGAATTCCGATCGCTGGCCGACGTGTTGCACCCGAACCTCGTCGTGCTGCACGAACTAATCGCCGATGGACAGCAGTGGTTCATCACCATGGAGCTCGTGGACGGGGTCGACTTTCTGACGTACGTCCGCGGACTGGAGTCACTAACGACGGGGCAACTTGATACTGCGCGGACACAGCTTACCTTCGCGGCCTGCAACCAGTCGGCGGACCAGACCACCTCGCTGGCGACTCAAAGTTCCCTCGTACCGACGAGTCAGCAGGTTTTGCAGTATGCCGGCCAATGCGAGTTCGACCGCTTGCGCGACGCGCTGAGGCAACTCACCGCGGCTTTGACAGCCATTCATGGCGCCGGAAAGCTGCACCGCGATATCAAGCCCTCGAATGTGCTCATTCGGCCGGATGGCCGTCTGGCCGTGCTCGACTTCGGATTGGCGACCGAACTGTGCGCGGTCGACGGAGTCGACGCCATGCCCGACGAAGACTCTTGGGCTGTGCAGCATACAGACGCCGGTCCAGTTGGCACCGTGGCATACATGTCTCCGGAACAGGCGGCAGGCAAGCCGCTGTCACCGGCCAGCGACTGGTATTCGGTCGGCGTCATGCTGTTTGTCTCGATGACGGGTCGGTTACCTTTCGAGGGTCGTGCGAGCCAGGTGCTGTACAACAAACAGTACTCCCTCGCCCCGGCGCCGCGAGATTTGGCGCCCGAGATTCCCGCGTATCTCGACGAATTGTGCTGCCGGCTGTTGTCGCGCGATCCCGCACAACGACCGACCGCCACCGATCTGCTCGCGGTCCTGCAAGACTCGAACGGCGAGGACCCGCGCGTCGATTCGGTGCCACACCCAACCGCACCGCTGCTGGTGGGGCGCTCGGCTGAATTGGGGACACTTCGCGAGGCTTGCGCACGGGTTCTTGCCGGCAGCACGGTCGTCGTGCATTTGCACGGTCGGTCCGGAATGGGGAAGAGCCTGTTGCTGGCGCGGCTGAAATATGAACTGGAACAAGTCGGCGATGCGCTGCTGCTTTCGGGTCGTTGCTATGAGCAAGAGTCGGTTCCCTACAAGACACTCGATAGCGTGGTCGATGCGCTGAGCCACTATCTGGCGGCACTTCCCAGGGCCAAGGTCGAGGCGGTGTTGCCTCGCGATGTGGCGGCCCTAGCCCGAGTGTTTCCTGTCTTGCAACGGATCCCGGTGATTGTCGAAATGGCGACGACTGGTTTGCAAGTCAACGACCTGCAGGAGCTGCGACGGCGCGCATTTCTCGCCCTGCGCGAATTGCTCGGTCGGCTCGGAAGTCGACGCACGTTGGTCATCGCGATCGACGATTTGCAATGGGGCGATGCCGAAGGAGCGCGCCGGTTGGTCGAGCTTGTGCAGCCCCCCGACGCGCCGCGCTTGTTGCTGTTGTTGCTCTACCGGAGCGACACTCCGGAGGAGAACGACTGCCTCGAATTGCTACGCTACATGAGATCGAGCGGAGAGCACTTTCAAGTAGTCGACTTGCCGCTCGAACGGCTGCCCGAAGACATGGCGGCCGTGCTTGCCGAAGAGCTGCTCGGAGCGTCGATGACACGGTCGGTCGATCTGACGCATCAGATCGCCCGCGCCTCGCAAGGAAACCCATTCTTCATTGCCGAATTGGTTCGCAACGTTGTTGAAGGGGGCTGGGGCCAGCGTGCGAGCACGGCGTCGGTCGATCTGGACGACGTGTTGTGGTCTCGCATCACCCAATTGCCAGCCGACGCCCAACAGCTACTTCAAGTTGTTGCAATTGCCGATCAGCCATTGCGGCTGCGAAACGCCTACGAAGCGGCACAATTGCGGACCGGCTCACAGGAGTTGATTACGACCCTCCGCGCGGCCGGCTTTGTGCGCAGCAATGGCCTGCGACTCGACGATACCTGCGAGACCTATCACGATCGTATTCGGGAATGCGTGCGCGGCCGATTGCCGGCAGCGATACGCCAAGGACACCATTTCCGCCTGGCCGAGTCGCTTGAGCGTCATCAGGCAGCCGATCCTGAGACAGTCGCGGCACATTTTCGCGCAGCCGGCGAGCTGTCCAAAGCGGTTCATTACTACCACATGGCAGCCGAGGCAGCCGATCGGTCGTTGGCGTTCGAGCGCGCGGCAAAACTGTATCGACTTTGTTTGCAGCTAGATCCCGCGGAGCCGGCAAACAACTTGCGCATCAAGCTGGCGGATGCCTTGGCCAATGCAGGGCTGGGCGTGCAGGCAGGGGAGATGTATCGCCGCGCGGCGCGCGACACCAACGGTTCGCTAAGAATTGAGCTGGAACGCCGCGCCGCCCACCAGTTCTTGATCAGTGGCCATCTTGAGCAGGGACGCCAGGTGATGGATGCGGTGATGCGCTCCGTGAACATGCGCATGCCGCGCACCGAACGCGGCGCTTGGTTGTCGGTTCTGGCGCAGCAAGTCTGGTTTGTGCTACGCGGTTTGCGGTTTCGCGAGCGACCGGTTGAGAAAATCTCAGTCGCCGAGTTGAGTCGACTCGACATCTGTTGGTCGACCGCGATTGGAATCGGCCTCGTGGATGTCATTCGGGCCGCCGACTTACACGCGCGAACTCTGCGCTTGGCGCTGCGGGCCGGCGATCGTCCCCGCGTGCTGCGATCGCTCGCGCTCGAGACGATCTACGTCGCGGCCGGAGGTAGCCGGACCGAAAAGCAGACGAATCGGTTTCTCAAGGCAGCCGAGGAGCAGGCTCACGATTTTACCGAGCCTTACGGCCCCGCGTTGGTAACCTTGGCTTATGCCGCGTCGGCTTATCTACAGGGACAAAACGAGCGAGCCTATTTGCTGTCGCTGCAAGCCGAGCAGGGGTTTCGCAGTCATTGTATTGGCAGCGCCTGGGAAATCGACGTTGCCAATAATTACCGCTTCTGGTCGCTGGTGATGCTCGGCAACGTGGCCGAGCTCGATAGAACGGCGCGCGAAGTGCTGGTCCAGGCGCAAGAGCGCGGCGATCTGTTCGGCCTGACCAATCTCGCCACGTATCCCATTCCTCACGCTGCACTGTGGGCTCACGACGACCCGACCGAGGCCTTGGAGGGAATCAAGGACGCCCTGCGACGCTGGCCGCAACACGGCTTTTTCGTGCAGCATTTGGCCGCGATGATCGCCGCGGCCGAAGCTCATCTCTACCGCGGCCGTCCCGACGCGGCGCGGCAACTCATCGCCTCGCAATGGCCCGCCTATCAAAAATCGCTGCTCACGCTGGTTCAACAAGGCTATGTCGAGGCACTGTTCGCCCGCGCCCGCAGCGCGGTAGCGTTAGCCGCCGAAGCGGGTGACCCCAAGCCCTTGCTCCGCGACGCGGAGCGCGACGCCCGCCGGTTGGTCCGCGAACGAAATCCGCGCGCCGCGGCCTTGGCGAGCATAGTTCGCTCCAGCATCGCGGCGTGCTCGGGCAAGCGCGACATCGCGCTGGGCGAACTCGAACTAGCGCTGCCACCACTGCTGAGAAGCGACCGCCACCTATACGCCGCGATCATCCGCAAGCAGATCGGTCGGCTGCGAGGGGGAACGGCTGGACAAGAACTTTGTCACCAGTCCGAGGCCTGGCTAGCTCAACGTGGTATTCGCAACCCGGACCGCGTGCGGACCGCCATTCTACCCGGTTTTACTGACTAGCTTTCACGGTGCAGTATGACTGTCGACGATCGCAGCGCGACGCTCACGCTAGAAGATCTGCAAGCCGCGGACCCGCGGCTGACGGTGGAGTATGTCGGCCATTACGATGCGTACGTGTTCTTTCTCGATGCACCCCGCGACCAGGTCGAAGCGCACTTGCCGCCGATCGGAATCACGCTCGCGCCCCAGAATCTGACGCCGCCGGATCGCCACCCACTCGTCTTCATGGCCGGGCGTCAGAGCGACGTGCGACCGCGAGCGGTGCGAAAGGATGCCGTGGCTGGCCTGAAACAATATGGCCTGACGATGAACTATCTGGAGCTCATCGTCGCGGTCCCCTTCGTGCGCCGTGTCGGAAATCCCGCGACTTACACCGAGCTGGTTTGTTCGACCCGACTAGTGCTCGATCACTACGGGCCAACCATGCTGGGCTGGCTTTGTGGATTTCCAAAAATCGTCGGTCAGATCTCGTGGAGCGCATCGAACTACACCGCGACGACACTGCAAGGCGATCCGTTGTTCGAGTCGAAACTCCAGGACTACGGCCCAATCGACCAGCCCAGCCAATTTGCCAACTTTGCGCTCGTGCGGCCGATCTTCGAACAACTCCATATCGGGAGTTTGCTGCAGGTTGCGGTCGTCTGCACGCAGCTCGACTTTCAAATGTCGTGCGTCGCTAAGATTAACGCCATCCAAGGCAAGGCCCAGATTGACTCCCGTCTTTGCAGTATCGCGGCAGGAAATCACACGATAAAAGGCATCGACCAACAACAGCTCGGCGCCTTTCGATTAACAACAACTTGGCTCTTGGCGCCGTATCAACACTGCGACTGTGATCAGTCGGCTCTCGTGGGCTGACGCGGCCAGCTAGCGCATCAGCGGTACGTTCCAGCCGAGCATGCGCGAGAACCAGCGCTGCAGCCGGTAGACGAACCTCGCGCGAAATGGCAAGAACTCGTCGGCCCGGTCTGTTTCGCCGGGGACTTCTGCCGGATAGCCGCTGATGGCTCGCGCCGCCTGCAGGCCCGACATCGTTGTGGCCTCGATGCAGCCGGTGTTCAAGCCGTTGAGCGTCCAGTCACCGGCCAGCACTAGATTCTCAAACCCGGACTCGCCGGCCTTCAGGCGGTACCCCGTACGACCTGGCGAAGTGAGCGAATAACGATCGGTCGGATTCACGTCCGCCCGATCGTAGCGACCCTCGATCCAGTTTGCGGGAACCCCACCGGCCGCCGCGGGCCACAAGCCCGCAACGTCGCTGGATAAAAACCGGTCACCCGTTTGTATGGTGCGAGCCAGTTGTCGTCCTGGAAACGTCGGATCACTGAAAGGAGCGGGAATCGTCGGCGCGTCCTGCAGCGGACCGCAGAAATAGCCAAGGTGCTTCACCTGGCCGGACGACCAATCTTCGCGATCCACAAGGTGCGTCATACCTAGCCACGAATCATAGGGGCGCTGGTAGCTGACCGCCACGGGATCGTGCGTGGTGGCCGACCAGCCAAGCTCGGCTTGCGAGCGGTTCAACCAAAGCTGCATGGCTTGAATCTGAATCGTGTCGGTGCGCGTCACCAGGTTGCGCCATCGGCTACTGGCAGCCGTGAGTTCAGGGGTAATCCAGCGCAATTCACCCACCGGAATCGCCAGCACGATCTTGTCGAAATCGTGACCGTGCCGAAGCGTTCGCACGCAGGCGTCGTTCCAGTTCGCCCACGCCGATTCCAGCGTGAGCTGTTGCTGTTCGAGGACCGTGAACTGCGTGGCAAAGCTGGGGTCGATCTGGGACAAATCGGGCTGCGTCGGCCAACAAGGGAGCCCTTTGACCATCACCAGTGGATCGTAGCTTGGGCCGCGCAGGGTGACCTGCCGCCGCATAGTGATTTCGGCAACCGCGCGACGATCGCTCGACAGACTCAGATTGGTCACGCGATGAAAGAACTCAAAACGTACGCCACGGCGTTTCAGCACCTCGTAAAGTGGCGCGAAAATCACATCTCCCATGCCGGCCTGCATCCGCCACATGAACGCGCCACGATACGTCAAGAACATCCGCAAGATGCCGCGCAGGGCCGCCCCCGCCGCGATGTTGCGGCGATTGACGTCGTCGGGGCGATAGGCAAACACGAGCAGGTAGATGCCGCGGAGCACCGTGGAATCGAGCTCGCGATCGCTGGCCCCGTGGCGCCGTAGCCAGTCGCTGAACTCCTCCGCGTCGAGATGATCGAATCCATAACGGATCACACGATCGCGGATCATGCCGATCGCGGCAACGATCGCCAGCCGCACGGCGGCGATCTTTCGCGCTAGGGACCTCGTTACCTCCGGCCCAATCACGTTCCAATCGCTCAAGTCCAGAAGCGCGACCAAGAGCCATGTGACAGCGGCGAGCGGACGTCGATCTCGCCCCGCGGCTTGACCGGCCAATTGTGCTGCAAGGGTTTTCGCCGCCGACCACAGCATCGCTTCCGACGAGTACATTCCGAGCTGAACGCGAAATCTGAGGGGAATGCGCTGATCCTTCAGCTTGCCATGTACCGCCAGCTCTGGGATCTCTGCGCAGTTCTGCGCAATCCACTCGCAAAGCTGCTGAAGCAAGGTCCACGGATTCCAATCTACAGCCGCGTCGCCAGGTAAGCCGGGCCCCGGCGGAAAGTGCAAGTTCCACCACGTCCAGCCGGTCTCGTCCTTGTCCATCAAGGTCGCCACGTCTTGCGGACGGAAAGCCGGGTCGTCGCCTTCCAGGCACTTCGGCAACGGATCGGTTGCGGCCCGACCCAACTCATCGTAGCACCGCCGCATCACCGCAAACGCGTTCTGATAGAACCCCAGAAAGATATGAATGCCGTGCTCTTCGATGCGGGCGTGTTCATCCAGGTTGCGGCCGCTAGCCCCTTTGCCGCCGAGCCGCCAGCCCGACTGGTAGACCGTGATGTCATAGCGTTGCCGGAGCTCATCGGAATCCGACAGCATGAACGCGGCACTCAGACCGCCCATCCCCCCGCCCAGAATGGCAATCTTTGTCTTGTTCATGCGACGTCATACTGCGGTAGTGAGAACCAATTCCTGGTCGAGTCGCGCGCACGAATCTTGTCAGGGCACTGATACAAATACTCACCATTGAGGCGCCGCGTCCGCCAGGCGTCCGGCACGTTGTTGTTCGCTCGGCGGAAGGTTGCGGGCGCCGGTCTGGGTTCTGCAGGCCTACTTGGCAATCTTGTAGAGATGTTCGTCAGTCCGCAAATACATTGCGCCGTCGGCGAACGCAGGTGTCGCGAACGTGCGGCCAGGCACCTCGTTTCTCCCGTACACCACGAATTGCCGTCCGGGCTCGACCCAAGTCGCCACGCCGTCTTCGTCCAAGAACAGGATTTTTCCATTGGCGAAGATCGGCGATGCCGAATAGTTGCCCCCCAACCGCTCGCTCCAGTGGCCTTCGCCGGTCTTGGCGTTCACGCACGAGGCAATTCCCTTGTCCGAAACAAAATACAGGTCGTCGCCGACCACCAACGGTGATGGCGAGCTCGGTGCTCCGCGTTGCAGTCGCCAAACTACGTGAGACTCGGTGACGTCGCCGGCGCCGCCAAGCTTGACTGCCAGCAATTCGGGGTGGTCGTAGTCGTGATTGTAGATGACGAGCCCATGGGCAATCGCCGGTTGAGGCACCACCGACCAGCCAGCCGCCTGCACGCGCCATAGTTCGGTTCCACTGGCCAGGTCGTAGGCCGCCAGGTGATTGGGGCCGGGCGCAATTACCTGAGTCTTGCCATTGACTTCGACCAGCGCCGGAGTCGCAAACGAGTGGCTGATTCGTGCTTCGACCGAGCGCGAAGTCTTCCACGCGATTCTGCCCGACTCGGCGTCGACCGCTGCCACAAACGGCTGCGAACTGCCATCGCAAACGACCACGAGCTTGCCGTCTTGCAGAATCGGCGAGCCACCACTGCCATGTACCGGAGCGTAGATCAGCTCATTGCAAAACCACTTGATCGAACCATCCGAGGCTGCGAGCCGTGCCATCCCAAGCGTGCCAAAGTGTACGAACAACGCGCCGTCGCGATAAATGGACGTAGGGCTGGCGTGGCTGTTCTTCACGTGGATGGCGGGCGCCGTTTCGACGGCCCGTACTTCACGGTCCCAAAGGACCTTGCCGCTGGTGGTATCCAGCGCCAGCGCGCGCAACGACAATCCCGCTCCACGCGGCACCGCCGTCGTCAAGAAGATCTTGCCATCGGCCACCACAGGCGATGACCAGCCCAAGCCGGGCACTGCGACCTTCCAGGCGACGTTCTTCGTATCGGACCATTCGAGTGGCGTCGCGGTCTTCGCCGCATGCCCGTCGGAGTTTGGACCGCGGAACTGCGGCCAATCGCCGATAAGCAAGGCACAGAGAGTAACTACAACCGGCAGCATGAAAGGACGACCAACTTTCTAGGAATGGCGTGGCGGAAACTTGCCCGAGCGCCCGACGCGCGGTTGAACGGCAATTCGCCGACCAATCGCCTCGCCCATTCGCCTAGCCGCGCCACGGATTGTAATCGGTTTCCACGCGATCGAGCTCGCGCACGAGCGCCTGCCATTGGAACGGATACCGCCCTGATTGCGTCAGTACGGCACGGCTCTGTCGAACAATCTCGGGCGGGGGTACCTGCGGGCGAATCGTCGTCGCCAGCACGCGCAAGTTCACCGCACAGGTGCGCTCCATGTCGAGCATGTCGATCAGCGCCTGTTCGACCGTCGCGGCCGCGGTCAGCAGTCCGTGGTTCGCCAGAATCAGTGCACGGCGATCACCCAGCGCCGCGACAATGGCTTCGGCTTGATTCTCCTCAATCACAATCCCCGTGTATTCGGAATAAAGCGCATGATCTTCGAAGAACGAACAACCCGTCTGGTCCAACGGTTCGAGTAGCATCCCCAACGCACTATACGCGCTGCCCGCGGGCGGATGCGTGTGGACCGCACAATTGACCTCGGGCCGCGCCCGATGAATGGCCGAGTGAATGCAAAAGCCTGCCCGGTTGATCACCGGCCAGCCGTCGATGATCTCGCCGTCGTGATTGACGATCGGCAAATTGTCGGCGCGGACCTCGCTGAACAGCATGCCGAACGGGTTGACCCAGAAATAACCGGGCGCCCCCGGAATGCGCAAACTGATGTGGCCCGCAATGCCATCGTCGAGCCCCTTGCGCGCCAGAATGCGATATGCCGCCGCTAGCTTCACGCGCTCGTCGCGGGCCTCGGAACTGTTGGCCTGCTCGATCACGCGTTGTCGCTCGGGTGAGTCAGTCGCAGCAGTCTGCTGCAGGATGCGAGTGGGATCTAAAGTGGTACTCATTGAACGAATCACTCCTGACGAGTCGAGCAAATCTCCCGCAAATGAGCCAGCGCCCGATGCACCGATCGAACCGGCTCGACGGCAATCATCGCCAACTTTGTCAAGCTGCGCTCGACAAGTCAACTAGTTCGCTGGCATCCGGCGGAACGCACCGGCCTCGAGGGAAACCCCGACAGTGTGCCGGCTGGCCGCCCGCGGTGCCACCGCGGAACGCAGTTGCGCGGCTTGACAGCCAACGGCAAGCCTCACGACCGGGGATGGGATGGTGCCCACGACTCAGGCAATACTTGGTTCGCTGCGCCGGTAGTCGTAAAATCAGGGGACTTCCCTGGGAAGCCTTGGCAAGATGCTCGGAGATGCCGACCCATGCTCGAGCAGTCGCTTCACCAAACAATGCGGATCGCCTGTCGATCGGTCCTCGGTGGGCTGATCGGATGGGCGCCGTCATTGGCCCTGGCCGAGGACGACTCTCAGCATTTCGAGAAGCACGTTCGGCCGATTCTCGTCGACCGCTGCGAGGCGTGTCATTCGGGCGCCAAAGGCAAAACTAGCGGCGGCCTCGCGCTCGACACGCGCGATGGCTGGGTCAAGGGAGGCGATAGCGGTCCGCCAATCGTGCCGGGCAAGCCCGACGAGAGCTTGCTGATCCAGGCGGTACGCTATCACGACGACGGTCCGCAAATGCCGCCGGACGAAGGAGGCGGCAAGCTCTCCGAGTCACAGATCGCGGCGCTCGCCGAGTGGGTGGCGCGGGGAGCGATCGACCCCCGTGCGGCCGCAGCCCGAATCGGCGGCATGACGCCGGACGAGGCACGCCAGTGGTGGGCGTTCCAGCCGCTTCGCAAGGCCGAGCCACCGGCGGTGCGCGACCCGGCCTGGCCTCGATGCGACATCGACAATTTCATTCTTGCAGAACTGGAGAAGCAGCAACTTGCTCCGGCAGGCATGGCCGATCGGCGAACGCTGTTGCGGCGGGCGACATTCGACTTGACCGGTCTGCCGCCGACGCCCGCGGAGGTCGAAGCCTTCGCCAGCGACGCGGACCCTGATGCCTTCGAGCGTGTCGTTAACCGGCTGCTCGATTCGCCGGCCTACGGCGAGCGCTGGGCGCGCCACTGGCTCGATGTCGTCCGCTACGCCGACTTCTACGACGCCAACCCCGCCACGCGCACCGCCAGTTGCGAACTAACCGAAGCCTGGCGCTACCGCGATTGGGTAGTCGAGGCACTCAACAGCGATATACCGTACGATCGCTTCGTCGTGCATCAAATCGCCGGCGACCTACTCCCCAGCCCGACCTGCGAAGAGGTCTATCCGGCGGGCTTGATCGCGACCACGTTCTTGTCGAACGGCGTGTGGGACCGCGGCGATGCCGACAAAGAGAAGATCATCAGCGATATGGTCGATGACAATATCGACGTGATCGGCAAGACCTTTATGGGCCTAACGCTCGGCTGCGCTCGTTGTCACGATCACAAGTTCGACCCGATCACCACCGAGGACTACTACGCCCTGGCCGGCATCTTCTACAGCTCGCACATCCTCAAGGAACTAGGGGCCAAGGGGGGCGAGTACACGATG
Organism: Pirellulales bacterium; assembly: GCA_019745975.1. Taxonomy (GTDB): domain Bacteria; phylum Planctomycetota; class Planctomycetia; order Pirellulales; family JAEUIK01; genus JAIESQ01. Next base: position 28,967 of record JAIESQ010000107.1, read on the forward strand.
AACCGCGTGCCGCTCGTGCCGGCGGCGGTGGTCGCGCGGCGCGCGGAGTTCGAGCAACAACTGGCCGATCTAAACGCCTGCATCAAGAAGCTCGACGAAGCAAAACCGCCTGAGAATAATGTGGCTGGCGCCGCGGGAGCGGGCGACGCCGATCGCGCGGCACTCGTTGCCCAGCGCGATCAGCTCGAACGCGAGATGCCGCCGCCGATACCACTGGCGATGGCCGTGCAAGAAGGTGGCATGCCGGGGGGGCTCTTCCCATCGATTCAAGACGTGCCGATTCACATTCGCGGTAGTTACGCGAAGCTCGGACCCGTGGTGCCTCGCCGTTTGCCAAAAATGCTGGCCGGCGACGATCAGCCGCCGATGACCAGTGGCAGCGGCCGAAAGCAGTTGGCCGATTGGATCGTCGCGGCCGACAACCCGCTCACGCCCCGCGTGATTGTCAATCGCGTCTGGCAGTGGCACTTTGGCGCGGGACTGGTCCGCACGCCGAGCAATTTCGGCAAGCTGGGCCAGCGGCCGACACGCCCGGAACTGCTCGACTATCTGGCGGCGAAGTTCGTTGCCGAGGGCTGGTCCCTCAAGCGACTGCACCGGCGCATCATGCTGTCGGCGACGTATCAGCAAGCCAGCCTCGCGACGGGCGACGCGAGCGTTCGAGACCCCGAGAACCGCTGGCTAGCCCGATTCTCCGCGCGCCGCCTGGAAGCCGAACCGATCCGCGACGCGATGTTGTCAGTCTCTGGTCAACTCGATCAAACTAGAGGCGGCCCCGCCGGCGACGACCTGACGATCCGTCGCCGTTCGCTCTATGTGCAGACCGCCCGCTGGGATCGCAGCGGCTACGCCATGCTGTTCGACGCGGCCAATCCCGACGCTTCGACCGAGCAACGGACCGTGAGTACCGTGGCGCCGCAAGCGCTACTATTGCTCAATCACCCATTCGTGCTCGAACAGGCCCGCCAGTTGGCCGCGCGGTTGCTCAAAGAAGTCTCGTCCGATGATGGCGCGCGCCTGAAGTATGCCTATCGACTGCTGTTCGGGCGATTGCCCAGCGAAGACGAGGTCGCGGTCGCGCGCGGAATTCTGCAATCGGGCGGCGCAAACGACCCGGTAGCGGCCTGGGCCGATCTGGCACACGTGCTGTTGTGCAGTAATGAATTCGTCTATCTCGATTAAATCGAAACAGCCGCTGGAGCGCACAATGAGCAGCGAAGTAACGATCTCGCGTCGCCAAGCGCTGCAACGAGCCGGTTGTGGTTTCGGGCTGCTGGCGTTGGCCGATTTGTTAGCGGGCGAAGCGCGGGCCGGCACGTCGGTGAGCGATGACCGCGCCGCGCATCCCTATGCCGTTCGCGCGCCACACTATGCCGCGCGGGCCAAGCGAGTAATTTTTTTGTATATGCCGGGCGGCCCGTCGCACGTCGATTTATTCGATCCGAAGCCGCGGCTGGCGGCCGACAATGGCAAGCCACTCCCCTTCGAAAAACCGAAGCTGGAGCGCACCAAGACCGGCAATCTCTTGGCCTCTCCGTGGAAATTCGCGCGCCACGGCGAGTCGGGCATCGAAATCAGCGAGTTGTTGCCGCACACCGCCCGCTGCGTCAATCAACTGTGCGTGATCCGTTCGCTGTTGGCCGACAACATCAATCACACCGGCGCGGCATTGCAGATGTGTACTGGCGAGCAGGCGTTTTCGCGGCCGAGCATCGGCTCGTGGCTCACCTACGGGCTCGGCACCGAAAACCAAAACTTGCCCGGGTTCGTTGTCGTCTGCCCCGCGGCGGTGTTCCAGGGGGCGCAGCTTTGGGCGTCGAGCTTCTTGCCCAGTGCGTACCAGGGAACGTTGGTCCGCGACCCGAAACAGCCAATTGCCAATCTCGGCGATCCGACAGGCGATCTAGCGCGTCAGCGGGCGAAGCTCGACGCGCTGCGACAACTGAATGAAATGCACAAGCGCGACCGCGCGATCGAAAGCCAACTCGACGCGCGGATTGCCTCGTTCGAGTTGGCGTTTCGCATGCAGCGCGACGCGCCCGAAGCGTTCGACCTGGCGAGCGAAAGCGCGGCGACGCAGCGGTTGTATGGCATCGATAGCCCGGTCACCGACCTGTTCGCGCGGCAGTGCCTGCTGGCCAGGCGCCTTGTCGAGCGGGGCGTGCGGTTCGTGCAATTATTCGATGCGCCGATGAACAACGCCTGGGACCACCACAACGGCTTGCGCGAGAGTCTGCCGGCACGGTGCCTGGCGGTCGACCAACCTATCGCCGCGCTACTTACCGACTTGAAAGCCCGCGGGCTGCTCGACGAGACCCTGGTGCTCTGGGGAGGCGAGTTCGGCCGCACGCCGACTGCCGAGGGAAGCAACGGCCGCGAGCATCATCCGTTTGGCTTCACGATGTGGATGGCTGGCGGCGGCGTGCGCGGCGGCATGGTGCATGGGGCGACCGACGAGTTTGGCTGGCACGCGATCGACAACATCGTGCACGTCCACGATCTGCACGCGACGATTCTGCACCTGATGGGCTTCGATCACGAGCGGCTGACCTATCGCTACGGCGGACGCGACTACCGCCTGACCGACGTGCATGGACACGTGGTCCGCCAGATTCTGGCCTGACAACGCGGTCGGTCAGATCGGCAGGCGGCTGAAGCCACGGCGAAGAAGTACGGCGTCAACTCGCGCAGCGCCTTGCAACTGCAGAGGTTGCCAGCGGCGGGAATCGCGGGGCGAATGCCGGCTCGCTGGTAGCCAGTGTGCTTGTTGCCAGGGAATCGGCCAGCAACATCCGCCGTGCAGCCCCGTCAGCCCGGCTGCTTCTGCCGCGTTGGTCAGGTCCTGGAACGTGAACGAAGCGGCCTCGCTGGCGATTGCATCTTGCGATAGTCGCGGGTCGGTGCCGGGTTCCAGGACGCGTATGCCGGCCGGAAAAGAAGCCTGATTGTGCAGCCGTTGAAAATCCATGATCCAGACCGCACAGCTCCACTTGGCGCGTAACGCGGCGATTTGACGAAGCACCGCGTCCAGTGTTGCATTGTCGGGCAAGTGGTGCAGTGTCCAGATGGTGCTCACCGCATCAAACGGCTCGGCAAGTAAGTTCTCGGGTAATTGTGATATGTCCGCGTGAACCAGCCGAATGCGATCTGCGAGGCCCTCTTGTTGCAGCAGTTCGCTCGCGAGTGCGAGCATGTTGGGGGCGAGGTCGACGCCGACCGCCGTGATATCAGGCCGGCGCTGTGCCAGATACGCCAGCGCCCTCCCCGACCCGCAGCCCAAGTCCAGCAATCGGCCTCCCTCAGGCAGGAGACGATCGAGACAACGCGCACTGAGATCGTGCACAGCCCGCATGCCGGACGAAGTCGCTCCGCCGGCATGGAACTGAGCGACCGAATCGGGCTCGTCCATGACCATCGGCTCGAGCTGCCGAGTTCGCCCGGCGGGGGTTAAGCGTTCCCGCATTGCCAGGATCGGCAACTTCCACAGAGCACGTGGCATGGCGCACCGCGACTGCGACTACAGTTCAGCCTGGGTGCAATATAATGTCGTGAGCGCCGCCAGTGCGACTCGAGTAACGACGAGCCGCCAACTGCGCGCCGCTAGTACAGCACCTGCACGCCCACGGTGATCTGGTCGACCGTCGTCTTGCTGGTGACGCTCGTCCCCGGGATCGAGCCGAACGGCGTTTGATACGGGCCGGTGAGTTGCCCTTCGAAGCCGTGCGTCCAGGCCACGTTGCCATAGGTCCGCCGGCCGAAGCGGATCGACGCGCCGAGACTCAGGAAGTGCTGCATGATCAGCGGCGTGCCGATATTGAAGAACTCTTGCGAGGAGGGAATCGGGTTTTCGATGTAGGTATAACCGCCGAGCAGCGCGAGGCGGTCGGTCAGTTGGTATCGCAGGCCGTTCGCCACGCCGAACACGCTCTTCCAGCCGAGCCCGGCCACGGCCCCAGTGGGCAAGAAGCCCGCGGCGCTGAAGCCGTCGGCCCCGGCGTAGTCGAAGTAGCGCACGTCGATTGCATAGACCAACCGCTCGAATCCGGTGTAAGCGGCCCCAATCGAAATGATTGACGGCAGGTCAAACTGCAAGCGATTGAAGACCGGGTTGCCGAGCACGTCGTTCGAGTTGTAATGCAGCGGCTCGAACCACTGCTTGCTCTTGTAGCTGGCGCCGAACTGCCAGCCGAGGTCGGTCACATAGAACAGGCCGCATTGAAAACCGCCACCCCACGTGTAACGCGAGCCGGTTCCCGGCCCGTAGTTGGGTACGCCGCCGACGAAATTTGGCGGCGCGAGGAACAACGGATCGGCCTGCACGTTGGCCAGATCGATGTTCGGTGCTAAACCGATCGAGAGCCGATCGGTGAGCGCGTAGGCGACGGTCAGTGCTACTTGGTAGATCTCGGCCTTGGCATAGACGCGGCCCACCCCGATGCCAAAGGGTGGCTGCGGCGTGAGGATCGGATTCGCCGTCAGGGGGTTGGCCAGCGAGCTGGCCGGATAGTTCGAGCTAAAGCCGCCAACGCCATAGACGCCGATACCGAAGGTCCAGGGCGAATTCGGATTGCGACCCACCCACGACATCGTGGGAACCGGCGTGACGCCCGACTCTCCGGGAGTGGATCCCGACAAGCCAAAGGCTTGCGAGTCGAGCGACATGGTCGGCAGGATCGCGCCCAGGGCGATCTGCATTTCCGAGCGGCGGAGTCCGCTGATCGAGGCGGAGTTCCAGTTCAGGGCGCCGGCCGAGTCGATCGGCGCCGCGACGGCCGCTCCGCCCATCGCCTGATTGATCGGTCCGGTGCCGGTCAGGAAGATGCCTTGCGCTTGCGTCTGCCGCGGCGCGAGTGCCGAGACGGCCAGCCAGGCGCCCGCGGCGACCAATACCCAACGAACCATGTTCTCAAATCGACGACTCGACAAAGCTGCCAGCAAACTGCGCATCGACCACCCAATCCGCGCGAAATGAAAAGCAGGTGCCAGACAATGCCCCGTGCAAGTCGTATCGGATGGGCTTTGTGTCACGAATCAATCCAACGGGGGGCGGTCGCGCACCGCCAAACTGCGGTTCGCCGGTCCTGTCGGTCGGGCAAACTTTGACGACAGCGTGTCGCCAGCTTACACGAGTGCTGGCTGCACGGCGGGCGGCGCGGCAGCTAGCGGCGCGGCCGTCGCTTCTGGCGACGCGTTCAATAAATTGGCTACGCGCGTGAACTCGTCCTCGCGACGACGGAACGCCTCGACGACGTCCGGGTCAAAATGGGAGCCGCTACCGTCAAAGATGATCTGCCGCGCCTGGGCGTGCCCCATCTTTGCCTTATAGATCCGCCGCGAGGTCAGGGCGTCGTAGACGTCGGCCAAGGCCGTCAAGCGGCCGCAAAGTGGAATCTCGCGCTCCCGCAAGCCGAAGGGATAGCCTGATCCATCCCAGCGTTCGTGGTGCGTGAAAGCGATGTCGCGCGCCATGGAGAGATAGCGGGCCTCGGGATGTGCCATGGTCACGGCCTGCAGCGTCTCGCCACCAATCGTGGTGTGCTGCTTCATCACCTCGAACTCTTCCGGCGTGAGCGGACCGGGCTTCAGCAGCACGCTATCCGGAATGCCCACCTTGCCGATGTCGTGCAAGGGGGAGGTTAAATAGAGCAACTGGATATATTCGCCGTCGATTTCGTCGTGATACTCGGGCCACGCGGAGAGCTCCTGCGCGAGAATGCGGCAGTATTCGCGAATGCGATCCAAGTGCATGCCGGTATCGTTATCGCGCGATTCGGTCAGCTTGGCCATGGCGAACAACAGCACGTCGCGGCTTTCCAGCGAGAGAATTCGCTCGGCCGTGCGTAGCCGCACGCGCAGTTCTTCTGGATGATAGGGCTTGCTGAGAAAGTCGTCGGCCCCCGCCCGCAACCCTTCGACGACGTGATCGATGCCGTCGAACAGGGTGACGAGCATGATGTAGACGTAGGCGTTCCACTCGCGGGCGCGAACCTGGCGGCAGAGTTCGTCGCCGTTCATTTCGGGCATTTCCCAATCGGACACGACGATGCGGTATTGTCCGCTGCGGAGCAATTCCAGCGCTTCTCGGCCGTTGCTGGCCGTGGTCACGGCGTACCCGTAGCACGTCAGCGTGGCGCTGAGAAACTCGGAGGAGACGCAGTCGTCCTCAACGACAAGCACCCGCATCTGTTCGGACATAACGCACTGCTACGCTTGACGGACAAGTGGTGGCGACGACATGGCCTCGGTGAACCGTTGCCATTCCTGGCGAAGTTCGTGCAGACGAGGTCGGGCGGCGTCGAGCGAGCCCTCGCGAAGATCGTTGCGCAGCTCGGTCGCCCGTCCATGCAAGCGGCCGGCGGCGGCGTTCGCCGAAGCACCGGCGAAACGATGCGAGACCCGCCGCGCCTTCTCGACATCCCCCTGCTCGAAGGCGCGCTCGAGCTCCGTGAGATCGTCACCGCAGCGATTCTCGAACAGGGTGAGCATCCGCTCAGCAAATTCAAGATTGTTTAAACAGCGCGTCATCAACTCGTTGAGGTCGATCACGCCTGAAAGGTTTGCCGCATCAATTTTCGCCATGGTTCCACCGCCTACGTGTCAGGCGAATCCGCCAAAAATCGTTCTTCGGTAACCGTAACGCCCAATGAACGTTAGTATTACTGGCTAGCTAGTCAAACCACGCGTCACGCTTCGAGCAGCGCCACACGCACATTCGGCACAAACAGCACTTCGCGTGCCTGCTACGTACTGGCAACCATGGTTGTCGCGCCTGCAAGTTGCACGACGCGGTACAGTTCGTCGGGCTGAATCGGCTTGGTGATATACGTGTCCATGCCGGCTTCAAGGGACTGCTCGCGGAAGCCCACCAACGCGTGCGCCGACAAACCGACGATGTAGATATGGCCACCGCTGGCGTGTTCCAGTTCGCGGATCGCGCGCGTGGCACCGAGCCCATCGAGTTCCGGCATCTCAATGTCCATGAAGATTAGATCAAATGGCTCTTGCTGATACAGGTCGACCGCCTCGCGCCCGTCGTTGGCCAGGCGTACGGAGTGCCCCTTGAGCTCGAGCAAGCCGGCCGCTACTTGCTGATTAAAGGGGCTATCGTCGGCCACCAGGATCCGCAGCGGCGTCGTCGACTCCGCCGGCGCGGCCGCTCCGTCACGGCTGGTGGCACTGTCCTGGTTACCCAGTGCATTCGCAACCAAGGTCGACAGTTCCGCCAGCTTGAACGGTTTCGCCAGGCAGTGTGACATGCCAAGCTGGCGGCAATGCTCGACCGTATCGACATGGCCCGCTGGCAAGAGCAACGCGAGGCGTGCGTCGAGTTCCGGCACGGCATTTCGCAGACGTTCGACCGCTGCCAGATCAACGGTCGTGGCGGCCCCGATATCGACCAGTATCAGCGCTGGGCTTTCACGAGGTTCGCGCGGCTGGTTTTCGAGCCAGCACGACGCTTCTTCAATCGAGGCAACCGTGGCGGTGGCGACTCCCAGCACGCCGAGCATTTCGGAGTAGGTCCGCCGAGCCGTGGCGTTCTCGGAGACAAGCAAGGCATCATGCCCCGACACTTTAGCATGTGGTTCGACATGTTTGGCGTCGTCCGCCGCCGCTTCCAGCGGAATCGTGAAATGGAACTCGGTGCCGCATCCCAGTTCGCTTTCGACCCAAATCTTGCCCCCCATCAACTCGACGAATTGCAGCGAGATGTTAAGCCCCAGTCCTGTACCGCCGAAACGCCGCGTCGTCGAGCTGTCGGTCTGGCGAAACGCTTCGAAGATCGTGGTCAGCTTGTCTTGCGGAATGCCAATGCCCGTGTCGCGCACCACAGCATGAAGTCCGCCTCCTTGGGCGGCGGTCGCGCGGCTTAGTTCGACGACGATTTCGCCTTGCGACGTGAACTTAACCGCATTGCCGATCAGATTCACGATGATCTGGCGGATGCGGTTCGGGTCGCCCCAGACGTTGGCGGGCAAGTCGGGCGCCACGCGGCAAATGAGTTCGAGCCCCTTCTTGGCGGCGTTGACCGCCAGCAGCCGTGCGGCCTGCACCACCACGTCCTGCAGACAGAATTCGATCCGCTCGAGCTCCATGCGTCCCGCTTCGATCTTCGAGAGATCGAGAATATCGTTCAACAACATCAACAGCGCGTTAGCCGATTCCTTGACGATGCTAACGTAGTTGCGCTGCTGATCGTTGAGCGGTGTGTGCAGCACCAGTTCGGTCATGCCGAGCACGCCGTTCATCGGCGTGCGAATCTCGTGGCTCATCGTGGCCAAGAAACGGCTCTTGGCCTGGTTGGCCGTCTCCGCGACATGTTTGGCGGCCCGCAACTCTTCTTCGGCCTCGCGCAATTCCTGAGCGATGCGCTCCAACTCGCTGTTCGAGGCGGCCAACTCGCGTGCACGACTTTCGGCTGCAGCCGTGCGCTCGGCGACGCGCACTTCCAGCGACTCGTTAAGTTGTTGCAGCTCGGCGAATCCGGCGGCGTTCTCCAGCGCGGCGCCGGCGATCGTGGCGATGAAGTCGGCCAAACGCTCCTCGTCCGTGCGAAACAGCTCGCGGACATGTTCGTGCGTGATGTACAAGCAGGCCACCGTGCGACCGCGGGCCCGAATCGGTACGCAAAGTACTGAGCGCGCGACGCTATCCGCGGCATTTGTAACAGCTACCTGCAGCTCTTCCTGCGCGCAAGCCACGGCGCGGCGCGCCTGCACCGCTCGCTCCACGATCGTGGCATCGACCGGCACTTCTTGACGCATCCCATCACCAGTCTCGTTGAAGCTGCCGTCGTCCTGGATCGGCAGCACCAGGCAGTGCTCGCCGCGCAGCAGCCGCAAGGCGGCCTCCCGGGCCGCCTCGTAGATGGCCGGCGCAGACAGGGCCGAGGCAATGCGCCGCCCGGCATCAAGCACGGTGTCGAATCGATCGGCCAACGAAAGATTTTGGGTGTCGACGACCGCGTCGCGGACACTGTCGGAGCCGACGGCATCGAGAGCGGCGAGGATGGTTTGTGCGTCGGCCGACCAAGCCTCGGCGTCCGTCCAGCCGACTTCCTGGCCGACGCGCGCCATGGCCAGCAACGTCTGTGCTTCTTGATAACGCTGCCGTAGCATGCGCGCTTCGCGCAGGCTCTTGTCCAGAAAGCGGCGTGCACCGCGGACCTGCCCATCGATGGCCAAGATCAATCCGCGTTCGCGCAAAGCCTGAGCCATGTCGTTGCGGCACAGCCATGATGCCCGATTGGCGCGCCGTGCCGCGCGCCGGCAATCGCGAATCCGGGCATGCCGACGGGCGGGGGTTAAGTCATGCGTTTGCTCGATCTCAAGCCGTCGTGCCGTGGCGGCCCACACTACGGCCGGAATCGTGTAGGCATTCTGTACGCCTGCTTTCGCGGCGATTGTGGCACCACGTTCGAGGACCGCCGTGGCCTGCGCAAAGTCTCCACGAGCGATCTGCCGGAGGCCGTCGGCCAACAGGACTTCGGCGGTGCCTTGAGCGTCGTCGGTCCGCTGGCGGCGCAATTCGACTTCGAACAAATCATCGGGAATGTTGCCGTGGCTCGCCCGCGCCCAAACGTCGAAAATGATCCCCGATGCCTGCGTATCGCCGACTTCAATTCCCGAACGGTAGTTGAGCTGCGATTCCTCGATGGCGCCGCTCATATCCCCCAGGTGGTACAGAGCCGCGGCGATCTGGTAGCGTGCCATGTGCACTTGCCAGTAGTCGCCGAGCCGTTCGAGAATCCGCACGGCAGCGCGACACTTCTCGACGCATTCGGTGAATCGCGACGCGGCGTAGAGCGTGATGCCGTAAAAAACCAGCGACTGACCTTGCCCCCACAGGTCGTCGAGCTCTTTGCGCATGGCGAGTGATTTCTCGGAGTATTCGATGCCGCGCTTGAACGCGCGAATCAGCGACATGCCGGGACCATGCTCCGAATATGCTTGCGCCAACTCGTGGCTCGGCTGAAAACGCTCGCCAAGATTCATGCCGCGCATGTGGGCCCACAGGGCTAGCAGTTTGCTGCGCGAGTACCAGCAGCCGTGCGCGAAGTTGCTAAGCATGCGCAAGGCCAGCCGTTCCGACTCGTTGGGTGGGTGCGGGATGCGGTGCACAAACACGCTCGGCACCGCGGTGTGAAGGAGCTGGACGAGCGACTCCCACAGAAAGCACAGCACGCCGCCCAACGTCGTCCGCGGCACGGAGCGCCCAAGCATTCGCAAGCCGGCGTCGAAGTAGTCGATCGCGGTCGACATATCGCCCCGCTTAAACGACAGCTCGCCGAGTTTGCCGCGAATCTCCGCCTTGGCGTAGTCTCCTTCAGCGACGGCCGCGGCTGCCTCGAATAGTTCCCCGGCGGCGGCATAGCGCCCCCGCAACATGAGGATGTCACCGAGACCGCCGACGATGCGAAACCGATCCTCGTCGTTGCGGGCCCCGCGCAGGGCGATGCGGTATTGTTGCTCGGCGATTTCCAGGGCATGTTGTGCGCGGGCGCGCTCGGCCGCTTGCAGAGCAAAGGGGAGCGCCGCCACGCTATCGCCCGCCGCGTCGTAATGGTACGCCAGTTCCGAGATGCTCTGTGGCGCATGCTCGAAAAGATAGGCGGCCGCCTGGCGGTGCAGCGCGCGTCGCCGCACCGCGTCCATTCGTTCGAGGGCTGCCTCGCGAATCCGGTCGTGAACGAACACGCAATGATTGCCATCGGGGCGCATCCAGACGAGCTGGCGTTGCCGCGCCTCGTCGAGCGCCTCCAGACAGCGCGACTCCGGCAACTCGAGCAGCCGCACCGCCATCTGCAGCTCGAATTCCTTCCCCAGCACGGCACCCGTCGACAGGAGTTCGATTGTCTCAGCCGGGAGCAGATCGATGCGGCGCGCGAGGAACGAGCCGGCCCGGCTCGACGAGCCGACATCGGCCATGGCAGCAGGGTCGATCTGCCAGCCGGTGGCATCGGGGAACAACGCCCGACTTTCGACCAACCCGCGCAACACGGCAGCCGCCATGAAAGGGCTGCCTTCGGCCAGTTGCTGGATTCTGTCGACCGCCAGCTCCGGCAGCGGGCCGGCCATCGACTCGACGAGTTGGCGCGTTTCGGCCGCCGACAAGGGGGGCAGCGTCAGGTGCGCCACGCGATCGATGCGCCGCAGCAGATGATCGCTAGCGACCTCCTCCGAGCGAAACGCCGACACGACCATCACGTGCCGGCGTCCCTTCGTCGAGTCATCGTCGAGCTGCCAGCGGCGCAGCAAGCGATACGTCAACTCGTCGGCCCACTGGCAATCGTCGATCAAGATTAGCGCTGGCCGGGCTGCCGTTCCCAGAGCGTCGAACAGGCGTACCAAGGCCTGAATCGTGCGCGCTTCGCCCGTTTCCTCGGGAGCCGTCAACGCGGTCGAAGTGTCTCCGAAGATCGCGACCAGCGCGGGGAGAGCGGCACACAGGGCTTGCTGATCATCGTGCAGACGACTGCGCAAGTGCGCGGCCAGGCGCGGTTGCTGGCGAACTGCCGCCAAGATGCCGTCGACCACGCCATCGAGAATGCGAAACGGCCGCTGGGCGACTTCACTGGTCGCCTGACCGCGGAGCACCCAAAAGCCCTGGCAAGCGGCACGCCGCGACGCTTCTTCCAGCAGTCGCGTTTTGCCGCCGCCCGACTCGCACTCCACCAACACCAGGTGGCCATTGCCGCTCGCGGTCTGGGCGAATTCGGTCTCGAATGTCCGCAACTGCTCGCCGCGGGCGACGAACGACGGCAGGGTCAAGGTGTGCCGCTTGTCGTGGGCGCCGATGACAGTCGCCGGCTCAGCGACGCCTTGTTGCAGCTCGGCGGCGATCGTCTCCAAGTCGATCAGGGCCGCTTCGGCCGACTGGTAGCGGTCGCGTGGATCCTTGCATAGCAGCCGTTGCACTAGCGCCTCGAGTGCGCGCGGTACGGGTCGGTCGTGGCCGCGCACGTCGGGCACCGGCGCCGTCATGTGCTCGAACAGGATCGTGCCGATCGTGTCGCCATCGTACGGCGGGCGCCCCGTCAGACAGTGGAAGAGCACCGCGCCGGCCGAATACAAGTCGGAGGCGGTGGTCAAATCGTGCTCGATCGAGCCCGCTTGCTCGGGCGAGGCGTAGCGCGCAACTTCGAGCGTACGCCGGGGCGCAGGATCGTCGGTCGAAATGGGACGAATCGGACCGAAATCGACGAGCACTGCCGACTCAATTGTTCCGGTGCCGATAGTGATTAGATTCGACGGCCGCACCCCGCGATGCAGCACACCTTGTTCGTGCAAGTCGCGCAGCGCCGAAAGCAGCGCTCGTCCCACAACGAGAGCTTCGTCGAGGGTCAGCGCGCCGGCCAGCAAGCGCCGACTAAGCGGTTCGCCAGGAATGTGCCGGCTCATCAGCCAGAACGAATCCAACTCGCGACCCGCGAAGACAACCGGAGCAAACCACTCGCTGGCGACATGCGCCAAAAGACTAGCTTCGTAACCCAGGCGCATCAGCGCGCCGGTCGTGAGTTCGGTTTCCGGCGTGCGTTTGGCGACGACCTCGATGCCGGATCGGAGATCGTGGGCGAGGTACGCTCGACCGCTTTGACCGTCGCCTAAGGGAAGCCGCAATTCGAAGCGATTGGCCACAACCTGCCGCGCCTCGGCCGCGGTGGCACCGGCCGAAGAAGCAGCGCTGGGATTGTCGCTCGCGAGCGTCATATGGGCGCACTTATTGAGCGCGGCATTCGTGCGATGTATTGCGCGCGAGCCTCGGCCATTCGTTCGCACGTGATGTCGGCGCAAGCTGTGCGCACGTGGCCGCGTCCGGCATACCGCCGGCGCGCGCTGGGTCGACAACTCTACGTCGAAAGGGCCGCGCCAAGCCGATCGTGCGACGCGCGCTGCACAAACTTTGCGCGATCGATACAACCCGTCGTCCACGCTGGCAGAACTACACGAATTCGCGCGGAAAATTCTAGCTCGCAGTGGCATGCGAATGCGCCGCTGCTATAACGAACCTTCGCTACAACTCATCTGAGCGGCAGCCCGTCAAGGAGAATTGTTCCGCTTGCGTCGGTCGCAACGCCCGCGACCACGCTCCAGGGGCAAGCGGACATCGTGCTCTGCTCGTGTCACTTCAAAGGAGTCGCGGACCCTTGGGAGCGTACCATGAACCCCCTCCGTTTGGACCCAACTGCAGGAATTTCCCCGCCGCTGTTTGAAATCACCTGGGACGAGGACCGTCAGTTCCGTATGGATCCGGCGGTCGTGACCTCGCTGCTGCGTGAGCAGGTGCCGGTGCTCGACTTCGTCCAGTGGACGGTCACGGCGATCGAGCCGGGCTATGCCGCGTCGGTGCTCCCCCTCAATCCGCAGTCGACGAATCAACACTTCACGCATCAGGCGGCACTGGCGGTGCTGACTGCTGACTACACAGGCGGGACGGCGCTGGCATCGCTGATGCCCGGCTGGCCGGTGATCGGCGTGCATCCGGTCACGTCGCCACAGTCGGTTTCGATGTGGCTGCTTAAGGTGGACATCAAGTACCTGCGTCCCAGCGTCACCGATCTCAAAGTATCCGCGTGCATCGATGAGGAGACGCGGCTACGTGTGCAGAAGCGCTTTTTGGCAGGGCAGGCCGTGATCGAAACGATCGCCATCGAATTCCGCAACGGCGACACCACGATTGCCGAGGCCAATCTCACCTATTTCGCCCGACAATCGGTGAAACTGCGTTCCGAGGGCATTTCGACCGAACGCGTCAACTCGCTTTACGAACTGAAGCTCACGTCGTCGGCCGAACTGATCGCGGGCGTGCGTGCGCGCGAAAGCGGGCGCCTCTACGTCGATCCGTATGCCGCGCCCATGGCCGGTCAGCACGGTGTGGCGCTGGCCACGCGGTTTTGCGAACGATCGCCGCAACTCGGCGGCATGGTCGCCGCGCGCACCTGGCACCTTGATCGCGTGCTGACTAACTTTGTCGAGGCCGGGGGCCGCGACATCGCCATCGTCGGCGTCGGCTGGGACATGCGGGCGTTTCGGCTGCCGATCCCCGCGGGAACGCGCTTTTACGAGCTCGACTTTCCCACCACGCTCCTCGAGCGTGCGCGTCGCTTGGCGCAACTCGAACTGTTCGCTCCCCCCGGCGTCACTTGCACTCCGGTCCCCATCGATTTGCGGTCGATGTCGTTGGCCGAGACTTTGTCCGCGCAGTTACCGCCCGATGTGCCGGTTCTCCTCGCTTGGGAGGGGATGAGCATGTACTTTCAGGAGCAGGAGGTCCGCGAGATTCTGGCGGGAATGCTGCCCATTCTGCAGCGATCCGACAGCCTGTTGTGGGTCGACCTGATGGATCGCCAGGCGGTGGAGCATCCGGAGCGGTATGCACAGACGATTCGCGATTTCATGCGCGGCATGCAGATCCTTGGTGAGCCGTTCACCTTTGGTACCGCCTCGATTCCGGAGTTCATGGAGAGCGTCGGGCTGCAGTCGCTCGAAGTCGTGCCTTCCGATGTTTGCCTGCGAGGGCGGACAGATCCCGTCTACGAGATTTACCGCTTCTGCGTCGCCGCGGCGGCCAGCACTGCGGACTTTCGTAGCCCGGCGACTTTTCAGTCGACGCGCACCGCACGGCCGACACGTATTCCAACGCGCCCTCACGCGCCCTTGCGTCAGCACCGCACCCTGGGCGAACTGCAGCGGCGCGCGCATCGCAATGGATCGCCGAAAAGTCCACGCGTTTGACACGGTGCCTGAGGCGCAAAACCGCGTTTGAGTTCGCGGAGCATCGTCCCGTCGGCCGACTGGCAGGCTGAGGTCGGGGCGGTGCTCCGCGGCATTGAGTGCAGCCGTTACCGATGCGCCGCGTCGAATGCTGTTGCCGCGCTGTTGTGGTCGGCGCCGTGGGGCCCGAAGCAGTTGGCAGTCTGAAGTGCTTCTTCGAGCACGTCCTGCGGCATCACCGTTTGACTGGCATGAACTGCTCGATCGCGCCCGGCCGCTTTGGCACGGTAGAGTGCCTCGTCCGCCAGTCGAATCAGGTCGAACGGAGTCTGTTCGTTGCTAGGAATCATCGTCGCCGTGCCGACGCTGATCGTCACAATCTGGTTCACAACTGCGCGCGGATGCGCGATACCGAGCTGAGCTACCTGGGCGCGAATGTTCTCGACCACGAGCGACGCGTGGTGCTCACCAGTATTGGGGAGCACGACGACGAACTCCTCGCCACCGTAGCGGGCCACCATGTCGTCGCGCCGGCGCACGCCCGTCTGAATTGCCCCGGCGACGCGTCGCAGCACGGCGTCACCTGCGAGATGACCGCGCAGGTCGTTGAACTCCTTGAAGAAATCGAGGTCGATGAGCGCCAAGGAGAGCGGCAATTGTTCCCGGCGATGGCGCCGCCATTCGTGGTCGAAGACCTGATCGAAGCCGCGGCGATTCGCAACTCGCGTCAGGGCGTCGAATGCCGATTCGACCTGTAGCCAGTGGTTCGCTTCGCGCAACGCCTGGCGCGATTGGCGCTCGAAGTGCAGCATCGTGAAGGCCAGCACATGGCAGCAGAGCACCAGGCCTGCCAGCCCGAGCGAACGGAGGATTGCCAGGTTGTCGGGCGCGATTTCGCTCTCGATCCGAATGCCCAAGTGATCGAGCGCGCCGAACACACCGATCGAGAACAGCGTCAGGGCCGTCCAGAAGCCTGCCCAACGGGCGCCGCAGACCACTAACGCGAGCACCGGCAACGTCACGTACCAATCGACCGATGGTCCCCAGCGTCCGCCGCTGCACAAGGCCAGCGACGTGTAGACGTAGTAAGCCGCCGCGCAGAGCGCGTTGCCGCAGATCGGCATCGGCACGCCCAAGCGGATCGCGACGAGAATTCCCACCGCCAACAAGCACCCCGATAACAACACCACGGTGCACATTGCCCCACCCATCGCGAAGTGGATCGGGGCGAAAACGGCAGCCCAAAACAGCATGACCGCCGTGAAGGCCGTCCCGCGACTCGTCTGTCGCAGATCGTCGGGCACGTGGCCGATCGGGATCAGATTCATCGCCCAACTTCCGCCCGACAGATCGCCAGCTTCGGCGCACGACGGGGCTAGCCGGCAACACGGCGAGATGAGACTCGAGAAAAGCGCGAACCACCCAGACCGGAAGCGGTCCCCGCCAACGAATCAGACGAGGATCTCGATCATGCGCGCTTCCGCTGACATGCAGCGCAAACCTAGCATGAAACTTGCGACTCTGCGGATTGCGCCGAATGAGAACTCGGGCGGCAAAGCCATGTTGCGTTTTCGCAACGTTTGCTGCGCGCACTTGTTAGCCGGTCGCTTGCGCGCTCGTCGATAGCAGGGCCGTGTCTGGCGCCGCAATAAAATCCTGGTGCGGACCAATGAGGTTTGCTGCCTCGGGATCGACGATCGTCGACGTCGGCGTTGCCACAGCGGGCTGCTCGACGATGTGCAGCTCGCCGCGCCACAGCTTGCGCCAAGCATCGCGGTACGACAAACGATGGTACCGCTCGGGAAACCGCTCGCGCAAAATCTGGCTCACCAGGGGGTAGTAGTCCGAGCTCATGCTTGGAAACAGGTGATGCTCGGTGTGATACGAAAAGTTGCTGTGCAAGCGATCGAACAGCGGCGGCACGTCAATCGAAGTCGAACCTAGCAGAGGATCGTGAAATTCGGCCAGCCCATGCAGGTAGTGGTTCGTCCAGATGTACGACATGGCGTATGTCGAAGTGAACAACAACGCGATCGGCCCTGCCCACAGCCAACCGCTCAGCGATTGCCCGACAGCGAAGTAAATGGCGACTTGCCAGCCCACGATGCAGGCGACTTCGAATAGGATCCGCCAGCGGTCGCCCGCACGATAGTCGGGCTTGAAGGTGACGATCGCGGGGCGCGAGGCACCGGGATAGAACACCGTGGCCAGGTGCCGCAGGATGTACGTCACGAAATGAAAGCCGACTCCCAGGTTCCAACGCGATGTCAAGCGGTGTGGCATGAAGAACCGCGCGTACCAGCGCCGCCACGCGCCGCCTGGCGCCTCGAGCTCGGACTGGCGGAAATACCGATCCGGGTCGTTCACCGTGTTGGCGTTGGCGTGGTGATTCTCGTTGTGCAATTTGCGCCACATCGTGGCCGGGATCATGTTCATTCCCCACAAGAACACTTCCAGCAAGTAGCGCCAACGCGAGCGCCCCATCATCGCGCCGTGCGACAATTCGTGGGCCAAAAACACCAGGCACGTCAGGCTGTGGCCGATCGTCGCCGACAGCGCGAACCGCGCCAGCAAATAGGTCCACTCGCGAATTCCCCACAGACACAGCGCGATGACGACGAGATGCGCCACGCATTGCCAAAGCTTGCGCTTGGACAGCGCGAACGCCTCGGCCGGCAAGAGCGGCTTGACGATTGCGGCATACTGACCGCGCGTGAGCAATTGAGGGGAAGTGTCCATGACGGGTCCTCACCAGGGCTGAATGTTCGCGACGCCCTTGCCGTGTGCTGGAATCAGCGTGCGTTGAGATCGGCATGCTCGCGCGAATGCGCCGCACACGCCCGCCGAAGCGGGCTGCGGCCGCTCGATTCGAGCCGCGCTGCGCCGAAGTGCTTGCGATTGAACTCAGCACAGCGCTAGGTCCAGTATAGCAATCTGGCACTTCGCACCAAGCAAATTTGGCTGCGCGCGATCGTCAATTGTTCCGCGCGGCGCGAAGCTGTAGCGATCGCGCAACCACAGTGCCTGCAGCTTGCTCGATCGGTAGTTCTTGTGCTGCCGGCAAGGTCACACGGTGATCGAATCGAGGCTTCGGTGTTGCTGCTCGCTGCTAACACGCATACAGAACAGCACGCTGTCTAAAGAAACCTGCACGTGCTCGGTTTGCCTCGATAGACATTCGCACGTGTCCGGCGCCGCGACACGGTTCGAAGGCAGATGCCACCGGCGCGTCAGTAGAATGGTCCGCGCTGGGGCAACTCCGCTGCGCGCGGCAACGCCACGCGCGCAGCACAACTTCAGCGACTCGACCGGGCCGGCAGCCCACCCAAAAGTACGGACTGAGCGCGTGCGCGGGGACGTTTTTCAATACACGCTTCGCAATCGCGAAAAACTGCCGGGCGAATTGCGACGATTTGTATTGTAGGTGGGCAAACGGCTGCCTAAGATCATTGATTAGGAAGCTAACGACTGTCCCCGAAGCACGAACCAGCCGCAATCTGCTTACTTATCACCGCTAATCAAGCGATTTGCCCTCGCTTGCCGCCGATCCCGCGCCGCTTTTGACCTCCCTGCTAGAATCCCGCATGAACAAGGCAACTGGCAACCTTATCGGCCTCATCGTTCTCACGATCGGCGCCGCGGTGATCATGGTCACTACGGCGCTGGGCGTGGGCTGGATCGGCTCGGGCACGACGCGCAAGACGCAAGTTCTGCCGGTGCCCCCCACGCCGGTGGCCGTGATCCAGGCCGAGCGCCAGCACATCGAAATCACCGATAATTACGCCGGCATGCTGCGCCCCTATGAGCGCTATGCGCTGGGCTTCGAGATTGCCGGACGTCTCGAAGCGCTAGGCGTCAACGACCAGCGAGAACCGCTCGACGACGGCGACTACGTCAAAGCGGGGCAGGAAATCGCCCGCCTCGACCAGCGCCTGCTGCAGGTGCAGCGCCGCGAGGCGTTGGCCAGGCTCGAGCAGGCGCAAGGCGACATGAATCGAGCCAAGGATCTGCGCGCGCGGTCCCCCGGCGCGATGACCGATGCCGAATTCCAGAAGAATGTAACAAACTTGCACTTGGCCGAAGCTGCCGAACAAACGGCCGTCGAGCGCCTTCGCGACTCGGTGCTGGTCGCTCCCGTCGCGGGCGTCATTTCCAAGCGGTTGGCCAACGTTGGCGAGACCGTTAACGCCAATCAGAAGATCTTCGAGATCATCGAAGTCGATCGCATGCTGCTAGTCGTGGGCGTGCCCGAGTCGCGCGTGGGCGAGGTCCGCGTCGGACAGCCGGTGCACATCGAGTTTCTGGCTCGCGACAAGTTCGGCCAGCGTCCCGCGCCGATGCATGGCTCCGTTTACCTCGTGGCCCAGTCGGCCGACGACCGCACGGGCTTGTTCGAGATCGAAATTGTCGTGCCGAACGATGATCGGCAATTGCGACCCGGCTTGGTGGCCACGGGGCGAATCGTGATCGACACGCTCGATGGCTTCCGTCTGCCGAGCGTCACGGCCGTGAATCGCGATGGCAAGATGCTGCTCTTCTCGGTCGACAAGGACCGCAAAGCGCGGTCGCTGGAGCTCGATCGCTGGGTCACGCAAGGATCCGATTTGATATTGCCCGACCTGCCGGCCGAGCATCGCACGGTCGTCGTTCGCGGCCAGCATCGCCTGATTGACGGGCGCGAGGTCGTGGTCCGCGAAACGAACCCCCAGGGGACCGAAGTCCTGCAGGCCGACATCTCGTTGCCGAACGAAAAAGCCGGCGCGCGACCGTAGCAACTTGCCTCGGGGCGCATCGCCAGTAGTTAGTTCATCATGAAGAACCTGACCGACCAGGCCGTCGATCATCCGCGCGTCGTCATCGTGCTGACGCTCTTGATCATCGCGCTGGCCGGTTTCGCCGGCATGCGCATCCCCGTGCAGCGCACTCCGGCGATCCACACGGCGATCGTGATGGTGGCCGTTCCTTATCCCGGCGCGCAACCCACCGAAGTCGAGGAACGCGTCACGCGCAAAATCGAAGAGGCGCTGCAGCGGCTCAACAATGTCGATTTCATCACTTCGACCAGCATGCGTGGCTCGAGCATCACGCAGGTGATTTTTCTCGACGGCATCGAATCGCACCGCGCGCGCAACGACGTCGAGCACCTGGTGAACGAAGTGCGCCGCGAACTGCCGATGGGTCGCGAGGTCCAGCCGACCGTCACGGCCATCGACTTCGAAAGCTCGCCGATCATGCTCGTGACGCTGTCGGGGCCGCCGGGCTTCGACGAGCGCACGCTCAAGCAGATCGCCGAAGACGCCCAGGACAAGCTCGAAACCGTCAAGGGGGTGGCCAACACGCAGTTGTTCGGCGGCCGCGAACGCGAGATTCACGTCAATGTGAATCCCGATCTGCTCGCCCAATACGGAATATCACTCGACCAGGTGCGCAACGCCCTGGCGAACTTCCACGCCGAGATGCCCGGCGGCAGCCTCAACTCCCAAGAATTCGACCTGCAGGTTCGCAGCGAAGCCAAGTTTCGCGGCGTCGACGATATTCGCCAGGCGATCGTCAGCGAACAAGAAGGCCGGCTGGTCCGCATCGATGACGTGGCCGACGTCGAAGACACCTATCGCCGGCTAATGAACTTCGCCCAGCTCGACGGCGAAACCAGCGCCACGATCATCGTCAACAAGGAAGCCGACATCAACACGCTCGGCGCCGCCGCCGACGTCAAGGCCCAGGTCGAGCAGCTCCAAGAGCAATTCCCGCACATCAAGTTCTCCTGCACGCGCGACATTTCGACCGACATCGCCTTCATGTTCCAGACGCTGGGATCCGACGCCATCTTCGGCGCCATGGTCGTGCTGGTGATCTTGGCTTGGTCGATGGGCATGCGCGTGGGCTTTCTGGTGGTGCTGGCGATTCCGTTCAGTTCGGCGGTGGCGTTCGTGTTTCTGTATGCCGCCGGCTACGCGGTGTCGAACATGGTGATCTTCGCCTTCATCGTGGCGCTGGGGATGGTGATCGACGGCGCGATCATCGTCTCCGACAGCATCTATCGGCATCTCGAAGCAGGGCAAGATTCGTTCACCGCCGCCAAGAACGGCACGCACGAAGTCGCCGTCCCGGTCTTCGCCGCCGACATGACCACCGTGGCCGCCTTCTTGCCGATGTTGCTGGTGCCAGGCATCATGGGCGACTTTCTCGGCGTGTTGCCGGTGGTCGTCTGCATGGCGCTGTGTGGCTCGCTGTTGGTCGACCATTTCCTGGTGCCGGTTGTCGCGGCGCGCTGGTTCCGCGACTACGTGCCGACCAGCAAGCGGCTGCAAGCCGGCGCCGGCAGCCCAAGCACCGATCGCGTCGAACGCCTCTGGGCGCCGTTCTTTGCCGCTTATGCCCGATTGCTGTCGTGGTGCCTCGACCATCGCGGCGTCGTCGCGCTCACCGGCGGTATGTCGATTCTGTGGGCCGCGCTGATGCTCAAGCTGGGACTGATCGGCTTTACGTTCTTTCCGCCGAGCGATCGCGGCCAGTTCGAAATCAGCTTTGAGCTACCGCTGGGCTACAGCATCGAGCAAACAGCCGCCGCCGCGGAGGCGATCACCGCCCCCTTGCGCGATCTGGAAAAAACCGGTGAGCTCAAACACTTTGTCACGGCGATCGGCTCTTCCGCTGGCCTGGCGCAGCGGCTCGACACCGATCCGGCGACCGGCCCCGAATTTGGCCGCGTGATGGTCGAGCTGGTGCCGGCCACCAATCGCAATCGCCACGAATCGGTCATCATCAATGAGCTGCGCGGAAAGATTCGACCGCTGCCGGGCATGTCGTACCGCATCGAGCAGATCGAAGAGGGGCCGCCCGGTGGCGCGGACGTCGCCGTCCGGCTCAGCGGCAAAGATCTCGATCAGCTCGGTCGCCTCTCTCGCCGCCTGGCCGAAATGATCGGCGCCGTCCCCGGCACGGTCGAAGCTCGCGCCGACTACCGCCCTGACAGCCCCGAGGTGGTGATCGAGCCCGATCCGGCCGTGGTGGGCCTGTTCGGCATGAGCGAGATGGATGTCGCCCGCGCCGTGCAGACGGCCGTGCTCGGCGATACCACGATCGAGCTGACACTCGACGACGAAGATGTCACGCTCCGCTTGCAGGCCACGCCCGAGTACCAACGCTACGAGGGGGACGTCGAGCGAATGATGATCACGGGGCCGAGCGGCCGCCGCGCTACCGTCGGCGAGTTGGCGTCGGTACGCCGCGAGTCGGGCCTGTACAGTGTCAATCATCGCGATGCCACACGGACCGTCACGGTCGCCTCCGACGTCCGCGCGGACATGGACGTGATCCCCGACCACGTGTTTGCCCGACTGCGCGAAAAACTCCTGCCGCAGTTGGGCTTCAAAGCGGTCGCCGGCAGTTCGATTGAGTTCCTCGGCGAACCGGCCTCCGACGCCGAAGGCGTGCGCGCGACCTTCACCGGCGAAAATGAAGAACGCGACGAAGGCTTCGCCTCGCTGCTCTGGTCGATGATTGTCGGCATCGTGCTGATCGTGGCCATCCTGGTCATCGAGTTCAACAGCTTCCGCCAGGCCGGAGTCGTCATGGCCACCGTGCCGCTGTCGTTCGTCGGCGTGGTGTTCGGCATGTGGGCCTGCAACTTCCCCTTCAGCCTGGCTTCGTTCATCGGCTTGATCAGCCTGACGGGCGTGGTGGTGAACGACGCCATCGTGCTGGTCGATTTTGCCAACCAGGCCCGGGCCCGCGGGCTCAACGTCCGCGACTCCTTGATGGTCGCCGGTCAGAAGCGAGCCCGCGCCGTCATGCTCACGATGCTCACCTCGATCGGCGGTATGCTCCCCACGTTCTTTAACATCACGGGTGGCGGCGAATTCTGGGTGCCCCTGACCGGGGCGATTATCTTCGGGTTGCTCTTTTCGGCGGTGCTCACCTTGGTCGTGATCCCAGTGGCCTATAGCTACGTCTACAACCGGCAATTCAAATCGTCGGCGCCATCGACGGTCCCGGTAACGCTCGACGAGATCGAACTGCCGCTGCCGGCCACCAACGGGCATCACCTGCCGACCAACGGCCACGCCGTGCATCACCTGTAGGCAGGTTTGACTACCAGCTATTGTCGGCAACATTCTCTGTAGCCGGGGTCTGTGACCCCGGACCGGCCTTACAGAGGCCGGCTACAGCGATTTTCTCTCCGTTCGCCCCACTCGATACAGCACGTGCCACCGCAGCGGGTGGCCATCTGCCAAGAGCGGATGATCGAAGTCGTCGGCCGGGTCGTGCGCCATGCCGAGTCGTTCCATCACGCGCCGCGAGCGCACATTGTGCGGCACGGTGAACGACACGACCTCGGCGAGCTGCAACTTGTCAAAGGCGAAGTGGAGCGCCGCCCGCGCCCCGGTCGTCGCGTAGCCGCGCCCCCAGTAGTCGACAGCCAATCGCCAACCGATCTCCACGCAGGGCATGAAATGCGCCTCGAACGGCGGCACGTTCAAACCTACGAAGCCGGCGAAATCGGTCACGCCCGGCACTTCGACCGCCCACAGCCCGTAGCCTTGCCGAGCAAAATGGTCGCGGATCCGCCCGGCCATCGCGTCGCTGGCCGCCCGATCGAGCACGGCCGGCAGGAACTCCATCACGCGCGGATCGGCGTTCAAAGCGGCGAAGGCGGGCAAGTCGCCGTCGCGCCAGGGGCGCAACAGCAGATTGCCGGCTTGTAGAACTGGTCCCGCGGACATCTGGGCATCCGATGGTTCAATTGGGGCTCAGCGCCAAGCGGCAGTCGCCGTTGATGCATAGCGCAGGCATAATGCTATCCGAAGTTTCCGTGATCCCAAGTCACCTGCGAGTTGACTCTCCATGTCGCGGCTTTTCATCACGCTTACGATTCTCGCCTTCCTCGTTCACGCCATTGCGCCGCTGCCCGCGCGCGGCGCCGAGGAAGAATTCAACTACGACGAATCGAAGGTCGGCGCCTACACGCTTCCCGATCCGCTAGTGATGCAGGACGGCACGCCGGTGACCACGCCCATGCAATGGCACGACAAGCGCCGCCCCGAATTGCTTGCGCTGTTCGAGAACCAGGTTTACGGACATCGGCCTCCCAAGCCCACGGCGCTACGGTTCGATACTGAATCCACCGACGACAGCGCGGTCGACGGCCGCGCGACGCGCAAGCAGGTGCGCATTCACGGCCTCGGCGGCGCCGGCGACAACGCCGCGATCGTGCTGACGCTGTACGCACCCAACGACGCGGACGGGCGCGTACCGGCCTTCGTCGGCATGCACCTGTTCGATGCCTCGGCCGCGATGCCCGTGCCCGGCAAACCGCTCGAAGTACCAGTCGCCGAAAAGCTCCCTGGCGCCAAGCTGCTCGAGGTGATCCTCGACCGCGGTTACGCGATCGGCACTCTCACCGCCGCCGACTTCTGCCCCGACGACGCCGCACGGTTTCGCGAGGGCGTGCTCCAGCAACTGTATCCCGATCAAACCGGCCCGCCCGGCCCCGAGCAGCCCGGCGCGATCGCCACCTGGGCCTGGGCCCTGAGTCGCGCCCTCGACTACCTCGGGACCGACAAAGCGATCGACCCCACGCGCGTCGCCGTGATCGGGCACTCGCGGATGGGCAAGACCGCGCTCTGGGCTGGCGCCGAAGACCAGCGCTTTGCCCTGGTGATCTCGAACAACTCGGGCTGCGGCGGTGCGGCGCTCAGCCGGCGCAACTTCGGCGAAACCGTGGCCCGCATCAACCGTGCCTTCCCGCACTGGTTCTGCGGTAACTTCAAACAGTACAACGATCGCGAAAGCGAACTGCCTGTCGATCAGCACGAACTGGTGGCGCTCTCCGCGCCGCGGCCGGTTTACGTGGCCAGCGCTGTCGACGACGGTTGGGCCGATCCGCGCGGCGAGTTTCTGGCTGCCGCCGGGGCCGACGCCGTCTACAAGCTGCTCGGCGTGCCGGGGCTCGACGTCACCGACCAGCCTGAGACCGGCAAAGTTGTCGGCCAGCAGATTGGCTACCACCTGCGCGTCGGCAAGCACGCCCTGACGGATTACGACTGGCTGCGGTACCTCGACTTCGCTGATCGACACCCGAAGCCGGCGAAGTGAACGCCGACGGAAGGATATTAACTCTCACGCGCCCACGTGGCTTCGGGTGGCCCCGATCCAATCGGGGTGCCGCAGGCACAAGAGGCAATTGCTGACGTGCGGTGCGTTCGAACCGCGTCGCAACACGGAGCAACCGTAGGTCAGGCACCCCGTGCCTGACAAGAGTCACACGCCGCGCGGTTGTCATGCACGGGCGTGCATGACCGGACTGCGGTACCTCGACTTCTCCGATCGGCAGTTCAAACAGGCGAAGTGAATCGCCGACGGAACGGTGGCAACTATGAAAAACGCTTACTTAAGCGCAGGGCGGGTTGCGAGTCGCCCCACCCTTTTCCTCATCAAACTCGATATGCCCTTCACCGTGACACCGGGGGCATGAGCGGTCGTTGTGGCCGCCCGTCGTGTAGCGACGATGCAGGGACTTATCAATGCCGCTCCCTCGGCAGGCAGGACAAAGGCGGGTCGCTTTAGGCTTCTCATCCATGCTCACAGCAGGAAACTCACGGTTCGATCTCGCGCCGAGGAATCTGGCGCTGCTGGCGGTTCAACTTCAAGTACGCGTCGAGCTCCTCTGCGTCTTCCGCCCAAGCGCCGAACGCCCGTCGCAGTCCCTCACCTGGCGCTAGCGTCTCCGTGGCTTCCGTCTTCGCAACAATGACAGTCACACGCTGGCCATCGGGCAAGCCAGGCGCGTGGTCAAGTTCAATGGTCTTACCGTGTACGGTGCCTGTTATCTCCACCGTCATGCCGCGCCTCCGGCCCTAAGCGTCTCTGGAAGCCGACCCTGATTCATATGAGTATTCTACACTGCACGACGCTGGCTGGTGTATCGTGGCCGTGGACGCGAATTGCACATCGAGCTGGCACACCTCACGCCAGCTTCTTCAATTTCGATACCCGACCGGTCGCCACCCACTCGGCCACGAAGATGCTCCCGTCCTGGCCGAAGCAGGCATCGTGCGGGTGGACGAACTTGCCCGCCTGCCACTTGGCACGGTCGCTGCGGACCTGCATTCCCCCTTCGCCCGTGATCCGCGCCACGTCCTCCCCCAACCTGGCCACGACTTCGTTCTTGTCGTTGAGCAAGGTCACGCGGGCGTGCAGTTCGGGCACCACCAGCAGATTCTGCCACGTTTCGGCATTGGCCGGCAGCCCGTAGCCGGTGAGCGTCTCCAGGTATTTGCCATCCATGCTGAAGTACTGCAGCGTGTGATTGGCCCGATCGCAGACGACGATCGCCGGTTCGCGCCCCGCGCGGCGGTCGACCCACACGCCGTGCGGCGTGTTGAATTTGCCTTTTCCTTCGCCCGGCCCGCCAAAGCACGACAGCCACTTGCCATCCTTGTCGTAGCGATGGATGTAGAACGCGCCGTAGCCGTCGGCCAACAAGAATCCACCGTCATGCAAGAAGGCAAAATTCGTCGGCATGAAGCGATCGCGCCCCCACTTGCCGGTTGGCTTGGTGTCCTCTTCTGCCGCGTACACGCCCGACTCCATGGGGGCCCACTTCTGCCAGACCGTCTCGCCGTTCAAGTCGAGCTTGGCGAACGTCTTCAGGGCTTGATAGGCACACACATACAGAAACTCCTGCCCTCTCTCCTGACGAATCTCGATACCGTGCCCGCCCCCCTGGAACTGCTGGCCGAACGAGCGGATGTACGAACCTTCGGGATCGAACACAAAAATCGACGGATGATCCTTGAGGTCGGCCTTCCCTTCGTGAATCACGTACAGGCAACCCGCACGGTCGACCGCCACGTTGTGCGTCGTTTGCCAGGTGAACTTATCAGGCAGGCGCGGCCAGTCATGCTGCACTTCGAAGCGATGCTCCCCCTCGCCAACCACCAGCGGGCTGTCGGTTTTCTTGGCGGTCAGAATGGTCGGAGCACCCACGAGCGCGGCCGTGCCAGCGGCGGTGGTGGCCAAAAACTGTCGACGCGAAACGCTGCGGGGCGATGTGCGGGCCATCGGGCGATTCCTGTCTGCGGATGGATTAGTTCGTCGTTGAAGGGGTCGCCTGCGGCGATGTCCGCAGCGCGAGATGACACCTGGCGGTATCATCGCAGCCGTTTGCGAGAACGTCTATTAGGTTTGTCAAAATGGGCCGCTGCGCTGCGATCGCGGCCTCGGTCGCGCGATTGGCCACCCGCCACGCTCAAGTCGATTCCTGCAACTCAAGTAGCGTGCTGGCGCTGCTTACCTGGCTTCAGCGCTCGTCAATTGGCATGCGTAACTTAGTCCTTGGTTTGTCTGATACTGAGATACTGCGCGTCGGCTCGAACGGGGTCGAGCAGAACTTGCCGCGGCCGCGAAACGACGATTCTCACGCAGGCGGTCTGGGGGGGCCCAGAATAAGATTGCCCGGGAATTTGCGTCCAAAACGTCCAAAGGGGCCGTTACAAGCAGTCAAGTCCTTTCTTCACAACGAGTTATTCTTGGACGCAAATCGTCGGGCGCGTGCGTCCAAGTTGCGTCCAAAGGGAGTTTTGCGTCCAAAGCACTGGCCTCGCGCCAAGGCACAAAGGATACATCCAGTCGAGTAGGAGAGGGGCAGCACGTTGCTGCCGCCTCTCCCCTCCTCAAACCGGACGTGCGGAGCTACCGCATCCGGCTTTCCCGAAGACACTCATTGCTGGACATGCACGAATGTTGACCGCATCCGCTTGGACCAACAACCAGTGGCGGTCGCGAAAGGACGCGTTGAATTCCGTAGTCGGGTGCAAGACCCAAGCGGCACGTCCTTCGTTGACTGCCACGACTCTCCGGCAGGGTTCCTTCGCTCGGCCGGCGTTGCCCGGCTTCGTCGCTACTACGAACCCCTCCGACTCCTGCGCCGGCCCGAGGGCGGTTATGCTTTCCCGCCGCCGGTTGCGCGCGACGGAGCGTCGCGGGCTGCCGTCGCAGGTCTCCCAGGTTCCTGGTTGTTCTGTCGATGCCCGCTGTCCCCTATCACCCCGGAGAGCCCGACCGCTGCACGTGCTCGTTGCTTGGCGGTCGGCGTCAGGCTTCACCGAATCCGGGCGGCTG
>JAIESQ010000063.1 GCA_019745975.1 Pirellulales bacterium
GATGCGGTAGCTCCGCACGTCCGGTTTGAGGAGGGGAGAGGCGGCAGCAACGTGCTGCCCCTCTCCTACTCGACCGTGATATCGGCGTCACGCGCGCAACCGAAAGGGGGCGGAAACCCGTCCTAGGCTTCCACCCCCCGCCGTGTTGCATTCAGGTTGACGCCGCCGGACAGGCTAGCTGTCACCGGCCGCGTCTCAGATGCCCCGTAAGTTAACGCACCGCCTCGGCCAGCATCTTGGCATTCGGGATGCTGTGCCGGTTGAGCAGCCCGTCTTCGTCGGTTTCGACGATCGTGGCGACCGGGCCCACCTCGCGAACGCGTCCTTCGAGGCCGGCCACGGTGACGCGGTCGCCGGCATGGAGCCGCTGCCGCAGGTAGTAGCCAGCCAGGATACCCCCCATCACGTCACGGCCGCCGAAGCCGAAGGCCAGACCGAAGCCGAGCGCCACGGCGCCGAAGGCGATCAGGATCAGCTCACGCAACAGCGCGAATTGCACGCCGAGCTGATCGAAGGCGGCCATGAACGTCAACAGCGCGACCACGTAGTACACGCCCGTGGCCAGCGTTTCGGCATAGGTCAGTCCGACGCGATCGGCACTCGTGGCCACGACGCCACGCATGAAGGTGGCGACCAACAGACCGACGACCACGACGACCGTCGCGACCAGCAACTTGGGAATGAAGGCCACAAGGTCTTGCATGGCGGTGCTGACCGCTTCGAGGCCCAGGATGTTGAAAGCGGCCATCACGAACACGCACATCAACAGCCAGAAGACGATGGTCCCGACGATCGCCGGCACCGTGCGGTTGATACCGACCTGGCGCATCGATTGCACCAGGCCGCCCTGCTCGGCCGCGTTCTGCAGGCCGATCGCTTCGCACAAGGCACTGGTGAACTTGGCGACAAAGCGGGCGACGACATAGCCGATCACGAGCACGACGAGCGCGGCCAGAATGACTGGCGTCAGCTCGATGATGTCTTTCATCGCGCCGGCGAACGTGTCGATGAACGTGTCCTTCCAGCTCGTGACCTTCTCCAGGTTCAAGCTGTCCTGGAGTGTTTGAATCGGGCTCGTCGGTGCCGGCGCCGCGGCCGTGACGGCTTCAGCCGCTTTGGCAGGCGCCGCGGCGGCAAGTAGCAAGAAATTCAACATGTCTTGATCTCCTCGATAGAGAAAGTGGCTCGCGCGTCAGGTGGAGTGGAATGCCTTGTTTGGCGCTCACACTTCACGGCTGACGCCTGGTTGTTTGTGGGCGTCTGGCACGGCGTCGCTCGTCCGCGCGGTGCGAAGGCCTGGTCGACCTCGTTGAGCCATTCGCCGCGCGGCACGCTCGCTCGGCGTGCCCGGTCACTGTCTTGGTTGCCGGGGGGTAGGGCGGCGGTCACGCGGTGGTTCGCGTCCCGTGAGTGAAATTGCCAGTAAATAGAGCAAGGCCTTGGAGAATTCGACAAACACGGCAGGCATCGCGCGGACGATAAAGTCGGCCATCTGCGCTGCCAGCAAGCCGTTGTTCACCCGGTCGTGTAACTGGCTTTCGAAGTCCGTCGGCACCGGCGGCACTTCGGTCTCGCCGAGTCGGTCGAGCAAATCGACACTCATGGAGTTAACTCCGTTTGGCAATCGTCAACGGACAGGGACGGCGACGGGGCGCTCACCGCGATCGGGACACTTGGGATCACACGCGCTCTCCTGGAAAGCGCTGTTGCAACTTTTCGCGGGCGCGCATCACGCGCATCTTGCAGGCGCTGGTGGTCATGTCGAACATCTGCCCCAGCTCCTCGAACGTGTAGCCTTCGGCGTATTTGAGGATCAATAGTGCGCGGTCCTCTTCATCGAGGGTGTCGAGCATCTGGTAAAGGTCGAGCTCGAGTCCCGGCGCCGGGGCGCTCGTGTTTGGACGCTCAGCCCAAGTGGCGTCGCCGGCGGCTGTCTCGTGGCGTTGGCGCCGCCCCCGCCCACGACGCATCGTCAGGCACACTCGCAGCGCGATGCCATGGACCCAGGTCGAGAACTTCGAGCGGCCCGCGAATCTGCCCCGCTGAAAGAAGAGCCGCACAAAGACCTCTTGCGCGGCGTCTTGGGCATCTTGCTCATTGCCCATCAAGCGGTAGCAAATGCGCCAGACGCGCTGGCGATAGCGCTCGACCAACGTCTGGAAGGCGAGCCCATCGGAGCCCTCGCGGGCTGCTTCGGCCGCCAACTGTTCGTCGCTAGGCGAGGTGACTTCCAACAGCATTTCCACAGGCTGGCGTTCCCCCCGAGTCAGCGGAGCGGCGGCCGGCGATCCGTGGCAACGATTGAGTCGCCGCCCGGGGGACGCTAGTCACTCGGAGGCAGGCGGGCAAACCGGTTTGAGCCACCGGCCGCGGCGTAACCTCACGCCGGGTCGGCAGGCGTAACTCGTGAACGTACGCAAGGATAGTACGCTTGCGGGGCCGAAAATGGCCAGCCGAATGGACTGTGAGGGCTGGGAACGCCGCTGCGGATTGCGCGGGCGCAAGAAAAGGCCTGGCCAAGTGACAAAGCACCACCTGACCAGGCGCAGTCGATTGCTTGAGTTCTTGCCACGATGCGTGGCGGCCAGCGGTGACCCTTACTGGCCAGCCGAGGCGGTCGCTTCCTCGGGTTCGCCGCCGGGAAGCTTGCCTTCTTTGAGCAACTGGCCGAAGGTCGGGCTCTTGTCGTCGTCCGGTTTGCTATGCTCCTCGGCGACCTTGTCGAGCGACTCTTTGATCTTCTCGACGTTCATGGCGTCGGCCTTAGTGAGCAACTTCGAGAGCGCCATGCCGTAGTCGTTGCGCATCTTCTTGTTGTTGCCTTTGTGGCAGACGTTGCACTTGACCTTTTCGATCGCGGCAGCCAGCGCCATTTCGGCGGGATCCTTGCTGTCCTTCTTCAAATACTTGGCCTGAAATTCCTTGTTGTAGGGAGGCCTGGCCTGGGCCGACTCGGCCGCGAGAGAGGTCATCACCACGGCGGCCGCGACCAGCGCCAGGACATACATCGCCAATCTCATGCAAACGTCTCCTCGTGAATGTCTCGTGGGAAACACCCGGCCGGTAGGTGGGATTCGCGACCGGAGCGCCCGTGGGCAGGGCGCGAACAGGGCAAGTCGCCGGCGGACAGGCCGCCAGCGCACTAGATAGTTAAGCTGCGCGCTCCGCGGGTGTCAATTAGCCTCGCCGCTTACCTGCCGGACGGTTCTTAGATCGATTTTTACTGAAACCACTGGCAGAACGAGAGATACGGTGTCGTCGACCGCGCGAGGCCTACCGCAACACGCCACCGCTCGATGGCCCTTGTGCCGAGCGGCCGTTACTTGAAGCCGGCAACGGCAGCGGCGGAAGCAGATTTGCCTCGCAACCAGCATTGCGGCCATCGGTCGCGCCGCGAACGGCCGCATTATCGGCGACGCGGGTATCCAGCGCGTAATCGGCCGGTGTGTGCTGGTGCAGCGGGCGCGACGGGTCGGGCAATTGACGCCAGAGCACGCGTCCCCAACTCTTTTCTTGCCCTTGCCAGAAGGCGCGCCAAGCCGACAAGGTCATCTCTTGCGGCGCATCGAGTTGACTCTGGCCACGAATCTTCCAGAAGATGTGAAATCCATCGTAAAAGTTCCGTTCACTCTCCCAGCGGACGCGCCGACGGAACGCTTCGACGGTATCAATGCCCGACTGCTCGATCAGTGCGGCGGCGTCCTCGACCAGCAAGATGCTGTTCGTGCATTGAATCACGGCGTCAAGTTGACGTGGGCCGTCGGTCGAGTTCGTCAGCAGGCAAAAGCCCGAGCGCACCACCGCGGTCAGGTGTCGCAGATCGAGGTGCAAGCGTTCGGGGCCCGCGGGTGTCGCACGTCCGCCCGTGGCGACGAGCAGCCGCTGAGTTGTCACCAGCAAGCCGTTGTTCCAGACGAGCGAGCAGGGCTGCAGATCTTCGGCGTGGAGAAAGTCGGCCTCGCCCCGCGCGATGCAGTTCGTCAGCTTGAGCGAAAGCGGCTCGATGGGGGAGGAATTGGTTGCCCCCTGCCCGGCCAGCGCGACCACCTCGATGAAGCTGACCTCGGCGTGCAGCACGCGCTGCCGGCTCGTGGCATTGCCGATCGTCAACGAACAATTCTCGAGTTCGACCGACTCGGCCTGCCGCACGCGGAACAACGACCAGCCGTCTGCCGGCAGCTCCTGCGACAGATCGAGCTCGAGCGCCACATTAATCAGGGTGAGTCGACCGCCCGTGACAGTGAGCATGTGGCGCGGGTATTCGACGGGGTCGGCGTCGCGCGGATGAAACGCCACCACGGGCCGATACTGGTCGCCGGCACGAATCGTCAGCTTGAGGTTCTCGAGTTGGATCGGCCGCTCCTCAAGCCGACCGTTGTAGCGTAGCTCGATGACATCGCCACTGCGGGCCGCCGCGCAGGCGGCTTCGAGTGATGCAAAGGTTTGTGCGGCCTCGGCTGTCGGGTCAACCACTAAGAGACCAGGCTGCGATGGTGGCGGCACGGCGACGCCTGCCGGAGTACGCGATGGCGCATCGACCGTCGGCACCGAGTTCGAGGCCTGCAATTGGCCGTGGATTGCCAAAGCGGAACCGATGCCCGCACTCGTCGGCGCGGCGGCCGTGGCCGAGGTGCCTTCGCCGGCCAGGCCGACCTCTTCGAGAACGCCGAGCAGCGGGTGTGCTGCGTCAGGCAACGTTGATGTATTTTCGCCAACGGCGTTCTCAGCCAGACCAGGTGCGGGGCCCACCTTGGTCGTAGTTTCGGCAGTCTCAGCGAACGGCGCTGCGAATGATCCATCGACGTTCGTCTTAGTCTCTGCAGTCGTGTCGCCTGCGGGAGCAACCAGGGGTTCCGCCGGCGGTGACGTGCTATTCCGCGGCGGGTTGGCCTTCGCGACACCCTCCGGAGCATGGCCAATGCCTTGCGGGGCGCCTGATTGCATTCGCGCATTCTTGTTGGCCGAGGCTGGGGGACCGATCGATTGCTCGTTCCCCGGCGCCGTGGGTGCGGGGCCCTCGCCTCGGCCCGCGCCGTTGCCGCTTGTCCCCTGGGAAGCCAGTACAGGCAAGCCCGCTATAGCGTTATCTGGCGATCCCAGGTTTGTCGCTCGGAAACTCGAGACGAACTCGATGGCCGCGACACACATCACCAATACCACGGCTGGTACGATCCAAGGCAAGTTTTGTTGGAAGCGAGTCCAGGCGCCAGTAGTCGGCTGTGTCCAAACGACGGTCGTCGCAGCGCTCGCCGGTTCGAGCCCCAACTGAGCCGCTAGTGCAACCAGTTGTGCAACTAACTCGTGCGGCGTCTGCGGACGCTGGCTCGGATCCTTGGCCATCATGCGAGCAACGAGTGTGCTTAACTCAGGGGCGACGGCGGGATTCAACTGGCACAAATCGGGCGCTGCGTCACCTTGATGTTGCAGCAGCTTTTGCAGCACCGTGCCATCAGGAAATGGCGGCCGGCCGCACAGCATGAAATACAGCGTACACCCTAGGGAGTAGATATCGCTGCGCACGTCGGCGCTGCGCGGATCGCGCGCCTGCTCGGGCGAAATATAGTCGAACGTGCCGAGCGTCACGCCGCTGGCAGTCAAGTCGCCACTCGACCGCTCGACCTGGTGCAGACGCGCCAGCCCCATATCGACCAGTTTCGCCCGACCTTCGTTGGTAATCAGAATATTCGACGGCTTGATATCGCGATGGACCACGTCGCGGCCGCTGGCGTGAGCCAGGGCTTCAGCCACTTGCAGGATGTAGGAAATCGCATCGGCCACCGGCAGCGGCCCGCGCTCCAATACCAGGTCGCGGACGTTGCGCCCTTCAATGAACTCGAACGCGATAAAGTGCCAGCCGCGATCCTCGCCGACGTAGAACACCCGCGCGATGTTCTCGTGATCGAGTCGCGCGGCCGATTGCGCTTCGTTATGAAAGCGGCGCACGGTTTCTTCATCGGCCGCTTGCTCGCGCGACAGCACCTTCACCGCGACCTGCCGGTCCAGCCGCGTATCGACCGCCCGAAACACCGCACCCATGCCACCGCCGCCGACAAACTCCTCCAAGCGGAAGTGTTCGAGTTGTTGACCGGCAAGCAAATGTGCCAGATCGGCGCTGCGATTGTTGTCCACCGCTTGCAGGGCGGCAGGCGGACGTTTCGAAATGCGAGTGGGCTGATCGTCGGGCGCGGCCCAGGCGACGTCGTGAATCGCCAGCGAAGGCTCCCCGCCGAAGGCCAGAGGAACGTCGGCGTCCGAGTTCGAATCCATGTCGCTGGCCATCGACGAACCGTCGGCGGCGCGCACGTCCGCTGGACCGGCGCCGAGGGAGCTGGGAGCAGGGGGTGGCGAATCGGCAAACGGGCCACGCGATCGACTCGAATCGCCGGCCGCTCGATTGCTCATGGCAACTCCTCGATTCCTCCTTGAATCGACGCGGAATCGTTCAGGTCCCCTCCACGCAGCCTCTTGCCGCGATCGGGAACGTTCACCTGACCCGGAAGGACGAACGCCCCCAGAGGTCAGAAGCGGGGAACAGATAACCAGGACAGACAAGGGTTCGGACGACCGGCAACCGGAGAGACACAGGCCAGCCGACAGCCCCAAAGTATAACCCCCCGGCCGACCAGGGTCAACGAAAGTTACGGTGCGTCAAATCGTCACAACTCGTTGCTGCCAATCATTATCGTGCGAACAAACGCCGGTCGTTGATGGTCGTCAATCGACCTGACGCGCGCTCGACTCGTCTGCCAGTCGATCGCGCGATGTGTTGATGCGCACCAACTGCCCGCCGGCAGGCCCGACCGACACCGACAGAAGCGATCGGCCGTTGGCAGTAAAAGCTAGACCGCCAGGAATCACGTCCCCGCGGATCGGCCGGACGATGGCCAGTTCCTGAAAGGTATCGAGGCTCCAAAGTCGGACGTTGCTACTCGATTGCGTTTGCGTGGCGAGCGTACGGCCGTCCGGCGATATATCCAAGCTGTGCGGCGGATTCTTGCCGCCGATTAGCATGCCGATTGGTTCGAGGGTCCGCGCGTCCCAGACGCGAAGACTTAGATCCTGCCCAGCGGTGACCAGGTACCGCCCGTCCGGTGTGAATTCCACCAAAGTAAAGGTGTGGCCCGGTAGATGCCGCGAGGCGAGGCGGCGACGTTTGCCGAGATGCCAAATCTCGAGGTACTCGCCCGTGGCGGCGATCGATTCTCCATCGGGTGAGAATGCCAGGTGCAAAGGCATCCAGTTGAGTGAGATCGTGTTCTGCAAGCGGCCGTCATCGAGGTTCCACAGTTTGACCGACCGACCAGAGCAAGCCGCGACCGAGGGACTTCGCGGGTGGGCTACGCAGGGACCGCCCCCGTCGTTCGGCCCGACTAACTGGCGGCGCTCGCCAGTCGTGACGTGCCAGCGAATCAAACTCCGATCGTCACAGCAGGCGACCAGATACGCACCGTCGTACGAAAAGGCAATCGAGTCGATGCCAATCGTGCCGGTGGAATACTCGCGTGGAGCTTGATGTATCGACAGGTCCCAGAGCGAAACCAGATTGTCGCCCGACACGGCGACAAGCGTACCAAAGCCCGCCACGGCAGTCGTGGGCTCGCGCGCTTCGAAAGGCCCGACGACCTCGGCTGCGGGAGTATACGTCAGCTCCCAAAGCTTGATTGTTTGATCCGAGGCGGCTGTAGCCAGTAGCCGGCCATTGGGTGATAGGTCGGCACCCCAGATGCGACCAGGATGGCCCGCCAGCAAATGCACTGTCTCCAGACTGTGGCTGTCGTAGCGTCGGATCGTTCCATCGTGAGACGCGGCAAGCACCTGTGTGTCGTCGGCGGTCGGCAGGATCGTCCCCGCGGTCGCACCGAAGGACTCTCCCGAACCGACGGGTTCTCCCGTGGCTGCTTCGAGCATCTCGATGGGGCCCGACAAGTAGCCCACGATCAGTTGGCTGCCGTCGGCTGAAAAACAGAGGCTCGTACCGCGCTGTTTCAGCCTGACGCGCAGCACCGATTCGGCGGCGTTGCCATTGATGCGCCAGATCACGAGGTGGCCCGAGTCATCGCTGGTGGCGAGCCGAGCACCGTCGCGCGAATAGGCGAGGGTTTGAATCTTGTCCTCGCTCGCCTGCCAGGCGACCGTCTGACTCCAGTCACTTGTATTCCACACGACGACCCGCCCGCGGTTGCCACCGGTCGCCAGATGCGATCCTGCTGGCGAGAACGCGGCGCAGGCAATCGCATCCTGATTGGCAGCCAGGCGTTGAACTTCTACCCCACGCTGGGGATCCCACACGAAGATGTTCCCGTCGTCACCACAGGAAATCAGAGTCGACGGTTGATCCGGGGCGAAAGCCACGAGGTTGACTTCGCTGTCGTGGCCACGAAGCGTGGCCACGTTGCGGCGCGTGGCAAGATCCCACAAGCGGACGGTCTTGTCGCGGCCGCTGCTGGCCAGCCACTTGCCGTCGGGCGAAAAAGCCACGGAATAGACATCACCGTCGTGCCCAGTGAGCGTAGCCGCATCGGCGTGCACCAGATGCCAGAGGTGATACCAGGTGAATTCGCGCAGGTCGGGTTGCCCAGCGTGAGGAATCTGTCGTGTGAGCAGGTCGATGGCACTTTGTGCGTTTCCGGAATCGATGGCCAGACTAGCCAGCCTCACGTTGGCCCCGTACAAGAGGCGCTGCGAGTTTCGCTGGCTGGCTTCGGCCTCGCGTTGGCGGAGTTCGGCCGTAGCCAAGGCGCGCGACAGCTCGCTCGAGTGACGGATAACCTGCGCCCAGCAGAACGCTCCCCAGGCGATCACGACCAAAATAGCCAGCGTGCTGACCGCCGCGAGCGCGGCCATGGTCGGTTTGCGGCGTGCCCAATTCGCGGCGCGTTCCCAAGGTTGCTGCGGTCGGGCCAGCGTCGGCTCTCCACGCAGAAACCGCCGCAAGTCGGCCACCAGATCCTTGGCCGTGGTATAGCGCCGCTGCGGCTGCTTCTCGAGACATTTCAGGCAAATGGCTTCCAAATCGCGTGGTATGTCGGCACGTCCACGCCGCGGCTGCACGGGCTCGTCGCGGAGCACGTGATTTAGCAGTTCCGAATGCGAGCCACCGACAAACGGCGGCATGCCGGTGAGCACTTCGTATAAGATCGCACCCAGTCCGTAAACGTCGGACTGCGGACCGACCTCTCGCAGCCGACCCTCGGCTTGCTCCGGCGCCATATACGCGGGCGTGCCCAACACCACGCCGACCTGTGTTTCCTCCCCCTCGGACTCAAGTGCCTTCGCGAGGCCAAAGTCGGCCAACTTCGGCGTGAACGGCAACTCGCCGGCGCCGCTGGCCATTGTCGGGTTGGCGCTCGCGGCGCCCGTCGAACCGGTCGCCTTCGACTCGCCGTGCGGATCGAGCATGACGTTGCGGGGCTTCAGGTCGCGATGCAAGATGCCGCACGCGTGGGCATGCTCCACCCCGGAAGCCAACTCGGCGACGATCAGTGCGGCAGTGCGCGGCGCAATCGCGGTCGGCTGCTGACTCAGCCACTGGGCCAGCGTGACTCCTTCGCAATAAGCCTGCGCGATATAGCTCACGCCGCCAGATTCACCCGCCTCGAACACCGGCAAGATGTTCTGATGTTGCAGCCCGGCCGCCGCTCGTGCTTCGCGCAGGAATCGCCGTCGTCGGTCCTGGCTCCCGAAGGCGTCGGTGCGCGCCACTTTCAGGGCGACATTGCGACCCAGGACCAGGTCGCGCGCCAAGAAGACGACCCCTTGCCCGCCGCGACCGATCTCGCGCACGATCTGAAAGTGACCAACCAGATTAAGATCTTCGAGCGCGGCGCCAGGATTCGGCTCCTGAGGAAGTTGCGACGCCTCACGCATGAAATGCACCAGCGTGAGGCAGGATTGCGCGGCCAATAGCGCGCGGCCCACTTCGGGCGAAAGCTCGGCCGGCGGGTTCAGTTCGGTTTCGGGGACTCGGCCCGCCAGCAGGCACTCATCGAAGGCAACCAGCAAGCTGGTGAAGCGTTCGCCTTCCGGATCGTCGCTGGCGCCGGCGCCCTCGGGCTCACTAGGGAATATGCTCATGATATTGCGAGGCGAGCTGACGTTGCAGAGCAAGAATTGCCCGCGCCCAACGCTTACGCGCTGCATCGTAGGTGCAACTCATCTGCAGGGCAATCTCCTCGAAAGAGCGCCCGTCCCAATCGTGGAACAGAATGATCTGCCGCTGTTCGTCGGGCAGGCTGGCGAGGGCACGATTCAGTTGCGCGGCATCTTCCAATTGCACCGCGACGCGACTAGGAGACGGATCGCTGGCACAAAGCGGCGCTGGCGATCGCGACGCGCCGGCGCCATCGTCCAGCAGAACTTCCCGAGTGACGTCGCGTTTCGACGTCTGAAGGTAGTGTTCCCTGACTCGCCTCAAGCGAAAGCGAAGAATACACGCCAGCCAGGCGCGGAGCTCTTCTTCGGTCCGGCCATGAAATTGATCGAAGCTCTGTTGTGCCTGAACAAACGTTTCCTGCACGACGTCGGCGGCGCCAAGTTTCGCCTGAACGTCGTCCGCCAGGTCGCGGTTGGCAATATGGAGCAGGTACTTCTGACAACTGGCCAGCAATTTGCCAAGCGCTTCCAACGACCCCGCTTGCGCGGCAATTAGTAGCGGCTCGGCGCCGTCACCGCGGCGCGTCGACCCGTTTTGCTCGAACGAATTGCCGTTGGTCTCCGTCATCGTAATTGCTTTGTGGGGTCCGACGTGCTACCTGTCCAACCCTTCAAACCCTCCGTGGGATGATCACGCCAACGACGCGGCGGGGCCAAGCTGGCCGCCGACAAAGACGTGAGCACCTGCGTTGCCATCGCTGCGATGGGGCACGATGAGACCGGGTAAGTGAATGCCCCCGAACTCTCCTGAACGGCACGTCGCAATCACCTTGGGTCACTCGCAGGCCGAAACGGCGAAATCGCGCAAGTGTGCCTGGTGACGTGGCGGCGAATATCTTGCCGGCGGCAATGATTTCCGCCACTAATCACCAAGACGCCAAAACTTCGGCAAACCGGACACCTCACACGAAAAAAAGTCCGCGCGCTGTTGAGGTTCACTCGCCATATCTTCAGGCCCCAGCAACCATTTGCGTTATGCTTGAAAAACCACAGATTTTATGTACTAGATGAGGTGAAACTGCGACGAAACCCGACGAATGGGGGGCGGGCCACGGGTCCCTTAATGTGCGATTCAATTGCTGAGCCGTTCGGCGATCCGCAGCAGGCGGTTGTACTTGGCCAGTCGCTCGCCGCGTACGATCGAACCGATTTTGATCTCCTCGGCCGCCGTGCCGACCGCCAAGTCGGCGATCGACGCATCCTCGGTCTCGCCGCTGCGGGCCGAAACGACGCGGCGATAGCCGGCCGCTTCGGCCAAAGCCATCGTGGCAAGTGTCTCCGTAACCGTGCCGATCTGATTCAACTTAATGAGCACGGCGTTGGCAACACCCGATTGAATGCCGCGCTCAAGCCGCGTGCGATTCGTCGCGAACAAGTCGTCGCCGACCAACCGCACGCGCGAGCCGAGCCGTGCAGTCAAACGCTGCCAGCCGACCCAATCTTCGTCAGCCAGGCCATCTTCAATACTGCCGATCGGAAACTCGTCGACGAGTTGCTCAAGGCCGTCGATCATCTGCTTGGACGATAGGCGCTCGTCGCCGGTCGCTCTGAGGTGGTAGCAGCCACTTTCATAGAAGTGCGTGGCCGCCACGTCGAGCGCGATCTCGATGTCGGTTCTCGGCGCCAAACCCCCGGCTTCCGTCGCCTGCACAACAAGCTCTAGTGCTTCGCGCGGGCCACTTAAGCGCGGCCCAAAGCCCCCTTCGTCGCCGACAAGCCGACCTTCGTAACCGCGCGCGGTAAGCAGCTTTCCCAGTTCGCGATAGGTGCGAACGATCCACTCGAGCTGTATCGCATACTCCGCCGCGCCCACCGGCATGATCAGAATATCCTGGAAGTCGAGATTGCCGCCGGCGTGCAGCCCGCCTGAGATCATGTTCGTCATCGGCATCGGCAGGCGTGGCACGAGGGGCGCCGCATCGGCCTTCCGCAGCGGGCCATACAACTCGGCGACGTGCTCGTAGAGCCAAACGCCGCGCGCCGCTGCTCCGGCGTGGAGCGCGGCGAGTGAAACACCCAACAGAGCATTGGCGCCGTGGCGCGTCTTCTGCGGAGTGTCGTCGAGCTCCAAGAGCCGCGCGTCGACCGCCGCTTGATCGGCTGGATCGAGCCCGCGCACGGCCGGGCCGAGCACGTCGCGCACGTTGGCGACGGCCTTGAGCACGCCGCGACCAGCGTAGCGGCGCGGGTCGCCGTCGCGCAGTTCGTGCGCTTCGGCGGTGCCCGTGCTCGCCCCCGAGGGGACGATCGCCGACGACATCACGCCGCTTTCGCAGGTGATTTCGACTTCAACGGTCGGTTGACCTCGGCTGTCGAGCACCTCCCGGGCGTGAATGTGGGCAATCCGCGTCATGGTTCACTTTCCGAGTTTTCTGACGATAGCGTGCGGCCATCGGCCTGGCGCGTTATCAGGGCTGCCGCTTCAATCCACTTCGCAACTTCGTCCCACTGTGCTGGCCCGCGACGAAAAATCGCCCGACACAGTTGGCGAACGCGCTCACGGCTGGCCGGATCGGGGAGATAGTCGATGCGACTGGTGCCGTCGAGCCGCGCCCACAAGCAGCCAGCCAGATGCTGCAGGCCGCGCTGGGTGAGCTGCTGGGTCGAGTGCTGTCCGATGCGCTCGATAACGATCGGCGAGTAAGCGTCCCAGAACTGCTGGATCAATGCGAGCATTTGCTCCGCGCGTCGCGACGCGTCCGCTTCCCCACGCAGCGCGTGGTAGAACGTCTTCAGCACGAGATGGGCGAGAACGAAGCCAAGATCAAACGCCGGATCGCCGGCGTGCCCCGTCTCAAAATCGACAAGAGTCAAGTTGCCGTCGAACAGCAGCAGATTCTTCGGGCTGAAGTCGGCATGGACCAAGGCCTGCGGCGGCGCAGACAGGCTCGCAATCAGGTCGTTCATCCAGTCGCGCGCCTCGGGCACGTCGCGCGCCACCGCTTCGTAATACGGCGCCACGCGCAGCTCGTGGAATAACTGGCGGTCCCCCAGCTCGGCGGCGATGTCGCGATCGTGCCACGAGCCGGCGTGCAGCGCCGCCAACAACTGCCCACACTGCGCGCCAAGAGCCGGGTCGATTCGTCCGGCCAAGAGCTCGTCGCGCCAAACGCGATGCCCCTCCGGCACGGCCGCCATCGCATACAAGTAATTGTCGCGATCGACGAACAGTATGCCGGGCACATGATCGGGCGCCAGCGTCGCGCAGCGCCGCTGCACCGCGACCTCGCGCCAGTTGCGCTCAACGCTGGAAAACCAGGGCTGCGGGGTGCGCAGTTGCGGCCGCGCTTGCTTGAGCACGAAGTCGCCGAAACCCTCGGAGCGCGCCCTTGAGTCTCGCCCACCCGCGCCGCCAGAGCGCTCGACCAGCAGCACTTCGTTCGAGATGCCGCCAGTCAGTCGCCGCACCGTAATCGAGTCGTCGAGCGCGACGAGTCCCTGCCCGCGCAAGTATTCGATGGCATTTTCTCGGTTTACTTCGAACATGCGCCGTCGATCTTCCAGCGGACTGCCCGGCTAGCTCGCGCGAATGGCTGCCGTAGCGTTAGCCTTGTTCGTCGGCGCTCGGCCCATAAAGCCCGGGCACCGGGATGTCGTTCAGCCGCAAATAGACGCACAAGTGCGCGCGGTGATGCACGGTGTGATTGAGCACGAAGGTGCGAATGACCGCCGCGCGCGGCATCGTAAAGAGCGTCTGACCGCCCATCTTCAGCGACCAGGGCTTCGCGAAATCGCCGTCCGAGGCCGCGGCCAGCGCGCGCTTCGCGTCGGCGATGTTCTTGTCGAAGGTTGCCAGCATCTCGGCGCGATTGGTCCAGGGGGGAGTGCGATACGGCTCCCCGCCCGGTGGCTGCAAGTCCCAAGCGTCTTGAGTGAGCGTCCCCTCGACCCAGCCGGGGATCTCGACGAGATGCGCGCCGACCCAGCCGATCGTGTTCGACTTGGGGTGCGCCTTCCAATTGATTTTGTCGTCGGGGATGCGCTCGAGGACCTTGCGCGTCCCGGCCATTTCTTGCTCGAACTCCCCGAGAAAGAGGTCAGCTAGCGACATCGAAGGCTCCTCATCGGCTGCAGGAATTGTGAGCAACACATGCCCGGCGTTCGGCAACGTCCGTTCGCGCCGCGCATCGACGGGCAAGACTGCCGCTCTTGCCAGCACGCAGCGAACTGGGCAAACGCCCCTGGTTCTCCGACGACTCGCCCCGAAAACGCCCCGCGCTTGTCGGTTCATGATAGCACTCTCGGCCTTGTCGTCACGGCGGCCCCTTCCTATACTCCCGACCCTTTCTCAGCGGCCGCGGGCGACGCCATCGTCGGCCAGTGGTCGCAATTGCATTCGCACGTTCACACACCCGCGCGCCCTCGCGAAAGTTCTCGGGCGCGACCGACGGAGGTTTCGCGATGACGCGACGCATCAGCCGCGCGATGGTCTTGCTCGTGGCCTGGACATGCCTGACGTCCGGTTGGGCCGTAGCTCAAGGGCCCGAGGACGCACTCGACGATCAGGCCCCGGCCGCCACTCAGCCGCGAGCAGGGCGCCGCGCGCGGCAGCGTCCAGCCCCGAGCACATCCGCCTGGCCAGCCGAGAGCGCGCCTGGCGACTCGGCGCCAGCCGACGGCCGCCCTGCCGAGATCGACGAGAACGGTTGGCGCACTGCGGAGCGAACGGCCCCCGCAGATGCCC
Organism: Pirellulales bacterium; assembly: GCA_019745975.1. Taxonomy (GTDB): domain Bacteria; phylum Planctomycetota; class Planctomycetia; order Pirellulales; family JAEUIK01; genus JAIESQ01. Next base: position 14,837 of record JAIESQ010000063.1, read on the forward strand.
CGCGCGGCGCCAGCGGCGGCGATCAGCCGCTCGAACCGCTGCGCGGTTTGCCCCCTGGTCCGCGGCGCGGACTGGCCAAGGTCAAGCAAGGGACCGACAGCCTGCCCAATGAGCACGGCCAGGTATGGCGCGAATACGACATTACTCCTTACACTTTGCGCGTCGCGTCGACCAACCGTCCCGAGCAGGCGATCGTCGATTGGGTTTTCCGCGAAACCGGCTTTGAAGTCTGGCACAGTGAAAAAGTGAGCGTGCTGGCGGCCGACAGCCGCACGCTGCGCGTCTATCACACTCCCGAGGTGCAGGCCATGGTCGGCGACATCGTCGATCGCTTTGTGAACACCGACGCCGAAACCCAAGCGTTCTCCGTGCGCGTGATCACGATCGACCATCCGAGCTGGCGCACCAAGGTGCAAAGGCTCTTGAAGCCAGTGCCCGTGCAAACGCCCGGCGTGCAGGCGTGGCTGATCACGAAAGAGGACGCGGCCTTCATGCTGGCCGAGCTGCGGCGACGCAGCGATTTCCGCGAACATGGCTCACCTCATTTGCTGGTGAACAACGGGCAGTCGACCGTGGTGGCCAACATGCGCCCGCGCACCTACGTGCGCGACCTGGCTTTGCGCCCCGAGGCCTGGCCCGGCTTTCAGGCCGAAATGACCCAGTACGACGAGGGCTTCTCGCTCGAGTTCAGTCCGCTGTTATCGCTCGACAACACGCTGGTCGACGCGGCGATCAAGTGCAACATCGACCAGATTGAACGGCTGATGCCGGTGTCGCTCGAAATCCCGGTGCCGGCGGCGCAGCGACAGCGCACGCAGGTCGACGTCTTGCAGTCGAGCCAGTTCCGGTTACACGAACGCTTCCGCTGGCCCGCCGATCACGTGCTGATCGTGGGCTTGGGCGTGGTGCCCACGCCGGTGGCGCGCGAAGCCAGTGGTCTGACGATGGGGCTCACGAGCTTCATGGGCCCGGCGCGGGCCGACATGTTGCTGGTGTTGGAATCAAAGGGGAAGGTAACGGCGCCGCAAGCAGCGCCCACGGCCACGGCGCGCACCGCGCCGATCCCGGCGACGACGTTCAGGCGGTAGGGGCGCTGGTGATGACACGTCACGATTCTCGGGCTCCACGGGCTCTGCCGGTGCCGTAACAGGGCGTATGATCGGGGGATGCCCGCCGTCCTACGTCCGCGAACTAGAATCATCGCCGCGCTGGTGGCGACACTGCTCGCGGCCGTGGCGATTGCCATCGCGGCGACGATTCTCCTCCGACGGGCCGAGGTCACCGATCCGGCCGTGCTGGCGACGATGCCCCTCGACGAGCTGCGCGACAGCGAGTTGGAGACTCTTGTGCGCGCGGCATTTCAAAATGCTATCAGGGTCAACCTCGCAGCAGACACCGGGCATGGCCAGACTGAGCGATCGGTCACGATCACAGACGGCGTGGCGCTGGCCGACCTGGCACAGAAATTTGCCATTGGACCGGATCACGAGCGGTTACCTTTTTACGAGTACCCGGGAATCACCTATACCCGAGTGACAATTGACGGTCGATTCGAATCGGCTTTCAGCTTTTCGTCAGAGAATTCGATCTACGTGCATGGAACACATGGTCGTTTTCTTCGCGTTCGAACTGCATTTGCGATGAAGATCGCCGACCTGCTGCATCTTGAAGTTCCGAGAACCCGCCGGCTGCCGTCTCAAGGCAGCAAACCGCCGAGCGGAGCTTCCTCAATCGATTAAGCCGTGCGTAGCTGGTAGCGTCTAAAATGGCGCGACGACCTGATAGGCGACAGTGGCGCGTCCGGCGAGCGCCCCGTCAGGCAAAGACACTTGCCTTGAATTGCGGTGGCCATCGACAATCACCACGAGGTCGCCGCAGGTGCCTGGCGCAAGCCGGCACGGCTCGATGAGCACGAAGGAACTGCCGTTCGACTTGGCGACTCGATGCTCGCGACCACCACAAACAAAGAAGCCCTCGACGGTCGCGGAGTAGCCGAATTGGCGATGAATGCCCATGGCAAGCCAAGATCGAGAAGAGCAGTATGACCGAGTCGTCCACTATTTTAACGTGCGGCGCGTGGGCGTACAGATCAACGAGTATCTTGGCGGCGGAACCGACGGCGATGTTTGGAAAACGAGTGACGGCACCGCCGTCAAAGTGCTGCATCGGTTTGCGAGCTACGCGAACGAGCGTGACAGTTACGCGAGACTCGCGGAGTACGGACATACCGAGACGATCGACGGCTTCTGGCTGCCGCGCATGCTGATGTCCGACGACGAGTTGATGATTGTCGAAATGGACCTCATGCAGCACCCACCCTACATCATCGACTTTGCGAAAGTGCGGATCGATCGCCCGCCTGACTTCGACGAGGACACGCTTGCGGACGCCGAGCGCATGGGACGCGAGCGCTTCGAGCACAATTGGCCGGCCGTGAAATCGCTGCTGGCGACGCTCGAAAGCTACGGCATCTACTACATGGACCCCAACCGCGGCAACATTACATTCCCGGATATGCCCTAGGCGCGTCGCAGGCGATTGCCTGGACGGTCCGGGGTCACAGACCCCGGCTACAGAGGATTGCAGCGAATTACCTATCCTCCGCGCTCGGGATAGTCGCTCGGCTGCGCTTCTTTGCTGGCCACGCAGGCCGCGATCGCCAGGTCGCCCGTGACATTGAGTACCGTGCGGCTCATGTCCAACAAGCGATCGACGCCCAGGATGATGCCGATCCCCTCGGCCGGCACGCCTGTGCTGCGCAGCACGATCACCAACAGCGGCAGCGAGCCCCCCGGCACGCCCGCGGTGCCGACGCCGGCCAGCACCGACATCAGCACCACCGAAATCTGCTGCGCGAGCGTGAGGTCTTTGCCGAATACCTGGGCGAGAAACAGCACCACGACCCCTTCGTACAAGGCTGTGCCGTTCTGATTGCCGGTCGAGCCGACGGTGAGCACGAACTGCGCGATGTCGGGGGGGAGCTTCAAGCGGTCGCGGGCCACGCGCAGCGAAGTGGGCAACGTGGCGTTCGAGCTCGACGTGCCAAAGGCCGTGAAGATCGCCTCAGAAGTATCGCGCAAGAAGTCCCACGGCCGCCGCCCGCCGACGAAGTAGACCACGGCCGAGTAGACGACGAACAAATGAATCCCCAGCCCCAAGAGGACCGTCAGCACGAACCAGAAGAGGGTCTTGACGATATCGAGCCCCATGCGCGCGGTGACCGCGAACACGAGGCAAGCCACGGCATAGGGGGCCAAGCGCATGGCGAAGCCGATCACCACCATCGTGACGTCGAACAGCCCTTCGAGGCAGCTCACCAGCGTGGTGGTGCGCGGACCGGCGACCGACAGTGCCACGCCAAACACGAGCGCGAAAAACATCACGGCCAGCATGCCGTTGCCGGGCGAACTGCCATCGAGCGCGCCGACCGCCTCTTGCAGCGGGTTCTCGGGGATGATGTCGAGCAGGGTGTCTTTGAGCGACTTGGCCTGACCGGCGCGTTCGACCGCCTTGCCGACCGCTGGTGCGTACTGCTTCTCGAGGGCCTGGCGTTTTTCGGCCGAGAGCCCCGTGCCCGGTTGAATCACGTTCACGAGCGTGATGCCGATGGCCACGGCGGAGAACGACAACACGAGCGTGAGGACCAAGGTGCGGACGCCGATGCGCCCCAGGCGGCGCACGTCGCCCAGTTCGAGCACGCCGAGCGACAACGCTGAGAACACGAGCGGCACGACGACCATCAGCACCAGGCGCAGAAAGATGCGGCCGAGCGGATCGGCGACGTTGATGGCAGCCCAATCGAGGCGGTCGTCGACGCCGTTGGCATCAGTATCGACGTTCGCGTCGAACGTCGGCACCAGGTAGTGCCCGAATACCGGTACTTGCGCCCGCGAGTAGAGGACATTGGCGGCCAGCCCCACGAGGGCGCCGAGCAACAACCCGACGACAATCTTGGTGTGCAGTGGCCAGCCGCGGCGCGTATGGTTGGCATCATCGGCCGCGCCGCGCGGTTCGCCGCCTGTGGTGAAGCTCGAATCCGTAGACGAATCACTCATGGCTGGCTCGCGAGACGAGCCGCGCAGCGGCCGTTTGTCCATGGCACAGCCGGGCGAGACTCAACTTCGAGCTGGACAGTTTAGCAATCCTGCCCAGTGGCCGCGAATTTGTGGTTCATTCGCTCCAGACAACCGCTTCCTTGGCCGCGATCGCCAAGCGAAGCGCGCATGCGCGCAGCAGGCGACGAGCGAGTGAAACGAGCGCACCTAGCTATAGAGCGGCGCGATCGGCGCGCCGCGATTGAGCTGCGCGGGGCGACCTTGCAGATCGGCGATCGTCGTCGCCGGATCGATGCCCAGCGCCGCGTAGACCGTGGCCGCGATATCGGCGTGCGTGTAAGGTCGCGTGACTGGGAACGCGCCCACCGCATCCGAGCGGCCGATCACTTGCCCGCCGCGCACGCCCGCGCCGGCGAAAAAGCCCGAGAAGCAGTTCATCCAGTGATCGCGTCCCGGCTTCGTGAAATAGGGGGACGAACCATCCGGCTGCTTGATCTTGGGAGTGCGGCCGAATTCGCCCGCCACGACGACAAGCGTCTCGTCCAACAAGCCCAGCACGTGCATGTCTTCCAAGAGCGCCGAGATTGCCAGGTCGAATGGTGGGATCAATCCTTTCAAGGCCTCGAAGCCGTTGTAGTGGGTGTCCCACAGCGCCTGGTAACTGATGTTCGCCTGCACGAGCGGAACGCCCGCCTCGATCAAGCGCCGCGCCAACAGCAGCGACTGGCCGAACAAGTGCCGGCCATAGCGATCGCGCAGGATTGGGCTTTCGCGCTCGAGCGCCAGGGCACCGGCCAGCTTGCCCGAGGTGAGCACATCGAAGGCGGCCTGCTGTTGGCCTGCGAACGACTGAGTTTCAGCCGCGGCGGCCAGCGCAACCCGCTGGCGGTCGATCTCGGTCAATAGTTCGCGCTTGCCCGACAGTCGCGAAATGCTCATGCCGCCAGTGAGGCTCAGGCTGGCATCGACTCGGTAGTCGGGCTTGTTGGGGTCGCGATCAAAACGGTAGGGATCGACCTTCGGCCCGAGGAAGCCGCCGCTTTGTCCGGGATAGCTTCCTGTCGCCGGATCGGTCACCTCGCCCGGCAGCACGACGCAGTTCGGCAGGCCATCGCCGCGGGGGCGCAGATATTCGAGCACCGAGCCCCAGCAGGGCCAGTCGCGGCGCGAAGCGGCCAGCGTCGCGCCGGCCGGCAACTCGTCGATGCCCCCCAACAGCCCGTGCACGGCCAGGCGATGATCGCCGAACGCGGGGTTCGACGCCAAGGTACGCACCAGCGCCAACTTGTCGGTCTGCCGGGCCAGCCGCGGCAAATGCTCGCACAGATACAAGCCGGGCACGGTGGTGCCGATCGGCGCGAATTCGCCGCGGTACTCGTCCGGCGCCTCGGGCTTGGGATCGAATGTATCGAGATGGCTCGGCCCGCCGAACAGAAACACGAACAGCACCGACTTGGCGCGCCGCGTTGATTCGATCGCGCTTTCGCTGGCTGGGCGATTAGCGATGCGTTCCTTGGCGAGGGCACGGCCAGCCAAAACACCAGTGAGACTCATGCCCAGCAGGCTCGAGCAGCCGATCTCGATCAGTTGGCGCCGCGAAACGTGGTCGCGCGCCAGCGGGCTCGTAGCTGTAGAGATCGGCGCCGGCATTGCGTGAAACTCCGCGTGCGTTGGCTCGCCGAGCGAGGGCCAGCGCTGTGGCTAGAAGCAGTATCAAAACCGGCGATGGACCGACGTCGGGTGCCACTGCAAGAAGCGTCTAGCAGTGCCCTATCGAACGTTGCACTGCTGGGCAAGCCAGCAGTGGCACCCAAACAAGGTTTTGAAACTGCTTCCAAGCGGAAGCGAGCGCCCACAGGATATCCGAAACGACGGCAGCTCGGCAAACAATCGGCTGCGAGCCACGGCCAGCTAAAAGAGTGCGCCTTAGTTCACCCCACCGCGGCCGTGGCCCCTTGCTGCGCGAATAGCCGATCGACGCATTGCCGCACGCGCTGCCGCGTATGCTCGTAGTCGGCCAGCAGGGCTTCGCGATCTTCATAACCCAGAAACCGCGCCAGCTTCGCCAGATCGATCGGGTCGTCGGGCAGTTCGTCGCGCGCGGTGGTGTTCAACAGCCGCAGCCGAGCTTCGATCGTCCGCAAGAACCGGTACGCCGTCGAGCAGAGCTCGTAGTCGGCGTCGTTCAAGTGGCCGGCCGCCCGCAGCGCCGTCAAGGCGTCGAGCGTGTTGGGTTCGACGATCGCCGGCTCGGCCGCGCCGTATTTCAACTGCAGCATCTGCACGGCGAACTCGATATCGACGAGGCCTCCCGGGCCGCGCTTCAAGCTGCCGCGAGCGACCGATTCCTCCAGCCGCCGTCGCATGTCGCGAATCGCCAAGGCATAACTGTCTTGCCAGGCCGTGGCGAACGTGCAGTCGCGCACCACGGCGGCCGCGTCGGCGCTGGCCCGCGCCGAGCCGTACACGACGCGCCCGCGGAGCAGGGCTTGTCGTTCCCAGATCGTGCCATGCCCCTCGGCGAAGTACCGCCGCAGCTCGTCGAAGCTCGTGGCCAAGGCCCCACTGCGGCCGGTCGGGCGGAGCCGCACGTCGACTTCGTAGAGTCGTCCGTACGGCCCGAGCTGACTGGCGATGCGGATGATCCGCTGCCCAAGCTCGCTGAAGAAGTGCTGGTTCGAAGTCGACTCAGCGCGCCGGGCGCGGCGGCCGGCGACGGTCGCGCCGTCGGCTTCGTAGAGGAAGATCAAATCGAGGTCGCTGTAGTAATTCAGCTCGCGACCGCCGAACTTGCCCATCGCCAGAATCACCAGCTCGCAGGGCTGCCCGGCCTCGGGGCCGGAGTTGAGTGTCGGTTCGCCGAGCTTGGACGCCAGCTTGTCGTACTCGACCATCACGATCTGTTCGAGACAGGCGTGCGCAATGTCCGACAGCACGCCGGTCGTGGCCTGCACGTCTTGCTTGCCGAGAATGTCGCGCACGCCGACGCGCAGTTGCTGGGCGTTCTTGAAGCTGTGCAGGATCGGCTCGATGTCTTCGGCCCCGCGGCACAAGTCGGCCAGCGTCTGCTGCAAGAAGTCGAGCGTTGGCAGCTTGTTGAGCACCAGGCTGTCCATCAGCTCGTCGATCATGCCCGGGTTGCTGATCAGGATGCCCGACAGATATTGACTCGACGCGCACAGCTCAACGTAGAGGCGTAGCGTGGGGGGGTTGAAGCTGAACAGCTCCCAGAGCACTCCCTTGCCACCGAGCGAATCGCTGACTTTCTCCAGCGTGATCAGCGTGCCGTCTGGGTCGGGCGTGGCGGCGATGGCCGACAGCAAGCGCGGCGCGATCGACGCCAAAAAATGCCGGCAGCGGCGCGTCGACAGAAACCTGATCTTCTCCTCTGACAACGCGATCAAATTCTTGTACGCCAGCTCGATGTCGCGAAAACCGTACTTCGCCAGCACCTCGCGCACGCGCGCGGGGGCCGGATCGGGATCGAGCACGAGGTCGACTTCGGGCTCGGTCTGCGCGTCGTCGCGAAACGCGTCGTGCAGCAAGTGGTCGAGAATCCGCCGGTTGACCGCCGTCTTCGCTTCGTAGTCGGACTCGAACGCTTCGCGGGCGCTGCGATCGGGCCGGTCGGCGTAGCCTAGCCGGATCGCCAGGCGGCGCAGCTCGGTCGCGTCGTCGGGCAACAGATGCGTCTGCAAATCGAACATGATCTGCAGGCGATGTTCGATGTTGCGCAGGAAGCAGTAGTTCTCCTCCAGAATCGACCGTTCCTGGTGCGTCAGGCAACCGACGCGCTCCAATTGCTGCATGGCCGGCAGCGTACCGGTCACGCGCACCTCGGCCAGATCGCCGCCGTTCAAGAGTTGCAGAAACTGGATGACGAATTCGATGTCGCGGATGCCGCCGTGCCCCGTCTTGACGTTGCGCGAATTGGCCCCTTCGCGCGTGGTGCGCTGCTCGATGCGCCGCTTGAGCGCCTTGATGCCCGTGATGTCGGCCAGGCTGAGGTAGCGGCGAAAAATCCAGGGCTCGAGTTGCGTGAGAAACTCATGCCCCAGATCGAGATCGCCGGCGACGGGCCGGGCCTTGACGTAGGCCTGCCGCTCCCAGGTGCGCCCCAATACGTCGTAGTAGTGCAGCGCTTGCTCCAGGCTCGAGACCAGCGGCCCGCGCAGACCTTCGGGCCGTAGCCTTAAATCGACGCGATACGCGGCGCCGTGCTCGGTGACTTCGGTCAACAACCGCACGACTTCGCGCGTCAGCCGATCGAAGAACTCTTGATTGCTCAGGCTGCGCTGACCATCGGTTTTGCCATCGGCGTCGAACAGGCAGATCAGGTCGATGTCGCTCGAGTAGTTGAGCTCGACGCCTCCAAGCTTGCCCATCCCCAGCACGACGTACCGCACAGGGCGGCCGTCGGCGGTGCGCGGCACCCCGCGCTTGGCCTCCAGCGCGCGGCGCGCATAGCGCACGGCGGCTTCGAGAATGGCGTCGGCCAACAGCGAGATTTGCCGGGTGACCGTTTCCAAGCGCTGGCCGCGGACGAAATCGCCGTAGCAGGTGCGCAATGTCTCGCGCCGCTTGTAACGCCGCAGCGCCTGCATCACGACGCGTTCGTCGGGCAGGGCCTCGATTTCCGACCAGAGCTCTTCGACGAGCACCTCGCGCGCGACCGGCTGTCCTTCGGTGAGCCGCAACAGATCGTAGGCTTCGGCGTCGGTCACCAGCAGATCGCTCAGATATTGACTGGTCGAGAAGATCTGCAGCAGGATCGGCAGCGCTTCGCGATCGCGCTCGAAGAGCGTGGCCAGGCCCAAGGGGCTGCGCGTGGCCGCCACGAAGCGGTTGAGGTTGTTGAGCGCCATGTCGGGATCGCTCGTCCGCGGCAGATGCTCGGCGAGTTGACCGCACATGTCGGCCAACAAGTCGAGCGTGATGCCCGAGACGGCCAGCCCTTGCAGGTTGGCGTGAGCGCGGCGCGGGTCTTCAAGCCCCCAGCCGCGGAGCCAGTCGGTGGCTTCGGCCGGGTGGTCGAGAAGCCGGCGGAGGCGTTCGAGGGTGGGCGGTTGATAATCTGCCACGACTGGGCCGGCTACGTTTTGTCAGAGGGTGGAGTGCGACCGGAGTGGTAGTCAAGAAACTGCTCGACCGTCAGTCCGGCGGCGCGAATCAGGGTTCGCAACGTGCCGGGTTTCACATTCTTGCCTTGGTGTACCGGCACTGACAACAGCAACGCATGCCCGCGCTTTGTCATGATTCGGTGGCTACCCTCGGTGCGAGCGACCGTGAAGCCAGCGGCTTCAAATGCCTTGACGACCTCCCGGCCTGAGATGCTGGGAAGCCTAACCACTGACGACAATCCAGAACTCTCTCGAGCCGGCGCAATTCTCAGCGTCCACCGCGCCCCAGGGAATCTTGCCGTCACGCTCGAGATACGCCTTGATGACTCCGCTGCAGGCTTCTCGAATATTGGCCAAGGCCTCGGCCTCGCTGTCTCCTTGGCTCACGGCGCCTGGGAGGTTCAACGCGTAGGCGGCGTATCCGCCGTCCTCTTCGGGGCAAAGTCGCACGTTGCAGCGGTAGGACTGGTCGCCCACATACGTCGGTGGCACCCCCGATACCGCGGGCTGAACTGGCTGATTTGCTCGATCATCCGCGGTGCTCATCGTGAAGTCCTCGAAGAGCGTTGGGCAACCTGTCCAGGCTCGGCATTCGACCGATTCATTGTAATATGCCGATTCGTAGTCGACACGGGTTACCGAGATCGACCTAGCGGCAGCGCCAGTTGATACACCGCCGGGCCGGCTTCGCGCGTGACGACCTCGCCCAAGAGCGTGAACGGCGTGGCGTCGTAGATCGCCACGTCGACGAGTTGCCCGATGAGGCGCCGCGGTGCATCGAAGACCGTAATGCGATCACACATCGTGCGGCCCGTGAGTTGCAGCACGTCGCCGGTCGGCGCGATCGCGCTGGGCCGCGATCGCTCGGGCGCGTCGGTCCCCTCCTGCTCGGGCGCGTCGAGCGCCGTGGCCGCGCTGGCGAAATGCCCGGCTGCACGCTCCGCGAGTTTGCTGGGGCCTTCGACCAGCACCTCGAACGTGCGGCCGATCAGCGCCTGCTGATCCGCCAGGCTGATCTCGTTCTGCAAGGCCAGCAATTCTTGATTGCGCTGCCGCTTGACCTCCTCGGGCACGTCGTCGGCAAACAGCTCGTCTCCCTTGGTGCCGGGCCGGGGGCTGTATTTGAAGATGAAGCTGTTCTTGAACCGCCCGTCGCGAACCAGTTCCAGCGTGCGGGCGAAATCCTCGTCCGTCTCGCCGCAGAAGCCGACGATGAAATCGCTGGTGACCGCCGCGTCGGGCACCGCCTGTCGGATGCGGGCGAGCATCTCGCGATACTCTTCGACCGTGTAGCCGCGCTTCATCCGCTTCAACACCGCGTTCGAACCGCTTTGCGCCGGTACGTGCAGGTAGTGCGAGCATTTGGGCAAATCGCGCACCGCCGCGAGCAAGTCGTCGGTCATGTCCTTGGGGTAATTCGTGACGAACTTCAGCCGATCGATGCCCGGCACAGCCGACAAGCGCTCCAACAAATCGGCCAGCCGCCAGGTGCGGTCGCCGACCGTGAAGTGGTAGCTGTTGACCGTTTGGCCGAGCAGAGTCACTTCGCGGCAGCCTTCGTCGGCCAGGCGGCGGACCTCGGCCTCGATCTCGTGCGGTGGCCGGCTCTGCTCCGGACCGCGCACCTTGGGGACGATGCAATACGTGCAGAATTTGTCGCAGCCGATCATGATCCGCACGTACGCCTGATACGGCGAGGGGCGCATCTGCGCCTCGCGCAGCGGATCGTAGCTCTCGAAACTCTGCTCGACGGCGCTGCGCGAGCCGGCCGCGCGATCGAGACTCACCTCGAGCCGCGGCGCTCGGCTGACCTGAAGCTCGCGCAACAACCGCGGCACCTGGTGCAACTGGCCCGGGCCAACCACCAGATCGACGAACGGCGCCCGCTGAAAAATCAACTGCTGGTCCTTCTGGGCCATGCAGCCGAGCACGCCGATGATCTTGTGGGGGTGCCGCGTTTTGGCGTGCTTCAAGCGCCCTAAAGCGCTATAGATCTTGTCCTCGGCATGCTGCCGTACGCTGCAAGTGTTGAACAAGATGGCGTCGGCCTGGGCCGGCGAGTCGACCAGCTCGTAACCATCCTTGCGCAGTGCCGCCACGACCAGCTCGCTGTCGAGCAGATTCATCTGGCAGCCGACGGTTTCGATATAGAGCTTATTGCCCATAGGCGACGTGGCTGACGCGAACCGAATTGCAGCCTCTCAAAAGCGCTCGACAAACCGCATTTTACGGAGTCGTCCGGTGGCGCGGGAGGGGAATTCGAACCTGCGGCGAGAATCCCTTCGTCGACTAATTTGCGCCGGCGCGAACAGCCAGCACAGCGTCTCTCTGATGAGCGCGTCAGGGAGTCGCGCGCGGCGGAGCCAGGCAAATTCGCGAGCCCATTCGCTTTTGACAAGCATTGCGAGCGTCGTAGGTTAGCGCTGTCGGATGGCGACCATTGGGGTGGCAATCCGCTCGGAATTGGGGAGGCGCCGCACGATTATGGAAGAGACCGTCAACAAAGAGATCCCAGGGAAATCGTTGGCCAATCTGATCGCGTGGCTCAGCGTGTGTGTGCTGTCGGCCGCCTGGGGCGCCGGCATGAATGCCGACTGGCAAGCCTATTGGAAGCAACTGGGCGCCTTCGGACTGGCCTCGGCCGTGGGGCTCAACGCGGCGTCGCGCGTGCGCGCCACCTACAAGCGCCGCGCCGAGCAAAGTGCGCTGGCGAGTCATCTGGAAGAACGCCTCTCGATCTTCGCCGATGAGCCGGAGCTCGATCCCCAGTTGCGGTCGATCGTCGGCCGCTTGCTCGAAGATGTCGAAGCGGACAACGGCGACAACGACAACGATAATCGCACGCGCTTTCCAGTGGCCTCGGGCTGGCCCGTGCTGGTTACTCCGCTGGCACCCAAGGGAGGGCCGAGCCGCCGCGTGACGACCACCCGGGCGGTGCTGCGAAATGTATCGCGGACCGGCGTTGGCCTGTTGCACTCGCTCGCCCTGGCCATTGGTCCCGCGCGCTTGACATGCCGGCTGCGCGATGGCCAGATCGTGTCGCTGGTGATCGAAATCCGCTGGTGCGAACGGCAGCCGGATGGGCGCTTCGCCAGCGGCGGCCGCTTCCTGGAAGTCACAAATCCCGATCCCAGAGAGCTGGCAGTCCATGCCCAGGGCTTGAACGCCGTCGAATCACTACCAGCGCCCTGCGGCCACGAGTGCGTCATGACCGTCGGCGGGTGAGTCGCGTTCGCCCCCGTGCGTGCGCGGCAGGTGCCTGCTACTAGAAACAGTTTCAAAACCTGGTTCGGGTGCCACCGGTGCCACTGCTGGCTTGGCCAGCAGTGCGGAGTTCGATACGGCACTGCTAGACGCTTCTTGCAGCGGCACCAGACGTCGGCTCAGCGTCAGTTTTGAAACTGCTTCTACTCACTTCGCTGCGGACCGCGATCTCGTCTTCGGATCGAACGGATCATCTCGCCGAAAGCCCGAGATTCTCCTTGCAATCCCCTCGCGCTCGGGTAGGCGGCCTGGACGGCGAAGGTGGTGCGACAGCTCGGCCTGGAGCACACGCTGCGGCCACGCGGTCGCCCGCGGAAGCCAGTCGAAATCACTCCGCCAGAACAATAATTCCCGTCCTTGCTTCTCTCGTTCGTCGTCGAAATCGTTAGACATGCTATCGCTCACCCCCTCAGCGGCTCCATCTTCCGGAAATACATCCACCAGATGCTGTCGAAAAGCTGAATCAGCGATCGCTTTGGCTCGATCATCTGAAGCTCGGCCCAGACCGCCACGTTTTCCGGACGCGCCAGGTCCGTTGCGATCCACTGCAGCGCATCTTCAATCCGCCTCTGATCCTTGACGCTGTCTTGTAACGACTTGCGGCCAGGCCACGACGGATTCATGTAGGCTCCAAAGATCGCTTGGTTGTCCAGAATCGGAATCAGGGCTGGTCGCTTCTTGTGGAGCACCTTGGTGGCGGTCGAGCTGGCGAAGCCCGGCCAGCTTGCAACCGTAGCGATCACAGCGGCGGTCGCCGTTCGCTCCTCTGCTGTCGTCGTCTCAAGCGGCTTCGATGTCAGTTGCCGCAGATCGACCGACGCTCCGCGTTCCAGGATGCTCTTGAAGCACTGGCCGGTCACGCGTGAATTCACCAGCAGCGTGACCGCCAAGTCCTCCGGAACAATTTGGTCAACAGGCGACGAAGGCGAGAATTCGAGGTACGAGTATCCATCGTCCGCTCGATAGGCGAGGAGCAGTTGCTCCACGTCAAGCACGACACGATCGAGGCTCTTAGCTCCGAGAACTAGTTGCATTGACCACTCCTGCGGCGTGCGGGTCCTACCACGCGGCCCTGTCATCATGACGCCCCGCTCCTTCTCGGCCAAGGCAGCCCGCTCCGCCGAGTGGCCATTTTTGCACGTGGCCATTTTTGGCCCTTGACAAGTGGTCATAAATATGTACATAATAGGCGCGAGCCTTGAGTCCCGAGGCTTGAGAACGGATACGCAAGGGTGCCATGCCCACGCTCGTCGTGGGCATGCCTGCGTTCGGTTCCCTGAAAACTGAACACCGAGCACTGAAACTAGCCACCACAGGAACCACCTTGGCGCGCCGGACTGCGCGCTGCACACACCGTGGCACGGCCATCCTGGCCGTGATCTCACATGGGCTAGAAGCCCATGCCACGGCTGCGTCCACCCTGCGCGCCGCGATTGCAAACATCCCATTGACTTGTTAGCCGCGGAGCTTGCTCCGCGCGCTAGCGCCTTCGACGCAAAATTGAACGTGATTCGAGCTAGCGCGCGGGATAAATCCCGCGGCTAACGACTGTCTTGGACGCAATACTCCCTTTGGACGCAACTTGGACGGACGCTTCCGACGATTTGCGTCCAAGAATAACTCATTGCAAAGAAAGGACTTAACTGACTGTAACAGCCCCTTTGGACGGTTTGGACGCAAATTCCCGGACAATCTTATTCTGGGGGACCCCCGTGACATTTGGGGGCCGTGACATGTTGGGGTGCTGTCCAGCCACCGACCACAAGCTGCTCCCCCGATCCGCTGTTCTGCCTCGTTCAGCTCCCATGCGTCGTCGCGACCATGATCGATCACACCCTCTTTGGCCCCGGAGAGTAGGCAGCCACACCCCGCCAATTCCTACCACAGCCAATGATCCACCTACGTTTCTGACGCCCACACAAACGGATCGCTGCTGCCCAAGATTCTCTTGCTGCCGCCGAATTGCTGGCGTTACAACCAGCGGCTGACGCTGCGATCGTTCGGAGCGCGATCTCAAAGGGGAGAAACCATGCGCCGCGCTGTCTGGTTGGTGATGCTGCTGATGCCGCTGTGGGCGGTTTTGTTCGTTACGTCGATAACGCGCGCTGCCGAAGGGCCAGACAAGCTTGACGCGACACCGCGCGTCCTTGATCAGTTCAAATTCGATTTACGCCACGCTTTTCCAGCGATGTCTGTGAAGCTCGAAGGAGACGGAATCGTCCGGCTGGTCATCCCCAAAGAAGACTACGCGCGCGCAACCGCCCAGGGACAGGTGCTTTCCGAAGGATATTATCTGGCGATCGCTGGCGCCAACTTCGGCGCACCGCGGATCGAGGGGGCCAGCCTGCTGCGCATGCAGATCACCGATGTCGCTGAAGAGGGGAAGGTCCGCGCCGAGATCGGGCAGGCGACCGCTGCAAAACTCAAGCGCCACCTCTTCGTGCTGTTGTTTCGCCCGCTAGATGTCACGACCGCGCGGCTCAAGGCCGTGACGGCAATCACGCCGCTCGAAGAAGGGCTGCCGCCAGCGTCCGCCGCGCCCGCCGACCCGCGCGCGTTTCAAGAAGCCCATCTCGCGAAGTCGCTGGTCAATCTCAGGCAGATCGGGCTGGCGATGCACAATTTCCACAGCGCCTACGGGAGTTTCCCGCCGGCGCTGGTGCGCGGCCCCGACGGCACGCCGTGGCATAGTTGGCGCGAGATCTTGCTGCCGTTTCTGGAACAACAGAACTTATACGAGCAATATCGTTTCGATGAAGCTTGGGATGGCCCCAATAACAAGCTGCTCATCGAGAAGATGCCTGACGTCTACTCCGACCCGATTCACGGCGAGAACAAGGACCACTTCACGCACTACGCCGCCATCACCGGCGAGGGGACGGCCTTCACGGCAGAAGGACTGAAGTTCGACGGCCGGAAGCCCGTGCTAGGCAAGGATACGCGCATTTCGGCGATAGCCGACGGACTCTCGAACACGCTGTTGGTGGGCTCGATTTCGCCGGCCGAGAAGGTTCCCTGGACGAAACCGCAAGACCTGGTGCTGGCCGATGATTTTCCAGTTCCGGGTGACAAGGGAGGTTTCGCGCTTCCCTACAAGCTCCCGGTTGGCAATTGCGGGGCCTTTCTCGTCGCCGACGGCTCTGTTCAACTCCTCGCCAGGCGGCGGACATGGCCAAGTTCCGCGCGCTGCTAACGATCTTCGGCCGCGAGGCCAACGACGGCTCAATGCTGGGTGTGATTCCGGTGCCCGTGACCTCGATGGGAAATGACCCCCCAAGCCCTATGGTCTACCTGCTGCGCGAGGGAGACAAAGTCACGGCACGGCTGGTGCTCGAGCGTGTTGGGCAACCGCCGAAAGTGGTTCTGCCGCGCTAGCATATTACAGACGGAGGTGCGAATCCGGCGGCGATCCTCAGCAGCTCGCCAAGGCAACCTCATCGGCTTGCAGCAGCCGGTACAGTGTCTTGCGATGCAAACCGAGCTGGCGGGCGGCGGCGGCTTTGTTGCCATCGCAACTGCGAATCACTTCGCGAATGATCTGCCGCTCGATGGCGCGCAAGTCTCCTTCGAGGCGCACCTGAATCGTGGGCGCGCCCCCTGCGATCGAGCTGCCGGTCACCGTCGCTTGCCGTGTACCCTCGGCCTCTTCATCGCATCCGAAGGCGTGGGCATCGTCCAAGGCTAGGAGCGTTGGTGACGGTTTCTTGGCCGGTTCGGGCTGCGGTCGTCGGGCTTTGATGCGGCGCTGGGCCACGGCGGCGCGCGACAGCGCTTGCACGATCCCCTGCGCCGTGAGCGGTTTGATCAGGTAGTCGACCGCTCCGAGCCGCAGCGCTTCGACCGCCGAGTCGAACGAAGCCGTGGCGGTCATGAAGATCACCGGCGTTTGGCAGCCGCGCCGCCGCAGTTCGGCGACCAGGGGCAGTCCGGGCCGCTGCGGTGCCCGCAGATCGATGAAGGCGGCGTCGACTCCCTGCTGTTCGATAAACGTCGATCCGCCAGCGAAGTCGCATGTTGCCGCGACCTGCACACCCTCGCCGAAGAGAACTTCGTGAATGACCCGACAAACTTCCGGATCGTCGTCGATCACGGCAACGCGCATGATGGACATGCTTGCCCCCTCCTTTGTTGATGGTGGATGCCAGTTACCACCGGATGCGGTAGCCCGGCCAAATCGTCGACCCGCAAGGAACCGACGGCGGCCGAACAAGCACAACCATTTCAAGGAACTGCGGACGCACTCGGCAAGCAATCAAAGCGCGCGAGGCAAGGTCTGGCGGCTGGTGCCCCGCGGGGGCACGGCGCCAGGAGTGCTCGTCAACCCTACGCCACGGACACGTCGGTGCCAGCGATTCAGAAAAATCCAAGTTTGTGAAAGTTTTCCCGGAGTTAGTGTGACACGATCGACAATTTCGCGCGACGCGGACGATTCGCCCGAGCTCAAGTCGTGCATGCCGTCGGTAGACAATTTCACCGGCAATTCGCCCCCCGTCTCTTGCCTCGCGCGCCCGGCTGATTAGTCTGGAACTGCGGGTTGTGACGGCCGCGCGGCGGTCGACTTGAAAAGTTTTCCAGCGGAATCTCGGCAGAGGCATTCGACCATGACTATCGGGCGAGCGATCGGTGGCGCGGCGTTGTTGGTTTTGGTGGCGCTGGTGGCCCAGCCCGCCGCAGCGCAAACCGGATGGGGCCAATGGGGGGCGTGGGGCGGCTACTACGGCGGGTTGAACTACAACGTGTACACGCAGGACCCGGCGCCCTATTTCGCGTTGCATCCGCCGGTCTACTACAGCCGCCCGGTACCACGGCCGTATGGCTACAGTCCGTTCGCCTATCCGCCGTACATCATGACGCCGGAACCGAAGCTGGAAGAACCGCTGACGATGTTGAATCCGCATGCCCCGCGTTCGACGCCGGCGTCGCGCAGCGCGTCGACGACCGATCGCACCACGCGCGTGCAGCCGCTGCGGATCAAGAATCCCTACGTGATTGCCGCCGCGGCGCCGACCGCCAAGCCAGCCGAGCCCGTCGTCTCGCGCCCCCATACGGTATATCCCGCGGCGGGGCGCTAACCGCGCTTTGCTTTGCTCGCGCGCTTTTTGATGGTGGGACCAGATGGCTTGGCAGCCCGGCGCGCTCGCTGCCCGCGCGCGGCGGCGGTGCGCACGCTGCGCGTCGCCGCCACGCAAACCTCCTGACGGTTGTGTGCCAATTGTCGCGCGCGCACGGTGCCGTATCCCCACGACTGAATCCGCGCCAGATACGCCGGCAACTCTTCGGCCAGCTCCCACTCCGGCAACTTGAGGGTCAACAGCAGGCCGCGGATGTCGACCTCGGGGTGGGTGACAATCGCTTCGACCGTATCAAGCGTGTACTGCGGCGCGACGTTCAAATCGGCGGTCAGCCAGCGGAAACCGCGAAACTCGCGACGCCGCACTTCGGCTCCCCGTTTGCGCACGTGGGTGAAGCGGGAGTTCGCCATGACGTGGGGATGGATCTCCGCGGGATCGATTCCGGTGACGACTAAGCCCGCATCCAACAGCGCTTGCGCGGCGCCGCCGGGTGCGGCACCGATCTCGACGATGCGCTGAGCCGGCCGGACCGGCAGACCAGACCAGGCGAGGGCTTCGGCCATCTTCGCATAAGCGCGCGAGACAGCGTGCGGTGGCGCTTCGATCGGCAAGAAACCGCCGGCATAGCGCGATGTCAGCCCTGTCGCCCGGTGATAGCCAATCCACCACTGCTGGGGCTCTAGCAACACACAATCGAGAACCAGTTCGCCGGGCGCGGCTACCGGTTCGGCGCGGAACCTGGCGCCAGCAGACTTACCGCCGACGGGCGTCGTCGCACGCGCGGCCAGCAGAACATCGCGCGCTTCGGCTGCCGCGGCGTTAGGGCCGGGATCGTAGCCGCGAGAACCGGCGGGCGCCGTATCGCGCGACCAGGCGTGCAAGCGTTCGATCGGCAGTTCCGCGGCTAGCCGCCACGCCAAGTCGGCGCGCTCGGCCGGCGACGAAGCGGCTGCCGGACCCAAGCTGAATCCGTACGCCCGCGCGAACGCCGAGCCCAGCTCGAAATCGTCGGCCAGCTTGTGCCCCGGCGGCAGCTTGAACGTAAGAAACCCGGGACGCGAATAGGCAAAGCGCAGCGCCGGCCAGTCGCGCGCGATCTCGTGCTTGACCGCCGCTTCGGCCCCGAGCTGGCACGTGATGAACAGAAATCCTGGCTCGCTTGGCATCGCGCCATTATGGCGCGGCGCTCGAGAGGGCGACAGTCGGGAGGCGCTCGATGTCGGCCGAGAGTCCGACCGGGCGACGCGCCGCGCTAACTGCCCGACTGACGATTAGCGCCAAAGTAACCTTGATAGTCCATGTAGCGCGAGGCGTGCCCTGTCGCCCGCACGCGCTGCGGCGTACCGCGTTGACGCAGGTCCTGCGGCTGAACTTCGTTCTGCAATTCGTCGAGCTCGGCTTGCCGCATGCGATTGGTCTGATCTTGCCGCACTTGTGGCCGCACCAGCGTGAAGTAGTTGAGCGCCGGGTTCGTGTCGTTGCGCAACAAGTTGAGATATGGGCTGAACGACGGCGTGCGCTGCGCGGCCGCCGCGCGACGCGACACGCGATTGCGCTGCGCGGGGCTCATCTCCGACCGCACTTGCGCCGAGGCCGCCGGCACGCACACGGCGACCAACACAAGCGCCAGCCAAACGCGCCCCAACCGCTGAGCGAACGCGAAGCGTGCCATCGTGAATTCTCCTAATTCGCTGCGCAAAGAACGACCCCCGGCCGACCATCGGAAGGCCGGAGTCCTTATTGAACGCGCTCCAGTGGATTCTTTCACCGCGCAGCTATCAATAATTGCCTGGCGACCAATGCCGCTGGCGCTCGCCCCAACTTCCTCGCGCACTCTGCCCGGCCTCTACCATCGGCAAAGTCGTCGGCCAGGTTGAGGCGATTCGCGAGCCGGCAGCGGAATGGCCTGCCCCGGCCGAGATAATCCCCGGCGAAACCGCCGCTCCCACTGCTAGCATACGTCGCCAGGAAACTCCTCGCATGCGCATGGCCGCTTTCGACGCGCGCAGCTACGACCGCGACGCGTTTTCGGCGGCCAACGCCGCCGACACGAGTTGGTGTTTCTCGAACCGCGCTTGACCGCCGTCACCGCGCCGTTGGCCGAAGGCTTTCCGGCCGTCTGCTCGTTCGTGAACGACGCGGCCGACGCCGACGCGCTCCGCAGGCTACATGACTACAAAGTACGCCCACCACGGTGTCGGCCGTTGTCCACGCGCTAGTGCTTGCGGTTCACCGCCGACGCTTCGATAATCGGCCCACCACGGCGTCCCCCCGTGGCACGTCTTCAGACAGCTCGCACCGTTGTGCGGCGGCCTGTCGGCGTCCCCTGCCGGTGTTTGCGGAGTGCAAAGAACATGTCGCTGGTGGTCGTCGGTTCCGTGGCCTTGGATAGCGTCGAAACCCCCGCCGAGCAGCGCGACGACGTGCTGGGGGGCTCGGCCGTCTACTTCGCCTATGCCGCCAGCTTCTTCACCAAGGTGCACCTGGTCGGCGCCGTCGGCGAGGATTGGCCCGCCGAGCACACCGCCTTGCTCGTCAAACGGGGGATCGACACGGCCGGCTTGCAGATCGTGCGCGGCGGCCAGACTTTTCGCTGGCGCGGCCGCTACCTGCCGAACATGAATGACCGCGAAACGCTCGAGGTGCACCTCAACGTGCTCGACACGTTCGCGCCGCAACTCTCCGAAACGCAGCGGCGCTGCGAGTTTTTGTTTCTGGCCAACGGCACGCCGCTGTTGCAAGAGCAGGTGCTGGCCCAAGTCACTGGCCCGCGCCTTGTCGTCGCCGACACCATGGACCTGTGGATTCGCACACAGCACGACGAGCTGATGCGCCTGTTCAAGAAGATCGACGGCCTGGTGATGAACGACGCCGAAGCGCGCCTGTTGACCGAGGACGAAAACCTGGTGCGGGCCGGCCATGCCATCCGCGAAATGGGCCCCCAGTTCGTCGTCATCAAGAAAGGGGAACATGGGGCGATGTTCTTCAGCGAGCACGAAACCTACGTGCTCCCCGCCTTCCCCACGCCCGACGTCGTCGACCCGACCGGTGCTGGGGACAGTTTTGCCGGCGGGATGATGGGCTATCTGGCGGCGCAAGGCAACTTCGAGCCGCGCACGCTCAAAGCGGCGCTCGCCTACGGCATCCTCGTCGCCAGCTACAACGTCGAAGATTTCAGTCTCGAGCGGCTCAAACAGATCGAGCGCGCCGACCTCGATCGGCGATTGGCCGCTTATCGGCAGATGCTCAACTTCTAACCGCCTGCCACGCCTGGCCACGGAAGCTGCGACCAACCGATGTCCGCCATGATCCGCACGTTTGTCGCGATCGACCTGGCCGAGGGAGTCGGTCGACGCGCCGGTCAGCTCATCGAGCGATTGCGCCCCAGCGGCGCCAAGGTGAAATGGGTCGAGCCCGAGCATCTACATTTGACGATCAAGTTCCTAGGCGACGTGCCGACGCTCGACACTCCGGCAGTGTGCCAGGCGGTGATCGATTGTGTGGCCGGGATCAACGCGTTCGAAATGGAGCTAGCAGGCGTGGGAGCGTTTCCCAGCCGTCATCGGCCGCGCGTCGTCTGGCTGGGGGTCGTCGGCGGATGCGCGCAACTCGGCGCGCTGCACGAGGCGCTCGACCAGTCGCTGCGTCCGCTGGGGTATCGGGGCGACAGCCGACCCTTTGCGCCACATTTGACACTGGGCCGCGTTCGAGAAGGTGGGCCATCGGCCAGTCGCTTGAGTGAATTGCTGGACCAGGAACGCGACTTTGCGGCCGGAACAAGCCGTGTCGGCGAGTTGCTCGTCATGGCCAGTCATCTGGAAAGCCCTGGTCCCCGCTACGAGGTGATGGCCCGGGCACCGCTATTGAGCTGACGATTTCACTGTCTCGTGGGCACGGGTAATTCGGAAGGGAGGTTCGCGGCTCGCGCTACCAAGAAATCCGGCAGAAATGCTCTTGAACCACATAGTGAACGTCGATACAGTATTCAGACGTATACTATAGGTGGTGGAGGCCCGCGCGGTCGTCGCCACAGGGGTTCTCAAACGGGCATCGGCTTGACGAACGCAAGCTTCTTCTGCACAAAGGATTATGCCAATGGTGGCAGCCACGAAGATCCATCGCATGGTCAAAAAAGAGTCGAAGAATGGCGCTGGCGAAGGCCGCTCGTCGGGTAAATCCGCTACCCGCACCCCGATTGAGCAGAATACGGCCCTCAAAACCACACTAGCGCAAATCGAAAAGCAGTTCGGCGAAGGGGCTATTATGCCCTTGGGGAGTGGAACTCCCGCGCCGCTGGAGGGGATCCCGACCGGGAGCCTGTCGCTCGACCTGGCGCTAGGTGGCCGGGGGCTGCCCAAAGGGCGGATCGTCGAGATCTTTGGCCCCGAATCAAGCGGCAAGACGACGCTGGCGCTGCACGTGCTGGCCAACGCCCAGCGCGACGGGGGGATCGCCGCCTTCATCGACGCCGAGCACGCCTTGGACCCCAGTTGGGCCAAAAAGCTAGGAGTTGACCTCGAAACGCTGCTGGTCAGTCAGCCCTCGAGCGGCGAGGAGGCGATGCACATTACCGAAATGCTGATCCGTTCCAACGCGGTCGACGCGATTGTGATCGACTCGGTGGCGGCCCTGGTTCCGCAAAAGGAGCTCGACGGCGAAATCGGCGATACGTTCGTCGGCTTGCAAGCCCGGCTGATGAGCCAGACCATGCGCAAGCTCACCGGCGCGATCTCCAAGAGCAAAACCTGCGTGATTTTCATCAATCAGATCCGCGAGAAGATCGGCGTCATGTTTGGCAGTCCGGAAACCACCCCTGGTGGTCGGGCATTGAAGTTCTACTCCTCGTGCCGCATTGACGTCCGCCGGATCGGACAATTGAAAGACGGCGAAGACGTGATCGGCCAGCGCGTGAAGGCCAAGGTGGTGAAAAACAAGGTGGCGCCGCCGTTTCGCGTCGCCGAATTTGATATGCTGCATACCAATGGCATCAGTCTCACCGGCGATGTGCTCGACCTGGCCATGGCCCAGAAGTTGATCGGCCGCACGGGAGCCTGGTTCCGCTACGGTGAACTGCAGTTGGGGCAAGGGCGCGAGCGCACCCGCCAGTATCTCGAAGAGCATCCCGAGTTGCTGGCTGAGCTGCGCGATAAGATTCTAGCGGCGGCTCAGCTCGGGCCGCTGACGATCGACGGGGGAAATAGCGTCGCCAGCGACGAGGGAGCGGATCCCGACTTAGGCGGCTAGGCAAGGGCAGGCCCAAACCGATCGGCAGATCGGCTCGGGTTTGACCATGGGCTCCGCCGCACGTGCGACGCGTAGGTTTCGCGACGACAACAAGGTGTGAGCCAATGGTTGCGATTGGTGCGCGAAATGTCCGTTTCCGCGGCGGCCGTAAGCTGGAGGCTCGCTCTTGTTGGGCAAGCTGCGTACTGGCGGCCATCGCGCTGGTCGGTGCCCTAGGGCACCGTTCCTTGGTTCGCGCGCAACAGCCTGAGCCCTCGGGCCTGGCGGCTGCGGCGGCGATCGAACAGGCGATGATCGATGCGATTGCGTCGGCCGAAAAGTCGGTCGTCAGCATCGCCCGCGTGCGCCGCAACGAGGCCGATCCGATGAATCCGGAGCCGGGGAGCTCCGATTTCGTCCCCAACGAGTTCGCGACCGGCGTCATCGTCGACCCCAAGGGGTTAATCGTCACCAACGCGCACGTCCTGGGCAAGGAGGATTACGAGTCGTCGGAGTTCTTTGTCACAACGATCGATCGCAAGACCTATCCGGCGATCGTCAAAGCGCCTGCCCAGGTCAAAGGGAGCGATCCCCGCATGGATCTGGCGGTGTTGCAGATTCCGGCCACGAATCTGACGCCGATCAAGTTTGGCCAGGCCAAGGAGCTCCGCAAGGGGCAGATTGTCATCGCGCTGGGGAACCCTTATGCGATCGCCCGCGATGGTCAGTGCAGCGCCAGTTGGGGCATCATCTCGAACCTGGGGCGCAAACTTGGCCCCGAGCCGCCTGATTCGCCAACCGGAGCCAAACCGACGCTGCATCATTTCGGCACCTTGATCCAGACCGATGCCAAGCTGAACCTGGGGACCAGCGGCGGCCCGCTGATCAACCTGCGCGGCGAGATGGTCGGGCTCACCACGTCGCTGGCGGCGCTAGCCGGCTATGAGCAGGCCGCGGGTTACGCGATCCCCGTCGACGACACGTTTTTGCGAGTGCTCGAAGCCCTCAAGGCGGGGCGCGAAGTCGAGTTTGGCTTCTTGGGCATCGCTCCGGTCGATTTCTCCTGGATCAAAGTGCTCGAAGGCAACGAAGGGGCGATCGTCAACAGCGTGGTCCCGGGCACGCCTGCCGATCGGGCCGGTTTGCGCCGCGGCGACGTCGTCGTGGCCGTCGACGGCGAGACTGTGCGCGACATGGATGGCTTGATGTTGCTGGTGGGCCGCTTGCCGGTCGAGAGCCAGGTGCGTTTGACCGTGTTGCGCGACGGGCAATTGGAAAACCTGACTGCCGAGCTAGCGAAGTTTCCGGTGCGTGGCCACAAGGTGGTGACCGCACCGAGCCCAAGTTGGCGCGGCGCGCGCATCGACTACGTCACCGCCCTGCTCGACGGCTTGCAGCGTCCCGCGTTCGGCTACTCGGAAGGCGGGGTGGTCATCGTCGACGTCGAGCCCGACAGCCCTGCCGCCCGCGCCGGCTTGGAACGCAACGTGTTGATCACGCACGTGGGTGGCACGCGGATCGACACGCCTCGCGAGTTTCGCCGCGCGGTTGAAGGGCGCGAGGGTGCGGTCGACTTGCGCCTCTGGCGTTCGCCCGAGGATCGGCCCACCTGCCGTGTCGAGCCTGGGGCCGACGCGCCGTCGTAGTGCACTCCGCGCCCGTTTGCCGGAACTTTGCGAACCCGGGTTGCGCTGCCAGTGCTCGGCTGGCCGCTTTTTGGCACGACCGCTATGATTGACCGCGCATCGCGAGCGGCGGAGCCGTCGGACGGATTTGAGATGCGAAGCCCCGCAATGCGTTGTAGCCGCCACGGCGCAGGCTCGGGTTCTGTCGTAATCTTGCTGGCCGCGCCCTCGGCCAGCCGATGGGCCGCGCCTCCAGCGCGGGCTGGCAAGCGAACCTCGCCGCCCGTTTGTGTCTCGTTCGCTGGGTGAAAGTGATTGCATGAAGACCGACGAACTTCGCGAAAAGTACCTCGATTTCTTCGTTTCCAAAGGGCACACGCGCCGCCCCAGCGACGTGCTCGTGCCGCGCTCCGATCCGTCGGTTCTCTTCACCCCGGCCGGCATGAACCAGTTCAAGGATCATTTCCTGGGGCGATGCAAGCTGGAGTTCACGCGAGCCACTACCTGCCAGAAATGCCTGCGTACGGGGGACATCGAAAACGTCGGCCGCACCGCCTACCACCACACGTTCTTCGAAATGCTGGGCAACTTCAGCTTCGGCGATTATTTCAAGCGCGAAGCGATCGTCTGGGCCTGGGAGTTTCTCACGCGCAAGGAGTGGCTCGGTCTTGATCCCGAGCGGCTCTCGGTCACGGTTTACCTCGACGACGACGAAGCGGCGGAGATTTGGGCCCGCGACATCAAACTGCCGCCGGCC
Source organism: Pirellulales bacterium (assembly GCA_019745975.1). GTDB lineage: Bacteria > Planctomycetota > Planctomycetia > Pirellulales > JAEUIK01 > JAIESQ01. The sequence goes on from JAIESQ010000063.1 coordinate 39,953, forward strand.
AGAATTCGCCGCATGGACGAAGACGAGAACTTCTGGCCTGCCAGCGCCCCCAGCCAGGGCCCCGACGGCGTCTGCGGACCTTGCAGCGAAATCTACTATCAGCCCGCCGAAGGCAAGGCTGTCGAGATCTGGAATCTGGTGTTCACGCAGTTCAATCGGGTCGGTGCGCCGCCGAACAATTTGCGGCCGCTCCCCAGCAAGAACATCGACACCGGCATGGGGCTCGAGCGTACGGCCGCCGTCTTGCAGGGAGTTGATACGAACTTTCATATCGACATCCTGCGGCCGATTGTCGAAGCCGCCGCCGAGGTCAGTGGGGTCAAGTACCAGGCCGCTAGCGAAAATGGCCGCCGACTGCGGCGCATTACCGATCACGTGCGGGCCGGCACGTTCGCCATCCACGAGAACGTGCGCCCGGGCCCCAACAAAGAGAATTACGTGATTCGTCGCCTGCTGCGCCGCGCGGTCCTCGACGGTCACCAGATCGGGCTGCACGAACCGTTCTTGCATCGCCTGGTACCGGCCGTGGCCGAGGCCATGCGGCAGCCGTACCCCGAGCTCGGCGAAACGATCGAGCGCGTCTCGAGTGTGATTCGCGACGAAGAAGAGCGCTTCTTCTCGTCGATCGATGCCGGGCTGGCGCGCATCGAAGCGATTCTCAAAACCATCCGCCGCGAGCAGCGCAACGAAGTACTGGGACGCGAAGCGGCCGACGTTTACACCACGCACGGAGTTCCCCCCGAACTGTTCGAATCGCTAGCGGCCGAGCACAATCTGGCCTTCGATTGGCAGGGCTTTCGCCGCGAGATGGAGCGGCACGGCGATCTCTCCGGCGGCGGGCGCGTCGTCGAAGTTTTCACCAGCGGCCCGCTCGACGGCTTGGCGAAGGTGCTCCCCGCGACGCGCTTTCTTGGCTACGAGACGACGGAGTCCTCGGCCAAGGTCGTGGCCTTGCTCGCGCGTGGAGAGCTCTGCGACCAGGTCGATGAACTGGCGCACGACGAACCGATCACGGTCGTCCTCGACCAAACGCCATTTTACGGTGAAGCGGGGGGCCAGGTCGGCGATACCGGAAAGCTCGCCGGCGGCGGCGTCGACTTCGAAGTCGTCGAAACCCAGCGGCAGCGCGGCTTTGTGCTGCATCGGGGGCATCTGCGTCGCGGCACTTTGAAACTGGGCGCCGAGCTCGTGGCCCACGTTGATGCCGCGCGTCGCCAGGGTATTCGCCGCGCGCACTCGGCCACGCATCTGCTGCACCATGCCTTGCAGAAGCACCTCGGCGAGCACGCGCAGCAGCAAGGCTCGAAGGTCGATCGCGACTGGTTGCGGTTCGACTTCCGGAACCCGCAGGCGGTCACACCGGCCGAGTTGGCCGCGATCGAGCGCGAGGTCAACGAGCGGATCGCGCTGGGGGCGGCTGTCGAATGGACCGAATTGCCGATTGCCGATGCCCGCCGCGCCGGCGCGATGATGCTCTTTGGCGAAAAGTACCCCGACATCGTCCGCATGGTGTCGATGGGGGATTTCAGCCGCGAGCTCTGTGGCGGCACGCATCTTGACAACACGGGGCAGGTTGGGCTGTTCAAGATTGTGGGCGAAGAAAGCGTCGCGGCCGGCATTCGCCGAATCACGGCGCATACCGGTTCCGCCGCGGTTCGCACCGTGCAAGAACAAGAAGCGCTGCTGCGCGAATTGAGTCAGTTGCTCAAGACGTCGACCGCTGATTTGCCGCAGCGCGTGTCGGCCATCATGAAGGAAGTCCGCGATCTGAAGAAGCAGGCGGGCGCCGCGCCGCAGCACGCGCAGACATCGGTCGAGCAGCTTCTGGCCACGGCCGAGGATGTCGGCGGCACAAAGTTAATCGTGGCCGAAGTGCCTGGGGCCAACGCCGGCGCGTTGCGACAGCAAATCGATCAGTTACGAAAGAAGTCGCCGAGCGTGGCGGTGCTGTTGGCGACTGGCGAAGCGGAGAAGGTGCTGCTCGTGGCCGGCATTAGTCGCGATCTCGAGGAACAGGGAGTTAGCGCCATCGAGTGGGTGCGCGGCCCCGCGGCCATCGTCGGTGGCAGCGGCGGCGGACGCCCTGACATGGCGCAAGCTGGCGGCAAACACCCCGAGCGATTGAAGCAAGCCCTGAACGACGCCCGCGAGGCGGCACGCCGACTGTTGGCCACGGGCGGACGCGTCTAGCAGATCGCGTTGATATGCTCGCGGCGTTTACCGGCAAACTACAATAGTCCAACGTCACCCCGAATGGCCTTCGAGCGGAGTCGTCGCCATGAGCCAGATTCAATTGTTTGAACTCCTCGAGCCGCTCGATGCCGGCCGCAGCGCGATGGCCCGGCTGTTGGTCTGGGATCCCTCGATCGAGAACTACGTCCCCGGCCGCAAGACGATCAAGCTCCATGACTTTGTCGGCGGACACGGGACCACGGGAGACCGGGGATATTGCTTCCACAACGGCGCCTCGATGCGCTGGGAAGCCCTATGCGGGATCGAAGCCCAAGAGCATCGCCCTTTCGGCTAAGCCCGGACTTGGGAGCCCAGCCCGCAGCCACCGGAAGGCACATCCAGCACGTCGTTCGTCTCGCCCCGGCTGCCCCCCGCAAGTATCTGAATGAGTCGGGCCGTGCATGGGTCGCCGTGGTCCGAATTTTCGACCGTCCGAAACGACTTATCCTGTTAGTATTTCTGGTTTTCCGGCCCGTGGCGCGGCTTGACAGTGCACTTTTGCCCCGGTATCTTTACTTGATTACGAATCGCTAAGTCGCGTTGGCGTCTCGTTTTCGGTCACGATAGCCGCCGGTTCACCGCTCGATTGAAGCGGACGGGGGTGGACTATCGTGAGACCGCGCGCGTGGGTCGGTTCGGCGGCATTGGCTCGGTGGCGGTTGCACTGTGAGTGCGACGTTCCTGCTTCGCTGCCCCCGGGGCTCACGCGCATCGCAAAGGAGGTGAACGACGCAGAGACAAACTTGGGCAGCGGGGTCTCTTGGGCTGGCGCGTTGTAGCGCGCAGGTGGCCTAGGGGCCCACGACGCCACCTACAACTCGCACAATTCGGACAACTCGGAAAATTCGATGACCTCGGCCGAGCCGAGTGGAAAGCAACGGACCATGAACGCCAACGAACTGCTGCGCATCGTCGACTCGATTCATCGCGACAAGAACATCGACAAGGAGATCGTCTTCGAAGCGATTGAGTCCGCGCTGGTTTCCGCCGCCAAGAAGCACTACGGCGAAGACCAGGAGATCGTGGTCCATATCGACCGCGTCGACGGCAGCATTTCGGGGAATCACAACGATCAGCCACTCGATGCGGAAGAGACCGTGGGCCGCATCGGCGCCCAGACAGCCAAACAAGTCATCATTCAGAAGATTCGCGAGGCAGAGCGCGATGCCTTGTACAACGAATACGAGTCGCAACGCGGGCAACTTGTTACCGGCGTCGTGCAGCGCTACGAAGGGGGCGCGGCCACCGTGCAACTGAGCAATACCGAAGCCATCCTGCCGCGCAGCGAACAGATCCCGGGTGAAACGCACCACCCCAACGAGCGCGTGCGCGCCACGATCTTCGAGGTTCGCAAGGTTGGCACCCGCGTCAAGGTGATCCTCAGCCGTATCCGCCCCGACCTGGTGCGGCGGATGTTCGAGCAGGAGATTCCGGAAATTGCCGACGGCGTGATCGAGATTCGCGCCATGGCCCGCGAGGCCGGCTATCGCACCAAGGTTGCGGTGTCGTCGACCGATCAGCGCGTCGACTGCGTCGGGGCCTGCGTCGGTGTCCGCGGCAACCGCATCAAGAACATCGTCGACGAGCTGGCGGGCGAGCGCATCGATATCGTCCGCTGGAGCGACGACATGCAGGTGCTCATTCCCAACGCCCTGCAGCCCGCGGAAGTCGAGGAGGTGATCCTCTGCCAGATGCTCGGCCGCGCGATCGTGCTGGTGCGCGAAGACCAGCTCTCACTGGCGATCGGCCGCCGCGGGCAGAACGTCCGCCTGGCCAGCAAGCTCTGCGGCTGGGACATCGAAATCATGACCCGCGAAGAGCTCGACGAGCAAATCGAGCGGGCCGTGGGGGGCTTCAGCTCCATCGAAGGGGTCGAAGACTCGCTGGCCGAGAAGCTCGTGGGCGAGGGTTTCCTCTCTTACGACGATCTCTCGGTGATCGAGCCCGACGCCCTGATGGCAATGGGCGATTTGACGATGGAGCAAGTCGACGCGATCGTGGCGCAGGCCGAGGAGCGGGCAGAAGAGGCCGAAAAGGTCGCGGCCGACGAGCGTCGCCGACAACGCGAAGAAGAGCGTCTGAAAGAGGCCGAGGCGGCAGCAGCGGCGGCGGCCGGTGAAACCGGCGCGGCGGATGTCGCAGAAGGCGAAGGCGAGCCAGCGGCCGAGGCCAGTGCCGACGAAGCATCCGTGATCGATGAAATCGCTGACGAGGAAGTCGCGACCGCGAACGAAGCGGAGGAAGGCGTCAACGGATTGTCCAGTGATGCCACCGCTCCCAACGAGGAGGTGCGTGCCGACGAGTAGTTGTCGTCGGATGCACGCGCCGCGAGGCGCAGGTGCATCGGGTGTTGTTGGACGGGAGAACCGGCACATGAACTGAAGCAGGGAACCATCGCGGCGCGGAGGCTAAGCTCTTCGTCGCCGGCATGATCGAGGGAGAGTCGAACTTGGCATTCCGTATTTATGCTCTGGCGAAAGAGCTGAAGATCGACAGCAAGGAGCTTGTCGAAATCTGTCCGCGGGCGGGCGTCACCGGAAAAGGGTCGGCCCTGGCCAGCTTGACCGAGGATGAGGTCGTCAAGATCAAGGCCTTCTTGAGCGGCGGCGGAGTTAAGCCGGCCGCCAAGCCGACTGCCGGTCCCGCCACCAAGCCGGCCGCGCCAGCCACGACGCCCGGAGGTCTCGCGCCCACTTTTCGCCGCGAGGACTACATCGCGCCCGGCGGCACGCAAGGCAAGCCCGCCATGCTCGGGAACCGCCCTACCGAAGCGCGACCCGCCGGGGGCGAGACGCGCCGCAAGCCGCCTGCACCGGACGCGCCGCGCCAGCAACCGCCGAAGACGCCCGCCATCCGTCTGGCGGCGCTCCCCACCGCGGCCCCGCCCCCAGAAGCGACCTCGAGCGAACCCCCCGCGCAAAAGCCCGACATCAAATTGCCAGCCGATGTGCTACGCGCGGGCAAAGCGGGCAGCAAACCGCTCTCCGAGCACATCCGCAAGCACGAAATGAAGCGCCGTGCCGAGGCTGGCGAAGCCGGCAGCGCTCCCCGCACGGGGGGCGGGCCCAAGCAACCCGCGGCGCCGCCGCTCTCGATGCCTGGCGCGCGCGATCGTTCTCGTCGCGGTGGCGGGCAGCGCACCGGCGTGGCGGCGGTCGGCGAGACCGGCGAATTAGGGTCGGCGCTGGCCGGCCGCGAAGCACGCCAGATCAATCGCAAGCGGCGCTCGGGCCCGGGCCGCCGCCGCGACGACGACGACAATCCACTGTCGAGCGCACCCACGCGGCTGCGCCGCAGCGCCGGCTCGAACACCGCCGCGCCGCGCAAGAGCACCGTCGTCCTGGAACTCCCCTGCACGGTCCGCAGTTTCTCCGAAACGCTCGGGCTGCCAGTGCGTAACGTACTTGCCAAGCTCCTGGGCTTGGGCAACATGGCGAATATCAATTCGCCGATATCACCCGAGCTCGTCGAATTGCTGGCCATCGAGCTGGGAGTCGAAGTCAGCGTCAAGCAAGCGACGAATTTCGAACAGGAGCTGCTCGCCGCCTCCACCGAAGAAGAAGACGCCACGCTGCTCGAGCCGCGTCCGCCGGTCGTCACCTTCTTGGGGCACGTCGATCACGGCAAGACTTCGCTGTTGGACCACATCATCGGCATCGACGTGGCGGCTGGCGAAAGCGGCGGCATTACCCAACACATTCGCGCTTACCGCATCGAGAAGGACGGCCGCCCGATCACGTTCGTCGATACGCCGGGGCACGAGGCCTTTACAGCCATGCGTGCCCGCGGCGCGCACGTCACCGATATCGCCGTGCTCGTGGTGGCCGCCGACGACGGCGTGATGCCGCAGACCGAAGAGGCGATCAGCCACGCCCGCGCCGCCGGCGTGCCGATCGTGGTGGCACTCAACAAGGTCGACTTGCCGGGCCTCAACATCGATCGCGTTTTCCAGCAGTTGGGAACCAACGAGCTCTTGCCGACCGCTTGGGGCGGCGACACCGAAGTCGTGCAGACCAGCGCCATCAAGGAGACCGGGCTCGACGAACTGCTCGAAACCTTGCTGACAATCGCGGAACTGCAGGACTTTCGCGCCAATCCGCATCGCGCGGCCTATGGTACCTGCCTGGAAGCGGAACTGCACGAAGGCCGCGGCGTGGTTGCCAAGCTGTTGGTGCAGCGCGGCACGCTCAAGGTGGGAGACGTGCTGGTGTGCGGCAACGCGTACGGCCGCGTGAAGGCGATGTACGATACGCTGCGCCCCGGCGTGCGTCACGAGGAGGCGGGCCCTTCGACTCCCGTTAATGTCACCGGTCTCGACGTCGCGCCAGCCGCTGGCGAACACTTCTACGTGCTCGACGACATCGCCAAGGCGCGCGAGATCGCCGAGAAGCGCGACGTCGTGTCGCGGTACGCCGAGCTCGCTGGCACGCCCGCCGAACATGTCACGCTCGAGAATCTCTTTGAGCGTCTCGGCCAGGCCGAAGTGCAAACGCTGAACCTCATCTTGCGGGCCGATGTTCGCGGCTCGATCGAAGCCATCAAGAAAGAGCTCGGCAAGCTGGTGCACCCCGAAGTGCAAATCCGCATCCTGCAGGCGACGGTCGGCGGTGTCAGCGAAGCCGACGTGCACCTGGCGCACGCCTCGGATGCGGTGATCATCGGTTTCAACGTCGTCCCCGACGAAGCCGCCCGCGTCCTGGCCGACAAGCTGGGCGTACAGATTCGCCGCTACGACATCATCTATCAGGTGACCGAGGACCTGAAGAAGGCGCTCGAAGGCATGCTCAAGCCCGAAGAGCGCGAGGTCGAGCTTGGCCGCGTGCTGGTGCAGAAGCTGTTCACGATCAGTCGCGTCGGCACGATCGCCGGCTGCCGTGTCCTGTCGGGGACAATCGAGCGCAGCTCGCGGGCGAGGCTGATTCGCGAGAACCGCGTGATCGGCGACTACGCCTTTGATTCGTTGCGCCGCGAGAAGGACGACGTCCGCGAGGTGCGCGAAGGCATGGAGTGCGGCATCAAGCTGGCCGGCTTTAACGATCTCAAGGAAGGCGATTTACTCGAATGCTACAAGGTCGAGGAAGTCGCCCGCACCCTGTAAGGTCTCCATGACGTCGCGACGCGTGCAAAAAGCGGCTGAAGCCATCCGCGAAGTTGTCGGCATGGCCATCCTGCGCGACCTGCGTGACCCGCGGGTGCGAAACGTCACGGTTACGTTTGTCGAAGTCTCCCCCGACTTGCGGCAAGCCAAGGTTCACGTCTCGATCATGGGGAGCGAAAGCGAACAGCGTTTGTGCCTGCACGGGCTGAACAACGCCGCCGGCTTTCTGCAAGCCAAGGTCGCTGCCAACATCGAAATGCGGTACACGCCCCGACTGCACTTCGTGATCGATCAAGGGGTCAAGCGCTCGATCGAAGTGATGCGTATCCTGCAGCAGCTTCGGCCGGCTGAGGCCGCCGATGCTGTTGAAGCCGAGCCTGACCATGCTCAGCTTGACGATGCCTCGCTCGAAGAAGACGAAATTGGCGAAGCCCAGAGCGACGAACCTGACGAGGACGCCGCCGGCCCTGAGCAATTCGTCGGCGACCGGGAGATCAAACGAACAGCCGAAAGCCCGCCATCTCCTGCCGACGCTCCTGGGCCGCGCTAAGGGACGGATCGCTCCATCCACAAGGTTTTTTTCGCGGGAACAGTGAATCGTATGGCCAGTATGAATCGAACCGCACTGGTGACCAAGCTGCACAAAGTGCTCAAGAAGCACTATAAGCCAGTGGCCACCGTCGAGCGGCCGGTCCTCGAGCAGCTCTTGTTTGCCTGCCTGCTGGAGGACGCTCCCTATCAACCGGCGGAAGAGGCCCTGGCGCGGCTCTCGGAGACGTTCTTTGATTGGAACGAAGTGCGCGTCAGCCTGGTGCGCGAGCTGGCCGAAGCCATGCCCGCGCTGCCACGACCCGAGGAGGCCGCGACGCGCTTGAAGCGCGGCTTGCAGGGAGTCTTCGAGTCGATCTATTCGTTCGACCTGGAGCACTTTAAGAAACAGAATCTCGGGCAGGCGATCGCCAAGTTGCAGAAGATCGTCGGCCCGTCGAAGTTCGTCGTGGCGCACGTCACGCAGTCGGCGCTAGGCGGCCACTCGATTCCCATCGATCGGGCTGCACTGCAGGTTTTCGACGTTTTCGGCACACTCTCGAAACAGGAGCGCGAGTCGGGCGAGCTCGCGGGGCTCGAGCGTGCGATTCCCAAGAGCAAGGGAGTTGAGTTCGGTTCGTTGCTGCATCAGTTCGCCGTGGAGCTGGCCGCCAGTCCGTATAGTCCACAACTGCACAAGGTACTGCTGGAGGTCACGCCCGAATGTCGCGACCGGCTCCCGAAGCGCGGAGCCAAGAAGAAGGAGCCGCCGCAGCCGGCCGCACCACCCCAAAAGGCTGGCAAGCCCACCGCCGCGGTCGCCCCGCCCAAAGGGACCGCGACCGCCAAGGCAGCCGCGGCGCCGCCACCAAAGGCCGCTTCGGCTAAACCGGCAGCCAAGCCACCGGTCACCGCCAAGGGGCGCGATAAGCAGGCCGCCAAGCCGACGAAGGTCGCGTCCAGCAATCCGGCGACCAAGTCTCCCAAGGGAGCTGCCGCCGGGGGTACCAAGAAGAAGGCAGTCGCCGCGCGTTCCAGCAAGCCCAAGCCCCGCTGAACTTCCCGCCTTGCTCGATACCCCGCTACCGCCAGAGGGGTCGCCATGTTTCGCTCGATGGATCATTGGCCGCGACCTGCCGTGCCGCTGGCTCGTAGAACCGTTGCTCTGTTGTGCCGCGTCATTTGGCTGGCGTCGCTTGCCGCCTCGGCGACTCCCGCGCGCGCATTTCCCGCGATCCCGGCTACGTATGGCGATTCGCCTCCCGCCATCAGCGATGCCGATCAACCGAACGACACGGCAGCCGCGTACGATGTCGGAGTATTTCACGCCAAAACGCCGCGGACCGAGGCGCAAGGCGAGCGACTGACGGCGCTGGCCATGTATTCGGCCGGACGGATGCACGAGGAGAAACAGGAGCTTCCCGCGGCCCTGCGCATGTACGAGCGGGCGTCGCGCTTTGATCCCGCGGCCCAAACGCCGCTGCGCGACGCGATTCGCATGGCGTTCAGCATCGGTCGCTCCGACGAGGCGATTCGTTACGCCGTCAAGCTCGCCGATCTCGATGCCAGCGATCCGCAACTGCTCCGCCGCCTGGCCGGGCACGTTGTCGGACAAGGCGATCTCGAGCGAGGGCTGAAACTCTACCAGCGCGCGGCCGACGTCGAGGAGTCGAAGTCGAAGTCGGCTGGTCTCGTGCTGCTGTGGATGCAGGTCGGCAAGCTGGCCTTGATCCTCGATCAACCGGGAACGGCGGCCGCCGCCTACCGTCGCGTGCAGCAAGCGCTTGCTAGTCCGGCCGATTGGGGGCTCGATGACCGTGCTCGCGGCCTGATCTATGAAGACGCGACGAAAACGCTCGACCTGCTGGGGCGAACGGTCGATGGACGCTCTCCCGAAGCACAAACCTGCGACTTGTTCGGTAAGGTGTTGCTCGAGGCGGGCGATCTCGACGCCGCGCTGGCGGCCTACGAACAAGGACACGCGCTGGCGGCCAACGCGCCCCTATTGGCGCTCCAGCGGGCCGAGGTGCTTGCGGCTCGCAAAGAGACCGATGCCGCCCTGGCCGCGCTCGACGAGTTCTTCGCCAGCAAACGTCCGCAGTACGGCGACGCGCCCTTCGAACTGCTCGCGAAGCTCTTGTCGGATGCAGGACGAGCGGGCGACTTGCGCGGTCGGCTCGAACGCTTGCAAGCCGATCAGCCCGACAACGTCGCCTTGGCCTACTTTCTGGCCGACACCTTGCGCCAGGCGGGCGAGCTGCCGCAGGCGGAATCGATTTACATCAAAGCGCTCGCCGCGCAACCGACGCTGTCAGGCCATCGCGGCTTGATCGACGTGCTGCGGCGGCAAGGCAAGATCGAACCGCTCCTCGAAGCATTCTTGCAGTGCGTCCCCAATGTTCGCACGCTGGACTCGCTGGGAGACGAGGGGCGCGCGCTGACGGCCGACGCATCCGTGATGCCGCAACTGCTGACGGCCGCCATCGCACGTGATGAGAAGCAACCGCTCGATACCACGCAGGCCGGCGCTCTGGGGCAATTGGCGCTTTCCGCCGGACTCTTCGACGCGGCCGAAGTGCTGTTCACGCGCGCCATCGAGCGCGACCGGGAGAATGCTCCCATTTTGTTGCGGCGCTGGGCCCTGGCTTTGCTCGTGCAGGATAAGTTCGCCGAGGCCACCAGCGTGATCGAGCGCATGCTGGCTTCCGGAAAAGTCTCGGGTGATGACGCCGAGCTGGCGTTCCATCTCTCGGGTGCGCTGGCCATGCAGAACAAGCACGATGAGGCCCTGGGCGCGGCGCGCCGGGCGGTCGAGCTGGCCGAACAAGACCGCGAGGCGCTGGGAGATGTTTACTATCGCATCCTCGCCCGACCGGGTTGGGTGCTCTATCGTGGCAAGCGTTTGGAGGATGCCGAGCGCGAATACGAATCGCTGATCGCCCGCTTCAACGATCGCCACGACGACGAAGCGGTGCGCGAAATGCTGCGCGACGCGCGGCTCTCGTTGTCGAACATCGCCGTGCTGCGGGGCGACACGGCCGCCAGCGAGCGCTGGCTCGAAGAGATTCTCGACGAGTACCCCGAAGACATCTCCGCGATGAACGACCTGGGTTACCTGTGGGCCGATGCCGGCAAGCGGCTGCACCTGGCCCTGGCGATGATCGAGCAGGCCGTGGCCAAGGAGCCGGAGAACGCGGCCTATCTCGATAGCCACGGTTGGGCTTTGTTCCGGCTTGGTCGCCGCGCCGAAGCGATCAGCACGCTCCAGCGCGCGGTTAGCCAGGAAAAAGATCCCGACGGAGTGATCCTCGAGCACCTCGGCGATGCCTACCTGGCCGACGGTCGCGTCGACGACGCCCGCGCGGCCTGGCAGCGCGCCCTGGCGGCCTTTACCAAACTGGGCGACGCCGCGAAGTCGGCCAGCGTGCAGAAGAAGCTCGACCAGCATCCGCCGGCAGCCCCCTGATCGAACCACTTTTGTCGCGCACAGCGTCGGTGATCGCGGCGGCGCGGCAGTTAGTTCCCACCTTCTTTTGCTTTACGGAGTATCGGTACCGTCATGGCAGGCCATTCGCATTGGGCAGGCATCAAACATAAGAAGGCGCTGATCGACGCCAAGCGCGGCAAATTGTGGAGCAAGCTCTCCAAGGCGATCATCATCGCCGCCAAGCACGGTGGCGGCGATCCCGAGAGCAACCTCAAGCTGCGCTACGCCATCGACGCGGCCCGCGCCGTCAGCATGCCCAAGGACAACATCCAGCGGGCGATCAAGCGCGGCACCGGCGAAAGCGACGGCGCCAACTTCGAGGAAATCCTGTACGAGGGATACGGCGCCGCGGGAGTCGCCATCCTTTGCGACGTGCTTACCGACAACCGCAACCGCACCGCCGGCGAGGTCCGCAAGATCTTCGAGGTCGGCGGCGGCAAGCTCGGCGAAAGCGGCTGCGTCGCCTGGATGTTCGACCGCAAGGGGCTGTTCGTCATCCCGGCCGACAAAGTCGACGAAAACGCTCTGATGGAACTGGCCCTCGACGCCGGCGCCGACGATTTCAAGCACGTCGAGGCCAAGTTCGAAGTCACTTGCGAGCCGAGCGCGTTTCAAGGCGTGGCCGACGCGCTGGCCGCGGCTGGTATCGAGCCGGAGGTCAAGGAGATCGCGCGCATCCCCAAGAACACGGTCGACCTCGATACCGAAACGGCCCGCACGGTGCTCAAGCTGGTCGAGAAGCTCGACGACCACGACGACGTGCAAAGCGTGAGCGCGAACTTCAATATTCCGGAGGAAGCGCTGGTGGAGTTGGGTGGGTAACGGACGAACGCCTTCACTCGGCCGCGGTGCCTCGCCATGTCGCGATTTGCCTCGGATTTCAACCGCGCATTGGGTGAACAGCTTTACAAGCAGGGTCGCGCTTCGCAGTACACTGGACAACTCGAAGATGCCCTCGCGGTCTTCGAGCAAAGCGTAAGCGCGTTTCCACATTACAAATCGAGTTGGCAACGATGGTTCATCGAGTGATAATCCCAGTATGAACATGCCCTCCGAAGTCAAGTCGGCTCTCGAACAGTCGCACGACGCACCGGTCGAACTCGTGGACACCGAGACGAGCGTGCGCTATTTGGTCGTGCGCGCCGACATGTACGAGCGGCTGATGGCTAGGCTCGATCTGGGCGAGCCAACAACCGACGACCAGAAGGCGATGCTCCAGGCCTGGGGTAAACGCGCCGGGTGGGAAGAACCAGACGCTGCGGTATTTGATGAACTAAGGCCATTATGAAACGCGGCGAAGTCGTGCTCGTCGATTTCCCGTTCTCGGATGGCAGTGGAAGCAAGTTCCGTCCCGCCTTGGTCGTTCAAGCGGATATTTTCAACAAGTCGCTTCGCGACACCGTCCTCGCCACGATTACCACGAACACTCAGCCTTCACCGACGTCGTTCGTCATCGATCCTTCGGAGAACCCACATTCGGGTTTGCGGCTCGCCTGCGCGGTTCGCTGCGACAACTTGCAGACTCTCGAACAGACTATCGTGCAAGGTTCAATCGGGTATCTGTCGCGTCGTTCGATGCAACAGATCGACGCTTGCTTGAAGCTCGTTCTTGGGCTCTAAGAGTCCGTTGGCATTGAGTACTAGGCTAGGACATCGGCGTATTGTGTCACTCGTACATCATCAACCGTGTTGCCGTCGCTCACGTTCGAGCAGCTCCGCCTTCCGCTCGATGCCCCAGCGGTAGCCCGCCAGCGCGCCGTCGCAGCGCACGACCCGATGGCACGGGATCGCCACCGCCAGGCGGTTCGCCGCGCAAGCGCTGGCTACTGCCCGCACGCTCCGCGCACTGCCCAGCCGCCGGGCGACGTCGGTGTAGGTAATCTGCTCGCCGCTGGGAATCTCTCGCAGCAGTTGCCACACGCGCTGCTGGAACGCGGTGCCTTGAATATCAAGCGGCAGACTCAATCCGTCGACTGGCTGCTCGATGAAGCCCACCACCTGGGCCACGATTGCTTCGAACTGGCGATCTCCGCCCAGCAAGTGCGCGCGCGGAAAGCGATCCTCAAAGTCGCGTACCAATTGCGCGGGATCGTCGCCAAATTCGATCGCGCACACGCCGCGATCGGTCGCCGCGACCAGGATCGCGCCGAGAAAACACTCCCCCAGGGCGAAGCGAATGGTTGTCTCGGATCCGGCCGCCCGAAAGGCGCCTGGCGCCATGCCGAGCATGCTTTGCGCGGCCTCATAGAATCGCCCGTTCGAGCCGAAGCCCGCCCTGTAGCAGGCCTCGGTCACCGTGGCCCCCGCGGCCAGCTCGCTGCGTACGCGGCGTGCGCGCACCGCCTTGGCATAACGCGTCGGCGTGACGCCAGTCAACGATACAAAGAGCCGGCGGAACTCGCCTGCCGGCATGTTGGCCTCGGCAGCGAGCGTCTCGAGTTCGAGCGGCGCGCCGGCACACTCGATAGATCGGCATGCTCGGACCACAACGTGCGCCAGCGGGTGCGGCGCGCGCGGTTCGTGCGGTCGACAGCGCCGGCATGCGCGGAAGCCGGCGCGCTGGGCATCGGAGGCGCTGGGAAAGAAGCGCACGTGCTCGCGGCGCGGCATTCGCGACGGGCAGCTTGGCCGGCAATAGACGCCAGTCGTCGTCACGGCATAGACGAACCGTTCGTCGGCCTGCCGCTCGCGTCCGAGCACGGCCTGCCAGCGCTCGTCGTCGCTGGCGTATCGTGGCGCGTCGGTTGCGTCGTGCGTCGTCACGGTTTTGCAAGTCGTTGCAGTTGACAGCGAAATGCTCATGCAAGTGGTCCTCCCGTACACAACTTTACCGACAGACCACGCCGCCGGCACTCCGCTTTCGGCGGGGCAATTCGCATTTTGACGAGCGTTTTGAGCCGCGCGCGAAAGGTCTTGGCACTTCGCAGGATGCACTCATTGGAGTAGGATTGAGCTGTCGGGTAAACGGCGCCGCTGAATTTCCACTCGGCTGGGTGCCATTTGTGCGCGTTGACGTAATAGGAGCGTAGCATGGCAACTGGACTGCAAATGTTGGAAGCCGTGCTGGCGGCGGTCAAACGACAGCCGGGCGCCAGCGAATTGCGGATCAACCAGTTCGATCTTGAGGATCTGTTGAAACTCAACGCGGTCGAACTGCGGGAGTTGGACGTTGCCGACGAGCAAGCCAACCGCATTGTGACCGATTTGTCGAAAGAAAGTCTGGCCGAGCTGAGCGAATGGATTGGAGTCGCGCTCGTCGAGGATAAAGACCAGAAGAACTTGATCCCTGGTGAAGGGATCCGTCGCACCGCCGGCATTTGGGCCGACGGCAACGACGATCCCGACGCGATCGTGGAAGAGATCCGACGACTGCGAAATCCGACGCTGCGGTGACGACGTGCCGTTCTTGCTCGACACCGGCATTTGTTCGCGATCGCTTAAAGCTCGACCAGATTCGAATGTGCACAGCAGGCTGATTCAATACGGTGGACAACTATATGTTTCCAGCATTAGTTGCGCCGAATTGTACGCTTTTGGATATCGAGCCCACGCCAAGAAACTCGCACAGATCGACGACCTGCTTAACGACCTCAACATCCTAGAATTCGACGACGCATGTGCCCGCGAGTACGGCCGGTTGCACGCTCGACTGGCCGAACGAGGGCGGGCTGCGAGTGGTGCAGACTTGATGATTGCGGCGACCGCGCTGGTGCACGGCTTGGTGCTGGTGACCCACGATAGCGACTTTGGGACGGTCGCCGAGGTGACTACCGAACTGCGACTAGAAGATTGGTTGGCGTAAATCCGAGGCGCGCCCCGGATAAGAACAGCACGATGACGCAACTCCCCATCCTTGGCAGCAAACCGCGGAAATCGAGCAAGCCGGCCAATCGCGCTGCGCCGGCCAAGGGGCGCTACGCCTTCGTCAGCCTGGGCTGTCCCAAGAATCTCGTCGACAGCGAGCGGATGCTCGGACTGCTCCAGCTCGACGGCTACGAGCTCGTGCCCGACCCGCAAGGGGCCGACTTCGTCGTGGTGAACACCTGCGGCTTCATCGAGCGGGCGCGCAACGAGTCGTTCTCGGCCATCGAGGAGATGCTTGCGCTCAAGCGGCAAGGTGATCTCAAGGGCGTGATCGTCTCGGGCTGCCTGGCGGAGCGCGACAAAGACGCGCTCTTGGAGCGCTGCCCCGACATCGATCAGCTCGTCGGCGTCTTCGGTCGCGAGCAGGTGACCAAGGTGGCCGATCGACTGCTGGGTGGACTGGCCGAACAACGCACCGTGTTTCAGCCCGCGCCGACGGTTGCGCTGTCCGACCGCGCGCGGCTGCGGATCACGCCGCCGCACTTCGCCTACTTGAAGATCAGCGAAGGATGCGATCGGCTGTGTACCTTCTGCGCAATCCCCAAGATGCGCGGCAAACACGCCACGAAGCCGCTGGACGAAGTGCTGGCCGAAGCCCGCGAGCTGGCCGCCAGCGGCGCGCGCGAGCTGGTGATCGTCGCGCAAGATACGACCTACTGGGGGATGGATCTGTACGGCGAGCCGCGCTTGGCCGACTTGATCGAAGCGCTCGAAGCGGTCGATGGCATCGAGTGGATCCGGTTGATGTACTTGTACCCGATGTACTTCACCGACCGGCTCGTCGACGTGCTGGCCAAGAGCCAAAAGGTGGTGCCGTATCTCGACCTGCCGCTGCAGCACATCGACGACGCGATGCTGCGGCGGATGCAGCGGCGCGTGAATCGCCGCGAGACCGAGGAGCTGCTGGCCCGGCTGCGCGCGGCCATCCCCGATCTCGTCATGCGCACGACGTACATCACCGGCTTTCCCGGCGAGACGGAAGAGCAGTTCGAGCGACTCGTCGATTTCGTCGGCACAGCGCAGTTCGAGCGGGCAGGCGTGTTCACCTACTCGTTCGAGCCCGATACGCCGTCGGCGCGCTTGCCCGACCATTTGTCCGAGGAAGTCAAGGAAGCGCGTCGCGAGCGCTTGATGGCGGCTCAGCAACAAGTGGCGTTTGCCTGGAACGCCGCGCAGGTCGGGCGCACGCTCGATGTGTTGATCGATCGGCCGGTGCCGGTCGAGCGCAATGCCTGGATCGGCCGCACTTATGCCGATGCGCCGGACATCGACGACGTGGTGTATGTAACGGGAAAGCGGTTGCGGCCGGGCCAATTTGTGCCCTGTGAAATCGTGGCCACCAGAGATTATGATCTGATCGCGGCGGCAGTCGGCAAACCCTGGTGAAGCCCAACCTGGGCGCCGCCGACGGCGCAGCCGGGTTCGATACCTCGCGGCGAGGTCCAGCATGTCGGTCACTACCAAACAACAGGTTCCCGCGGCGGTGTTCAACATCCCCAACCAGCTCACGGCGCTGCGGCTGGCGTTGTCGATCGTGTTGTTCGTGCTCATGTCGTTCAAGCTCTACCTGATCAGCACCGTGGTGTTCGTCGTGGCGGCTTCGACCGATTGGCTCGACGGCTATCTGGCGCGCAAGTGGAATCTGGTGACGGTGCTGGGGCGGATTCTCGATCCGTTCGTCGACAAGATTATCGTCTGCGGCACGTTCATTTTTCTGGCGGCCGAACAGGAATCGCAGGTGAAGGCCTGGATGGCGGTGGTGGTCGTCGGGCGCGAGTTGTTGATCACGGCGCTACGCAGCTTTCTCGAACAACAAGGGGCCGATTTCTCGGCGACCATGTCGGGCAAGCTCAAAATGGTGCTGCAGTGCCTGGCCGCCACGGCGAGCCTGGCGTATCTCTCGTATGTCACGCGGCAGCAGACGCCGCCAGGTTGGCTGTTCCCGGCGGTGATCGCCACGGTGTGGGGCGCGGTTGCTCTGACCGTTTACTCGGGTGTCGCTTACGTGGTGGCCGCCGCCCGGCTGATCAAGCCGTAACGTGATGCAACCGATCGCTCCGCCGGTCGCCGTCGCCTTGTTGGCAGCGCTGGCCGCCGGCTCGCTGGCGATGTGGGTGCTCGCGGTGCGCCGGTTGCGTGCCGGCGAGCCGCTCATCTCGTTCGAGCCGCGCCGGCCCGTGCCGTGGGGTGTCGCGGAGTTCGTGCTAATCATCCTCTTGTACTTTGTGATTGGCGGGCTGGTAGCCCGATTCTTGTTTGACGATCCTGGCGGCGGTGTGAAGTCGAGTCGCGCCACGACAATTGGCTTGCTGCTGACAGGGTTGGCAAGTCTGGCCGTGATCGGCGGCGGCGCGCTGGTACTAGTGCGCGTGGCGGGCGCGACGTGGCGCGATCTGGGTTGGTCGCGACGCGATCTGTGGGGCGACTTGCGGCTGGGGCTGGCTGCCGGGCTGGCGATCACCGCGCCGGTCTTTGCGGTGCAGTCGATCGTCACGACTGGGTTTGGTTTGAAGTCGGAGCATCCACTGATCGAGCTGGTCGAGCGCGAGCGAACGTTTTCCGTCTACTTAGTAGCACTGTTTCTGGCCGTTGGCGTGGCACCGCTGGCCGAGGAGTTCTTGTTCCGCGTGCTGTTGCAAGGCTGGCTCGAAGCGCGGCAGACGCGCGCCGCCGCCGAGCGGCAGCTCAACGATGCGCTCGCGGCCCAACTAGCATCGCCAGCGGCCGCACTCGACGCGACTGGTACCTCGTCGACCGACGCCGACAATCCCTACGCCGCGCCACGGATAACGCCAGAGCCAACGCACTCGAGCGCCGCGCCGATTAACGACGAAATCGACCTGGTCGCCGGTCAGCTCGTGCCGGCATGGTGGCCGCTGGTCACGAGCGCCGCGATCTTCGCCGCGCTGCACGTCACGCAAGGGCCCGACCCGATCGCATTATTTCCGCTGGCGCTGGTGCTGGGCTACCTGTATCGACAAACGCACCGGCTGCTGCCATCACTGGTGGCGCACGCCTTCCTCAATGCGGCCAGCATGCTGCTCTTGTGGCTGAACCTGGGTTGAAGACCTTACTGGGTGCCACCGCTGGCTTGTCCAGCAGTGCCTTGTTGATTCTCTCGCGCGGAGGCGCGGAGCACACCGGTAAATGAAATCTCCGCGTCCTCCGCGGCTCCGCGTGAGCCTTCCCTACTTCGTGCCACCTTGGTGTTTTTTGTAATCTTGAGGTTAATCCTACGCGCCCCCTCACCCCCAACCCCTCTCCCGCGAGGGGAGAGGGGAGTATGGTTTACTCCACGTTCAGGTTGGCGATGTATTCGTCAAGCGAGCGCTGAGCCGAGGTGATCTGCTGCAACAGCTCGGCGATGCGGCCACGCAGCTTTTCGATCTGGTCTTCCTGCTCGCCAAACTTCTTAACATAGCGGGTGTAGAGCTCCGTGTTCTTTTCGAGCTGCGCCATGTTCTGGCGGATCCGCTCCTGCTCCTGCGTGATCGCCGCGATCTGCTGCTGCAACTGTTGCTGCTCGATCGCCAGCGCGCTTAACGCCTGGCGGCGGCGGACCACTTCAGCCAGCGCCTTCTTGACCGCTTCGCTGACGCCGCGATTGGAGACGAAGAACTGGATCATGTTGTCGTCCAGGCCGGTGACCGCCACCTGTTGGCTAGCGACCATCTCCTCGCGCATGGCCAGCTCCGCCGGTTTGCCAGGTTCGGCCGCGACGGCGAAGCGGTATATGTCGCGCGTCTTTTCGGCTGGTTCTTTCGGCTCGATCAGGTTCCAGTTGGCGTCGTGCGG
>JAIESQ010000037.1 GCA_019745975.1 Pirellulales bacterium
CGCCAATCGCTGGGTTCCCGCCCCAAAGATCCTGCACCCTCATCCCAACGACCGCTTCTACGCCAAGCATCCGAAGTAGGAGCCGTATGCGGTAATACTGCACGTACGGATCTGCGCGGGGGGTGGCCCGCAAGGGCCACCCCTACCGCGACCGAGCGCGCCGTTACAAGAGTGGGCCCAGCAGTCGGGCCGTGTTATCGGCGAACTTCTGCCCGAGCGTGCGCGCGGCCCACGCCTCGCGAGTTAGTTCATCCGCTTGTTCGATGTACGTCTGTTGCAGTTGTCGTAGCAGGGAGGTGAACTGCGCGTTGTAAACGGCCAGCGTAATTTCGAAGTTGAGCCACAAGCTGCGCGGGTCGAGATTGAGCGAGCCGAACAAGCTGAATTGGCCGTCGACCGTGATGCTTTTCGTGTGCAACAAGCCGCCGCGGAACATCACAATCCGCACGCCCGCCTCGAGCAGGTCTCCCTTGAAGGCCTGGCTGGCCAGCCGCACCAACTTCGAATCGACGCGCTTGGGCAGCACAATCGTTACGTCGACGCCACGAGCGGCCGCCGCAACCAGCGCGGTCAGGAGCGGTTCGTCGGGGACAAAGTAGGGCGTGGTCAGCACCAGTTCGTGTCGTGCGGCGTAGATCGTCGTTAAGAGCACGGTGTAAATAGCGTCACCGCGCTGAGCCGGCCCCGATGGAACAACTTGCACGGCCGCAGGTCCCCGATCAGCGACGGCGTGGACATCGCCGGTCGCGCTCAGTTTCTCAATGCCCTCACCGGTCTCCAGCTCCCAATCTTCGAGAAACGTGATGCCCAAGGGTTCGACCGCAGGACCTACCAGGCGAACCATGGCGTCGACCCAGGGGCCGACCCCCGCGTCGACCTTGAAGTATCGCGGGTCGACCAGATTCTGGCTGCCGGTGTAACCAATCTCGCCATCGATGACCACGATCTTGCGGTGCAATCGCAAATCGAGGCGCACGAACAGCGTCCGCAGCAAGCTTACAGGCAAAGCGGCCTTGATCTGGATGCCCGCGTCGCGCATCCGTTTAGCCAAGGGGCTGCGCAGAAAGTCGTGGCTTCCCACCGCGTCAACCAGCACCCGACAACCAACGCCGCGCTGCGCGGCGCGCATCAAAGCTTCGGCCACTTCGTCGGCCGTGCCACCGACGTTCCAGATATAGAATTCGAAGTGACAACTGCGCTGGGCACCGTCGACGTCAGCGATCATGCGCCGAAATGTCGATTCGGCGTCGTGAATCAGTTCCAGCCGATTGCCAGGCAATGCCGGGATGCCGGCGACCGCCGTACACAGGCGGCTATGCTGCTCACACTCAGGGCCCAGTGCCGACCAGTCGCGGACCGCGCGGCCTTCGAGATCGTTGAGCCATCTGACGTAGGGCGTGTGGGCAGCGGCCGCGCGCAGCGCACGCTTGCGTCCCAAGCGGTTCTCACCCACGAGCAAGTACAGCGCCGCCCCGGCAAACGGCACCAGCAACACTAACGTCAACCAGGCGAGCGACACGCCAACGGGCCGCCGTCGATTGATCACGCGCACCGACAGGCCGACGCGGATGAACAGGTCGGCGAGAAAAACGGTGATCGTGGCCAACTCGGCGTAACGCGGCCCCAGCGAGTCGGTCAAGCAAACATCTCCGGCGTGAACTGGCGGTACTCGCCGGCAAATTGGGCGTCAGTGCCCACGATCGTCGCCGCCACCGAGTTCAGGCCGATCTCGCCGGTGCACGTTGGCTGCGTGCGATTGCGCACGGCGTGGCTGAAGATGCGCATCTCGTTTTGATACGCGTAAGTCCGCAAGCCGCCGCCCGTGCGGTCGGCTTCAGCCGCGGCCAGCTCGCTCGTGCTAGAGACGACGCCCCCCAATTCGATTTCGCCGAGCTTGGCGATCGATACTTTTGTCGGGTGCCGCTCCTTGTCGTAGACGACGAGCTCTTGTTCGGCCGTGATCCGTAGTGCGCCATCAACCCCCAAGAACAACTCGCCGTAGCTCCACGCGAAGTTGAAGCCCTGGTGAAAGTCCTGCGTGAAGCGGACGATCGTGTCCCCTTCGTACATGTACTCGGCCGAGCAGATGTCGTGCGTTTCACGGCCGTCGCGGTAGCGGCTCGTCCCCATCCCGCACACGACCTTCGGCCGGCGGCCTCCCAGGAGCCAGCCGCTGGCGTCCATCTGATGCGTGCCGTTCTCGGTCATCAGGCCGTGGCCGTACTTGCGGTACAGCCGCCAGTTGATGAGGTGATTGGCGGTCGGAAAACCCCACTTCGAAAAGTCCTTGTTCAGATCGTTCGGCACGTCGCGCTTCCAGTCGCTTGAGCGATCCCAGAACGCGTCGACCCGCATGATCTCGCCGATGGCGCCTTCTTTCTGCAGTAGTCGCTCGGCCAGGTAATACAGCGGATTGCTACGCCGCTGCTGCCCGATTTGCAGCACGCGGCCCGTTTCGTCGCGCGTGGCGATCATCGCCTTGGCTTCGTCGATCGCGTACGCCATCGGTTTTTCGCAAAAAACGTCCTTGCCCCCCTTCATGCAGTCGATGCTGGCCGCGGCGTGAGTGTGCTCCGGTAGCGCAATCACGACCGCCTGCAGGTCTTTCTCCTTGTCGAGAAGCTCCTTCCAGTCGTCGTACACGCGCGCGTCGGGAGCAAGCTTCTGCGCCTCGGCGACGCACAGCGGGTTGATCTCACAAACAGCCGTCAGCTTGACTCCCGGCACTTTCAAGAAGTTCCCCGCCACATGTCGACCTTGGCCCCCGGCGCCAATCAAGGCGAAATGCAGGTTGTCGTTGACCGTGGCGGCGCGCGCTAGGCGTTTCGTCGTGGTCGCGGCCAACGCGCCGATCGCGGCGCTCGATTGCAAGAAAGCTCGTCGATGAGTGCGGGACATCGTCGGTTCCTCCGGTGTGTTAGTCGGCGCGAGTTTATCGCGGCGCGCGAAGCCCGCGAATCCTGGTCCTGGCGGCAGCAAGTGCCCACTATGGAGGGCGCGCAACATCGCGTCAAGCGGCGCCAAGACATGTCGGAGCCCGGGAATCCCGTCGCGCCACTACGAGCGCCGTCGGCGCCACCCGATGGCCGCCAGCATCGCCACCGTGACGCACAGAGAGAGAATCCCGCCAGGCTCGGGCACGACGACCGACCAGCCCGGAAAGTCGAGCGCCAGCGCCGTGTTCACGGCATCGCGGATTTCGGGCGTGTCCGATAAGGCGGCGACTCCCAGGGGCGTGACCTGATTGCCGGACGTGTTGTCGAGCGTATAACCCCATCCGACGCCACCGAGGATTCTCGCCTGCTTGGAATCCGCCCCAGTCAGCGCGACGACAAACGTCTGGACCGAAAATGTCAGGGGAGCGATGCCCCAGGGGGCGAAGGGTCCATCCCCCATCCAGGCATCGTCGCCTCCACCATAGACCGCAATCGTCCCTTTTGTCAGACCGGTGATGTCATACCACGGGAGCGCGTCGGCTTGCCGCGAACCGAGCGACTGGGTCGACAATGGATCAATAAACGGCCGCGTCGGATTGGGGTAGGGGCTGCCGACAGCTTTCGAGAAGGTCGCCAACTGTAGCCAGCGCAAGTTGGCGGCGTCGACTTTCGTTTGCAGGGGATCGAGCGACCAATAGGCCCAGAAGTTCACGCCCCCGACAAAGTCGTTTGGTGCCGCGAACGGGCCTTGGGTGGTAATCGTGCCAACCGAAGTGCCGCCCCAGGCAAGCGTCCCGGCATGAACCCGCTCGCTTGCAGCTACCAGGGTGACGACGGCTAGCGTGAATACACCCCGCGCAAACAAACGCCGTCGACCTGGGGCGCAAGCAAACCCGTCCAAAGCCGCAGCCGCCATGTTACCCCACCGGCAAGCGATGCCAGCGCAGATGTTCTATGGGCCCCTCCATTTGCAGGGTACACACGAATAGCAACGGTTGCAACTTACCTGTTTGGCACTCCTGTCCGGGCAAACGCCAGCAACTTGACGAAGCCAGCAGCAGGTACACGTGGTAGGTCGCTATGTCGCTCAGGTTTCACTCGGCGTGGGGGTGATTTCCTCGTCATCTGTGGGCGATTGTTCGGTCGCGGCGATGGTTGCCTCGTCGGCATAGCGCAAGTGCACGACGCCGATGAGCTCGCCGACGCGCATCTTGCGCTCGCTCAAGTCGGCATCGACTTCCTCGCCGGCGCCGGTCCCCAGCGCGCTGCCGAGCGTGGAAGGCGACCCAGCCAAACGCGATTCGGAGGCCGGCTTGTAGAACGCCACCGTGATCAGGCCAAGCTGATCGGTGAATTCCTGGCGGGCGGCCAACGATTGCTGTCCATCGACGACGGTGAATTTACGGATCTTTCCCTGCTTGCCGGTTTGCGAGACGAACCCCTTGACCACGAACTTGCGCGACTCCTTGGGATCGAGCACCCAGGCGCGAGCCTCCGAGAGATTCACGCGCTTGGCGATGATCTCGGTACGCACGCCCTTGGTGCTGGTCTCCCGCTCGGGAAGCGTATTCAGACCGTCGATCAACAGCCGCATCATCACCGGCTCGCCGCCGCGATGCTCGACGACGACTTCGTATTCTTCGCCAGCGCGAACCGGCACGTAGTAGTTGTTGCCGACGAACTTGCCCTGGCGAACCTGCCCATTGACGCGCAAGCGCACAGGAAAAGGAAAGTTCGGATCGCTTAGCGGATGGGGCCCCTTCGATTTCTTGTCGAGGTCGTAGACGACCTGGTTCGTTTGCGGGCCCGTGTCATCGCCAGTCGGATCGTCGAACGACGGGGGCGGTGGAGGTTCGTCCCCCTCGGCGATCACCGCGCTACGGCCAAGCATGGCCCACTCCGATTCATTCAGCATAGCGACGCCGCCGACCGATGCCGCCATCTCGCCGTTGCCGGTCTCGATGAGGTTGCACTGCAGCGTGACCTGGCGACCGAGCCGACTACGCAGCGTCCCCAGGGCGATGACCGGCAGTCCGTCGAGGGCCTCGGCGAGGCGCTGCATGGCTTCGTCGGAGCCGAGGTCTTCGATCTTGAACAGGTTCTTGCGCAGGGCGCCTTGCAAGCGCCGTTGATCGAGCACCGAAAACTGCGATCCCGCTTGATCCATGAGTTTCCGCTGCAAATCCGTGGCGCACAGCTTGCCTAAGAGGCCAAAATTGGCGCCCAGCGCTTCGCCCAGCTTGGTGTCGGTAGTGAATTCAAGTACGGCCACTTTCTTCAGGCCGCGCTCTTCGAGGGCCCAGGAGATCTGCTCTGCCATGTCGGCCACAACTTGCTTGAGCGTCAGCGGCCGCAACTGCAACACGACGGGAACCCCCGGCTGACCGCTGCGAACGATGCGCACCGGGGTTTGCTGGCGGTGGAACCGCTTTTCGGCCGTGTGCGTGACGTTGCGGTGCACGTACTTGTTCAGTTCGTCGATGTCGATCGCGCCGTCACCGTTTTCGTCGGCGTGCCCCTTGAGCCCTTGATTGAGCCAATAGGTAAACAGCGACTGTTGCTTTTCGTCCCACTCCTGGCTGGACTCGTTGTCGCGCGAGCTAGCCAGCGTCACCACGCTATTGAGCTCGGGCGAATCGAACGGCTTGCCAAGTTGCTGCGCGGCGACTCCCTTGTCGCCTTCTCCTTTCTCCGAGCCAGCATGGCAGGCATCAAGAATCAGGAGCTTAAACTTGGCCTTACAGGTCGCGAGCTGCTCGCGCAACCAGAGGATCGGCACGCCCGTCTCAGCCGGGCTTTCTGGGTCGCAATCGAGCGTCGCCAGGTAGAGCCGGCCTTGATCGTCCTGACAACCGTGGCCGCTGAAGAACACTAGCACTTCGTCGTCGGGGCCGACGCGATTCAGCACGCTTTGCAATTGCTCCATGACCGCCGCGCGCGTCGGTCTGGAGTACTCGTTGTCGTCGGTCAGCATGGTGAGTTGCCAGTTGCCGAATCCGCCACGCTCGGTCAGGGTTTGTCGAAGTTGCTCGCAATCGTTGACCGTATAGCGCAGTTGCGGCCACTTCTCGTACTTGGCCGCCCCAATCAACACCGCGTAGAGGTGGGGATCGGTCTTGGGTAGCGCGGCAGCCTCCGCACACGCCTGGGTGCCGGCGAGGCTCGCCGCAGTCGCCGACAGCACAAGCGACCAGAGCAGGCAGAACCTATGCGAATTGCTTCGGACCAGCTCACGCGAAACGCTCAACAAAACCATGACAGTCTCCCACGAATGCCATAGCGCGGCGCGTAATCGCGGGCCGCGCGCGGCAGACAACTGGCGAAATGCTTGTAGAGTTGATCTGACCATTGCTTCCTACGGTGCGCGGGGGGCGATTCTGACACGCTATGGCCCCACCAGCACGAACGTGCCCCAATAATACGGACTCGACCATTTATCCTGGCCGCGAATGCGGCGTTTGGCTTCGTGGAGTGAGCCCGCATAGTCGACGGACTGTTTCTCGTGTTCGGCCTTGGCCACGCCCGAGCAGAACAAACTGACCAGGCTGGCTGCGGCTTCGTCGTCGACCACCCAGTTGCTGGCGACGACGCGGCGGGCACCGGCCACCAGAAAGCCACGCGACAGGGCCCAAATGCCCTCGCCTTGCTGCTCGGGGCCGTAGTTCGTCTGGCAGGCGCTCAAGATCGTCAGCTCGCAACTGCGGAGGTTGAGCGAGTAGATCTCGGCCAGCGTCAGGAAACCATCGTTGGCCGGATCGACCGTGGCCGTCGCGTTGGGCGAGAGCGCCAGCGCTCCGTAGAAGTTGCCGTGCGACTGGTCGGTCAAACCGTGGCAAGCCAGGTGCAGCAGCCGGCGGTCGCTAATTTGCGCGCGGACGTGAGCTTCCGTAGCCTCGCCGCCGACGAGCCGCACCGCGCCAAGCTCCTGTTTAGCGAACACGTCCAATACCCACTGCGATTCGATCGCCGAGTAAGGCAGACGCGGCAAATGCATGCCGAGCATCGAATAGCGCGACTGCGACGGGCCGTTGCTGGCGACCTGAACCGCGCCATCCGCGGTCGCGTAGCTCGGATCGCCGACGGTCAGTACTTGCTCGCGGCCTGCCGGCAACGCATGCGGCGGACGCGCGGCCAGCAGATACAACACTTTGGCCGACGGCCCGTAGCTGATCGCCGGCCCCATGTCGAGCAGATAGCCCGGTTGTGCGCCCTGCTTTACCACCAGTGTCTCAAACGGCAAGAACGCCAGCGGGCCGTCGGGCACGACGAGCAACCGCTTGAGTTTGCCCGACGTCAGCCGCGCCCGCTCCGCCTCGGGAACAAGCGCGTTCCACAGTGCCGCGAGCTTCGCTGGCAACTGGGGATCGAGATGTTGTTTCTCGAGCAATTGCAGCACGCCGCTACGGTCGGCGTTCATCAGGGCCTTTTGCAAGCGCGGCGCCGTGAGCGGGCCAGCATCGATGCCCAGCGCCACGGCGGCCCTATGGTCGACCGACAGAGCCTCGAGCCGTGCCTGCTGGCCATCGATCGCCAGCACGAAGCCCCCTTCCTGGCCGAGCAGATACAGGAGCAATAGTCCGTCGTCACGCACCAGGCGACGCTGCAGTTCGCCCAAGCGCGGCGGCTCGTTGCTGGCGATGTACTTGTCGAGCACTAATTTGTAAGTGGCATTCGACGCACGAGCCTGTCGATAGTGCTTGTACAGCTCATCCCGTGCTTCGGCGAGATCTTTCTCCAGAGGTTTGCGGCGTTCAAGCTTGGCTTCGGCCGCGATTGATTGGTCGGCCAAGAGCTTCTTGATGGCAGTTTCGAGCTCGGCGATTCGGGCGTTGATCCGCCCTTCGGCCTCGGCAAGTTGCTGTCGTTCGACGAGCGGTCGTCCAGCCTCGAGATCGGTTGACTGCATGCCCATTTCGTCCAACAGCGAGCGCGCTCGCGACCGTTCGATGGCGGCCAACGCCTCGGGAATGTTCCCCAGCTCGGCTTGCCATGCGACCATCCGCTCAAAGGCACCGACGAATCCGCCAAAGAACTGCGCTCGCTCCTGCTCGGCGCCCGAGCTATAGCCGCGGAGTTCTTCGGCCAGCCGCATGGCGGTTTTCAGATCGGCCAACGCATCATCGCGCTTGTTGAGTTGCCAAGCGACGTTGGCCCGCAGGTTGAAGCTCAAGAAACGCTCGTGCAGGCTGACGCCTGCGCGGCTTTGAATATCGATCGCGCGATCCAGCAGCGGCATCGCTTCAGCGTGCCGAGCGGTGCGATGGAGAACCGAAGCGAGATCATAGAGCGCAAGCGCCACATCGGGATGTTCTGGTCCCAGCAGCTTTTCGCCCATCGCCAGCACCTGGCGATACAGCGCTTCGGCCTCGGGCAAGCGGTCTTGTGCAGCCCGCATGTCGGCGATCGCCGACAGGCATTCGGCAATCGAGATGTGATCGTCGCCCCAGGCCTTCTGTAAGGCGGCGAGCGCCTGACCGAAGAGCGGCTCGGCCTCCGCCGTTCGCTGGGAGCTGGCTAAGAGGACTGCCAAACCGTAACGAGTCCAGGCCACGTCGAGAGTGTCGGGCCCCGGCATGACCATTTGGATTTCCAGCGCGCGGCGAAACAACGGCTCCGCTTCGGCCAAGCGATTCTGCTCGCGCAAGAGCTCGCCCACCAGCGCCATGCTTTCACCGATGAGCGGATCGTCGGGCACATAGAGGCGCTCGCGAATGGCCAGCGCCGAGCGGTACAGCTCCTCGGCCTCGACGTAGCGGCCTTGCGAGTTGTACACGGCCCCCAGACGACACTGCGCATAGGCCAGGTCCGACTCGTCGAGCGGCTGCGCGCGTTCTTGGATCGACAGGGCCCGGGCCGCCAGCGACTCGGCTTCGGCATAGCGCCCTTGCCCCAGCCGGATGCGCGTCAAACCATCGAGACAGGCGGCAACGTTGGCATGGTCGGCGCCGAAGGCCCGCTCCTGAATCTCCAACGCTTCCTTCAACCGCTGCTCGGCAGCGTCGAAGCGACGCAGTTCGATATCGACCGATGCCAGACTTTGCAACGATTGCGCGATCAACGAATTGGTCGGCTCAAGTTGCTTGCGGCGAATCTCCAGGCCGTGGGTGTAGGCCTTCTCGGCTTCCGCGTAGCGGCGCAACTGATAGAGATTGTCTCCCAGCGACATGAATGGAAAGGCGACTTCGGCGTTGTCCCCCATGGCCTTCTCGCGGATCGCGCAGGCCCGCTCATACAAGGGCTGGGCCTCAACGTGTCGGCGCTGCGCGAACAGCACGTCCGCGAGCTTGACAAGGCTGCGCGAAAGCTCGGCGTCGTCCGGCCCGAGCAGTTCCTCGCGCAGGGCGACGCAGCGGCGCAGGATCGGCTCGGCGTCGACAAAGCGATTCAGGTTCCAGAGGTTCCACCCCAGGTCGTTGAGGCTCACTGCCACTTCGGCATGTTTCTGCCCATAAACCTTTTCGAACAGCGGCAGCGCCCGTTCGTAGTAAGGCTGCGCGTCCTCGTACTGACTGAGGTAGTAGTACGCATCGGCGAGTTTGCGGCAGCTCGTGGCCAGATTGCTCGTTTGGTCGCCGCCGGCCGCGTCAAAGGCTTCGAGGGCACGCTTGTAAAGGCCCAGTGATTCCTGGTGTTTCTTGTCGAAGTAATACGCATCGCCGAGTTTCTGCAGCGCCAGCGCTGTGTCGACGTCGGCCAGGCCATTCTGCTCCTCGCGGATTGTCGCACAACGCTGCAGGACCGGTTGCGCATCGGCATATCTCTCCAGCATGGAGAGTGTGTAGCCTAGGTCCCACAGGCTCTGCGCGACTTCCAGGTGTTCGGCGCCGTAGTAGCTCTCGCAGCGCGTGAGCACTTGCTCGTAGATTGGCACCGCATCGGCATACTTCGATTGATAGTAAATGGCGTCGCCGTACTTGCGCAGCGCGTAGATGGTCAGCGGATCATCGGAGCCCAATTGGTCCGTCCGCACGGCGGCCACGCGCTTGAACAGCGGTTCGGCATCGGCATAGCGCTTCTGGTAGTGCAGGTTCAAGGCCAGTTGATAGACGGCCGCGGCCGTGACCAGCGAATCGTCGCCGTGCAGCTTCTCGCAGATCTGGACCGACCGCTCGAAGAGCGGCTGGGCTTGCTCGTATTTGTTCTCCCAGTAATAGGTCTCGGCCAGCACACTCACCGATTGCTGCACTTCGCTCGACTCCGCGCCAAGCTGGCTCTCGCGAATCCGCAAGGCACGACGCAAGGCCGTCGCCGCCTCGCCATACTTGCCCGCTTTCATGCAACTCAACCCGTATTCGTGCAGACTGAGCGCCAGGTCGATGTGATTGGCGCCAAGATGCTTTTCGCGAATTTGCACCGCACGCTGGTAGAGCGGAACCGTCTCCGCGAAGCGCTCGGGCTTGTTCTGCAGCGCCTGGTTGTAGATGGTGTCTGCCAAGGCGTGCAGCGGCCCGACCACGCCCATGTTCAACCTCCCGAGCCCCTTCTCCTTGAGCGCGACGGCGCGACGAAAGATGGCTTCGGTCCGCTCGTATTGCTTGACGGCGAAATAGGCCCAGCCGACTTCCATGTACACGTCGGCCAGCTCCGCTGGCTTGTTGCTCATCACCTGATCGCCCAGCGTGAGCACACGGCCGCCGAGCTGCGCTTTCTGTTGCGGGTCGGTCGCCTCCTGAAACCGCTTGTAAAACGCTTGCAGGTCGCTGGCAGGGTCCGCCGACGCGTAACCGGCGGTCGCCATTAACATTGCCGATCCAACCGACAGCCGCGCGAGCGCGCGATACCAAGTCGAACCGTTCATGCGTCGTGGTCTCCCCAAGCGACGGTTTCGTCGGCCTTCCCTGAATCCGGTACTGGCTTCCCTGTTCATCGCCTTGCTGCCGAGAAACTCCGGCTGCTCATCGAAAGGCCGCTAGCCATGGCGTTCGTCATGCAGCTTCCCACGATTCTAGCTGCTGCCGTGCCGAATTCGGCAGTCGATCACAGGCCTCGCTAAAGCCGCACCCTTCACGGCTTCAAGTACATGGGCCCCGTGCACTGGTTGATCAGGAAGCAGTTCTGCGGCACAACCGGCTTATGGCCGTGCTCCGACCGCCAGCGGTTGAGGGCTTCGAAATACGACGGAAACGCCTCGCGGCAGTAGTCGTAGGCATCCTCGAGCTTTACCGGGCCTGGAGTCTCGCGCAGGCACTTGAGCACGTACCCCGTGAGTACACCGTTCTTGGTGCCATCGGACAAGGGAGCCGCCGACTCGCGCACCAGGCAGGCCGCCAGCATTGCTTGCTCGGGCTGGCCGATGTCTTTGAGCCGCACCAGTTCGCCTTCGAGGAAATCAAACTTCAGCTCGCGCGGCGTCGGCCCGGCCAGCCCTTTCTCCTGATTCGCGAAACCCGCCGAATGGCATGTATCGAGAATCACAATCACGTGCCGACCCGACAGTCGTTGCAGCCAGCGGGCGAACAAATCGTCGGAGATGCCCGTGTAGCGCACCAGCGCGTCGTTCTGGACCGCCGGGTTGTCGCCGGCCCGGACGGCTACCTGCGCCAGTTCCTTGAGGCGCGGCTCGAGCTCGGGCGGAAGCTGTCCGTCCTTCTGCATCTGAATTAATTGGGCAATCGTGAGAAAATCGACCGAATCGTGCGGGATGAGCACTTCGTCCTTGCCATCCTGCTCGTCGCCGTTGTCGTCCTGAATTTGTCCCGCGTGGCTGGCGAAGCTGATGATCACGGTGTCGCCCGGCCGCGACACCGACGGCAGCCAGCGCGTGATCAGTCGCTCCATGTTGGCCTTGGTGGCGTCGGCATTCAGGGCCACGACGGCGTCGTTCAATTGGCCGATCTCGCCCAGCGTGTTCCGCAAGTCCTGGGCATCGTTGTCGCAATATAACAGATCGAGGTGTCCGTCGCCATCACGATCCTTCTCCTCGACCAGCATCCGATAGCCGGCCATGTGTTCGGCGTTGAACTGGTGGGCGGCGACACCGAAGAACACGCCGATGCGGCGCGTGCCCTGCGGTAGCGGAGCGTCGCTGGCTGCGTGCGTGCGCAGCTCGACATCAGTCTCGGCCCAATCATTCGGGTTGACGCTCGTCAGCTCACCGACCGTCGACTTGAAGATCCCCTTCGAAACGGGATTAAAGCGCTCGCTGCGCAGGCTGGCCGCCGACAGCCCTTTCAATTGCTGCCGGCAGGCGATCACCTTGACGACTTCCTTGCCGAACGGTGGCCCGATCTCCCAGCGGAAGAAGTCGTCGCGCCCGGGAACCTGAATCTCTTGCTTGCCCGCGATGCGATTGTCCTTCTGGCTTTCGTTGGGAAAGATCTGATAGACCTTGCCATCGGCCTGCTGATAGAGCACGTACAAGAAGGCATCCACCTCGCAGCAGACTTTGATCGCCAGGTTGTCGTCCTCGCGGTAGTCGCGCACCTCGCGGTTCAAACTTGCCCGCACGAAAAAGCTCGGCTGAGCGTTGGTCACCGCGTTGTCGATCGTGCTGTCGCCGCCTGGCTGCGCGGTGCTACCAGGCTGCGATGCGCTGCCAGCCTGGGTGGCACCGCCAGCCGGCGCGTCACCATCGGGACGCTGTTGGCCCAACACGGTCGAGAAGCCCACTAAGAATGCAAGCAGAATCGCCGCTCCGACAGTCGCGACGTGTGGGGATGGCAAGCGCTGGCGAACGAACATGGCGAACTCGCTTCGGCGGGGGAGGCAGCACGCAGGTCGCGCTCCAAGCCGCTACGGCTTTAAGTACAACGGACGCGTGCAGTTGCTGATCAGGTAACTGTGATGCGGCGTGGCCGGCTGATAACCCTGCTCGGCGCGCCATTTGTTGAGCTCTTCGAAATACTCGGGTAAGTGCTCCTGACAGTACTCCTGGGCATCTTCGACGCGGATCGGCCCGGAAATTTCCCGCAAACACTTGAGGACGTAACCGGTCAGCACGCTGTTCTTCGTGCCGTCGGCCAGTTCCAGCGCCGACTCATCGGCCGTGCAAGCGGCCAGCATGGCATGTTCAGGTTGGCCGATATCCTTGAGCCGGACCAGTTCGCCGTCGAGAAAATCGAAGTTCGGCTGCCGCGGGGCCGACTTGCCGGCTCCCTTTTCCTGATTGGCGAATCCGCCCGAGTGGCAGGCATCGAGAATCACGATCACTTGCCGGCCCGAAAGCCGCTGCAACCAGCGGCCGAACAAGTCGTCGGATACGCCGGTATAACGCACCAAGGCTTCATTCTGCGCGCTGGGGCGGTCGCCGGCTGCCAGCGCCACGTCGGTCAGCTCCTGCACACGCGACTCGAGTTCAGGCTTGAGCTGCCCCTGCTTCTTCAGCTCGAGCAACTGCATGAGCGTGAGCAAATCGATCGTGTCGTAGGGGATCAGCACTTCGTCCTGATTGTCGCGCTCGTCGTTGTTGTCGTCGGAAATCTGGCCGCCGTGCGCCGAAAAAAAGATGACCACGGTGTCACCGGGCCGAGTAATCGACGGCAACCATTTGGTGATCAACCGCTCCATATTCTTCTTGGTGACTTTCTCGTCGGTGCAAACCTCGACGTCGCTCAGCCGGCCGATTTCTTTGAGCGTGGCTCCCAGATCGATTGCGTCGAAGTGACTGTACGTGAGATTCAAGTGCCCGTCGCCCGTGCGGTCCTCTTCTTTGATCAGCAGCTTGTAGCCAGCCATGTGCTCTTCGTTGAACTCGTAGTTCGAGATGCCGAAGAACACGCCAACGCGCCGGGCGTTTTCATCGATGGGAGCGTCCCCCGCGCCGTGTGTGCGCAGCTCGAGGTCGGTCTCGGCCCAGTCGGCCGGATTCGCGCCGGCCAACTCGGCGATTGTACTCTTGACCGTCCCCTTCGAGACGACGTTAAATCGCTCGCGCTGCAGTTCCTTGCCCGAGAGCCCTTTGACCGGCTGCCGGCAGGCGATCACCTTGACGACTTCCTTGCCGAACGGCGGGCCAATCTCCCAGCGAAAGAAATCGTTCACCCCCGGCACCTGGATTTCCTGCTTGGCGGCGATGCGATTGTCCTTCTGGCTCTCGTTCGGAAAGATCTGGTAGACCTTACCATCGGCCTGCTGATACAGGACATACAAGTACGCGTCGACTTCGCAGCAGACTTTGATTGCCAGAGTATCCCCTTCGCGATAGTCGCGCACTTCGCGGTTTAGGCTCGCCCTCACGAAAAAGGCCGGCTGCTGGTTGGTCACCGCGTTGTCGATCGTGCCTTCCCCCTCGGGCGTGCTGGCCTGGGTCGTCGCAGTGCCGCCCGGTGAGTCGGCAGTCGGGGTCTCTGTGGCGGGTGCGTCAGTCTGCGGGGGCGCGCTGGTCGCCGCAGGCTCGTCGGTATCGACTGCCGGCGCGGCGACACCAGCTTGATTGTCGTCGGCATTGCCCCCGGGCGCGCCTTCGTTCGAGGTGTCGTCCGATGATTCGTCGGCTGCGGCCGTTGGTTGTCCTTCGCCGGATGCTTCGTCGGCCGAGCTGACCGACAACAACACCAGGCAACAAATTCCCAGCAATGCGCCGCTGGCCATTGTCCGGCCGCCGCGGAGAAGCGTTTGGAGAGTCATGACGGAATCCTTGAAATCGTCGGCGCTCCGACCGCTTGCGGCCCGCGCCCGACAGAAGGAATGCTGATCTCTGGTTTCGCCAGGTGAGTCGTGCCCCTGGGGCGTGCAGGTTTACCTCAAGATACGCCAGCCTCGCCGGTCCGGTCCACGAAAGTCGCGGCTGGCCCGGCCTGCGGGCAATTCACCTCACATGCATCGATTCGTCGGCCGCACCCGTTTGCGCTGGGCCGCTTCGACGGAAGCAGATACGCCGCGAGGCGCTGGCTTATTACAAGAATGGGTCGAAATTGGGCTGCCGCGCAGGCGGCCGACAGCCGATCGGCCGTGCTTTCAGGCAGTCCGCGATTCGGCTGGAACCGACGTAAGCGATTATGTCGCTGTCTTTTAGCGATCTCGACCCGCCGCCTCGACATACGCCTTCCAGTGGGCGGCGGCCACATCGTACGCGTCGGTGGCGATCATTTGCACGCGCGCTGCCAGACACAGGTCCCAAAAATGGGTGTCCCATCCAGGGCTTAATGCTTCACCGATCAGCTTCGCGTCGGGCCTTGCGTCGTTGGCTGCTGCCGCTGGCTGGTCGCTTCGCCTCGCGGGATTGATCGTGTAAATCCGCAGCCGGTATCCGCCGTCGCGCGCCTTCGTCGAAACCGTTTGTAGCCGCGATAGCGACACGTGATCGTTGCCAGTCGCGCCGGCGGCATCCATGAAGTTCGATTTCTCTAGCGTGACGAACCGCACGAACCCAGCCGGCTTGTCCGGGACATAATGACTCGCGTCCGCCCGCCAACTGCCAGGGCAGCCCGTGTCATCGGAGAACGCCAGGTAGTCGGAGCCGGCCTCGGTCTGCTCCTTGAACAAGCGGTGCGCGGCGCCGTCGCCGGTTAAGCAAACCGTAATCTTACGGGGTCGAAACTCGGTTCCGGACCCCTTCGTCAATGTCGAGAGCAGTGCCCGTTGGGGTTCGAGGATCTTCCGCAGCGCGGCTACTAGTTCCGGGCTCGACGACTTGAAATCGATGATCAGCGTGTAGCCGTCGTCGGGCGCGGCGCCCCATTTCGTCCACAGCGGCTCGAGCAACTTGCCTAGCTCGGGTTCTTGCCCCGTCGGCTTGGCATCGTGCGTGGCGACAGCCGCCTGCCGCGCCGGGTCGTAGGTCACGTCGACTTCCAAATGCTTCAGTCCCGAGGCCAGCGCCTTGTCAAAGCGGTCCTTGCCATAGAAACGCCACGGATAGGCGTTGTGCGCTGCGAAGGGGTTATCTTCAAGCCGAGGCACGGGTTCGGCGGCGCGGCCATCAGTCAGCCCCAGCAGCAACCAGGCTGCCACGAGTGCCATCGACAATTCCAACATCCGGAGCTGACGCGGCCAGGTTGGGTTGCTGGCATTGAGCATCGTTGTATCGCTCCACCGGTCGTCGTGCTGGCATCGGAACCTCGCCATTCTTGCCCATCGCGATGCAAGGCGGAATATGGCTAGCCCAGGCGAGCTTCCGGCGGCCAGGGAAACGCTCGCCAAACGTCGTTTTCGGGGCGTCTGGCCCGTTGCCTAGCGGGATTTTCTTTACCCGCATGCGCGCCGCGGGTTATTCTGGGCGATGAACGAATCTCGGCCTGCGCGCATCAAAGTGCGACCGGACCGAGAGGCGATCGACTGGCGGAAACAAATCCCGCAGCACCTGCACGAGACGACGCGCCATGTTCCTACCCATCGCGGCGCAGGCGAACTGGCCGGCAACCGCGCGGTCGGCTCGCGCCGGACAGTTCCTGTCGGTACTCCTCTTATTGTGCATCGCCACCTCGGCCAGGGCCCAGATCAACCCGGTCGACCTCGGCGAGCTTTTTGGACCGATGGCCGGCCCGGTGCTGTCGGCCGGCATGGGGAGCTCGACGCAAACCTATCCGCACCTGTCTTACTACGACTGGTTCGCGACGTACTACGACGGCGATCATCGCGAGGCCTACGATGGCTTCCGCAACGAAGCCAAGCACGGCCGCAAAGTCCCCCAAGTCTGGATCGACGCCATCTGCGGCCACACGATGGCAGGGCAAGTATGCGAGCAGTTGGGCCTGCTCTCCGAAGCGCTCGAACATTACAACGCCGCCCTTCAGTTAGCGCTCTCGTACTCCGGCTGGCGCGACCGGATCACCTTTCCCGATCAGCTAGGGATGGTGACACAGGCTGGCGATCTGATGCTTCCGTGGGGTCCGGGCCGGCGGCCGCTGGAAGTCGCTCGCCTGCCGTTGTCAATGCCGTTCTTCGAGGGGACGCTCGACAACGAGAAGATCGTGCAGCAGGGGGGTGTGATCACGCCGCCGAAATACGTGCAAGTCACCGTCCAGGAGATCGTGCGCTGCACCGTGCTGGCGTTGCGCAAACGGCGCGAGCTGTTGGGCCCGCTCTCACAGCAGGATCCGCTGTCGAAGCGCGTGCTGGCAACCTTCAATCGCGTGCCGGCGCAGCACTGGGCGCAGTTGTTCGGCGATATCGAGCTGGCGATGGCCTATCGCGGCATGAACCGCGATCCACAGGCCAAGACGCTGCTCGAGCGTGCCGCGCTCGTCGAGGGTCGGATCGAGCATTCGCTCACCGGCTTCTGCTTGCTGGAACTGGGGCGCATGGCCTACGAGGCAGGCGACTACGCCGGCGCCGAGCAGCAGTTTCTCGAAGCTTCGCTGGCGGCTGGCCATCACAACGACTACGACACCGTCGAAGAAGCACTCCGCTGGGGCCTGGCCGCGCATCAGTTGCAACGCCCCGACACAATCTATGAGCCGCTCGAGCCCGCCTTGGCCTGGGCCCAGCACAAGAAGTGCCGGCGGCTGGCCGTCTCGATCACGTTGCTCTTGGCCGAGAACCACGCGCTGGTGCGCCACGATCGCGAGGCCGCCGTGGGGCTCGAAGCGGCCAAGGCCCTGATGGGGCGCAAAGACCTTCGCCAGTCCCCCGTGGGCACGCGCTACGACTGGCTCAGCGCCTGGCTCAAGTTCCGCCAAGGCGACACGGCCGGTGCCGAGCAATCGCTCGCGCAAGTCCGCAACTTCCAACAGCGCGGCTCGCATTGGCTGTTCACGATCAACCTGGCTGATGGCCTGGCCAGCGCCGGTCAACTGCACGCACGCGTAACGCTTGAGCTGTATCAGGAGCTGCTTCGCGAGCCGACCGCCGCCGACTGGGCTCGCGATCCGGTCGAGGCGCTCGCCGTTTCGTGCATTCCACACTTGCCGGCCTACGAGCATTGGTACCAGGCGGCGCTCGTGCGTGGCCGCGAAGACGACAACGTCGCCAGCGCCGCGATCGCGGAGCACGCCCGCCGGCATCGCTACTTCACGGTGCAGCCGGTCGGCGGCCGGACCCTCGGCCTCCGCTGGCTGCTCGAATCGCCTGAGGCGCGCCTCACTCCCGAACAGCGTCTCGAGCGCCAGACGATTCTGGCCCGCTATCCCGATTATGCCGAACTGTCGCAGCAGGCTGCCGGCATGCGACAATCGCTCGAGCGCCAGCCGCTCGTGCTCGACGACGCCGTCGCGCGCATCGCCCTGGCCGAGCGCTTGCGCGAGCTGGCCGCCGCATCCAGCCAGCAAGAAAACCTACTCGGCGAGATCGCACTGCGTCGCGAGCCGTCGAGCCGGGTCTTCCCGCCGCTGGCCGCGCCCGTCGATGTGCAGAAGTCGCTCGCCGATCGCCAGGCGGTTCTCTCCTTCTTTGAAGCGTCGGGCGTCCTGCACGCCAACTCCATCACCCGCGACGGGCTTGTCACGTGGGAAATCGGCCCCACCTATCGCGTGCGCGCACAGGTCATCGAGCTCTTGCAGGCCTTGTGGCAATACGGCCCTAACAAGGTCGTCAACGCCGTTGATCTGGCCGATCGCTCGTATCACGACATCGGGCAGAGGCTCCTCACGACGCTGTTGGCCGCCTCGCCCACGAACGCCCCCGCGCAATTCGATCTCGACGAACTGGTGATCGTGCCCGAGGGGCCGCTTTGGTACGTGCCGTTCGAACTGTTGTCGTTGGGGGGTCCCGGCGTCGGTCGGCGGCCACTGGGCGAGCGGATGCGCATTCGCTATGTGCCGACGATCGGGCTGGCGACGTCTGGCGCAAGCGCGTCGTCATTGGGCGGGCGTACCGCAGTGCTTGCCGGCAAGCTCTATCCGCGCGATTCGCTCGCCACAGCCGTCGAGATGGCCGACGAGTTCGCCCGCGCAATCCCCGACGCCATCGCCGTGCGCCAGCGCCCCGACGCGCCAGACGACGCGTTCGGCAGCTTGTTCCGCCGCCTCGTGGTGCTCGACGAACGAGCGCCCGGCGCGGGCGGGCCGCTCGACTGGTCGCCAATCACCGCCGACGCCGCCAGCCATGCCGAGTCGCTTTTGACCTGGTGCCAGTTGCCCTGGCGCGGGCCCGAGCAGATCGTGCTCCCCGGCTTTCACACAGCAGCCGAGAATGCGTTGCGCGATCAAGAAGCTGCGCTCGACGGACAGGACCTTTTCCTGGCCAGCACGTCGCTCATGGCGGCCGGCGCCCGCACAGTGCTCTTGAGTCGTTGGCGCGTGGCCGGCCAGACCGCCTTCGATCTGGCGCGCGAGTTCAGCCAGGAGTTGCCCTACGCGAGCGCCTCCGAGGCGTGGCAGCGGGCCGTGATGCTGACGCGCTCAGCGCCGCTCGATCCGGCGCAAGAGCCGCGGCTCGATCCCGCGACGCGCGCCGAGCACCTGCGCGGCGAGCACCCCTTCTTCTGGGCAGGCTACCTGCTGGTCGACACCGGCGCGCGACCGGAGACCGACGGCGACGACGCCCCGGGTGTGGCGGTGAAGTAGGTCACGGTATCTTCGTATCCGGGCTCGGATCGCTCAATTTGCTGTCGTCGCTGGGAATCGGCTCGCTAAGCTTAGTGTCGACTGGGCCCGCATCGTGCAGTTTGCCGTCGGGGCCTAGCTCCTGTTCGGCAGGCTGCCCGGCGCCGGAGACCATCGACTGCAGGGTTTGCTCAAGTGCCGCGTAGGCGTGCTTGCGCAAATCGTCGCGCAGTCCCTCTTCACCCGACTTGCGCGACGCCCGATCCTCGTCGGTCGCATCGTCGCGCTTGAATGAGAAGTGTGTTTCGATCTCGTCGCTGTTGGTCGCCTCCCCTTCGCCGATCGCCAGCACGGCCGGCTGCTCGACGTCGATCAACACCGCGCGAAAGGCCACGTGCCCCGGATTGAAAACGAGGAAGTCGGTCCCCTCTTCGAGCTCGGCGTCCCGGTAGTCGAGCTGCTCGAGTGCCAGCACGTAGCGCGTGCCTAAGAGTAGCTCGCGCAGCCGGCGGTAGTTCTCCACGCCGTCGAAGACGCTCGGATCGGCCAGCGCGTCTTTGACCTTCTTGACGTCGTAGTAAAAGCCCAGCGGCCGGCACAGAAATGTCAAGTCGTCAGCCGGCTCGTTCTTGACCCCCTCGGAGTTGTAGGTGTCGAGATGATTCCAGCAGACGACGGCGACGGGCACGGTTTCGCCGAGCTTCTCGGCCTTAGCCGGTGAGGCTCCCTGCCATGTGCTGTAGAACTCGGGATAGATTTCGAAATTGGTGTTGGCCGGCACCGCGGCAGTGACCTGGGGGTCCTGCAATAGCGCGGCAGCAGCCCCCAGTTTTGCACAGCGGGCGCGGATCGCCTCGCCTTGTTCAGCGTTCGATTTCTTGATCTCGGCAAGCGCTTCCGTCTTGGCCTGTTCGCTCTTCGACGGACCACAGCCGGTCCCGGCGACAAGCAGGCCGATGACTGAAGTGCCAATCAGGTATCGCATTTGGACCTCGATGCGCTATTGGGTTCTATGGCGCTGGTGCTTTATGCGGCAATGAGCGTGTTTTACCGCAAGGGTCGCCAAGGTGCGCGAAGGCGATTCAAGATTCTCCAGTCATTCAGCAGAATCTCGAAATTGTCGCTACGCGAAACCTACGGCGTCGGTGCCACCATCGTTCGAGGTCTCACTTCCCCGGCGCTTCCCACACCGGGTCGAATGGCGTCGGCTCTTCGACCAGCGCCGTGATTGCCCGCGACATCAGCACCAGCGAGGGACCGTCGGCCGGCTGCTCGGTCAACAGCTCGCCGAGCACGCGGGCCGAGCGCCGCAACTGGCCCGTTTCGAAGTCGGCCAGGGCCGCTTCGTACTTGATGGCCACCGCCGCGAAGGCCGCGTCATCGGCCGGCGCCAGCTCGAAGATGTCGCTCGGTTCGTCGATATTCACCAGCCGCACCGAGCAGAGACGCCGCGCGATGAACGCCTCGCCCACTGCGTCGCGCGTGGGGCGCGTGACGATCAGTTCGCGCTTCAGATACTTGGTGACCCCCTGCACGCGGCTGGCCACGTTGACCGTGCCTCCTAGCGGGCCGTACTTGAACTTGCGCTCGCTGCCGACATTGCCCACCTGCGCCCGGCCTGTGTTGATGCCGATGCCCACAATGGTCGGCTCGCCGACGATCGGCTCCCACCTCGCGCTGAGCTCCGGCAGCCGCGCCAGCATCGCGCAGGCGGCATGGCACGCCCGCGCGGCATGGTCGGGCTGTTCCGCGGGGGCTCCCCACATCGCCAGCACCTGATCGCCGACGTAGTCGACCAGCACCCCGCCGTATTCGAGCACGCAATCGGAGAGCACTCCCAGGATATCGTGAATCCACTCGAGTGTCCGCGCCGGGCCGACGTGCTCGCTGATGCGGCTGAAGCCGCGCACGTCGGCCACGAGCACCGTCACTTCCACCTCGCGCGGCTGCAGCATGTCGTCGTCGTTTTCCAGGTGTGCCGACAGCTCGGGCGTAAAAAACTGCCGCAGCTTCACCCGGGCTTCGAGCGCCGTTTCTTCTTGTTCCAACCGCGCCAAGCCGGCCGCCACGCCCGTGGCCAATAGCTCGACCAGCATGGCCTCGACGCGGGTGATGCCGCCGGCGCCGCGATCCATCGGCCCCCGCCGGCGGTCGGCGTAAAGCACCCCCATCACTTCGCCCTTGGAATCGAGAATGGGCGCTGCCACCACAGCTTCGATCGCCATCAGACTGGCGGTGAGCTGCTCGGGCGAAGGCTCTTGCCAGAAGGTGCGCCGTTCGCGCTCGACCGATTTGAGCACGTGCCGGCTCGGCTCGCGCAAGTGCGTCGTCGTGTGACCGGGGGCGGCCGTCGCCGAAACGACGCGCCAACCGGTCGCCTCGCGCAACAGCACGGCGCTGGCGTCCAGCCCGATCAGCGACACGGCTGCTTCGGCCGCCTGGTGAAAGAAGTCGCGCGTCGTGGCCGCGCTTTGCAGCACGCCCAACAGCGTCTGTAGCCAGTGCAGCATCGCCTCGGCGTCGTGACCCGAGGGGGCGTCGAGCGCGATCCGTCGCACGCGGGTGTCGGCCAGCCGGATCGAACCAGGGACCATCGTCGGCTGGTCGAGCCCCGCCAACCGCGGCCCTGCCGTCCCCGGTTCGACTTGCACAACCAACCGCCCGATCGCCAGCCGGGCCGGCAGCTCCAGCTCGCGCGTGGTTTGCGCGGCCACTTGCTCGCCGTCGGGGAGTTGAATCGGCAGCTTCGTGCTCAGGTTTTTGACCGACAGCGTCTGCGAACCGCTGGGTTCAAGGCGGGCATGCTCGCGCGAAATCGAGTCTTCGTCGAACCGCGCAATGATCAGCCGTCGGCCCAGCGGCGTGTCGACTTCTTGATACGGGTCTTGCTCCCAGCGCTGCTGCCGGCCGAGCTCGATCGGTCCTTCGATCGTGGTCGAATAGACCAGACCCCGACCGTCATAAATCGACAATTGCCACGATTGATTCGTGATGGTGGACATGACTTCCTGGTCGGCTGCACGCATCCGTGTGTCACGGCGGGGAAGCGTCGCGATGATCGGGGTGTGCCGCCGCTTGGCAGCGGCAGTCCATCCGCGACGCTCCGGCCCACTATGCGAGAATATCATGCACGACGCCGCCGTGCACATCGGTCAGGCGGAAGTCGCGCCCCGCGTGACGATACGTGAGCCGGGTGTGGTCGAGCCCCAGCAGGTGCATGAGCGTCGCGTGCAGGTCGTGGATGTGAACCTTTTTATCCACGGCGTAGTAGCCGTAATCGTCGGTTGCGCCATAAGCCATGCCGGTTTTGACGCCCGCGCCCGCCAGCCACATGGAGAAACCGTGCGGGTTGTGATCGCGGCCGTCGTCCCCTTGGGCCGTGGGCGTGCGGCCAAACTCGCCCCCCCATAGCACCAGCGTATCGTCCAACAGCCCGCGATCCTGCAAATCGCCCAGCAACGCCGCGATCGGCTGATCGACCTCCAGCGCGTTGCGGGCGTGATCGGCCTTGAGTCCGGCGTGCTGATCCCACTTGTAGCTGTGGCTCACCTGCACGAAGCGCACACCGCGCTCGGCGAAGCGCCGGGCCATCAGGCATTGACGGCCGAAGTTCTCGGTGGGGCCGCCGTCGGCGCCGTAGCGGCGCAAGGTGGCGGCGGTTTCGCCAGCAAGGTCCTGCAGCTCGGGGGCCGCGGCCTGCATGCGGAAGGCTAGCTCGAAGGCTTCGATCCGTCCTTCCAGGGCGGCGTCGGGGCCGGTCGCCGCCAGTCGGTCGCGATTGGCCGCCTGTACGAGCTCAAGCTCCATGCGCTGCAAGTCGCGCGGGACAGCGCCGGCATTGTCGATGAACGGAATCTTTGCCGTGCTCGCTGGCACGCTGGCGTTACCCAGGGGAGTCCCTTGATACACGGCCGGCAGAAACGCCGAACTGTAGTTGTTCACGCCGCCGTGCGTGAGCGTGGGGCAGATCGTCACATAGCCGGGCAGGTCCTGATTCTCGGTCCCCAATCCATACGTGATCCACGAGCCCATGCTGGGCCGCACGAACGTGTCGCTGCCGGTGTGCAGTTCCAACAGTGCTCCGCCATGTCGCGAGTTCGAACCATGCATCGAGTTGATCATGCACAACTGATCGACCGAGCGGGCCAGATGTGGGAATAGCTCGCTGACCCAAAGGCCGCTCTGGCCATGTCGGGTGAACTTCCAGGGGCTTTTCAACAGGTTGCCGGTTTGACTCGAAACGACGCGCGGCTTGGCGAACGGGAGCGGCTTGCCGTGGTCGCGCTCCAAGAGGGGTTTGTAATCGAACGTGTCGATCTGCGACGGGCCGCCATGCATGAACAGAAAGATCACCCGCTTTGCCCGCGCCGCGAAGTGGGGCGGTTTGGGGGCCAGCGGCGACGAATTGCGATCGCCCCCAGCGGCAGCCAAGTCATTCGCGCCGGCATCGCCCACCCCCGCGGCGCGCGACAATCCCGCCAGCAGGTCGGCCAATGCCAGCCAACCAAATCCGGCGGCGGTGCCGCGCAGCAGCGCACGGCGCGAGATCACCGGATCACTGTCGTGGCACCAGAAACGCATGGTTTACTTCGCTCCCCTCGCCCCTCTGGAAAGAAGAGTTGGGAGTGAGGGTTAAAAACTAGTCTACAAACACAAACTCGTTCGAGCCCCAGACGGTTCGGCACAACCCAGCCCAGGCGCGGAGGCGCGCTTCGGCTTCGTCAACCTCGTGTTCGCGCCACTGCCGCTCGCTGGCGACCAGAAACGCTTCGGCGCGCTCGATCTCGCCTTCGCTTGCCGATCGCCCCAACGCGGTCCGATACAAGTCATTGATCCGCGCTGCGTTGCCCGACTGGCCCGCGCCAGACTGCCCGGCCAACAGCCGCTCGGCCCAGGCACGGCTCTCCTCGAGCACCAGCGAGCTATTGAGCATGAACAGTGCCTGCGGCGCAACGGTTGTGCGATCGCGCCGGCCCATCAGCACGCTGGGGTCGGGAAAGTCGAACGCCTGGAAAACGTCGTACAGCGCACTGCGCACCACCGGCAGATAAATCGACCGGTGGTGACTCGCGTAGCTCGTAGGATTGACGCTCGCCGTGCCGGCCACGTACTCGCGATTCTTGGTCACGAGCAGACTGCCGCCCGGCGTCGGGTCGAGCCGCCCGCTGGTGGCCAGGATCGCGTCGCGCAGCTCTTCGGCTTCGAGGCGGCGGCGGTTGAACCGCCACCACAGCCGATTGTCGGCGTCGCGCGAGGCAGCGTCAGCGTCATAAGCGGCGCTCATCTGGTACGTCGACGACGTCATCATCAGCCGATGCAAGGCCTTGATCGACCAGCCATGTTCGACGAACCAGCCGGCCAGCCAGTCGAGTAGTTCGGGGTGCGTCGGCGCCTCACCCAAGCATCCAAAGTTATCGGGCGTGCGCACCAACCCTTCACCGAAATGCCACAGCCAGACGCGGTTGACGATCACGCGCGCCGTCAGCGGATGATCGGCCTGCGCGATCCAGTCAGCCAATTCGAGCCGGCCGCTATGACCGGGAGCGATCGCTGGCGTGTCGGGCAAGGCGCGATCGAGCACGCTCGGGAACCCGCGCGGCATTTCCGCTCCCAGATTCAGATGGCTGCCGCGAATGTGAATGCACAAGTTTTGCGGCGACCGCTCTGAGACCGCCATCCCGCGCGGCGCGACGGGCGCGGATTTTTCAAGCGTCGTAAGCTCTTCGCGCAACTTCACCAGCTCGGCGGTCGCCTCCGCGACATAACTGCCTTCGAGACCAGTGCGAGCTACGAATGGACCCGCCGCGTCTGCCAGTACCTCTTCGACGCCAATCAGTTGCTGGTTGCTTGATCGACTGAGCAACCATTTCACGCTGTGCGCCAGAAAATGCGGCACGAGCCCTTGCTCGGCGCCTGCGGCCTGCAAGGTCCGGCGTCCGCCGCGCGAGGCACGCTCGGGCCAGTCGCGCGGCGCCAGCACCACCTTGTCGACGTGC
The DNA here is from genome assembly GCA_019745975.1 of Pirellulales bacterium. GTDB lineage: Bacteria > Planctomycetota > Planctomycetia > Pirellulales > JAEUIK01 > JAIESQ01. The sequence goes on from JAIESQ010000037.1 coordinate 25,294, forward strand.
GGGAACGGACCGTCGCGCTCGAAGCGCAGCGTGTGCTTGCCGGCATCGAGCAGCAACCGTGCGGCAGGCTGCCAGCTTTGCGTCTCGGGCGTCCACGATCCCGTCACGCGCTCGGCGGTCGACAGCAACACCGGTACGCCGTCGAGCAACACTTCGATCGGCCGGCTCGAGGCCGCCGCGTAGCGCAGGTCGAGCTGATAGGCGCCGGCCTGAGCGTCCGTGATTTCGACGTCGAATTCGATGAAGTTCGGCAATTCGCCGCGGTTGTAGACCACGCCGATGCCAGCGCCGTAAAGCTCGAAGTCCTTGACGAGGTTGCCGCGAGCGTAGGCCTCGGCCTCGAGCACGATCGCGCCGGGCGTGCGACCTTCGTCCGGTGCGATGCCAACGTCGGCCCGCGCCGATTGCTGAGCAACGAGTGCCGCTGCGGCCGCCAGATAATCGGCTGCGCGAGCCCGCGCGGCGGCGATCAGCTCGTCGTTCGCCCGGGTAACGCGCTGGGCGACCCGCTCGTTCAGTTCCGCGACTTGCCGCTCATGCGCGGCCAACTGCTGCTCGACCTCGGGCGTCACCAGCGGCCGCTCCTGCCAGCGGGCGACGACGCTAAAGTTCTCCATCGTCTGCGTGCTTTTGAAGATGCCGGCCAGCGCGTAGTAGTCGCCCTGTGAGAGCGGATCGAACTTGTGGTCGTGGCAGCGAGCACAGCCGAGCGTCAGGCCCAAAAAAGCCTGACCCAGCGTGTCGACCTGTTCGTCGATGATGTCCATCTCCATTTTCACGGGGTCGTCCTCGGCCAGCATCTTGGGGCCGATGCACAAGAAACCCGTGGCCACTAGTCGCTCGTTGCGTCGATCCGTCTCGCTGGCGGAGTCCGCACCGGGCTCCGGCGGCAGCAGATCGCCCGCCAGTTGCTCGCGGATGAACTGGTCGTACGCCAGATCGCGATTAAAGGCCGCCACGACGTAGTCGCGGTAGCGGTGTGCCTCGCCAAAGGCCAGGTTCTCGTCCATGCCGTTCGAGTCGGCGTAGCGGGCGACGTCGAGCCAGTGACGCCCCCAGCGTTCGCCATATTGTGGCGTGGCCAGCAACCGATCGACGAGGCGCGCGACCGCGTCGGGTGAATCATCGGCACTGAACGCGTCGATTTCAGCAGGTGTCGGCGGCAGGCCTGTTAAGTCGAACGTGATCCGCCGCACGAGCGTGCGTTTTTCGGCCGGTGGCGCCGGCTTCAAGCCCGCGGCTTCGAGCTTCGCCAGAATAAAGTGATCGATTGGCGAGCGGCACCAGGCGACGTCTTGCACTGCCGGTGGAGCGGGGCGAGCGATCGGCTGAAACGCCCAGTGGGCCCGGTCTTCGTCGGTCCACTCGCGCGGACCGGGTTGCGCGTCCGCGTGCTCAGCATCTTCGGGAGCTGGGGCGGCTTGCTGCGGTGCGCCCGGCGGCCATGGCGCCCCCATCCGCACCCAGCGGGCCAGCGACAAACGATCGCGCTCGGGCAACTTGCCCTGCGGCGGCATCTGCACGAGGTCGCCGTGATTCACTGCGTCTACCAACAGGCTTTCGGCCGGCTCGCCGACAACAATCGCCGGGCCGCTATCGCCGCCGGCCAAGAGCGCCGCGCGCGAATCGAGCCGCAGCCCCCCCTTCTGCTGGTTCGGCCCATGGCAGCTAAAGCACTTGGCCGCCAGCACTGGGCGAACGTGCCTTTCAAAGAATTTAATCTGCTCGGGAGTCGGAGGTGCCTCAGTCGCGATATCGACTGCGGTATCGTCGGCAGCCCGCACCGGGAACCCGGCAGGCACCCAAACGAGCACCGACGCCAATAACCAGGCGCCGCCGCCCGCAAAGCATCGATCTGACCACCCGGCACGCATGGCTTCATCCGGCACAGACGACGAACCGTACAAGCCCTAAGTAGAACAGCCGGCATTGGTTCAGGCCAGACTGCAAAGTCGGGGACTGGTCCATTTTTCGGCGTGCAATGTTGCGCCAATCAACCCACTTTGGCCGAAAACATGGACCTGTCCCGAATGGCATCAAGTTAAGCGCAAATACTGTGCACAGTTTCGTTAAGCATTGCTGCGATAGCAGATTCGTCGAACCATGTCCGCGCGCGAAACCCGAGAATCATCGCGACAGCGGTCTGATGCAAGCGTGCTGCTACAGCACTGCTTCAGCCCTGTGGCGAATCGACTTAGTACTAACTTGATGCCATTCGGACCTGTCCCCCTGCATTGGATGTTGCATTCGTCTCTCATACTAAGCAACGTCCGGATGATCGATCAGGCGAATGCGCTCGACATGCCGGCCCCCTTCGAACGGCGTTTCCATCCAGATCTTCACGATCGCCAGGGCCATGTTGAGCGGCAGCATCCGCTGCCCCAGCGAGAGCACATTCGCGTCGTTGTGCTGTCGAGCGAGCCGGGCCGAATCTTCGTTCCAGCAAAGCGCGCAGCGCACGCCAGGCACGCGGTTGGCGACCATCGCCTCACCGTTGCCCGAGCCCCCCAGCACGATGCCGCGGTCGAAGTCGCCGCGGGCAACCGCCAACGCCACCGGGCGGACGAATCGCGGATAGTCGACCGGCTCGGCGCTATCCGTGCCGAAATCCTCGACTTCGAAGCCGGCCGTGAGTAGGGCCGAGTGAATCATCCCCTTGTAGAGGAAGCCGGCATGATCCGATCCAATAGCGATCTTCATAGCAGTACTTTACTCGCCCAGCGTTGGAGCGAGAACCACTACGCCAGCGCCACCTGCGCGGCGTGCTTCAGCAGCCCGACGACTCCTGCCGCCAACACCACGCGCACTACGTCGATCTTGAAGCGGTACAAGGCGACGAACGCCGCCATGGCCAAGAGCACGTTGAACCAGGCCAAGCCCCCCTCATCGGTCAAGAGCACGGCCCGGCCAAAGAACAGCGCCAAATTCAACACCACGCCCACAACCGCGGCGGTGATACCTGCCAAAACGGCGTTCAGGCGCAGCGAGCCGCGGGTCTGCTCGATCCACGGCGCGCCGATCAAGATGAACAAGAACGATGGCAAGAACGTGAACCAGGTCGCGGTCAGGCAGCCCGCCAGTGCGCTGGCCGCGGCCGAGAGATCGCCGTCGGGCTGATGCCAACCGCCGACGAAGCCGACGAACGAGACGACCATGATCAGCGGCCCAGGCGTCGTCTCTCCCAAGGCCAGCCCGTCGATCATTTCGTTCTGGTTGAGCCAGCCGAAGTAATTCACCCCTTGATCGGCCACGTAAGGGAGCACGGCATACGCGCCGCCGAAGGTGACTAGGGCAGCTTTGGTGAAGAACCAGCCCATCGCGGCGTGCGTGCCGCGCGCGCCTTCGCGCGCCAGTAGCGCCCCCATCGGCACTACCCAAAACGCCAGGCCAATCACCAGAGTACGCAGCGAGCGAGCGAGCGTCGGGGGCCGCGGGTCGGCCAACTCCGAGTGGTCGGTGTGATCGTCGATGACCGACGGCGCGGCCGCTTGCTTGGTCGCCGCCCCGTGCCCCGATGCGCCCTTGGAGACCGGCCAACCCAGTCGTGCGAAGGCGAATCCCAACACGCCAGCGGCCAACACGATCAACGGAAAGGGGACGTGCAGAAATGCCAGCGAGACCAGCGCAGCCGCGGCGATGAGCGCCGCCGGCACGGTGCGAACCGTGCGGCTGCCGATCCGCAACACGGCCGCCAACACGATGGCCACCACCGCCGGCTTCACCCCTGCGAACACGGCCGCCACCACCGGCACCTGGCCATAGAGGACATAAACCGCGCTGAGCGCAACGAGCACCGCCAGACTCGGCAATACGAACAGCGCGCCGGCAACGATGCCCCCCAACGTGCCGTGCAGCAGCCAGCCGATGTACGTGGCCAACTGCTGCGCCTCCGGGCCGGGGAGCACCATGCAGTAGTTCAAAGCGTGCAAGAATCGCTGCTCGGAGATCCAGCGGCGGCGATCGACCAGTTCCTCGTGCATCATGGCGATCTGGCCGGCCGGGCCACCGAAGCTGATGCAACCCAACCGAAACCAGTAGGCCAGCGCCTCGGCGAACGACACTGCATGGCGCCGCGATGGCGCACTTGCGTGCTGCCGCGGCGCGGTTTCCTCAGGCGCTGGCGTCGCTTCCGGCATTCCCTTCCTTAGCGATCGGCGCTACCCACGGAGTGCCGCCAGCAGCATCGGCCCCAGCTTGAAGAGCGACGGTCGATGATACAGCGACACCACTTGCCGCGTGACCTTGTCGGCGGCGCGGTTCGAGGGAAACCACAGCGGCTTGGGGAACAACGTGATCGGCCCTTCGAAGATCGACTTCTCCGGGCGGTCGAACATGTAGGTGTTGTGCACCCAGCCGATGCCGCTCTCAGGGTTTTGCAGCGTGGCGCCGGGATGCCCGCCCCAGGGGGGCGTGATGATCGCATACGACATGGCCGACCAGTAATTGATGCCAATCGTGCCGTAACGCAAATCGCACAGCGCCTGCTGAAAGGTCTTCTCGTTACCGGCATCCTTGCGGAAGCTCGGATGGACCATCACCGTGCAGCCCAAGGTGCCGAACAGCCGGTGGTTGGCGAAGTCGACCGCCTGCCTGAGGAAATTCGCTTCGCTGGCCGCGTCGAGCGAGGTTTCGACCGTCACCGGGCAGAACGACTCTTCGTCGAAGTAAAGCGGGTGCTCCTGCGGATCGACGCTGGCCTTGAACGTCCAGGGCAGCGCGCCCGCCGGCACCCCTTGGGGATCGGCGCCGGTGAACTTGCGGAAGCGATCTTCGGCTCCCGGATAGTAAGCCTTGCGCGGGGCCTGATTGCGGAGCACTTCCTGCACGTAGCCGACGAACTGCTCGCGCTGCGGCCAACTGCGCCAGGTGAGCACCACTTTCGTGGCCACGCAGTTGAACGAGCAGTTATTCAAGATGCTCGACGCCAGGTTCTCCGCCTGGAACTTGAGCTGCGCGTCGCTGTAGGGGCCGGGCACGACAATCCACGGCGAGACGTTGCCCAGCTCGCTGGTGATCGGCTTCTTCAAGAGCGGATCGTTCTCGCACTTGCGGCGCTCGCGATCGGGACCCGGCGGACCCCACACGATCGCGTCGTGCGAGAAGACCGAACCGGTAATGTGCGCTTCGTCGACCAGCGCATGCTGTAACGCGTGCGAGCCGACTTCGGCGCCGCCGTAAACGATCCGCAGCAAGTCGGCCTCGATCAGCGGCGCGAAGGCCCGCTCGAAGATCGGCCCGACGTACTCGTTCACCGGGTTCATCTTCACGAGGACGGCTTTCCCCTCCTGGAAGATCTTGGTAAAGGCGTCGGTGGCCGGAATACTCGAGACATTGCCCGCCCCCAGCACCAGGGCGATCCCTTCGTCTTGCCGGCCGCGGCGATAGTAGCCGGCCATATTGTCGCGCAAGTTGTGGCGATCGACGCCCGACTGCTGCACGACGTGCGCCTTGAAGCCGCTGAAGGCCACGGCGTCGAACAAGCCCTTGGCTGGCATCACCTGCACACGCAGCTTGCCATCGAGCCCTTCGTACATTCCGCCCGGGAGCTGCGGCACGCCATCGCGTTCAACCTCCGCGAGCGAGCGAATGATCAATCGCAGATAGCGCGTCGTGGCCAGCGGACCGTTAGCCATGTCTTCGCTGCCCAGCGGCGTGCCGTAGGGGAGCCCCTTGAATTCGCAGGCCGCGCGGACCCACTCGTCGGCGTGTTCGGCCAGCCCGTCGAGGCACGCTTCGGCCAGGGCGATCATCTGGTGGATCGGCATCGTGCGCAAGCGCTTCTTGCCGCGCTCCAGATCGGCCAGGCACTTGTTGACTTCGTCGTGCGAGGTGACCTTGCGCGTCGCTTCGCGATACCAGGTGACTGGTTCGGCAATACTCATGGTCCGGGGCTCCCTCTCAAATGGACAGAAGTGACTTGTGATTGTCGCGCCGGGAGGGTGGCGCCGTCAAGCGCGCGGAGGGGGGCTGTTAGAACACAGCCGTGGCCTGGCCATCCTGCCCGTGCTTTCGCCGGATCAGCGTGACGTTCTCGGGTGGCCCCGATCCCATCGGGGTGCCGCAGGCACAAGAGGCAACTGATGACGCGCGAGCGCTCGCAAGCAGCTATACAACACGGAGTCCTCTTGTCGCTTCGCGACACGGACAAGGTCCGTGCCACCCGACGCGGCGTGGAGCTATGCTGAGGCGAATGAGCCAGACACCCGCGAAACGCTGGTACCGCTTTCGGCTATCCACGGTGCTGATTCTAACCTCGATTGCGGCGTGGGGCATGGCGACACCATTGTCGCGCAACAACGTCTATCCAAATCCGCACCTGGCGTGGCCTGCACTCACGCTAGCGGTTTACGTCGGTTGGAAGCGCGCCTGGGCGACGCCTGACGAAAACCGGAATATTCGACCTTGGCTAATTGTCGGCGTAGTTGGAGTGATGGATTCCTTTGCGATATGGCTTTTTCTCCCGCATTTGTCGTTGCAAGGTCTGGATGACCGTTTGATTCTCACTTTAGTGATTGTTTTCTACTTGGGGCCGTTGCTGCTCGCGACCGGGGTTGCTGGACTGCTGGTCACGCTTTGGCGGCTCAGCGAAGATCCAAGACCGCCAAGATCCTGACAATGATCAAGTTATGGACGAGAACCCCTATCGAGCGCCCAAGGAGGATGGCACTCCCGGCGGAGAGTTTTGGCCAGTGATCCGTCGGCCGTGGATGTGGTGCCTGACTTGCCTGGCAATAGCCGGTGTTCTCTGGGCGCTGACTCCGGCGATTCCCACAGTGCCCGGTTCCATTGAGAAAACGCCACTGGAACTCATGTTCCTTGTGCCATCGTTGGTTGCCTTGGCACTCGCAGGACTTTTCGGAATCGTTGCCCTCGTGCGCGCCGTGACTCGCGGGCGGAATTGAGGCATTGTCGACGGGGACGGGAGTCGTTTCCGATCGATCCGGTAACCTGAGGTGAAACCGTTTCTCGGAAACGACTCCCGTCCCCTTGAGGTCACCTCGCTCGTTGTTCCACACCTTGGCTAGCGTTATGATCGGCTCGCATGCGTGGTGATCCCGCACAACTCGCCGCCCGTGTGCAAAACCGCGACCGCCGCGCGCTGGCCGAAATCCTCTCGCTCGTCGAACAAGGTCAGGCGCCCCCCCTTCCCAAAGCGGCCCAGCAAACCGGTGAACCAGGCAAGCGCCCACACGTCGTCGGCCTGGCCGGCAGCGGCGGCGCCGGCAAGAGCACCCTCGTCGCGGCGCTCGTCGATCACTTGCGCCGGGCCGGGCTCACCGTGGCTGTGCTGGCCAGCGATCCGCAAAGCCCGCTGACAGGCGGGGCACTGTTGGGCGACCGCATTCGCGTGCGCATCGATCCGGCCGATGATGGGATCTACTTTCGCAGCCTGTCGACGCGCGGCGCCGCGGGCGGTCTGTCGCACGCCGTCGGCCCGGCCCGCGACTGGCTCGCCCTCTGGGGTTTCGACGTGGTGCTGGTCGAAACGGTCGGCGTCGGTCAAGATCAAGTCGATGTACGCAAGGTAGTCGATACGCTGGTGCTGTTGGTCACACCGCACACCGGCGACGAAGTGCAGTGGGAGAAGGCCGGCGTGATCGAAGTCGCCGATATCATCGCCATCAATAAGTCGGACCTGCCGGGGGCCGACCGTGTGCGGCATCAACTGCGGGCCGCCTTGTCGCTGGCGCCGCAATCGGCCGAAGTGCCAATCATCAGCATCGTGGCCGCCACCGGGCAGGGTGTGCCTGAACTTTGGGAAGCAATCCAATCACATGCAAAAAGGGGACATTCTACTTTTTGACGTCGTGCCTGAATCGTCGCGTCGGCGTTTGCCCAAAAAGTAGAATGTCCCCTTTTTCAAGGAGCTCGTTCAACATGACCGCCGCTCACACGCAGGGCATGCTCCCCGCCGGCACGTTCAAGAAACGCACGATCGTGATCACAGGCGGCGGCACCGGGCTCGGCTACTCGATGGGTCGCTACCTGTTGGAGCTGGGGGCGAACCTCGTCATCTGCGGCCGCCGCGCCGAAGTCGTCGATAAAGCAGCCCAGGCGTTGACCGACGAAACCGGCGGCAATGTGCTCGCCGAGCAGTGCGACGTGCGCAAGCCCGAGGAAGTCGAGAAGCTGCTGACGGCCGCGCGCCGGCAGTTCGGCACGGTGCATGGGCTCGTGAACAACGCGGCGGGCAACTTCATCTGCCCCACCGAGCGGTTGAGCTACAACGCGTTCAATTCGGTGGTCGATATCGTGCTCAAGGGCTCGTTCAACTGCACGCTCTGCTTCGGCAAGCAATGGATCGCCGATCGCACGCCAGGGGCCGTGCTTAACATCAGCACGACGTACGCCTGGACCGGCTCGGGCTACGTGGTCCCCAGCGCCGTGGCCAAGGCGGGCGTGCTGATCATGACGCGGTCGCTGGCCAGCGAATGGGGTAAATACGGCATTCGCCTCAACGCGATCGCCCCCGGGCCATTCCCAACCGAAGGGGCCTGGTCGCGGTTAATGCCGCCGCAACTGGCCGATTCGTTCGATGTCGCCAAGCGGATTCCCCTACAGCGGCACGGCGAACATCAGGAGCTGGCCAATCTGGCGGCGTATCTGCTATCGGACTACGCGGCGTATATCACCGGCGACGTGGTCACGATCGATGGCGGCGAATGGCTGCGCGGCGCCGGCGAATTCAACGGCCTGGAAGCGGTCTCCGGCGAAATGTGGGATATGCTGCAATCCGCGATGAAACCGAAGAAGTAGCCGGAACCAGGTACTTGTTACGCACCGCTCTTTCCGCGTTGCTGGTGATTGTCGTCGCTGTCGCCTACTTGCCGGTTGTCGGCAACGGGTGGGTCAACTACGACGACGACGTCTACGTCACGGCCAACCCCGAAGTGCTCCGTGGCCTTTCACTCAACGAGGTATCGTGGGCATTCACCACCACGCACGGCGGCAACTGGCATCCGCTCACCTGGCTGTCGCACATGCTCGATTGCCAGTGGTTCGGCGCCGCGCCGCTGGGACCGCACCTGGTAAACGTTACGCTGCATGCCGCCAATGCCGTGCTGATATTCTGGTTCTTGAGTGGACAGGGTCAGTATCGTCGTGTGGACGCAACCTCCGGTGCCACTGCTGGCTTGTCCAGCAGTGTGGTCGCAGATACCCGTGGTGACTTGTTGGGCTCCGCACGCGTCTGGGCCGCGGCGCTGGCCGCCGCGCTTTATGCACTGCATCCGCTGCGCGTCGAGGCGGTCGCCTGGACCGCGGAGCGCAAGGAGCTGTTGGCGGCTTTCTTCGCCTGGCTCGCGATCTTGGCTTATGCCGCTTACACGTGGCGCAGCGGCGCCGCTCGCTGGGCCTGCTACGGCGCGAGTCTGATCGCTCTGGCCCTCGGTCTGTTGGCCAAGCCGATGCTGGTCACAATGCCCTTGCTGCTTGTGGTGCTCGACTATTGGCCGCTCTGTCGTCGCGTGAAAGTTGTCGAAAAACTCCCCTACCTGATCGTGGCGCTGGGTTCGGCGGGAGCCACGGTGTGGGCCCAGTCGCGCTTCGGCAACACGCAACTCTTGGAGCCGACGAGCCTGTCGGTTCGCGCGGCCAACGCCGCGGTGACCACGATCACCTATTTGCGCCAGACTTTCTGGCCCAGCGCGTTGACTTGTTTTTATCCCTATCCGCGGGAGTGGCTGGCGTCGACGGGCGGTTTGGTGGCCGCGTTGGCGGCGGCGTTCCTGCTCTTGGCGATCACCGCGACGTGCCTGCTTTGCCGCGAGCGGTTTCGCTGGCTGTTGGCCGGCTGGTTGTGGTACCTGATCGCGCTGGTCCCCGTGATTGGCCTCGTGCAAGTGGGGCGCCAGGCACACGCCGATCGTTACACCTATCTGCCGGCAATTGGTGTGTCGTGGATCGTCGCCTGGTTGTTTGTGCTCGTCGTCCGTCTCGCGGCGGCCGCGACGCGGGCGATCGCGGTGGCCACGGCAGTGGTCGTGCTCGCGTGGTTGGCTCTGCTCACCGCGCAGCAAACCACCTACTGGCGCGACGATCTGTCGTTATGGAACCACGCCCTGACGGTCACCCGCGACAATGAGATCGCCAACCAGAACCTGGGCGCGACGTACCTCCGCGCTGGCAAGGTCGACGAAGCTCTACCCTACTTGGAAGAATCTTTGCGTCTTCGCCCAAACGCCGCCGAAACCCATCGCAATCTCGGCCTGGCGTGCGAGGCCATCGCCCAGCGGTCGCATGAGTCGGGCCAGGCGACCGAAGCGATCGAGCATTTCGCCCGTGCCGAGCATCACTATCTGGAGTCGGCGCGTTTGCGACCCGACTGGCCGTTGCCGCTGTTGAACCTGGCCACACTGTATCTCAAGGTCGCGACCGGCAGAATGTACCAACCCAGCGAGGTGGCGCGACTCGCCCAGCGCGCTTACGAAATCGCGTCGGCGGCGGACCGAAATGGCCAGATCGCCGCGCTGTTGTTGCTGGCCTCGGCCGAAGCGGCCCAGGGTCATCGCGACGCGGCCGCCGCGGCCATCGATCGCTGCCGAGCCGTACTGCTCGAAGCCGATCCGGCCGCCGATACCAGCGAGTTCGACCAACTGCGGCGCCACTACCTGACCGGGGGGCGCTAGCTGCTCCGCAAGTTGCATTCCCGCGCCCAACGGGCCAAGATGGCGGCGTTTGTCGGCCGACGACTATTCACGGCGATGAATTGCTCCCCGCGCCGCGCGATACTGCGGCGATCGACCGAGGCTACCCGTGCCGACTCCCCGCTCCTTCAAACAAGAAATCACCTGCGTCTTCGGCCAGCCAGTCGCCGAAAACCCCACGCAACTCATGATCGAGCGGGCCTTCGCCCACCACGGGCTCGACTGGCGCTACCTGACGCTCGAAGTGTCGACAGCCGACCTGGGGGACGCCATTCGCGGCATGCGCGCGATGGGCTTCCGAGGCGGCAACTGCACCATCCCGCACAAGGTGGCCGTCATCCGGCATCTCGATCGCACCAACGAGTCGGCCGGGCTGATGGGGGCGGTCAACTGCATCGTCCGCGAAGGCCGCGAGCTGGTCGGCTACAACACCGATGGCCAGGGCTTCGTTGCCTCGCTGCGCACGCTCGCAGATCCGGTCGGAAAGTCGATCGTGCTGCTGGGAGCCGGCGGCGCCGCACGGGCGATGTCGGTCGAGCTGGCGCTGGCCGGCGCCGCGAAGATCACAATCGTGAACCGCTCGGCCGAGCGCGGCCGCGAGCTAGCGAAGCTGTTGACCGAGCGCGTCGGCAAGCCGGCCGAGTTCGTCGAGTGGCGCGGCGATTATCGCGTGCCGGCCGACGTCGACGTGCTGGTGAACGCCACCTCGATCGGCTTGTTTCCGGATATCGACGCGCGCGTGAATGTGGCGATTGATTCCTTGCGCCCCGATCTGATCGTGGCCGACGTGATCCCGAACCCGCCGCAAACGCGTCTGCTTCGCGACGCCCGCGCCCGCGGCTGCCGCACGCTCGATGGGCTGGGGATGCTCGTCAATCAGGGGGTGATCGGCTTTCGGCTCTGGACCGGTATCGATCCCGACCCGCGGGTGATGCACGCCGCCTTGCAAGAGGTGTTTGGATGAACGAAGTGTACTTGCGGCCTTGGTGTCGGGTGCTACTGGCTTTGCCAGTGCGAGCGCTTTGCCGGGTGCCACTGGCTCTGCCAGTGCGAGCGCTTTGTCGGGTGCCACTGGCTCTGCCAGTGCTCGCCGTTGTGCTCGCGCTAGCCAACACTACGCCGCAGCCGGCGTATGCCGATGAGCCCGCTGGCCTCGCACTCTTCGCCGACAATTCGTTCGTCGGCTGGGACTACGGCGCCGTCGACAACGTGGCCGGCGAACCCGCCGGCTGGTCGATGAAAGCCCGCCAGCTCTCGGGCAGCGAAGGTGCCGCCCCGCTCCTGTCGGGCTTCACGTTCGGCGATTTTGAGCTTCGCTTGGCCTGGCAGGTCAGCCCCGGCGGGTCGTGCAAGATGCTGCTGCCGGTGACGTCGAAGCCCGCGGCCGATGTCCCCGATCGTTATGCTTCGCCGCGCTGGGAACTGACGTTGCGCGAGGGAGATAGTTGCGGCACGCTGGTCGACAACTGGGGCGTGCATGCCGCAGGCGGAGCGGTGGCCGCCAGCGACGGCAAGCCGCACGCCACGGTGCTGCGCCGCGCGGGCAACAAATTCGCACTGGCAGTCGACGGCCATCAACTCTACGAAATCGAAATCCGCCCGGAGCTGCGTTTTGGCCTGGGACTCGAAGCGGCTGCCGGCCAAGTGAGGATCGACGACTTGCGCCTGAGCGAGCCCGATGGCGAGCCGCTGATCAAACCAGGTGAGTTCGCCGGCTGGTGGTCGCCGCGTGGCATGCGAGCCTGGAAATGGGAAGGGGACGAGCTGGTCTGTCGCGGTTCCGGCGGCGACTACCTCCGCACCGAGCGCGAGTGGGAGAACTTTACCCTCACGTTCGATTACAAGCTCGGCCAGCGCGGCAACTCCGGCATCGGCATTCGCACGCCGCGCGAGGGCTGGCCTTCAGGCGACGGCATCGAGCTGCAGCTCTACGACGAGTTGCCCGACGCCCCCTTGAATCGCCACTCGACGATGGCGCTCTACGGCAACCTCGAACCGCTGGCGCGCGGCGACCGCCGCGATGAGTGGAACCATGCCGTCGTCCGCGCCGAAGGTTATGTCGTTTCGGCCTGGGTCAACGGCCGGCTCGTGCAACATGGCAACACCTGGCGCTTAAGCGAGCTCAAGTATCGCCATCTCAAAGGCTGGATCGGCTTGCAAGATCATGGCGGCCGCGTGCGGTTTCGCAACGTGCGGGCGACCGAATTGCCTGCCGGGCGCGGACCAGCCAGTTGGTACGCCAAGCGCCCCGAGCCCGCCGCGCTCGTCGTGCTCGATCGGCTGATGAATCCGTTGCGCGCTGCGGACGACGATGGCATCCGCACGCTCGTCGAGCGCCACGCCGCTGAAAGTACGACGGGCGCCGGCGAAGTCGTGGTGGCACATTTCACGGGTCCCGGCGCTGTGACTACGATCGTCGTCCCCGACCCGAACGAGCAGCTTGCCTGGCACTTCGACAGCGAAGCCCAGCCGCGGTTGCGCGCCACGGCCGCCGAGCTGATCCACAAGGTGCCCTGCGTCGATCACGAGATGTGGCCGCCGGTCGTGTGGGTTCCGTTTGAGCGCGAGCTGAAAATCGTGCGCCCTCCCATCACGGCGAGCGCGGAAGCGCCGCGCGCGGCCGGTGAATATCGCGTCGAGGCGGCTTCGCTCCCGTCGTCGCTGCCGGTGCGCAGTTGGTCGGCCGATCGCGTCGACGTGCCGCGCGGTCTGCTCTCGGCCTGTAGTTACCGCTTCCATCAGATGGATAGCGGGCGGCTACGCGAGCTGTCGCCGGCTATGGCTCATGCTTCGCCCAAGCGGCGGTTAAATCCCGGCGAGCGGGCCGAAGTGCTCAACGTCCCAGGCGCGGGCGTCGCACAGTGGCTATCACTCGCGGCCCCCGCTAGCGCGCTAGCCAGTGACGACCTGTCGATCGAAGTTACTGTCGACGGCGAAGCGCAACCTGCCTTGGCCGCCCCCGCGCGCTATTGGTTCCCAGGCGTCGCCGCGCGCAAAGGCTGGCACAACTTTGTCATCACGTCCGATGAAGTGCTGCTTAGCGGCGACATTTACACCAATCGGCTGGCGATCCCGTTCGGCGGTGGGCTGCAAGTGGCGCTGGTCAATCGCGGCGCCAAGGCGCTCGACCGACTCAGCGTTAGCATGTCGATCATCGCGGCCGACAATCCACTGCTAGCGGACGGCTTGCCCAAGCGCCGCTTGCGCGGTTTGTTCGCCTCGCAATCGTCGGCCAGCGCCGGCGCGCCCGGCACTGCCACGGGGAGCTTTGCTTCGATCGCTCTGGAGGGCAGCGCCCGGCTCGTCGGCATCGTCTGCCAATCGGCAGAAGACGCCATGCCGCGAGTCGCTACGCTGGCGATCGACGGACAACCACAACCGGCCTGGACCGGCTATCCTCTGGCCGATGCCCCCGCCGGTGGCGCCGCGGGGCCCCTCTTTCAACCGCTCGGTGGCCGCGCCGCGGGCGTTGCCTGGCACCATGCGCTGTTGGCGCCGATCGACTGTCAGCGGTCGCTGACACTGGCGATTGAGCCGCGCCCCGCAAGCAGTTGGCTGCTCTACTACGTCGAACCGTAGTACTGCGTGGCACGCGCTTCGAGCTCGCGGCCGACGGCCAGGCCAACCGTGCCGCGTGAGCCCTACAACATGCGCACGCTGCCGCGCGAAACCAGCACGAGCCGCGCGCTGGTGCGCTCCACCGGCAACTCGAACGCTCGCGATATCGCCCGGCGGTAGGCGTCCAATTGCGGTCGATAGTGCTCGACAAGCTCGTCTTCAGCAGCCGCATCGCGGACCACGTTCGTCTTGAAGTCGATCACGTCCGCCCACAGCGCGCGATCGTTCCGACGCCAGACGACCAGCCGATCGATCGCCCCCTGCAAGAGCGTGCCGTCCTCATCGAGCAGAAACCCCCATTCGCGGTCGAGCACCAGCTCACAGGGCGCCGCGCTCAGTTCGGCGCAGACCGCCGACGGCAAACCGAGCGTGTCGGGCGACTCGTAATCGCGCCGCGAAAGGACGTCGCGAATCGCCGGCTTCGCAAGCGCCGCGTGGAATGACTGCAGCTCGGCTTCGACATCGAGCCCTGGCAACAGTTCGCGCTCGGCGATGGCGCGCAAGGCGTCGTCCGAGGGCAATCCCTCCTCGAGCCAGCCGATCGCTTCGTACCAGGCGTGCTGCAGCGATCCGCGCGCGGTCGCCTCGCGATCTGGCGGGCGCAGCACGTCGGCGAGCGGCCGCGCGACCGAGCCTGCCAGTCGCGACGGACTGCGCCGCTCGATGTTCCGCATCCGCAGGGCCGGTCGCAACCGCAGCGGCGCCGGCTCGCCACATGACGGTGCCGCGCGCTCGTTCTCGCTTGTCGCATTCTCCGTTGCTTTGCCAGCGGTGTGGTGCCAGTCGCGCTTGCCAGTCTCAAAGATCACCGCCGGCAGGTTTTGCGGCGCCGCACCGGGCGCCACCGCGCGGCGCACCAGCGCCGCCAGTGTTTTGCTCCCCCGATAGGGCAGTGCCGGATCGCACACAATCATGTGCAGCGCGTGCGCCGCGCGCGTCATCGCCACATACAGCAGGCACAGCGCCGCGTGCGCTTCCTCGCTCGGCCAGCGCTCGAACATTTGCCGAAACTCCGCCGGCAACAGCGCGGCGACTTCTTTCGCCGCGTAGCGGCAAACACGCTCGACCGGCCCCACCGCCCCCTCGCGCCCCACGACCAACCGTGGCACCTGCCCTCGCAAGCGGCGGTCGAGCTCCGGCAGTACAACGATATCGAACTCGAGTCCCTTGGCTTGATGCACCGTCATCACGCGCACGCTCGCCGTGGTGGGGTCTTCCACTTTCTGCGTTTCGACCAACTGCACAAAATCATCGCCACGCAAAGTGGTCTGCGGCTCGTAGGCATAGCCCAGCTCGACGAGCTGCAGCAAGCGCCGCAATTGGCGCTCGTCGCAACTCGGCGCGAGCAACCGCGCCCAGTCGTAGAGCACCGGCCCATAGCCGCGCTCCAACAGCGCCTCGCGAACCGCGCGCGACAACCGCCGCGCAGCCTCGGCATCGCGAAAGTCGATAAAGCCCACGCCCGTTCCCAACGGCGACGTGGCCACGTGAAACCGCGCCGTGGTGTCGCCCGGGTGATCGGCCAATCGCAACAACGAAAGCACCGTTTGCACGGCAACCGAGTCGACGAGGGGGTTCCCTCCCTCTTCGCTCGCCAGCACGTCGTGGTGCGTGCGCAGCTCGTAGATCAGCCGCGCAATTGCCTTGTTCGTGCGCACCAGCACGCCGATCGACCGGCCCGGGCATTCGCGCGCCCAGCGCGCCACCGCTACTGCGGCATAGCGCAGCGTCGCCACCTCCACCTTCTCGTCGCTCACCGGGTGCGGGGCGACCTCCAGGCAGGCGTAGCCCGGCAAGTCGGCCTTGGCCGTCGTGTGCCTGGTGAAATGTCGCGACCAGTTCACGCCGACCGCCGGCGTGTCGGCCAACTCTTCGTTGCTGGCCAGCGTGCCGAACACCTGATTGACCACGTCGATGATCACCGGGCTCGATCGGTAGCTCGTGGCCAGCGTCTCGCGGGTCAGGCCGGGTAATTGTTGATCGACCAGATCGAAGATTTCGGCCACGCCGCCGCGCCAGCCATAAATCGCCTGTTTAGCATCGCCGACGCAAAAGAAGCTCCCGCCGGCCTGCCGCGTGACTGCCTCGCCGAACGGCTGCAGCACTCCCCACTGCGCCAGCGACGTGTCTTGAAACTCGTCGAGCAGCAGGTGGCGCACCTCGGCATCGAGCCGAAAACCGACCGCGTCCAGCTCGTCGCCGGCCAGCGCCTCGGCCAACTGCCGCGTCACGTCCTCGAACCGCAGCGCCCGGCGCGCGAGCTTCAGGCGCCAATACTCCTCGTGAAAGTGTTCCAACAGTCGCGCCGTCGCGACCGTCTGGTCGACCAGTGCGTTGATCAGCTTGGCGCCAGCATGTTCGACCAACGGACGATACGCCTCGGCCAGTTGGATGTCGATCTTCTTGCGACTGTAAGTGGTTTCTCCCTGGGCCAGCTTAGTGGCGATCCCAGTCTGGATGAATTTCTTCCAGTCGCCAGTCGCGAACCGCACCAGGTCGGCGTCGCGCGCGTCCGCCAGATTCTTAGTGAGTTGCTGACCAGCCAAGCCCGCCACGGCCGCGGCAAGCTCTTCCTCCGAAAGCTCCCGGCGGTGCTGCAGCCGGCGCCAGGCCTCGGGCTTCGTCTCCCGCCAGATCGCATACAGCGAATCAACGGTGTCGCGCACCTGCTCGGTGAGCGAACGCTTCACTTCGCCTTTCGACAACAGGTGCAAGAGTGTCCGCAGGTCGGTGGCGCCGTCCCCATCGCTCAAGCTGCCCCGCTCGAACAGCCGCCGAATCGCTTCGTCGCGCAAGCGCGCGTCTTCGAGTTCGTCGACGATGCTCCAACCCGGCGGCAATCCCAAATCGAGGCTGAAGTGCCCTCCCAACTGCACGAAGAAGCTGTCGAGAGTCCCCACGCGCAGCCGGTGCAGTTGCCGCACCAGCCGCGCCAACAGCTCCTGGCAGGCAGCCGGCTTGGCGAGTTGCGCCGCGCCGACATGCTCGGCCAAGGCCTGCCTCGCCAGCGGATCGTCGACCGCTTCGGCGACGCGTAGCAGCACGCGCTCGAGAATCTCACCAGCCGCTTTCCGCGCGAACGTGGTTGCCAAAATCTCGTCGAGTGGTTGCCCCGCCGCCGCCAGCGCCAGATAACGCCCCGAAAGCTGATACGTCTTGCCGGTGCCGGCCGACGCCCGAATCACCTGATGCGGAAAGCGCGGCACCGCTCTCGTGGTCGTCGACGCACGCGTCATGCGGATTCCTCCGCGTCATCGTCTTCGTCTTCCAGTTCGAGAGCTCGACCTAATTGGTCGTCCTGGCAAATGGCCGCCAGATCATCGCGCCAGGCAGGCGCCGGGGTGGTCGGTGGCCAGAATCGTCCGGCGCGAATGTTGCGCACGACCTCAGCGGCGGTCGCTTCGGCGGCTGCCAGATCGTCGCCGCTCCATTCGGCCACGAGCGCGCCAGTCTGGTCGAGGTCCTTGGGCAGCACGATGTAGCCCAGCCGAATCTCCCCGTCGATCCCCAGGCTGCGAGCCAGGTGGCGATACAGCGGCAACTGCAAGTCGAGCCACTCGGCGCCAGCTTTGCCACGATGCGCCTCGTCGGGCGACGTCGCCTTATCACCGGTCTTGTAGTCGAACATCGCCCAAACGCCATCGCCCTCGTGACGGTCGATGCGGTCGACTCGGCCCACGAGCGCAAGTGGCTGGCCATCGACGACGAAGTCGACGTCTCCCGACCTGAACTCGAGCTCGGTGTGCACGACGCGCCACCCCTGCCGCCGCCAATCGGCTTGCCAGCGCGCCAGCGCCCCGAGCCGCAGCCGCAGTTGTTCGATCTGCAGCCGCACGGCCGGCATGCTCGCGCGACCGTACGACCGGTCCACGATCTCGTCGAGCAACCGATTGAACTCGGCTTCGAGCTCGTCGGCGCTAGTGATGTCGCGGGCGTCGCTCGCCCCCCACTCGGCCAGCACGGCATGCAACAGCGAGCCAAAGTCGGGGGCCGCCAGCTCATCCCCCGAATCGTCCAGCCGTTCGAGTTCGAGCTGTTGCCGCAGGTAGTAGCGGTACGGGCATTCAAGGTAGTCGCGAAACTCCGTGACGCGCAGCGCCGTGATTGGCTCGGCCAATGGTTCGGGCTTCGGCACGGCGAACGCCGGCGTCGCACGCCCTGGCCGCAAGCGATGCGCCGCCGGAGCGCTGGCAGCCAGCGGCGCCGCGCGAAACCACGTCCGCACGCGCTCGGCCAACTCGGCATCTGGGCAGGCGAACAACAGCCGACTCGGGAACAGCGGCTCGCCATCGGCCGTGCGTCGCCCCACGATGATTTGCAGCCGCTCGCGCGAAGCCGCCAGGAGCGACAGGGCATAGGCATCACGCGCGTAGCGCCGCTGATTGTCGACAACTCCCAGTCGCCGCCGCAGCTCGTTCGGAAGGAAGAAGTCACCGTTGCGCGCCTGCGGAACGAGCCCCTCGTTAAACGACGTGACCACCGCCACGGGCGCGTCGTCGAGCGGCAATTCTAGCCAGCCAGTCAGCCGGATTGCTGGCGGGCTTGGCGCCGGTGGCAGCGCCATTGCCAGCCCTTCGACGACCAGTCGCAGCGCCGCGGCGCCGCTGATCTTGTCGGCCAGCAACGCGGCTCCGGCCAGTTCCAACTCACCCACGGCATTGACGATCGCCTCGCAGGCGACTTCCAACTCGTGATCCTGCGGGTCGTTCCGATCGACGTTGCGGTCGCCGTAAATCTCACGCACGATCGCGAGGATCGGTTCCCCCCAATCCCCGGGCGGTTGCGGCGCCCGTCGCAGCGGCGCGAGCAGTCGAGCGACGGCGCGATACGCCCGCTCGACGGTCGCTCCATCCCGCGTGTGAAACCACTCCGCGGCTAGTTCGTAGGGGAGATGCCGGGCATAATACCGATCGGCCGCGGTCAGCAGATCGTCTTGATCGCGCTCGTCCGGCGCGGGTGCGCGATCGAGGCTCCGCGCTAGCCAACATTCGATATCGGGATGACGCAGCAGGGCAGCGAAATCGGCAAACCGCCGCGATTCGACCAACTGGGCGATCGCTTGCAACAGCAGTCCAACAGGCGTGGCCGCTGCCTCACGACCGACCACGCGGCGCGCGGGCACGTCCGCTTCGGCCAGGCGCTGCAAGAGGAAGGGGGCCAACGATGCGTCGGGCAGCCCGATGGCGATCTCGTCGGCCGCGTAGCGCCCCTCGAGCTCCGCCAGCCAGCGCACCGCGGCATCGGCCTGGTCGCCAGGGCCAGCCGCGACTTCGACCAAATCGGCGGCCACGTCAAGCTCGGCGTCACTCCATTTCTCGGGGATCAGGCAGCCCAGCTCGTCAAAGCGATCGGCATACTTTCGCGGCGCGAACACCAGCGACGTGACGTGCTCGGCCACCGCTTCGATCATCGCCCGCTGCGTGCGCGGCAGATCGACCGTTCCCACCAGAACAATTTCGAAATCGGCCTTGCACTCGTGCCGCTCCAGGGCGACGAGCCGCGCGGTCTGCTTGTCCCAAGTGCCCGTCGCGTCGAGCGCCGCGAGATAACGATTCTCGAGTTCGGCCAAAGCCTGCCAGCGCTCGCGCTCGCCGCGTGCGAAGATCTCGGTGCCTGCGTCGACCACGTCGGCGCACGTAAGCCCGTCCCCCGCCAGTTCGGCATGCACGTCGGCGAAAAGCTGCCCCAGCGCAAGCCAGGCGAACAGGTCGTCGTCGGCCGGCGGTTGCGGCACCAACAGCTTTCGCCGCCGCTGGGGCAATTGAGAGAACGCCCGGCGCCAGGCCAGCCGTTGCACCAGCGATCCCGCGAACGGACGCCGATTGACATAGAGCATCTCGGGCAGCTCGCCAATCGTGAGCGTGCGCCGCGGCGGCACTAGCCGGCAGCCGCGCTCCCGGGCCGCCGCAACCAAGAGCTCGATCAAGCGTCGCGCCGCCTCCGCGTTCGGCAGTACCACGATCGCCCCCGACAAGTCGATCACATTGACGAAGCAGTACTCGGTGGCTAGATAGTCGGCCGCCGAAGCCAGCGCCGGACGAACCCAGTCGGTGAATAGTCGACGGACCGGCACGCGAACTACTTCCCGTGTCGCGAGAGGTTTCTGCAGGGCCGTCCGCTGGCGGCCGGCGAATCGACCGGCCGGTAGTGGATGCCTGTTCAGGTAATACCAGTTAAGCTCGTGCAAGGCAAGCTGCGAGTACCCCGAGAGGAGACGGTAACCCTCCAGCACTTGCCAGGAAGACGCGCTTTGTAGAGACTTCTCGGCGGAAGAGGGTTGGCAGGTAATCGAGGTGCCGTAATGCAGCCCCGATCGCCGGCCATGCAGTTGAGATCAGGAAACAGCGGAACAGGGAAGAAGGAGGGGGGATCTATGCGCCGACGCCGCCTGGCGGCGCTCGTGGGGTGCGCCATTTTGATCGGCTCCGGCACACTCGCCGCGGCCGGCCCCAACAAGCCCGTACCCACCAAACCGGCTCCCACCAAGCCTGACGCCCGCAAGCCGGCCGGCCCCACCAAGGCCCAGCGCCGCGACATGACCCGTGGGCTCAATAGCTATCGTCAGGCGCGCACCGCGGCCAAGCGGGCCGAAGCCACGCGGCTGGTGCTTCGCGCTGGTCCCGAGGGAGCCAAAGCCCTCGCCGATCTGATCGACGTCGAGTTGCGCTCTCCGCTGGAGCGCTATCGCGCGAAATTCGCTCAAGGCGCTGCCGACGTGCTCCGCAAACGCGGCGTCGACCTGCAGGAGGTCGCTCAACTCCGCGCAGGGATCGTCGGTCGGGCCCGCGACAAGACTCTGACCGAGGAAATCATTCGTGCGCAGAGTGATCCGGCGCTCGCACGGCTCAACCTGCTCTTGGGCATCGACCGCATGCAAGTCCTGCAAGCCCACGAGGCGCTGCAGAAGCAGCGCTCCGAGTTGCTGGCCTTCGCTCCCGCTTGGGACGCTTCCCAGGCGGTGCTCGCGCGCGGCGTCGGCTCGCTGTCGAACGGCTCCTTTGAGGAGCTGCTCGTCGCCGACGAATCGATGGCGGCGCAGTTCGCGCTCCCCTTCCCCCCTGAAGCCCACCTGGCACTCTCGGTGAACGCCCGGGTGTCAACCGTACTTGATGTCGAAGAAGCGCGCGGCATCGCCGCGCTGAACATGACGCGCGTTACTCTGGGGCTCAATCTGCTGTTAATCGATTTGGCGCTTGCCAATGCGGCTCGCGATCACTCCCACGACATGGAGACGAGCAACTTCTTCAGTCACCAATCGCCCCTGCCCGGCAAGCGCACCATCGGCGACCGCGCCAAACGGCTTGGCACCCAAGCCGATGGCGAGAACATCGCACACGGCCACTCAGTCGGGACCGACGCCATCCGCATGTGGTGGTACAGTCCAGGGCACCACAAGAACATGCTGGGCAACTATCGCCGCGTGGGTCTGGGCCGCAGCGGCACGCTCTGGACGATGATGTTCGGGCGGTAAGCGCGCCGCGGCGGAGATTGGCGTCGACTACGGCCGGAAGCGCGGCCACCGCGGTTGCGGGGCATCCGCCCGCCACGAGCCCCCCAGCGGAGAATCTTGCTCGGACGCTGGCCACTCGTCGGCGGTGAGTCGTGCAAGTTGCTGCTGCGCGTCGTCGCTCACGGCATACATCCGCGCCAGCCACAGCGAGCGCGGCACCCCCGTGCCGTCAAAGAGTGTTGGCGGCAAGCCCGAGGCGATGGCCGCCGCGATCGCCGCATTCAAGTCGGCGTTTGGCGACCGGATGTCGAGCCCCGGCAGTCGACTGGCCTGCAACGCACCCAGCGCCACCGCCCAGCGGCGCGTCGCTCCTGGTCCGGCTGTGGGGCCCAGTTCCTTGACGAACCGCGCCGCCCGACCGGCATCGAGCGCGAACTCGGCCGGATCACTCAGCGGGGCGACGTGCGCCACCAACAGGTCAGTCCATTGCTCGACACGGCGCCGCAGTCGATTCAGATACAGCGCGTGATCGGTCCCCAGCCCCGGACCGTGCAGCATCAGCTCGAGCGCGCGGTGTCGGGCTTCGAGATGCCCGATCATCACACTTCGCGCCACCGGTTCGAGCTCCTGCGTGTTGTGCTGCCGGTCGTGCGCCGCGGCCAGCGCCGCCCAGACGCGTGACAGCGTTTCGCCGCAGAGAATCTCTTCGAGGACGGGCCGCAGCAGAAACCACAACAAGCTCGTCGCCAGATCGGCGTCGGTCGAGCGCCGCTGATGCTGCTTCAACTCGCGCCCCCAGCGGTCGAAGCGGCACTTGGCGGCGGCCCAATAGCGCTCCGCTCCCTCGCTCGCCAGCCGCTGCGAGCCCGCCAGAATGGCCGGCCCTTGCGCGGCGACGAAGGCAGCCAGTTGCACCAGTTCGGCGACGTGCATCGTAGCGCGGCCCGGGATGAGCAAATAGCAGGAGCGGGTCGGAAGAGCCTGAGGGGACCAAGGCTCTTCCGCCCGCCCTGCGTGGGAGTCCTGCCGACAAGAGATGGCAAAGCCGGTGCCGCGACGCCGGCCGCCCGCGCGACGCCACCGCGCAGCGCGCCAAAGTGTTGCCGACCATGAGGTTGCCGCGCTTGATCGGCTGCCCGCGCGAATGTTGCGGGAACGCAACGCGGTGAGATTTCACCACATTGGCACGCGTACGCCGTCGCGTTTCAGCCGCGGTCCGAAACCGCAATTGACTGCAAGTCGAGGGCCCGTCCTACGCCCGCAGCCGGTTCGCCCGTCGGCGATCGGCTTCGCTCAACAGAATCTTGCGGAGCCGGACCTTGCTGGGCGTGACCTCGACCAGCTCGTCCTCTTCGATGTACTCCAGCGCCATTTCGAGCGACAGGATCCGCGGCGGCTTGAGCAGAATGTTGCGGTCGCTGCCGGTCGCCCGCATGTTGGTGAGCTTCTTTTCCTTGGTCGGGTTGACGTTCATGTCCTCGGCGCGGCTGTTTTCACCGACGATCATCCCTTCGTACACTTCGTCGCCTGGGCCCACGAACATGTCGGCGCGCGCCTGCAGCCCGTCAAGTCCGAAGGCGACCGCCTTGCCGGCCACCATCGACACCAGCACACCGTTCGGCCGGCCTGGTATCTCCCCCGCCAGCAATTGGTACCCCTCGAACCGATGATGCAAAATCGCGTTGCCTTGCGTGGCATTCAAGAGCCGCGTGCGCAGGCCGATCAGCCCGCGCGCCGGTATCGAGAACTGCATGTGCGCGAGCTTGCCGCGCGTGGTCATCGAAACCATCTGGCCGCGCCGTCCCCCGACCAGCTCCATCACCGCCCCCAGGTGCTCGGGCGGCACGTCGATCGACAGCGTCTCGTAGGGCTCTTCGATCACTCCGTTGCGCTCGCGGGTGATCACGCGGGGCTTACCCACCGACAGCTCGAACCCCTCGCGGCGCATGGTCTCGATCAACACCGACAAGTGCAACAACCCGCGTCCCGACACGTAGAACTGCTCGCTCGTCTCGACTGGTCGCACGCGCAGCGCGACGTTGCGCTCCAGCTCCTTGTAGAGCCGCTCGCGCAGGTGTCGGCTGGTGAGGTACTTCCCCTCGCGCCCGCACAAGGGGGATGTGTTGACGCCGAACACCATCTCCAGCGTCGGCTGATCGACCGACAGTCGCGGCATCGCGCGCGGTGCTTCGACGTCGGCGATCGTGTCACCGATCTCGACGCTCTCCAGCCCCGTAATCGCGCAAATGTCGCCCGCCGTCGCTTCGTCGACCGCTTCGCGCCCCAGCTTGCTGAACAGCTCGACCGCGGTCACGCGCTCGGCCGAGCTGCGGTCGTCGGCCTGCAAGAGCAGGATGCTCTGCCCGCGCTTGACCGTGCCCGCTTGAATGCGGCCGATCGCGATCCGCCCGACATACTCCGACCACTCGAGCGTGGTCACCAGCATTTGCAGCGGGGCGTCGGGCTCGACCTGCGGACCGGGAATCTTCTCCAACACCAGGTCGAGCAGCGGATGAATCGACGCGCCGGGCGCGTCGGGATCGGTCGTGGCGAAGCCGCCGCGGCCGCTGGCGAAGATATACGGAAAGTCGGCCAGCGCGTCGTCGGCCCCCAGCTCCAGGAACAGCTCGAACACCTCGTCGACCACTTCGCGCGGCCGGGCGTCGCCGCGGTCGATCTTGTTGATCACCACGATCGGCTTCAGCCCGTATTCGAGCGCCTTCGACAGCACGAAGCGGGTCTGCGGCATCGGCCCTTCGGCCGCGTCGACCAGCACCAGCGCGCCGTCGGCCATACGCAGCACGCGCTCGACTTCGCCACCGAAGTCGGCGTGGCCCGGCGTGTCGATCAGATTGATCTTCACCCCCTTGTAGGGGAGCGAGATATTCTTGGCCAGGATCGTGATCCCCCGCTCGCGCTCCAGTTCGTTCGAGTCGAGGATGCAGTCGCCAACCAATTGGCTGGCCCGAAACTCGCCGCTTTGGCGCAGCAGGCAATCGACCAGCGTCGTCTTGCCGTGGTCGACGTGGGCGATGATCGCCAGGTTACGCAAGTCGTTGCGGCGTATCACGTTCTTGTCTGGGGAATCAGCCAGAAGCATCGTTGCAAACCAAAGGGGCGCGACCTAACCAGGTCGCATGTGGGCAGGCGGGCTCAATAGCAGGCAGGCTCGTCCCACCATCGTATCAATCGACGGCAACGGCGGGTAGGGCGATTGAGCGTGAGGAATTGACGAAGATACCGCGTCCGCACGGGGAATTGGCCGCCGCCGCGCCTCGCGGACGGACCGCGCGCGGTCTACTCCTCAACCACGGCCAGCGACGCAAACCGGTGCGCCAAAGCCAGAAAATCGTCGGCGCTGCGCGGCGTGGGGCCCAACCGCGCGAGCAGATCGGTGCTGGTCAACCGCTCGCGGCTCGGCGCGCTCGTGACCTGTAGCGTGCTGATGTCGAACACGCCATAGGCGACTTCCAATTCCGGCCGCCCCAAGCTCTGAGCTTCGCGCCACAGGTCGAAGGCCGTGATCGCCGCGTTCAGATAGATCGACGTTTCGATGAGCGCCGCCCGATAGCCCGGCTGCAGCCAAAACTCGGCGCCGTGCACTTCGGCCAGCGACCGCGCCGCTGTCCGCACCGCCAGCATGATGCGATCGACCAGCGACCGTAGCGCGTGCGTGAAGGCGATCTCCGCGTAGCCGCTCGGGTGCAGATAGGCATCGACGGCCGCCGTCACCGCGCCGCAGCCCGTGTGCCCTAGCACGACCACGAGTTTCAGCGTCTCCTGAAAGCTGCGCACCGCGTAGTCGAAGCTCCCCAGGCACTCGATCCCCAACACGTTGCCGGCGATCCGCACCACGAACAAATCGTTAAACGACAGGTCGAACACCCGCTCCACGGGCACGCGCGCGTCGGAGCAACCCAGCACCAGCGCGAACGGCTTTTGGTCGAGTGCGACGCCCGAGATGACCGGCAGTCCCAGCGAGATCAGGTCAACGGGAATCACGGCCGGCTCGGCCGACGCGCCTTCGAGCATGCCGCTTTGCAAGTGCGACACGAAGCTCAACAGCCGCTGGTTGCCGGCCACCAGCGCGCCGCGGGCCGCCAAGGCATCAGCCGGCCGGTCGACCGCGATTGGGCGATACGGATCGAAGCGATAGATCAGGTCCATGGCATCTCGGAGGGCGAGGTACTCGTTGACCGAGGCTCGAAGCAGTTTGTAGCCGCCCCGTGAATGTACCAACTCGCAACTAATCGCGGATGCTCAGGTCGACGATTGTTCACCCGCGTCGGTCTGCACGAGAACGCATCGGGAAAGAAATTCCGACCCGTTCGTAACATTTTTGCGCGAAATACGCTGACCTTTGGTACCTGCCGGCGCCCGGCGGCGCTGACGCAAATTCCCCTAGCCACTTCTCCCCCTCACAACCAAAGGTGCCGTATGAAACGGCCTACGCGACGAACGAATCGCCTCCACGTCGAACGCTGCGAAGCACGCTGCATGCTCTCTTCGATCGGGCTGACCAACGGCGTGCTCACGGTCGTCGGCGACGAAACGGCCGACCGAATTTACCTCTCCAGCTACGACGGCGTCACCGCGGTCGTCAGCGTCATGGATCACGCCACGGGCGCCGTCAAAACGTCCGCCACTTATAACGTCGCCAATATCTCGTCGATTAACGTCCAAAGTCTCGGCGGCAACGACACCATCGAAAACAACCTGCTGCAAAACTCCACCCTCGACGGCGGCGCCGGTGACGACACCATCTACGGCGGCGCCGGCAACGATTCGCTCATCGGTGGCGACGGCACCGACCGCTTGTATGGCGGCACCGGCCACGACTCCCTCTACGGCGGCGCCGGCAACGACCTCCTGCAAGGCTCCATCGGCACCGACTACCTCGATGGCGGCGCGGGAGACGATACACTCCAAGGGGGCACGGGCAACGACACCCTCTATGGCGGCATCGGCAACGACTACCTCTACGGACAAGGTGACGACGACTTGCTCTATGGCGATGCCGGCAACGACTCGCTCTTCGGCGACGCCGGCAACGACACCCTGACGGGCGGCACCGGGTACGACATCGTCCACGGTGGCCTCGGCGCCGATCGCATCTACACCGACGCGCTCGACCAGGCGTTCGGCGACGAAGACACCGACTGGTTCGATGGCCTCTTCGAACGCTCCGGTAGCTTCTTCAAGTTCCGCAACCCCAACAGCACCGTCTACCGAGACTGGGGAACGATCTGATCGGCGCTGGTTGCGGTCGATGGCATGCGCGACGGCCAACCCCAAGCTGCTGGAACTTTCCTGGCTGCGTCTCGGCCAGTCAGGAGTTGGCGACGTGTGCTTGGGTCGTCGCTTTTTCAGCTTTCCGAAAGACGCCGAATACGAAGGGTTGAATTGTTCCCTGGGGCGTCCGATGCGCGTGCTCGACTTGCCGAACGAGCGTAAAGTCTGCCCCCAACGTCGCCGCCAGCGATGCTGCACCATAGCGACAGACGGGCAAGGCGCTGCACGTTTCCGGCCCTGCCAGCGCAAAGGTGCCGAGCACCGCGTGCCCGCCCGGGCGTAGTGCCGCGCGGAGTCGATCCAGGTACGCGGCACGATCAGCGGGCGTGGTCAGAAAATGAAACACGGCCCGATCATGCCAAATATCGTAGGTGCCTAGTCGCACCGCCTCCGTAATGTCGGCCTGAATCCAGCGCACGCGCGCGGCCTTTTCCTGGAGCCGGGCCTGTGCTTGCTCCAGCGCGGTGCCTGAGACGTCGAGGACCGTCACCTCCCACATTCCCTCCTCGACTAGCTGGTCGACGAGCGACGAGGTGCCTCCCCCGACATCGATAATCCGTCCGCCTGCCGGCGCAACGCCCCGAATCAGCGACAGCGAGACGGCTGGCAACGGCTCGAACCAGCTTGTTTCGGTAGCCGGCCGCGTTTGATAGACGCCTTCCCAGTGCGCGCGCCGATCCATTTAGCGAATGCTCCCTCTGAAGACCGTTACGGTCGGGTATGCGCCCCAGGTCGCCATTCTCGATCAATCGGGCTGTTGCGTAAACGGGCTCGAGGACAGTCTCATGGGTGAAACGCACCACGGCTTTGCCAAGGGAGAAGAAAAGGTGGAAGAAAAGAGGTGGAAGAAAAGGTGTCAGGAACCAAATCGCTGCTCTTTGGGGCGGATGCACGGCGGAAATGCCGTTAGTTGCTCGGCAGCGCCTTGGAGCAGTCGATCAACAGATCGAGCGTGCGCCAGGGTTCGTCACGTCGCGGCTGGGGCATCGTAAACGGGTCGTTGCCGCGTGCGCACGCCCCCGGCAGGGCAATGAGGCGCTGATTGCGAGCCACGCTCGCGTCATTTGCACCGCGCGTTGCGCGTCGGCGGCAAGAAGTGCTACGTCCGCAATCGCGATTTGCATACGCTTACTTGCGCGGGAACCCAACGCCTTCGGTGGCCATGCGTGCCAACTCGCGGTCGAGGCGCGTCAGATTCTCCGAGTCTGGCGACCGCTGACAGAAGTGTCGAATGAACTCAAGCCATTCTTCACTTCCCTTTTCATCCCAGCCAGCAAGATTCCAATTCATGATCATGCAGGCATAGAGAGTCATCGCCGTGTCGGATACTGGGTCAGTGTGCCCGTAGGCGGCAATGTGACCATCCTCATACTCAGGATGTCGCGGAGCGCGAAGGTAGCTTAGGATTTGGGGAATCGAGGTTTCGCCAATTTCCATCAGTGCCTTTGCGCAAGGATAGCCATTGAACGAGGATAATCTGGTCACAATCTCGGGTTGATGATAGTCGATCGCATCAATGAGCAGCGGCACCGCCTGGCGGCCGCCAATCTTGGAGAGGATTCTCGCTGCCAGGTGCGCCGTCGTGTATTCCTTGAATTCGTCGGTGCGCTCATCGACGCGCTCGATCAATTCGGCAACCAGATATGCGTGCTCGTCGCGGAATTGTGCGAAGCCCTTCGAGCGCACTTGCTGTTCGGGTGAGTCGAGCTTTACCAATATCTCGTCGACGTGGGGAAACGAAGGAGGGATTTGTTGGCCACCTGGCACGGCGCGCGACACCGAGGGCTCTGTGAACCGACCCAGCACGAAGCCGGTCATAAGCAGCAACACGGCTAGTGGCAGGTTTCGAAGGCGCTTGTTCATGACGTCCTCCTTAAGGGAGCTGAAAAGGTGTCAGGAACCAAATCGCCGTTTTTTGGGACGGATGCACGGGGCGGCAGCGCCGCTAGTTGCTCGGCAGCGCCTTGGAGCAGTCGATTCACAGATCCAGCGTGCGCCAAGGTTCCTCCCCTTGCGGCTGGGGCATCGTAAACGGTCGCGGCTCGACCGGCTCGGCCAGCGCGAAGAACGACTTCGCTGCCAACGTTGCGCGCTGCGGCGGAAATGCCCGCGCCATTGGCGCTACGGCGTTGGGGGAGTCGGTTGGACTTGTTCGATGAACTTGCGGACCAGTTCATTGTCATCGCGGCGGAGCTTCGTGATCAACTCCGGCGTGGCCAGTTCCTTGTGCTGCGCCATGATGGCGGCGACGTAGAGCCGGGCCCACCACTCGGGCCGGGCGGCCATCAGCTCAAGCTGCGGGGGCACGTCGGCGGGAATGTCTTCGGGTTTGACGCTGCCGGACTGCTGCTTGATAAAGCCGTTCTGCACTTTCCAGAGCATGTCGTCGACGACGTGGCCCGCCCAGAGAAAGGGCTTGCGCTGCTCACCATCTTCGATCGTGCCGATAACGAAAGCGCGCAGCGCGTCACCGGGGGATCGCTCGAACATGTGCCCTGCTAACCCCGGTTCGATCTCCTGAGAAAAGTGATGGCTAGCGCCGATGACATCTCGATAGTGGCCAAAGTCAGGTCCTCTGCCTGGGCTAGCATTCTCAATTAAGTCTGCCACCTCCAGGACGGAGCGCCGCAAGGGCTTGTCTGGCGTGTCGAGAAGTGGTGCGATGGCGTGGACCAAATCCCCCTTTTGGAGGACGTAGGCGATAACCATAGGGAGCACGGCTCCATCTGCTATGTCGGTTGCGTGGGTGTGGAACCAAAGTAGTTGACGGACGAGTTCGGTACGGTCCTTCCGGGCGACGGGATGGAGTGCAACAATCGCGCGCAAGAAACGCTCTTTACTCCGTTCCGAGTCATTGGCGTCATGCACCGCCTTCCCTAATTCGGTGAGCCGCGCCTGGACGATTGGATCAGGCACTATGGGCATCGCCGCTTGACCTTCAGGCGGCTCGCCGGACCTGCTGGCTGACGTCATAAGCATCACGAACGCAAACACTATGATGCGCGAAGGCTTTGCCAAGAACATTGAGATACTCGAAAAGAATTAACGATTCGTGCGCGGGGCGACCAATCGATCTCTCACGCGCTGTCTAAGCAACGGATCATCGTCGAGTGTGTAGTGATTGAGGTTCGGCGCAAAGTTTACTGTGGCGTCCACGTTCTCATCTGCGCGATGAATAGGATTCGGATCATTTGGAGGCATTAAAGCGCCGCCAAATTCGCCCGAATCGTTTGGCTGAAAAATGTTCAGATGCCAAGCCGAACCGGGTGGCCGCCTGTCCTCGGGACGACCCAGTAGATCGCCATTAATCACCGCATCAATATATGCAGTGTACGAGATCGTGAAATTGCCAATCTGTTGCCGATTCGCGTCTAGTCCTGTTGCAAGCAAGTAGGTTGCTCCACCGCCATAGCTGTACCCAAAGATCGCCACTTGCGTGACACCGCGATTCTGAACGGCACTGACAACCTCATCATACGGTGTGCCCGTTCCATCATTTTCCACCAACTCCTCGTCGTACATATGTACGTCGTACGCAAATTCGTAGAGATCGATAGCGTTCTGGAACGTGCCGAAGTTTGCAACCGTTGGATCGCTCGGCACTTGATTCCAGCCCCCCAGCACGATCACCAGCGACGTGAACGGATGGAACACCAGCCGATCGAACCAGCCGACGTTGCCGTTGCGGTCGTCGACGCTGCGGAAATCGAGGTTCGACGTGGCGGTGCCCGTGCCAGGCGTCGCCCATTCTACCCACACCGTGCGGGTGACGCCCGCGGGAAAGTCGATCGTGGCCACGTTTTGCCCGAAGAGGATTGGCCCGGTCTTATCGGGCGTGCTCCAAACGCGGATATCGTTTGTACTCCGCGCCAGCTCGTAGCGCACGCCTGGCAAAACGCTGCCGATTTGCAACTGCACTTCGATCAGATCGTTCTCGCCATTGACATTGGTCGCATCGCGGTCCGCTATTTGGGCATTGCCATTGTCGTGATCGCCGTTGCGACGGATGTAGACGCCGCGCGCTTCCTCCTCCTCGTAAGGAATTTCGCGCCTTTGGAAAGGCGCCCCGTAGCCGGGGCCTTCGGTCTGCGGCAGGAACGCGTGGGCGTTTTGATAGACGACGGTCAAGCGCGTCATATCGACGTGCCTCGTGCGCTGCGTCGATTGCAGGAACGCCGTCAGGCGGAGCTCCGCCGCGCCGCTGGCGATCCCCTCGACGAACAGGCTGGCGGGCAACTGCGCCAATGTCCACGGCTGTTGCAGCGGCAACACGATCTCGTTATTCTTGGTGTTCGTGTCCCAAAGACGGATGAATTGCACCCCTTCAGCGATCTCTAATCGCAGCCGTATATCGGCCAGGTCAGCTTGGGACAATCCTTGCCCGTTGAATGCCAAATTGACTTGCACGAGGTCGTCGTCGGGCGCCTGTAACGGGCCGTTTTCGTTCAGGTCGAGGACGTTGTTGCCGTCGTCATCGTCGACGTTGTGGCGCACGAGCTTGCCTGGGTCATCACGTTCCGTTTCGTCGTCCGCCGCGGCGATAGTGTTATCGTTGTCCGAGTCGGTATCGATGTCCGCCTGCACGACGTTGACGCGTATCCTGTCGCGGCTGCGCTCCGCGTTCTGCGGATCATAGAACACCAGGTCGATCGTGGCCGTGCCAACGGCGATGCCTTCGATGTAGATACCAGCCGGAAGTGCCGGATAGGCCCAGCGGGTGCCAGAAGCAATCGCATTCTGCTTTGCCATGCTGGACCAGAGTCGAATAAACTGCGCTCCACCCGTGACCTCGACGGCGACCCGCGAGGCGTTTAATTCCTCCTGCGTGTAGTTCATTTGCGTAGCACTAAAAGCGGCGAAGGCGAGATCATTCTCGGTGATGAACGTGCCTGCATCTCGGTAATCGTATTGATCATTGCCCGTGTCGTCGTCATCGTTAAGTCCGATGATGCGTCCGGGTGAGTTTTCCTCGAACGATGGATTCATCATCGGGTCGTCGGCGTCGTTGATGACTCCGTCGTTGTTCGAGTCCGTATCAATGTCAACGGTCACACTCTTGTCGTTGTCGATAATCGTGCACGTGGCTTGCCAATCCGTTGTCGTCACGTTGGCCGTGGTGATCGTCGCGTAAAACTCCTCCGTGGGCTCGGGCACGAGGTCCGCCGTGATTGGCACGAGAACCTGCGCCGACGTTTGGCCCGTCGGGATCGTCACGTTGATCGTCGTCGGGCCGCTGTAGTCGCTCGTGTAAAGCGCCGTGCCAGCGCCCAAGAGCACATTGGCCGTGATCGCGAAATCGGCCGGGTTCGTCAGCGACAGCGTAAACGTCGCGTAGACTGCGGGCCCGCCGGGGTCCCCCTCGGTCACCGTCGTGTCGGCGATCGACAAGGTCGGCAGCGGGTCGTCGTTCGTAATCTGCGCGTAGCCGCTGGCCGTGCCGATCTGCGTGTTCAGTGGGCTCGACAGGGTCACATAAAAGTACGGAGCGCTCGTGCTCCCTTCGTACATCGTGTCGTCCGCCCAAGTGACGGTGACGTACTTCGTCGTGGCGCCAGGTTCGAAGTACAGGTCCCCGCTGGTCGTCGTGTAGTGCGTGCCTGGGATCGCCGTGCCGCCACCCGTGGCGTAGTGAACGCGGACGGTCTTGTTCAGCGCTTGCGAGAGCGTGACGGTGAAGATCGCGCCGCCGTAGTGCTCGGCAATCGGTCCGGCCGAATTGATCGACACCGCCGGCAAGTCGCCGGTCGGCGTGTCGTTGTCGTAGAGCGTGGCCGTGCCGAGACTATTGCCGAGCGTGGCGTTGGTCGGATTGCTCAACGCGACGCTGAACGCTTCGTCGGTTTCGTCGAGCCCGTCGTCGCTCACAGGCACGCTGATCGTGCCAGAGGTATAGCCGACGGGAATGACGAGGGTGCCGCTTGATGCCGTGTAGTCGCTCGCAGCCGCGGCTGAGCCGTCGACCGTTTGCCAGGCGACGCTCACGTCCTGGTAGTGCGACTGATTGAGCGTGACCGTGAAACTGGCGTAGCCGGCGTTCTCGACCAGGGCCGCGTTGCCAAGCGATATTACCGGCGGGGCGCCAAAGTCGCGGCCATTGGAACCGTACTGATCGAAGGTGTCGCGGCCTTCGCCGCCGTCGGCCCAGGTGTCGACGCCGTCGCCGCCGATGAGCAGGTCGTCGTCGCGGCCGCCGAAAAAGGCGGACTTCCCTTCGCCGCCGTCGAGATAGTCGTCTCCTTGGCCGCCGTAAATCGTGTCGTTCCCTTCGCCGCCGTCGATGTAATCGTTCCCTTGACCGCCGTAGAAGACCTGGTCGGCATCGCCACCGGTGAGCGTGTCGTTGCCGGCGGTGCCGTAGACGGTTTGACTGTTGTCAGGCTCGCTGGCCGACATGACCATCTGCCGCGCAGCCTGGTCGGCGGCGTCTTGCGCGTGGAAGAACTCGAGCGCTTCGATTCCCTTGTCGATCCACTCCTGGCCGATTCCGGCGGCCGTCAACTCCTGCAGCGCTTCGGCGGTGACCTGACCGGCGGCGATCAGGTCGAGCTCTTGTTGCGTGAGCGCGCCGCTGGCCAAGGCGGCCTCGATTTGTGGCCCCAGCGAAGTTTGCGCGCGGAATTCAGCAATCGCCTCCGCGACGCTGGGAATCGTGATCGAGACGCCGTCGACGGCCAACTGGCCACTGGTGCCTGCGGCATCGACGAGCGGCGAGAGGAGCCCGCCACGAATGGAAAGGCCGGTCACGTCGGCGGCCGCGATCGGGCCAATATCGAGGTCCGCGCCGTTAACTTTGACGAAGCCGCTTTCGACGTCGACGACGATCTCGTCGCGCCAGTCGCTGGCGACGGCCAGATGACCATCGACGAACGACGCCGTGACGGTCAACAGCGCGCGGTCTTCCAGCCGCTCGAACGGGAGACGGCGGCCACGCTTGGGGCGGGGCCGAGACCGCACTGCTGGGCAAGCCAGCAGTGGCACCCGGTGGGAATGGCTGCCGAAAAGTTGCCGCGCTCTGCGCCAGGGACTACCCCAGAACGCCATGATGTATCCCCTCGTTCGATCGTTGCCAGTCGACGCTCGAGGCTCGCCCGCACAGAGACTACCCGAGCGCGAGAGGATTTCAAGGAAAAACTCGGGCTTTCAACGAGGCTGCACTTTCTGAGAAATCGTCGGTAACTGGTATTCCATGAAAAACGGCTCTCCCTTCATGCTGCGGTTGCAAGACT
>JAIESQ010000004.1 GCA_019745975.1 Pirellulales bacterium
CCGGCAAAACGCCGAGAGATTTCGAGTTTTTTTGCGCCCGCTGCCTTCCCAAGCCGCCCGACTATGCTTGATTGAGGCCTAGCAGGCGCTCGCTACGGACCGTTCGGCCATCAGCTTGCGCATTGTCCGACGGGTCCGCCAATAGATGTCTTCCAAGAGAATGTGTGCGAACTCTCCATTGCGACCGATGCTGTACAAGCCGTCGACGCCGCTCGACGCGGCGAATCGCCGCCGCTCCGACTCATAGCAGCGGAGAAAGACTGGGTAGGCCAACGGTGTTCGCAACACGCGGCAACCGAGGTACCGCTGGGTGGCATCGGGGATGATACGCGTTAAGGCTTCGACGCACCTGCCGCCCAATTCCTCGTCCGACATGCACCAGATTTCATCGCCGACCTGACAGCCAATGTCAGCGGTGATGATTGTCTTTCCGGCGGGGGCCAGCCATGGCGCCGACAGCGGTGTCTCCGTCAGGCGAAAAAACGGCGCCTCGCGTTCTGGCGTCCAGAGCACAACGGCCGGTAGCAACCCACGTCCTTCAAACCGCAAGTTCACGAACACCATCGGTCGATAGCGGAACGTAGCCAGCGGTTGCAGTGCGTCGGTGCCTACCACCAGTTTCGCCAGCACGTGAACTGGCGAAGTGCAAATTACGGCCGACGCGGACTCAAATTGGCCAGCGACGCAAACCCCGGTCGCACGCCCATCTTCTACCACGATCGATTCCACTGGGGAGCGCGTCGAAATGTGGTCGCACAACGGTTGCGCCATATGCTCGCACATCGCCCCAACGCCCCCGCGCGGATACACATGCCAGACGTGCGGTGACTCATGCAACTCGCGGCAGTAGCCGATGGCGACCATTCGCCCCGAAATGCGTTTGGCCAGTCCGAGCTTGAGCGTCTGCAGGGCGCTGGCCGGAATCTTCTCGGCAACCGCCGCCGATAGCTCGCTAGCCGGCGCGCCGGACCAGGCTTCTGTCAGCGGAATTGCCACGTCATCGGCCAATGCTCGTCCGTAATGCTTGCGAAACCAATCGGCCGCCGAGTCAACCGCTCGCGTGCGTTGCAACTTGGCCGCCAGCGCGCTGGTGACGAATCGCGGGCTGCTGATGATGCCAAACGGATACTCGCGAGATCGCGCGCCAAGCCAAAAAGCCTCGTCGTAGCGCGGCACAGGCTCGCAGTGCGACGAAAATCCAACCGCCGCCGCCAGGCGGTTCGTGATGAAGTGCGCGCCGAAATCGCTGGAGAATCCATCGTCGTCGACGAAGCTGCGCGCCAGACCTGCCACTTGCGAGCTGGCTTCATATACGCGCACGGGGACACCATGCGCGCGCAGGTACCCGCCCGCCGTGAGGCCCGCGAAACCAGCCCCCACGATCGCCACCGGAGCATCGTCGCTCTGGCCTACTGCTCGAGTTGAGGTCGCTGCAGTCGCGCGCATAACAGACTTCCGTAGCCAAGCCAGGATAGGAGCTGGTCCAACGCCGTGAACGCCGTCAGCATCACGGGTGCCTTGAGCGAAAATCGCTTCGCGAGCCAGCGCGGCGCGCCCCAGTCGACCAGCAGGTTGTGGAAGGAGTACGTCCAGTTAACCGGACTCATCATCGATTCGATGGCTACCGGCTCGAGCCCCACGAGGCG
The DNA here is from genome assembly GCA_019745975.1 of Pirellulales bacterium. Classification (GTDB taxonomy): domain Bacteria; phylum Planctomycetota; class Planctomycetia; order Pirellulales; family JAEUIK01; genus JAIESQ01. Next base: position 1,647 of record JAIESQ010000004.1, read on the forward strand.
CGCCAGCAGGGCCAGGCTGTGTCGATCGAACAAATACCAGTGGCGGGGAAAATGATAGCCGCCCCAGTAGCGGCCGCGGAATAACCGGCAACTCGGCGAAGAGGCGTCGTCCGTTACCACGATGACTGCGCCGCCGGGCTTGAGAAGTCGGGCAACTTCTCGCAAGACCACGGCTGGCTCTGCGAGATGCTCGATCGTCATCACCAGCAACACCAAGTCATAGCTGGCGGCAGCGAGACGCAACTGCTCGAGATCGCCGGCGTGCACCGTTTGCCCCGCGTCGCGGGCCGCCTGCACCGCGCGGAGGTCGAGGTCAACTCCTTCGAGGTGCCAAGTTGGATTGCCGAAATCGCGCAGGAGCCGCAGGTGAAACCCGTCGCCACAGCCGACATCCAGGATCCGCGCGCCGTTCCCGAGCCCCTTGGCGTACCGTAACAAGCGCCGCGCCTCGAGCCAGCGCCTGACGCGATAGACGAGGCCGAAATGCTCAGGACTGAAGTCGAAAGCGTGGTAATTCGCCGGGTAAATGCGGTCGATCGCGTCGATGCTTGGTCGTGGATTGAGATAGACCAAGCCGCAGGTCGGGCAGCGAAATGCCAAAAACGTGTCGTCGCTGGTGCGGTACTCGAAGTCCTCGCCCACCGCTTCCGGCTCGCCGTCGTCGCGATCGCAGATGCAGCAGCGCGCACTCACCAGTCGCGTCGTGCTGGCGACTTCTCCCGCAGCCGGCTTCTCCACGCACTCTAGTTCCATGCAATCTTCAGAAAGGTGTGCGTGGCGCGCCAAACAATGCCCACAAGCCCTGTTAACCCTACGGCGAGCGCGACGATCGTTCAGTCATCGTAACCACGTGGATGGCTCCGATGCCAGCGCCAGGCAGTTTCGACGATGGATTCGATCTCCACATACTCAGGTTGCCAACCCAACTGCTGGCGTGCCAGGCGCGCGTCGGCGACCAGCTCGGGCGGATCGCCGGGGCGCCGAGGCGCAAAGCGGACTGGGACCGCGTGGCCGGTCACTCGGCGACAGGCCTCGATCACTTCGAGCACGCTGTAACCCCGGCCGGATCCGAGATTCAGGGCCAGGCCGATCCCTGGTTGTAGCCGTTCGAGCGCCGCCAGGTGCGCTCGCGCGAGGTCGTTCACGTGCACGTAGTCGCGCACGCAGGTGCCATCGAGTGTAGGGTAATCGTCGCCGAAAATGGCAATCTCGTCGCGCTGACCGAGAGGAACCTGCAATACCAACGGAATCAAGTGCGTCTCTGGATCGTGGTCCTCACCAAGCGTTCCGTCCGGATCGGCCCCTGCGGCGTTAAAGTAGCGTAGCGCGGCATACGCGAATCCGTAGGACCGAGCATAGTCTCCCAGCGCCTGTTCGATCACGAGTTTGGTCAAGCCGTATGGGTTGATGGGCTGTTGACGCGTGGTTTCGACGATTGGCATTTGCTCCGGTACGCCATAAGTCGCTGTGGTGCTTGAGAAAACGATTCGCGAGACGCCCGACGCGCGCATTGCTTCTAGCAAAGAAAGCGTGCCGGCGACATTGTTGATCCAATACCGCGCAGGATCGGCCATCGATTCGCCGACGAGCGCCAGCGCTGCAAAATGGAGCACGGCGTCGATTTGCAATTCGGCAAGCGCTTGCTGCAAAAGTCCTGTATCGGCAAGCTCTCCAACGATCAGCGACTCGCCGGAGACCGCAGCACGGTGTCCTTGAGACAGGTTGTCGTACACCCACACCTGATGCCCAGCGCGAGCAAGCAGCCGGACCGTGTGGCTGCCAACGTAACCCGCGCCGCCAACAACCAAGAGCTTCACGCTAAAACCTGCTCACCTTCAAGACTGACCGCGTGGGATGGCACAGTTGCCGGGAGCACCTCGCCATCCAGAAATCGGAACGAACGCGAATATGGTCACCCGTCCGCGCGTTTACCAGACTTTCGCCCTTCCATGGATTATTAAAGTCGGTTTCGCCAAGCTGTGTGCGTCGTCGGATTTGCGATTCACCGTTCAGCATCGCGTCGATTTCGCGTTGGAATCCGATGTGACTATTGGACAAAGGCTTACGGCTACTCGCTCCGTCAGTGCGCACGATTGTTCGTTGGCCTATCGTGTGGACGATTGGCATGCGGACCAAACAATCTCCGCGCGAATCTCCTTCAGCAATTGCGTAACGGCCTAGGACGAAAATCGTCTCGCTGCCAGGTGAATAATAGTGGCCATGCGACGATCGCTGGCGCCGTCGAGTGCAACAGTACATTTTTTGACCAACTTGTGGACAACGCCGCACAAATCGTTAGTCTACTTGAGCCGGCAGGGACGCAATGGTGTCTGTTCGATACCAAATTCGATCGGACGTACGTATGAGTAGTCGCGGCGGGCCAGTACTCCCCGCGATTCGATCTGAAGTATTCATCGTGTTGGAGTTTTGTCGGGAGTGTCCCACCAGAGGCCTTCGAGGCGCGCGTCGCCAGCGCCACCCGAACGAGCGCTCCCGCTGAGTTTCTCGAATGAGAGCGTCCCGCGTTCCGCCCCGCTACTTGCGAGCACGGCGAACGCCATGATTGCCGGCTGAACTCTCGGCATCGTTGCCGGGTTCGGTCGTCGATGCGCTGTAGGCGGCGCGTGAAAACTGTGGGCAGGAGCGTTTATTCAAAGCAGCTTTGCCAAGGCGCGCGAGGTTGGAACGCGTCGCGTGCTGAATGTGCGACCCCGCGCGCTCGAGGAACATAATCATGCAAGCGGCACCTCGTCCCCTCCCCGCATTGCCCGATCTGGTCAACGTCTTGTCGCGCCACAAGGGGAAGATGCTGATCTTTTTCGCGACGACGCTAGCGCTGGTTTATGTCGCGCTGCGCGTGTGGCCGCGCAGTTATGTATCGGAAGCCAAACTCTTTGTGCGGCTGGGACGTGAAAGCGTTGGGCTCGATCCCACGGCCACGACTGGTGAGACGGTTGACATCTTCGATTCGCGCGAACATGAAATCAACTCGGTCGTCGGCGTGCTGCAAAGCCGGGTGCTTGTCGAACAAGTCGTCGATCAACTGGGACCTGAGGTTATTCTCGACGGCGGAATCGCTGGGCCCGCCGATGTAAAACGCGCCAGTTCGACCGTAAGTCTCGGCAAGCTCGCGAGCAGTTTGAAGTTGACCGACTCGGTTCCCGCGCGAGATCGTGCGATCGTCAACCTGAGCCGAGCGATCGAAATCGAGTACGGACGCAAGTCCAGCGTCGTCACGGTGAGGATCGAGGCCCCCACGCCGGCGATGGCGCAGCGGCTCGTGCATGCATTTCTCGCGGCTTTTCACCAGCAGCATCTGAATGTCAACCGCACGCACGGCTCGTATGCGTTCTTCGACGAACAGTCGAAGGTGGTCACTGCCGACCTCGACAAGGCATTGCAAGAACTTAGTCAGGCCAAGACTCGGGACGGCATCACCTCGGTCGAAGGGCAACGCGAGGTCTTGCAGGAGGAAGCCAAGCTGATCGAGACCGGCATCATTACGGCGCAGTCCGATCTGGCGGGTTCCGAAGCGCGAATCGTCGCCCTGCAAGAGGAATTGGCCACTCTGCCGGAAACATTGACCACCGCCACGACGACCGGCTTCCCCAACGATTCGCTGCACCTGATGCGCGAGCGCCTCTACGAACTGCAGATTCAGGAGCAGGAGGCCGCGGCCAAGCTGACGCCCGACCATCCCAATCGCCGGGCTCTGGAGCGGCAGGTCGAAGCTTCGGCCCCCTTGGTTGAGTCGGAAGATCCGCACCTGACGCAAGTCACCACGGCGGTCCATCCGATCCGGCAAGAGGTTAACTCGGAGCTCGAGCTCGAAAAAACGCGCGTCGCCGCGCTGCATGCCAAGGTCGATTCGCTGATGGCGCTGCGCAGTCACCTTCGCGACCAGCTCTTCGCCCTCAACCAACAGGCGGTGGAAATTGAACTGCTCGAGTCGCGAGTATCGCTGCTCAAGGATAAGCACCTGCAGTACGGCGAGTATCGGGAGCAGGCGCGGATCGATCAGCAATTGGAGACCGACCGCATCTCTAATGTGAACGTCTTTCAGCCGGCGTCGCTCGAGCTGAAGCCGGTCAGTCCCAAGCCGTCGATTGTGTTGGGTTTGGGGTTGATCCTGGCCACTTGCGGCGCGCTGGGTCTGGCCTTGCTGTGCGAACACTTCGACTCGTCGCTCAAATCGGCCGACGAGATCGAGGAACTCATCGCGTCACCGGTGCTGATCACGATTCCCCGCGCCAGTCAGTTTCGCGCGTTCGTTCGCTAAAAGGATCATCGACATGATCACGCAAACACCTGCCACACGCGAGAGCACCGCTGAGGTGCGTCCGAGCAGCGTATCGCGGATGCCTGCGCCGGCGACACCCTATCAAGCGCTAGTGCAACGGCTGCGCGCCCAAGGCTTCGGCATGCCCGGCGGCTTTCAGGCCGTCGGCTTCACGAGCTCGTCGGCCGGCGAAGGGGTCACCACCGTCGCCGTGAATGTGGCCGTCTCGGCTGCCAGCTCGCTGCGGCGCCCCGTATTATTGATCGACGCCAACGACGCCCGGCCTGCCCTGGCGCGGCTGTTCGAGGTGAACGAACCGGGCGGATTCTACGACGCGTTGGCCGGCCGCGATGGCGCGTCGACCTGCCTGGTGAAACTCCCCATTGAGCATCTGTCGCTGCTGACTGCCGGCACCGCCGACAAACGTCAGATGATGAGCTACGACCCAGCGGTGCTCGGCGAGCTGCTCGATGCCTGGCGGCACGAATTCGACTTGATCGTGGTCGATCTGCCGCCAGCGACCGACGACTCTCCTTGCTTCGCGCTGGCCGGCCAACTCGACGGCATCGTGCTCGTCGTCGCTCAAGGGCGCGCACGCCGCGCCGCGGTTCGCCGAGCAAAGGATCGCTTAGCCGCCACGCGCGCCACGTTGCTGGGCGCTGTTTGGAACATGCGTCGCTGGCATCTACCAGCCTGGCTGAGTCGGCGCGATTGAAACCTTTGAAACGAATTACCAACTCAAACGGACTACGGAGGGGCCACGACGGCCCAGGTTCTGCTATCGACCCCTTGAAGTTGCTTCCATGCTGCTGCAGAAACTGATGCCTTGGAGTCGGAACGGGCCACGCCACGTCCGGAATGGGGCGCGCGAGTACCTTTACGACCACACCCGCTTTGAGACACTCTTGGCGCGCGAGCGGATGCGCGCCGACCGCAATGGCGCGACATTCTCGGTCGTCATCTTCACGTTACCGAATTCGGCCGGCCTCGAGCGGGACCTGGCGCATCTTTCCCGGGTGCTCCAAGACCGTCTGCGCTTCACCGATGAGGCAGGTCACTTGGGGCAAGCTCAGATCGGTGTCTTTCTTCCAGACACTCCGCCGGGCGGTGCCTGGAAAGTCGCCGGCGATGTCAGTGCGCTTTACGGCCTGGATGGACCGCCGCTCGATTGCGACGTTTACACCTACAGCGGCGATTCGCGGTCGGATCGCGATTCCGATCTTGACGACGCCGACAGCGAAGGAATGTTCGAGCCCGTCGGCGACCGGGTGGCCAGCAACGGACGTCAGTCCAGCGCGTTGCCGACGCGAAACCTCGAGAGACTATTGATCGTCCCGCTGCCAGCATGGAAGCGCAGCTTGGATATCGTGGTCGCGACAATCGGCCTGCTGCTGACCACTCCGCTGTTCGCCGCGCTGGCTTTGCTCATCAAGCTGAGTTCCCCCGGCTCAGTCTTCTTCGTGCAGTGGCGCGAGGGTCAAGGGGCACGGCCGTTCAAGCTTTACAAATTCCGTACCATGCGGGTCGGCGCCGACGCCGAGAAGCACGCACTGCGGACGCTCAATGAACAGGATGGGCCAGCGTTCAAGTTGCGCGACGATCCGCGCGTGTTTCGGCTTGGCAGTTTCTTGCGTCGTAGCAGCCTGGATGAACTGCCGCAACTTTGGAACGTGCTTCGGGGCGATATGACCATCGTCGGGCCTCGACCTTTGCCTTGTGACGAGTCGGCCAACTGCGACGGCTGGCAGCGGCAACGCTTGGCATTGGTTCCAGGCCTGACCTGCATTTGGCAGGTCCGCGGGCGCTCTGCGGTCTCGTTCGACGAATGGATGCGGATGGATCTCGAATACCTGCGGAAGTACTCCTTGTGGTTTGATCTCAAGCTGATGTTGGCCACGGTGCCAGCGGTATTGGGGCGCCGCGGCGCGTACTGAACTTGAACCACCTGCCTGCAATGAGCGTTGTTCCGATCGAAGACGTGCGAGTAGCTGCCGCCAGCCCGACACCTAGGCGCGGCTTAGTGTTGCTGCGCGGAGCCAGCGCGCAAGCAATGCTCGCGCTCGGCGATCAGGCAGTGGTTAGCGGTACAAGCTTTTTGGCTTGCGTCTGCGTCGGGCGCTGGGCAGGGAACAACGAGCTTGGCTGGTACGCGCTGGCCTTCTCCGTCGTGGTGCTCCTGACGTGCGCACTCGAATCGCTGGTCATGACGCCTTATTTGGTGCTGGCGGGCCGCACGCCAGGAGTCGAGCGAGCTCGCTACGCCGGCAGCATCCTCCTGCAATTCGTTGCTCTGGCGGCGCTAGCGATGGTGCTGCTGGCGGTCGTCGCGATCGGTGTGGCAGGGTATGGTCCGCGCCAATTTGCCATCGTGCTCGCGTTGCTCGTGCCAATCGTCCCCTGCACTTTGTTGCGCGAATTCGCTCGTCGGTTTGCGTACGCACACTTGAAACTGCGCGTCGCGCTGGCCATGGACATGGCCATCGCCCTGCTCCAAATCGGCATGCTCTTGGCGCTGGCGCGGGTTGGCCTGCTTTCGGCGGCGACGGCACTTGTGTCGCTGGGAGTCAGCTCCGCGATCGTCGCTGCGGCCTGGCTGAGCGTCGCGCATCGCGATTGGACGATTCGCCGTGCCGACTTCTGGCCAAGCGCGCAAAAGAACTGGCACTTCGGACGCTGGGTCTTTCTAGCGCTCATGGCGCTCATGCTGCAAGCTAACGTCGTCCCCTGGCTCTTGGCTGGCAGAATCGGTCCCGCGGCGACCGGCGTGTTCGCGGCCTGCCTGACGATCATCCAATTCGCCAATCCGCTCATTCAAGGAATCAGCAATTGGCTGGTGCCTGCTGCCGCGCGCGCGTATGAGCGCGCCGGCGTCCGGGGTGTGCGCCACGTCGTTAATCGCACGGCGCTGCTGTTGTGCGCGGTGATCGGGGCATTGGCTGTCGTAGTAATTGCTGTTGGCGACCAACTGGCATCGCTGCTGTACGATCGTGATTTCGCGCCCCACCACGCACTGATTGCGCTCTTGGGTATCGCGATGCTGGCCCGAGCGTGGGGTATGGCCGCTTACAACGGCTTGATCGCGATCGAACGGCCACAGGGGAATCTGCTAGTGAATATCCTCGGCCTGGCGATCACGATGGCCGCCGCGCCCCTCGGGTTGGCCGTCGGAGGCCTGACCGGCGCTGCGGCAGGGTTGTTGGCCGGCGACATCGCCTCAGCGGCTTGTCGTTGGCTCCTGTATTGGTTCGAGACGAGCCGACTCACCGCGATACACGCTTCGATCATCAGTCGAAATCCTGCAGGGCTAACCGTCTCGGTTTGAAATTCGCGAAGTATGAAAATGCACACCAGCGGCCTGCAACTCGAGTCCGACGCACGCCCGGCGGCAGCCGGCGTCGCCTGGCCGCTGTTGCTATGGATGCTGGTAGCCACGTCGCTCGCCTCGTTCCGACAGCGTAGCGGCGACGAGTTGTTCGATGCCGGCGGCATCGATTGGCAGGTCAAATTCCAAATCCTCTGTTGGACCGCCCTGGGCGCGCTGTGCTGCTGGTTTGTTGTCTCTGGTCGGGCGGACCTGCGGTTGCTGCGGCGCGGCCCGCTCTTCTGGTACACCGGCTTCGCGCTCTGGGCCATGGTCTCGGCCCTTTGGTCTCCCGCGCCCGCCCTGACCGCCTTTCGCGGTTTCCAGCATCTTGTGGCGGTCGGCTTGGCGATCTCGCTGGGCGTGAACTTGCACCGCATTTACCTGTTCATTGGTGTTTTCCTGCTGGTGAATTGGGTCCTCGTGGTGATGGGACTATTGGGCTTGGACCTCGGGCAGGCTTGGATTCGCGATCCCGTGCATCCGGATACCTACTACGAGGGCCCCTGGCGTTTCGCTAGCGCCTACGGTCATCCGAGCTGGATTTCGATCGTGGCCGCCGTTGGTGCCGTTGGCCTCGCCGCGCGAACTCGTGGCCGCCAGTGGCTATGGGCTGGCCCGGTTGTCGCCTGGTTCGTGGTCACGAATCTGGCAACGATGAGCCGCACCGCCATCGCGGGCATGGTTGGTGGCTTCGTCGTGGCGGCCTTTGGGCGCCGCAGCTTGCTGCCGCTCGTTTGCCTGGTTGGATTCGTCTCCGCGGCCGTGTTGTTGCCCGATCCAACGCGCGATGCGATGGGCTGGTTCGTCCGTCGCGGTCAGTCGAGCGAGGATTTCAAGTCGCTCACCGGTCGCAAGGCTCTCTACCGCGAGGCATTGCGCCGCGCTGAGCAGGCGTGGCCGCTAGGCACCGGCTTTCAGAGCGGCCGCGTCAACCCGCTCGACGAAACGGGCAGCCTGGTCAGCATGGGACACGCCCACAACCTGGTCCTTGAATCGCTTTCCGGTCTAGGTTTGCCAGGCATGCTGTTGGCGTTAATGGTCGTCGCGTCAACGGTAGCCAACCTGGGACTTTTGCTCTGGATGTATCCCGAACGGGGGACCGTCGATCCGGCGCCGAGTTGGGAACTAGCCGCCATGCTGGTTCCATTGTTTGCCTTTTGCGTCCTCGACTCGGGATTTGCTTCTCGAGTCGATAGTACGACGCTCTTGTTTGTCGCTGTGCTCGCCAGACTACAAACCACAATCGGCGACGCGCACCTGCCTGGCGTGACAACCGCTGCCAAACCCCAGGCCCTTGAGCGAATGTCGGACCACTTACCACAGCGGCAGTCTGATCGATTGGGATTGAGCTCGTAATGATCGAAGCACGCCAGAGTAGTTCGACGATGAGCGAAGTCGCGGTTCTAATGGCCGCTTACAACGGCTTGCCGTACCTGCCAGCCGCGGTCGAGTCGATTCGCGCGCAAACGCTGCGCGACTGGACGCTGGTGATCGTCGACGACGGTTCGACCGATGGCTCGTCGGATTACTTGCGCGGTCTCGACGACCCACGCATCGAGATCATCGAGCAAGCCAATCAAGGCCTGGGCTTGGCGCTCAATCGCGGCCTGGCCGCTTGCCGCGCGCCGCTGGTGGCGCGGATGGACGCCGACGACGTCGCGCATCCCACGCGGCTCGCCGAGCAGGTGGATTTCATGCGACGCCACCCGGAAGTTGGCTTGCTCGGCACGCAAATCCAACGGCTCGGCAGCCGGCGGATCGGCACGGCGTCGGTGCTCGCCACGCGCCACCGCGACATCGTTCGCGACTTGCTCGATGGCAAGCCGGCGATGTACCACCCCACGGTGATGTTTCGCACCCAGTTGGCTCACGAAATTGGCGGCTACTGGGCCAAGGTGCTCGGCGAAGAATGGGATTTCTTCCTCCGGATGGCCGAGCGTGCCGAACTGGCGAATCTCGATCGCGTGCTGCTCTCCTATCGCATTCACACCGGCAGCCTGACCGGCGCCAACATGCGGCAGATGCGCTGGTCGGTTGCATACGCCATCGATTGCGCCTGCCGGCGGCAAGCGGGAGAGGTGTCTGTCGCGTACGACACTTGGTGCGCATCCCAAGCGCAACTGTCGTTTTGGCGCCGAGCGACCGAGCGGGTGGAAATGTACGCGCGCTGCCAGTATCGCATCGCGCTGGGCGAGCTGTTGGGCAGCCACCCCTGGCGCGGATATGCGCGGCTGGGTTTGTCGGCCGCCTGCTCCCCCAAGCTGACCAGCCAGCGTGTGTGGGCGGTCGCCGCCAAGTGGGGGACGCGAGTTCGTCAATGGTCGAAGCCCTGGACAGCTAACACCGCCACAACGGGGGGCAACTCGTGAGTTCGATGTTATCGGTGGAATCCACGCTACCTGTTGTCAGCTCGGCCCCGAACCGGCGTGCCAGTTTATTGGGGTGCCAGTTCGATATCGTCAGCGAGGCCCAGACGCTAGACGAATGCCTGGCCTGGTGTGACGAAGAGCCACGTCGCTCGCGCCTGCTCGTCACGGTCAACGTCGGCATTCTCATGATGATGCGCCGCGATCGAGAATTGCAGCGCGCCTGTCGTGACAGCGATTTGTTGGTCGCAGATGGAGTGCCCCTTGTTTGGGCGGCTTCCTTGCTAGGTGCTCCCCTGGCGGGGCGCGTTTGCGGCTGCGATCTGATGGCGCGGCTGCTCGAGCGCGGCCGTCCCGACGGGTTGCGAGTCTTCTTCCTCGGAGCGCGCGAAGAAGTCGTGACAACGCTCGTCGAGCAAGTCGAACGACAGTGCCCCGATGTGATCGTGGCTGGCTATCGCAATGGTTACTTTTCCCCCGATGAGCATGCCGAGATCGTGCAGCAGGTGCGCGACGCGCGCGCCGATGTCCTCTTCGTCGGCATGCCTACGCCGTTCAAGGAAACTTGGTGCTACGCACATCGCGAGGAGCTATGCACGCCCGTCATTATTGGCGTCGGGGGCAGCTTCGATGTCCTAGCCGGTTATATACGCCGCGCACCGCTGTGGATGCAGCGGACAGGTCTCGAGTGGTCGTGGCGTCTGTGGCAAGAGCCGCGCAAGATGTGGTGCCGCTACCTGGTCACGAATACTCAGTTCCTGCTGCTGTTCGCCGCGGCGCTGCTCTCGCGCCTGCGCCACTTCCACCCGTTTGCAGCGAAAGGGCGTGCCATGTCGGGCGACGACGGTTGGAGCGCCGTGGGTTCGTCCGTGCCGACGGTGGGCCAGGTTCCGCCAATCCCGGTCAACGCGGCTTCGTCCCTGTGCATTGTGGTGCCTTGTTTCAACGAAGCCGAGAGCATCCCGCAGCTCGCCGAGCGACTGGCCACCGCGGAGGCCAAGTTCGCCGGCCGGTATTCCTGTCAGTTTGTGCTCGTCGACGACGGCAGCACCGACGGCACCTGGTCGCTCTTGCAGAATGCGTTTGGCCATGAACCGCGGTATCGCCTGGTGCGGCACGATCGCAATCGAGGGATCGCCGCCGCGATCATGACCGGCATTCGTGCCGCCGATACCGAGATTGTCTGCTCGATGGATGCCGATTGCACGTACGATCCTGCCCAACTGCTCGACATGCTGCCGCTGCTCGATGACGGGGTCGATATGGTCACGGCGTCCCCTTATCACCCGCGCGGCGAGGTGCGAAACGTGCCGGCGTGGCGCTTGTTCTACTCCAAGTCGGCGAGCCGGCTTTACCAGGGCGTGCTGCGTCACAAGCTGCATACCTACACGAGTTGCTTTCGTGTCTACCGCCGGAGCGCCGTCTGCGATTTGGAACTCTCGAACTCCGGCGCCGTTGGCATCGTCGAACTGCTCTGGCAACTCGAAGTACGGGGTGGCCGGATCGTGGAGTGCCCCGCCGTTCTCGAGTCTCGCGTCTTTGGTTACTCGAAGCTGCGCGTTGCCTCGGTCGTTGCCGGCCACTTGCGTTTGATGGGGCGTGCCTCGTGGTCGCGGGTGCGCGGTCGCGGTGGCGCCCGCCGAACAGCGCGATCACTCATCACGACTCAATAGCCAATACCTAGATTGACAACCGCAGAGATTCGCCTTGAGGCCCAGAAGATGAAGCAAGATTCACGAACGCTCGAGCCACTCGTGCTCCCCTCCGATCAAGACAGCTCGGGGCGCACACTCGGCGCGCAGGAACTCGAACTGCTCGAAGAGGTCATCAGTTCCGGCACGCTGACCAGCACCAAAGGCCAGTTCGTCAAACGCTTCGAACGCGCTTTCGCTGAACAGTTGGGCGTCGCGTCAGCCTGGGCTTGCTCGTCGGGGTCGGCGGCGCTGCATGCCGCTGTCGCCGCGATCGACCCCGAACCGGGCGACGAGATCGTGACGACCGCGATCACCGACATGGGAGCGCTAACACCCGTCCTTTATCAGGCGGCCATCCCGGTCTTCGCCGATATCGACGCCCGCTCGTACAACGTTACCGCCCAGACGATTGCGGCGGCTCTGAGCCCACGAACCAAGGCGATCGTCGTCACGCACCTGTTCGGCAATCCGTGCGAGATGGGGCCGATCATGGAGCTCGCCCGCCAGCGAGGCATCCCGGTTATTGAAGACTGCGCGCAAGCCTTTGGTGCGCGAGTCGGTGATCGCCCGGTTGGCGCCATCGGCGATATCGGCTGTTTCAGCTTGCAACAGGGAAAGCACATCACCACCGGCGAGGGAGGACTCGTCACCACGAACAATGCGGACTACGCCCGGCGGATGTTTCTGTTCATCAACAAAGCCTGGGGCTACGGCGATCCGAACCCTGACCATTACTTCCTGGCGCTCAACTACCGCTTAAGCGAGCTGCAAGGAGCCGTCGCCCTGGCCCAACTGGGCAAGCTCAGCGATGTCGTGGCCAGCCGCGTCGAGTTGGCCAATCGCTTGACGACCCGACTGGTCGGAGTACCAGGCTTGGGACTACCGACCGTGCCGGCTGGTGCGCTGCACACTTATTGGAAGTATTGCCTCGACGTCGATCCGGCCTTCGTACCCGGCGGCTCGGTCGCGCTCGGCCGCGTGCTCAAGGAGCATGGTGTCGCTTGCGCCCCGCGCTACATCCAGAAGCCGGCATTCCGCTGCGCGATCTTTCAGGAGCAACGCACCTTTGGGCGGAGCCGCTTCCCATTCACGCTGGCACAGCCCAGTGCGATCGACTACGACGCAGCTCGCTTCGAGGGAACATTTGCGGCACTCGAGCGAATGCTCGTTTTGCCCTGGAACGAACGCTATACCAACGACCATGTCGACGATCTGGCGGAGCTGATCACTCACGCGATGGAACGCCTGGCGACCGACACGTAGCAAGACTTCGGCTGGCCGGAAAGGGACATCACGATGATCGACGCCTTGAAGCTGCGCTTTGGAATGCTCGGGGCCGGAGCGATTGCCCAGACCTATGTTCGAGCCTTTGCCCGCTCCAGCGCTGCGCGCCTGGTCGCGATTGCCGATACGAACCGCGAGGCAGCCACGGCTCTGGCCGCCAAGGCCGGATGCGCCGGCTTTGGCTCGCATGAAGAACTGGCCGTCGGCAGCGAGTGCGATGCAGTGCTCGTTTGCACGCCCCCGTCGACACATCCCGAAATCTGCAACTGGTTTCTGCGGCGTGGCCTCCATGTGCTGTGCGAGAAGCCGCTGGCAATTGACTCCGAGAGTGCAGTCCAAATGTTGGAAGCCGCGCGCGATGGCGGCGCGCACCTCACCATGGCTTCGAAGTTCCGCTACGCCACCGACGTCGTGCGTGCGCGTGCTTTGGTGCAGCAAGGCATCGTCGGCGAGGTGGTGCTATTCGAAAACACCTTTACTTCCTACGTCGACATGACCCAGCGCTGGAATTCGCATCCGCCGACCAGTGGCGGTGGCGTGCTCATCGACAATGGCACGCACTCGGTCGACATCATTCGTTACTTTCTCGGTCCCATCGCCGACTTACAGGTGATCGAGGGAAAGCGCCTGCAGGCCCTCCCGGTCGAGGACACAGTCCGCGTATTCGCCCGGACCGTCGACGGCGTCATGGCCAGCGTCGACCTGTCGTGGTCGATCCACAAAATCTCGCCCAGCTATATTTGCATCTATGGATCGGCAGGGACGCTGCAAGTCGGCTGGCAAGAATCAAAATATCGGCTACAGGGAGACACCGAGTGGACGGTTTTCGGCCACGGGTACGATAAACTGCAAGCCTTCAGCAGCCAGTTGGACAATGTGGCCCGTGCGATTCGCGGCGAAGAGCCGTTCGTGATCGAATCGGCCGACGCGCTGGCTTCGGTCAACGTGATCGAAGCGGCCTACCAATCGCTCTGCCGCAACGGCTGGCGACGCGTGGATCGCCCAGCGCAGTCGCGGCCCACAAATCGACTCGCGCCGGCGCCGCTGGCAAGGACCTCGAGATGACCGTCCGTATCCACCCCACGGCCATCATCGAGGCCGACGTCGAGCTCGGTCCTGGCACGGCAATCTGGGATAACGTGCATATTCGCCGGGGAGCGAAACTCGGCGCCGAGTGCATCGTCGGCGGCAAGTCGTATATCGCTTACGACGTGCGGATCGGCGATCGCTGCAAGATCAACTCGTTCGTGTACATTTGCCACGCCGTCACGCTCGAATGCGGCGTGATGATCAGCGCGGGGACGATCTTCACGAACGATCGCTTCCCCCGCGCCACGACGTGCGACTTGCAACATCTTCGCCCCTCGGAGCCGGACGAGCAGACCCTGCCGACGTTGGTGCGCGAAGGCGCCACGATCGGCGCCGGCTGCGTGATCGGCAACGACCTGACGATCGGCCGCTTCGCCATGGTCGGCATGGGCTCGGTCGTCACGCGCTCCCTGCCAGATTTCCATTTGGCGATCGGTAATCCTGCCCGCTCGGTCGGCTGCGTGTGTCGCTGCGGCGAGCCGCTGCTGCGCTTCGCCGACGGCGATACCGATCGCGAGGACGAAATCGCCTGTCCGGCCTGCGGTCTCGAATTTGCTATTCGCGCGCGACAGGTGCGGGAGAAGTCCAACGAGGTTGAGGCTCGCGTCGCGTCCTCTACCCCACGACAGCGCACTGCCCGCGATGATCGGCAATTCGCGGTGTCTCCACCGACCCAACAGGCCAATCGATGACTAGCGGCCACGCGCACCATTGGGCGGTCGTGGGCGGAGGCATGCTCGGCATGACGCTCGCCCTGCGCCTGGCGCAGCGCGGCCAGCGCGTCACCCTGTTCGAGGCTGCCGACCACCTTGGCGGACTGGCCGATGCCTGGCAGGTTGGCAATCTTGTTTGGGACCGTCACTATCACGTAACGCTTCTCTCCGACAGCCACTTGCGGGGCCTGCTTGCCGAGCTGAATCTTGAGCAGGAAGTGCGCTGGGTTGAAACGCGCACCGGCTTTTTCACCGAAAGTCGCTTGCTCTCGCTGTCAAACAGTTGGGAGTTTCTCCGCTTCCCGCCGCTGGGCCTGCTCGACAAATTGCGATTGGGCCTGACGATCTTCTATGCGTCGAAGCTCCGCGATTGGCGCCGCCTCGAAAACATCACTGTCGGCGATTGGCTGCGGCGCTGGTCGGGCGAACGAACGTATCGCAAGATCTGGCTGCCACTCTTGCGCGCCAAGCTCGGTGAGAATCACACGCGCTCGGCGGCTACTTTCATCTGGGCGACGATCGCGCGCTTGTACGCGGCCCGCCGCACCGGCTTGAAAAAGGAGATGTTCGGCTACGTTCCCGGCGGCTACGCGCGCGTGCTGGAGCACTTACAGCGGCGTCTGCGGCAGGTCGGCGTCGAAGTGCGCACGGGCCACGCGGTCGAGCGCGTGCAACGGAGCGGAGCGCAAATAGAGTTCAAGTTCGCGCACGGTGACTGCCAGCAGTTCGATCGCGCGGTTTTGACCGCGCCCGCGCCGGCAATCGCGCGAATATGCCCGCAGCTATCGGCCGACGAACGAGCCAGGTTTTCCGGAGTCAGCTATCAGGGGGTGGTCTGCGCCTCGCTCGTGTGCCAGCGGCCGCTAACCGGCTTCTACGTCACGAACATCACCGACGACGCTCCGTTCTCCGGCATCATCGAGATGACCACGCTTGTCGATCCGGCGCATTTTGGCGGGATGTCGCTGGTTTATCTGCCAAAGTACGTGCCAGCGGACGACCCATTGTTCGATCAGCCTGATGCAAAGATCGAAGCCAGTTTCGTCGCGGCACTCGAACGCATGTTCCCCTGGTTCAACCGCCAGCAAGTGCAGGCCAGCCGCATCTCGCGGGTGCGCAACGTGATGGCAGTACCCACGCTCGGCTACAGCCAGCGCGTGCCGCCGCGTCGCACAAGTGTGCCTGGCTTGTTCGCGGTCACGTCCGCGCAGATTGTCAATAACACGCTCAATGTGAACGAAACAATTCGTCTTGCCGAGGAGGCCCTGACCGACCTGTTACACGACGAGGCGCTTCCCAAGGTATGCATATCACGTGAACGCGAAACAGAAGTCGAAACCGCTGGCCACGTTGTCGTTGGATCTTGACAACCAGTGGTCCTACCTGAAAACGCACGGCGACCCAGGCTGGGAGAGCTTTCCATCCTACTTCGACCGGCTGATACCGCGCGTGTTGGATTTTCTTGCCGAGCGTGGACTTCGTATCACGGTGTTCGTGGTTGGACAGGATGCGGCGCTCGAACAGCACCACGCGGCCTTACGCGCGATCGCCAACGCGGGACACGAAGTCGGCAATCATTCGTTTCGGCACGAGCCCTGGCTACACCTGTATTCTGCCGAAGAGCTGAAGACGGAAATCGCCGCCGCCGAAAGCGCGATCCAGCGCGCGGTCGGCGCTCGTCCCAGCGGCTTTCGCGGACCAGGTTTCAGTTGTTCGCCCGCCGTGCTCGAACTCTTGGCCCGCCGCGGCTATCGCTACGATGCGTCGACCTTCCCGTCGTTTCTCGGGCCATTGGCGCGAGCCTATTACTTCTTGACTGCCCGCCTGAGCTCCGAGCAGCGGACAGAGCGCAAACTGCTCTTCGGCCGATTCGCGGAAGGGTTCAAGCCGTTGCGACCGCATTTGCTCTCCCTCGCTGGTCGAAACTTGCTTGAGATCCCAGTGACGACGATGCCCTTCGTCAAGACTCCCATTCACATCAGCTATGTGCTCTACCTCAGTCGCTTTTCACCGGCGCTCGCCCGTTGGTATTTCCGGTTGGCTCTGGCCTTGTGTCGCTCCGCCAAAGTTACCCCCTCGATCTTGCTTCATCCTTTGGATTTTCTAGGGTGCGACGACGGAGTTGGCCTCGAGTTCTTTCCGGCGATGGACCTGACGGCCGAACACAAGTTGGCCGTGGTCAGCGACTGCTTGCGAGAAATGACCAACCACTTCGAGGTCCTCGCCCTCGGCGAATTCACGCGGCGATTCACTGGCGAGGCGGATGCAAGCGACTCGGCCGCCGGACGCGCTGGACACGCTGGCGACGCAGATCGGCCTGGCGTTGCTGGTGAGCAATGTGAGGTCGCCTCCGTGGGAACCCTATGAGCCTGGCCGCGGTGATCGATCGACCCAAGCCCGCGCCGTCTTCGGAGTCTGCCAAAGCCGACGAGACGCGTTCGCAGGCGTGGCGCCAGTGGATAGGCGCCGCCTGTGTCACGCTCGCGGCGCTCGCGATCCGACTCGCCCTGATTAGCCATCAGAGTTTTTCGATGGACGAGATCTCCGAGCTCGCGATTGCCCATGGCGACCTGGAGTCGATCGTCTGGGAGCCAGATGGGTTCCCGCCCTTGTATCACGTTTTGCTGCATGGCTGGTTGAAGCTGTGGGGTAGCGATTCGGCGGCGCGGTGGTTGTCGGCGATCTTGGGCGCGGCTACGGTCCCCTTCGTCTGGCTCATTGGCCAGCAGGTTGGCGGCTTCCGCACGGCGCTCGCCAGCTCGCTGCTATTGGCCTTGCTGCCGATTCACGTCTACTACTGCCAGGAGGCTCGCGCCTATCCGCTCTACGCGCTGCTGGCGGCCGCCACACTTTGCTATTTCTTTCGTGCCATGGATGGCGATCGCCGGCGCGATTGGGCGTGGTACCTTCTGGCAAGCACGCTGGGCATGTACTGCCACTACTATTTTGCCAGTGTCATCGTGCTCGCCGGTTTGCTCTTGCTGGTCGAGCGGCGGGCGTGGCCGCGGCTGCGACGCGGGTTGACGGCCAACGTGCTTGTCGTCATCGCGAGTTTGCCACTGCTGTGGCTGCTCAAAAGCGATCTCGATCTGCAAACCGACTACTTCGCCAAGGCCTGGTTTGGGCTGCGAGAATTCGCCTTCACGTACCTTTCGATGTTCACCGGCTTCACGCTCGGTCCGTCGCTGCGCGAGATGCACCTGATGTCGACCAGCCAGATCGTGCGCGGGCTGTTGCCCTGGGCGGCAACGCTCGGCGCATCGATCGCCTTTCTTGGCTGTGCGGGGCTGGCGACCATGCCGTCCGCGCGTTGGCGTGTGCGGCTGATGCTGCTGACGCTGGGCTCGGTGCTGCTGCTCGGTGTAATTGGCAACTTGGCCAACGTCGGCTACATCGTACGCTACTCCAGTTGGGTGGTGATCCCCGTGGTCGTCATTTTGGGCCAAGGTCTCGCCATGGCGCGGCAGCGCCAGTTCGCGATCGCTTGCGGCGTTATTCTGACAGTCGGATTTGCCGCGGCATTCTATAACCATCATTTCCGCGATGCGTACGCCACTGAGGACTGTCGCCGGCTGGCCGAGTACCTAAGCGCATCCCCGGATCGAAAGTTGCCAGTCTTCGTTTCGTCGGGCTATATGGTCCATGCCGTCGCGTACTATCTGGGAGATGCCTGGGCGCCGGTGCAGCTTCCCAACAAGATCGACGACGACGCGGCACTCAAGACCGCCCGTGAGTTGATCGCGCACCACGCGCCTGCCGGTCAGCCGTTCTGGCTCGTCTATACGCGTGAATTCCATGGCGATCCGCGCGGAATATTCTTCGAGGCTGCGCGTGCTCGCTACGAAATCGGCCAACCGCAAGCGCGCTTCGCCGGCATTGCTCTCTATCGCGGCCAGGCGGCTCACTGAGCGGCGACGTCGATCCGTCATCAGGATCCAAGGGGCGCCTCTCGCCTGCCCCGTCTGCTAAGATATCCGCATGCTCTGCAAGCACGACCGAGCTGCCGCCAGCGCTCCGCGAACGACCGCCACGCGCTGGCCACGGTGGATGGCCGCGGCCGCTTTGCTGATTGCTGCCGGCGTCTCTCTGACATCACCGCCTCGGATTCTCGCGACCGAGGATGCGTCCTCAGCGACGCCTGAAAGTTCCCCAGTTGACTTGGCGCTCACGCCCGATGAGTCGTGCCTGGTGGTGGTCGATCAGACGTCCGACGCCGTCGTCTTGATCGACCTGGCGAGCGGTCGCGTCCTTTCG
Organism: Pirellulales bacterium; assembly: GCA_019745975.1. Taxonomy (GTDB): domain Bacteria; phylum Planctomycetota; class Planctomycetia; order Pirellulales; family JAEUIK01; genus JAIESQ01. The sequence continues at coordinate 20,690 of JAIESQ010000004.1, forward strand.
CGGGCACCCTGCGGAAAGCGGCCCGCGAATCTGGCGATCACCGCGGATGGCCGCTGGGTGCTGGCGACATCGATGAACTCAGGCGAGCTGCTACGGTACGAGTTGTCGAACGGACAGCTCGCGCACTCCGCCTCGCTGTGGCTGGGCTTTGAGCCGCGCGGCGTGGCAATCTCGCCCGATGATCGGCTGGCCTATGTTGCCCTGTCCACGGGCGACGCCGTGGCCGTGGTCGATGTCGAAGCGCTGCAAGTCGTCGATCGCATCGCGGTGGGGCACTGGCCCAGGCATCTGGCGCTGTCCCGAAATGGCACTCGCCTGGCGGTCGGCTGTAATGGCAGCCGAGGCGTGGCCATCGTGGATACCGCCGCGCGCCGGCAATTGTACCTGCAGGATTTCGCGGGCCTGAATCTGGGGCAGATGCAAGTATCCGCCGATGGCCTTCACGTCTATTTCCCGTGGATCGTTTACCGCCGCAACCCGATTACTGCTGAGAACATCCGCCGCGGCTGGGTATTGGCGAGCCGTATCGCCCGCGTGCGCCTCGACGGGCCAGCTCGCCGCGAGGCGATCGCACTCGATCCCCAGGGCGAAGCGGTCGGAGATCCTCATGGCCTCGCTCTCAGCCCGGACGAGCAAACGCTTGTCTGCACGGCCTCGGGCACGCACGAGCTGTTGGTCTTCCGACTGCCGGGACTGCCGTTTCAGGACTATGGCGGACCGGGGGACCATATCGACAAAGAGCTGCTCGAGGATCGCGAGCGCTTCGCACGCATTAGGCTTGGTGGTCGACCGCTGGCAGTCCGCTTCACCAAGGACGGCACTCGAGTGTACGTTGCCAACTATCTCCTGGGGGCCGTGCAAGTCGTCGACCTGGCGAAGCGTGAAGTGGAGCGCTCCATCGAGCTCGCTCCGCCCCAAGTGCCCTCACTGGCCCGTCAAGGCGAAGCGATTTTTTACGACGCGCGGCGCTCGCTCGACCAGTGGTATAGCTGCCACTCGTGCCACTTCGAGGGGCATACGAACGCCGTGACGATCGACACGAACAACGACGGTCGCTTCGGCAACTACAAGACTGTGCTCAGCCTGCGCGGCGCCGCGTCAACGGGACCGTGGTTCTGGCACGGCTGGCAGACCTCGTTCCCCGAAGCCCTGCGCAAATCCTTGACCGACACAATGCTCGGCCCCAAGCCGGCGGAGCACGACGTTGCCGCCCTGGCGGCGTTCATTGAAACCTTGTCGACGCCGCCCAACTCGTATCAGCAGTCGCTCCCGATGCGGGAACTGGCGGCATTCGGACAAGCTGTTTTCGAAAGCGCGAAGGCCGGCTGTGCGAACTGCCACCCGGCACCGCATTTCACCGACGGCGCTCTGCACGACGTCGGTCTCGGGGCGAAGACGGACGCTTACGAAGGCTTCAATACCCCGTCATTGAAAGGCGTCCACGACCGCGTGCTTCTCTTACACGGCGGCCAGGCCCACGGCCTGGAAGAACTGCTCGCCGGCCCGCACAGCCCAGCCCGCGTGACTGGTCAGGGGGAGCTGGCGGAAGACGAGCTCCAGGCACTCCTGGCCTATTTGCGCACACTTTAGATTGACACCCGTTTGCCACGCCGCATCATCACATCGTGCGGTCTGTGCGGTCGGTCGAATCCAATGTTTCACGCCACAATGTCGCGAATCACCCGGCCCCCCACATCAGTCAGGCTTTCTTCTCGCCCCTGATGAAAGTAGGTCAATAGTTCGTGATCGAGCCCTAGCAGGTGCAGGATAGTGGCGTGAATGTCATGCAGGTGCGCCTTGTTGCTCACCGCCTCGAAACCGAACTCGTCGGTCTCTCCGTAGCTTGTCCCCCCTTTCACGCCGGCACCGGCGAACCACATCGAAAACCCGTACGGATTGTGGTTGCGGCCGGGAGCATCCTTGCCCTCGCTGAACGGCATGCGACCGAATTCTCCCCCCCAGACAACGAGCGTCGAGTCGAGCAGTCCGCGCTGCGCCAAGTCGGTCAAGAGCGCGGCGATCGGCTGGTCGACTTCCAGACCGTGGCGGCCATGGTTCTTTTCGATGCTCTCGTGAGCGTCCCACGTCTCTTCGAGGTGCCCGCCCCCAGAGTACAACTGCACGAAGCGCACGCCACGCTCGACGAGCCGCCGCGCGATCAGGCAATTGCGGCCGAACTCGTCGGTCGGCAGGGTCCCCACTCCGTACATCGCCAGCGTCGTCTCCGTTTCCTGCGTCAGGTCGACCGCCTCTGGTGTATCGCTCTGCATGCGAAACGCCAACTCGTAGCTGTTCACGCGGGCGGCGAGCTCTTCGCCCCCTTGCCGCTCGCGCAAGTGGCGCTCGTTGAGCTGGGCCAGCAAGTCGAGTTGCTCGCGCTGCGTGGAGCGGTCGATGTATTCCGGCCCTTGTAGATTGAGAATCGGATTGCCGGTCGGGCGAAACAACGTCCCCTGAAAGGTCGCCGACATGAAACCACTCGACCAGTTGGGCTGCCCGCTGATCGGGCCGCCCCGTTTGTCGAGCATGACGACAAAGCCGGGCAGATTCTGATTCTCGGTCCCCAAGCCGTAAACGGCCCAGCTCCCCAGCGACGGGCGACCGATGAGTGTCTTACCCGTGTTCATCGCCACGAGCGCCGAGCCGTGAGCGTGGCTATCGGTATGGCACGACCTGATCACGCACAATTTGTCAGCATGTTCGCGGACGCGCGGAAAATAGTCCGACACCAACAACCCGCTCTGCCCTCCCGGGCGAAACGGCCGCCAGGCGGGAGTCAAAAAACCCATCTGCCGATTGCCCGAGTTGATGAACTTTTTGTCGGCGGGGAGCGGCTGACCGGCATACTTGGCCAGCTCGGGTTTGTAGTCAAACGTATCAACTTGGCTCGGAGCGCCGTTCATCATCAAGAAAATGACGCTCTGAGCCCGCGCCTCGTAATGTGGTTTGCGGGGCGCGAGAGGACCCCTTGGCGCGGCACTCGTGGCCCCGCGCGCGACGTTCGCCGACCAGCCATCGGCTTGAAGCAGGCCAGCCAAGGCGGTCCCGACGAAGCCGCCCCCCATTTGCCAGATCAATTCGCGCCGCGTCAGGCCGCACGGAAACGCCCTTTCGCACTGCAAAGGCACGTCGCTCGAGCGCGGTTGTCGCCGCGCACGACCAGTGGGTGCGTCGTCCTGGTTCCGCCTGCTAGTCGACATACAAGAACTCGTTGCTGTTGAGAAGCACGTGGCACAGCGACTCCAACGCCAAGCGCGCCGCATCGAGATCGGTCGCGCCGTTCGCAGCTCGGGCGGCAAACATCGCTTGCTGTCGTTCGACATGACGTAGCGACAGGTTCAGTTCGTCCGTGGTTGGTTCACGGCCGATCGCGCAGCGCCAAGCGAGACACACCTTTCCCGACGCGTCGAGCTGGCTCCCCTCGCGAGCCACCCGTGCGGCCAGCGCGCGGCTGCGCTCGTGTACCATCGGGTCGTTCAAGAGCGCCAGCGCCTGCGGGGCCACAATCGTCACATCGCGGGCGGCACATGGCAGCGTGGTGTCGCTAAAATCGAATGTCGTCATGAAGGGTGCGAGCAAACTTCGCTGACTGAATATGTACAGCCCGCGACGGTACTGCTCTTCGATTGGCGACGGAGTCCAGGCGGCACCCTTCTTCGAGAGACCTTCGAGCGCCTCGGGGGGAAGTGTTGGGCGAAAGCTCGGTCCGCCCATCCGCACGTCGAGTTGCCCGCTGGCGACGAGCATCGCGTCCCAAAGCGCTTCGGCGTCAAGGCGGCGCCGCTCAGCCCGCCACCACAGGCGATTGCCGGCGTCTTGCTGCACGAACTCCGCGTGTCGTGGGTGATTCGACGATTGCTGCCAAGTGCGCGAAGTGACGATTAGCTTATGCAAACGCTTGGACTTCCAGCCGCTGCCGATGAGTTCGGCCGCCAACCAATCCAATAACTCCGGGTGCGTCGGCTGGTCACCGCGGAATCCAAAGTTGCTTGGTGAGCGAACCAACGCCTGTCCGAAATGATGCTGCCAGAGCCGGTTGACCATCACCCGCGCGGTCAGCGGATTCTCGGCCGAGGCGATCCAGCGCGCCAATCGCAGCCGCCGACCTGTTGACTTTCGCTCGGGCACCGGGCCGTCGAGTGGTCGATCGGGCACCGAGGCGAACGACAAGGGTGCTGCCGGCACCGCTTCGCCGGGATTGTGTCGTTCTCCTTTCTTGAGCAGGTGCAGTGGCGGTGGATCGCTGCGCACGTCGGTCCAGCCGAGCACCTTCTCAAAACCAAGCTCCGCCGCCGACGGCCCACCCAGCAGATCGGCGCCGCGCTGTTCGATCGGCCCCGCCCAAAATGCCGCCGCCATGCGGTAGTAGTCTTGCTGCGGAATGGGATCGAATTTGTGGTCGTGGCAACGTGCGCAGTTGACAGTCAGTCCGAGAAACGCCGCTGACGTGCCGTGCACCAAGTCCTCGAGCCGATCGTACTTGTAGTCTTCCGGGTCGTTGGGCTCATCGTTCCAGGTGCCTAGCCTGAGAAAGCCAGTCGCGATGACTGTTTGCTCGCTACGGTTGGGCACTTCGTCGCCGGCAAGTTGCTCGACGATGAACTCGTCGTACGGCAGATCGTCGTTTAGTGCGGCGACCACCCAATCGCGATAGCGCCAGGCAAATGGCTTCTCTTGATCACGCTCGTAGCCCGACGTCTCGGCGAAGCGAACTACGTCGAGCCAGTAGCGTGCCCAACGTTCGCCGTAATGCGGCGAAGCGAGCATTTCGTCGACGAGTCGCTCCCAAGCGGCTGGCGACGGATCGGCAGCGTAGCTTTGCAATTGCTGTTCGGTTGGCGGCAGACCGAGCAAGTCGAACGACAAGCGACGCACCAGCGTGCGGGCGTCAGCGCGCGGGGCCGGTTCCATGTTCACGGCGCGCAACCGTGCCAGCACGAACGCATCCAGCGGGTTGGAGACCATCCCCGCGTCCCGCCCGATGTCGGGGGCTGGCGGTCGCTGGAGAGGCTGAAGCGACCACCAGTCGCGACCCGCGCGCTGGTCTGTCGTGCGTTCGAATAGGCTCAGCCGCCGCTCGGCGGGCCATTCCGTGCCCGCCTCGATCCAGCGACGCAGCAACTCGATCTCACTGGCCGGCAACGCTTGCGATTTCCGTTGCTTCTCGGGTGGCATTTCGCCGGCAGCCACTCGCTCCATCAGGTAGCTTTCGGCGGCCGAACCCGGGACAACAGCCGGCCCACTCTCGCCGCCGGAAGAAAGGGACTCACGGCTCTCGAGCACCAGACCGCCAGCGGCTTGTGTGGCGTTGTGGCATTCGAGGCATCGCTTCACAAGCAGTGGAGCAACTTCGTCCTCAAAGTCCGGTGCTGCCGCACTAGCCGCTGGGCCGAAGACCACGGCTTGCAACCATGCCACCGTGAACAGCGTCGTTCGACGACAGTTCGCGCGCCTCCGCCCTGCCAATCGAGGCCTGTCTCCAAGCGGGATTGCTGGTCCATTACGCTCGCCGTGCGCGGCAGTGGCTGCGACTGGTTTCACGGCTTCTTCCCAAGCATGACGAGCGGATTCCAAGCCCGGTCATCAGCATAGCCGACACGGTCACCAGCACCAAAACTCATCGGGAGAGTGGCAAATTGCTCTTGCTCGTCCGTCTCGCAATCGCGCTTCGTGCCCGAGCCTCGATGCAACCGAGGCCTTGCGATTCTCGGCTGGCCCGGTCGGCAGCAGCGGGTGAGCGATGGTTACCGTGGGCTCATTGGGTCAGCCCCAACCGGCCCGTGTAGCAATCCGACCGTCCCCCACGCTAAGAACTTCCGGGGTTGCGGATGAGCGGGTTTATCCGGAGGCCAGTCCTCGCACATAAACCGGCCGTACCGTGAAAACCCCCATAGAAAGGCGCATAATCACCTTGATGCTCCTGTCGTGCGTCGACTTCGGCCTGACGGGCGCCGTCGAGGTGGCAAATTCGCTTTTTGCGTGCGGGCCAATATCGCTCGCATTCGCGGCAATAAATCAACGATCGTAACGGCTTGCGCGGAGCTAGGCGTTGCGATCGAACGCGTCGATCCCGAACGCTACCGCCGGGCGGTGCGAACCGATAATCTTTTACCACGCGGGTGGAACTTTCGGTCGTGCGCTGGGAGACTACCAATCCCTCGAGGATGCACCATGCTCGTATCCGACATTCTGGTACTGACTCCACCCGGCCGGGTCGACGCTTCCCCAGCGATCGCCGCGGCCCGTGCTGGTGCCCGTGGCACGCTTGATTTGGAATACGCCACCGACGCGGCGGCCATCCGCGCGCAACTGGCCCGCCTGGTGCAATTCACGAAGGACGGCTTCGGCGTAAAGATTGCCACTCAGGGGGCCTTGAGTCTTGAAGATCTGCTCAAGGCGAGCGCTGGTCGGCTCGGGTGGGTGCTGTTGGCCAGCAACGAGACCGGCCTGCCGGCGTCGATCAAGCAACTGAACCATGCCGGCGTCGACGTCCTGCTCGAGGTAGTCAATATCGACGAAGCGCGACAGGCCGCGCAGCTCCCCATTGCCGGGATCGTGCTCAAAGGGTGTGAGTCCTCGGGACGCATCGGCACCGAATCAGCTCTTCTGTTGGTTCAACGCTGGCGCCAGGAGGCCGCCCGGCTCAGCGTTAACCTCCCTTATTGGGTGCAAGGCGCCGTCGGATTCCGCTCGATCGCCGCCTGCCAAGTGGCCGGCGCCAAGGGTGTCGTGCTCGATAATCAGCTCCTCCTGGCACGCGAAACTCGCTTGAGCGATGCAACGCGCCAACGCCTGGAATCGTTCGACGGTACCGAGACCTTGGTGCTGGGCGAGGGGATCGGCGCCGCATACCGCTTTCATAATCAGCCAGGCTCCAAGACGCTCGACGAACTCGAAGCAGCCCTACGCGCGATCGAGACGGGCTCATTGCCCGAAAGCCAGCGCCCGCAGGCGTGGCGGTCCGCGGTGCGCGCCGCGATCACAACGCACCCCGAGGAGGAGTTAATCCTCTGCGGCCAGGACGCCGCGCTGGCTCAGCCCTTTGCGCAGGCGTGCGTCTCGGTCGGAGGAATCGTGCAGCACCTCGCCGCCGAGTCCCAGCGCCTAATAGCGAGTGCGCAGCGGCATCAACCGCTGGCCGCTGGTTCTCCCTTGGCCGTCGAACATCGCACCCGCTACCCGCTCGTGCAGGGGACTGTGCCCGGTGACACTGACACGCTGGATTTCGCATCAGCGGTTGCTGGCCAGGGTGGGTTACCGCTGGTCTCCTTGCGCTCGATGAATAAGACCGAAGCGACGCGGTATCTGCAGGACGCGGCGCGACGGATCAGCGAGTCGAACTGGGGTGTCAGCCTCACCGCTGGTGTGCCGGCCAACCTGCTCGCCCAGCAGATCGATGCGATCCTGGCGGTGCGCCCCGCATACACGGTGTTACCAGGGACCGTTACCGACCAGGTCAAGAAAATCGAAAAACGTGGCATCGTCGTTTACCGCAGCGTCGCTTCGCCGGACAACCTTCGCAACCTGTTGCGCGATGGCGCGCGCCGGTTTGTTTTCGACCACGAAGCGGCCAGGCAGAGCGGCGCGACTTCGGGCGCCCTGCTTTGGGAACCCCTCTACGACGTCCTCGTCGATTACATCGGCACGAGCCAGCGTGGCAGTGAACTGTGCGTGCTGTTTGCCGGCGGAGTGCACGACGCCCTGTCGGCAGCCATGGTTGCCGCGATGGCCGGATGCCTTGTCGAGCGCGGCATGAAGATCGGTGCTTTGCTGCGGTCTACCAAATCAGCAACGACTGAAGCCCCCCTGCAGACTTCGAACAATGGGCGGCAGCGCCAAGCGACACCCAAATGCGCCGGTTCGCAATCGGGTGCGATCGACCTGGCCGAGCTGTACAGCGCTATTTGTGACGGTGCGACGCAACTGCTCGGAACCGACGGCGCTCCGGCGCCGGACCTGGCGGCGACGGAACCGCCTTGCGATATCGCCGTCGTCGGCATGTCGTGTTTCTATCCTGGCGCCACGAGTCTGGGCGCCTATTGGCAGAACATTCTTAAGAAGGCCGTCGCGGTCAGCGAGATTCCGCCGACTCACTGGGACTGGCAACTGTATTACGATCCCGATCCGCTGGCGAAGGACCGCATCATTTCCAAGTGGGGTGGGTTCCTTAGTGACATCCCCTTCGATCCACTGAAGTACGGTATTACGCCCGCCAGCATGAAGTCGATCGAGCCCCTGCAGCTCTTGCTGCTCGAGGCCGTGCATCACGCCTTGGTCGATGCGGGCTACGATCGGCGCCCCTTCTGCCGTGAACGAACCGCGGCCGTCGTCGGCATCGGCGGCGGCGGCAGCCCAATGGCCACTGCCTACGGATTCCGCACGTGCATGCGGCTGATCGATAATATTCCAGGCATGCCGGTCTCTTCGGACGCCGTGCTCTCGAATTGCGAAGAGGTCCTGCCCGAATGGACCGAAGATTCGTTCCCTGGCTTTCTGTTCAACGTGGCGGTCGGCCGCGTGGCCAATCGGTTCAACCTTGGTGGACCAAACTACGCCATCGATGCGGCGTGCGCCAGTTCGCTGGCAGCGCTGCAAGCCGCCATTCGCGAGCTTTCGGTCGGCACCAGCGACGTCGCCATTGCCATGGGCGCCGACACGGTGCAGACGCCGTTCGCCTACATGGCCTTCAGCAAGACCTACGCCTTGTCGCGCCAAGGCAAGAGCCGACCCTTCGACGCCGAAGCCGACGGCATCGTGTTGAGCGAAGGCATCGGCGTGCTCGTGCTCAAGCGGCTGGCCGATGCCGAACGCGACGGCGACCGCATTTACGCGGTCATCAAGGGAGTCGGCTCAGCCAGCGATGGTAAGGAGAAAGGGCTTACCGCGCCAAACGCCGCCGGCCAGAAACGGGCGCTCTCACGCGCCTACGCGCAAGCCCGCATCGAACCTAGTTGCGTCCGACTGATTGAAGCTCACGGCACCGGCACGGTCGTCGGCGACCGTACCGAAGCCGAAAGCATGGCCACCGTCCTCACGGCCGCCGGCGCCGCGCCGCGCTCGTGCGCGGTCGGTTCGGTTAAGTCGCTCATCGGTCACGCCAAGTGCGCGGCCGGACTGGCGGGCATGATCAAGGGCATCCTGGCCCTCGATCGCAAGGTCTTGCCCCCCACGTTAGTCGAAACGCCAAACTCGGCCGTGCAGTTCGAGGAAAGCCCGCTCTACCTCAACACCGAACCCCGCCCCTGGATCCAAGGCGACGGTCAGCCGCGCCGGGCCGGTGTCAGCGCATTCGGTTTCGGCGGCACCAACTTCCACGTCGTGCTGGAGGAGTATCGCGGCGACTACTTGCACCAGGTCCCCTCGGCCAGCACGCCGTGGCCGGTTGAGCTGGTTGTGTTTCGCCGGCGCACGCGCGATGAGCTCATAGCCGCCGTGCGCGAATGCCTGCAGGCCCTGGCTGCCGGCGCACGGCCAGCGCTCGTGGAGCTGGCGGCCGCCGCCTGGCATGCGAATCCTCGGCAAGCCGATCTTCCCATCGTGGCAATCGTTGCCAGCTCGCTCGACGACTTACAAGCGAAGCTCTCGACGATCGAAAGTGTATTGCAGGGCTCGGCAACCACGCACCGCGATCCGCGAGGCTGCTACTTCGCCGAGCAACCCGGCCAGGCGGCTGGCAAGTTGGCACTAGTATTCCCGGGCCAAGGGTCGCAATACCCGAATATGCTCGCCGAATTGGCGATCGCGTTTCCGAAGGTGCGCGAGGAACTCGATCGCGCCGAAACCGCGACGGCCGACAAGCTCCCGCGACCGCTCGGGTCCTACATCTATCCTCCGTCCGTGTTTGACGATGATCAACGCCGCGCCAATGACTCGGCCTTGGCCGATCCGACGGTTTCGCAACCTGCCATCGCGGCCGCCAGCCTGGGAATGTTGCGGCTCTTGGAGCGTTTGGGGCTAAAGGCCGAGTTGGCCGCGGGCCACAGTTTCGGCGAGTACGTGGCGCTCACCGCGGCAGGCGCGCTACCAGCCGATGCCATCTACCAACTCGCCTTGAAGCGCGGCGAGCTGGTTGCGAAGGCTGCGGCGGATGCCACCGGCGGCATGGTCGCCATCAATGCCTCGGCCGACGACACCGAAACGTTGCTGGCGGGCCTGACCGATCTCTGGGTCGCCAATCAAAACGGCCCACAGCAAACGGTTGTTGCCGGCACCGACCAGGCGCTCAGCAAATTGATCGAGCGCTGCCAGCAACAAGAACTGCGAGCAGTGCGTCTGGCTGTCGCTTGCGGATTTCATTCTCCGCTCGTGGCCAACGCGTCCGCCGAACTGGGCACATCGCTAGCCACCCAAGCCTGGGCAACCCCGCGGCAAACGGTCTATGCCAACACGACCGGTCAGGCATACGCCGGCGCCCCCGACGAGATGGTCGAGCAACTGACTCGCCATCTTTCATCGCCAGTTCGCTTCCAGGATGAAATCGAAGCCATGTACTCCGCGGGGGCACGCACCTTCGTCGAGGTCGGCCCGCACAACGTGCTCACCGGCTTGATCGACAACATCCTTGGCGATCGAGCGCATCTGGCCGTAGCCACTGATTTGCGCGGTCGCAACGGCCTGACCCAGTTGGCCCATGCGATCGGGCAACTGCTCGTGCACGGTGTCGACCTGTGTCTCGATGAGTTGTACCAAGATCGGGTCGCGCACGCGTTCGACCTGGCCGATCTATCGCGTCAGACGGTGGCCGCTTCGCACTCGCCCATGACCTGGATGGTCAACGGCGTGCGCTGCCGACCAATTGACGCTCCCGAACCCTCGCTGCTCGGTCAGCGACTACCAGCCAAGGAGGGCAAACCAAAGGCGGCAGCCACTGGGCCAAGCCGCGCAACTGAATCGAATCCACAGGGGAAAGTTCCCATGAGCTCTGTCATCCCGGCGCCTGCGGCGCCTGGCAACCATAACGGCAAACCGCATCCTTCGACGAACGGCGACAGCCATTTCTGGTCGGCGCCGGCGACGACCCCAACCACAGCGCCTTCGGCTGTGCCGCCCGCGCCTGCGATTGCGCCGGCCCCGGTACCCTCGGCCGCTCCCGTCGCACCAATCGCGCCGGTAGCCGCAGTTCCACCCGCAATTGTGCCGACGCTGCCAAACATCGCGCCCAGCGACGCCGCGACCCAGGTGGTGCTGCGTTATCAGGACTTGATGGAGAAGTTCCTCGAAGCGCAGCGCACGGTCATGCTCACCTATCTGCAGGGCCCAACAGCGCCCGCGGCGCCCGTAGCGCCGTCACAGGCGTCGTTCGTGCCCGTGGCGGTGGCACCAACGCCGATATCGGCTCCGCCCTTCGCCTCTGCGGCGCCAATGGCTCCACCAACGACCCCACCGATTGCGTTATCGCCGTCGCTCAACGGCACATCGCGCTGGCAGAATCTCTCTCACGAGAATTTCCCGGCGATGTCGGCTGCCGCCACCGTTGAAGCGCCCCCAGCGCCGCTTCAAACGCCCACCGCAAACGCTCCCGCCGCCAAGGGCGCGCCGGCGCAGCTCGATTTCGACGAGCTCCGCGATCGCCTGCTCGAGCTGGTCAGCAAGCGCACCGGTTATCCGCTCGCGATGCTCGACCTCGATCTCGACCTGGAGGCCGAACTTGGGATCGATTCGATCAAGCGCGTGGAGATTCTCAGCACGCTGGCCGAATCGCTCACCAGCGTCTCGAGCGACCTCGAGTCGAAGATCGTCCTCGAAAAGCTGACGGTCATCCGCACACTTGGCGGCATCCTCGACTACTTGAGGTCGGCGCTGGCCGACAACAGTGAAGACACCGCCGCTGCCGGCGCCGAGGAAAGCGACGAATTTGCCGACGAGGAGATCGACGACGCGCCCAGCGAGACTGGCTCCCCCAGCCAACTCGAAGTACAACGCGCGGTCATTCATCTGACCGATGTCCCGCTCGACGCCGAGGCTGGCACCTCGATTTCGGGCGGCGCGGCGCTGATCACCGACGATGGTCGCGGGATCGCCCAAAAGCTCGCGGCGCGGCTCCACGCCGATGGGCTGAAGACTGCCCTGGTCCGCATGGTCGCGGGGGGTCAACCGCAGCTTGTTGACGGCATCCTCAGCGGCGATCTGACCGATCTCGCTACCGTCAAGCGATTGCTGGCCCTGGCTCGCGAAGCGCTCGGCCCGATCGCCGGCCTGATTCACCTGCTCCCGCTGGCGCAGGCGTCGCCTGAGGTGGCGCCAGCCGCGCGAGCCTACCGCGAAACCAAGGCCCTCTATCTACTCGCGCAGCAGCTCGAGACTGACCTGCGCGAAATCGCCAATAAGAACAAGAATGCGGCCCTCCTGGCGGCGACTTCCCTAGGCGGAGGGCTTGGCTTTGATGATCCAACCGCGCACGAGCTCCCCGACGAGTACTTCGCCGGGCATGGTGGAGTGATTGGCCTGGCAAAGTGCATCGCTCAGGAATGGAACGACGTCTTGGTCCGTGTCGTCGACTTCGATCCGGCAGCGGCGGCCGACCAGATCGTCGAGCACCTGCTGAGCGAAATCGCCGACCGCCGCGGTCCCGCCGAAATTGGCTACCTCGATGGCCGCCGCGTCACTTGGCAACTGGGCCAGGCCGCGCTCGACGACGCGGAGCCCGTTGAGCCGGCCCCGCTGGACAAGGGCACGAAGATCGTGATCACGGGCGGCGCCCGCGGCATCACGGCCGCCATTGCCGTCGAATTGGCGCGGCGTTATCAGCCGACGCTGATCGTCGCCGGTCGCTCGCCGCTACCGCCGGAAACGGAGTCACCGCAAACGGTCGGCCTCGTTGAGCCTGGTGAATTGAAGGCCGCCTTGATCCAGCATCTTGGCAATGGCAAGCCGCCTCGGCCGGCTGAAGTTGAAAAAGCCTACCAGCGGCTGTTGCGGGAGCGCGAAATTCGCGACAACCTCGCCAGCATGCGAGCGGCCGGCGCGACCGTCGAGTATCACTCGGTCGACGTCCGCGACGAGCAGGCCGTCGCGCGACTGTTAGAAGACGTCTATGCTCGACATGGACGTATCGACGGCGTGCTGCATGGAGCTGGCGTCATTGAAGACAAGCTCCTGCGCGACAAGACTCCCGAATCTTTCGACCGTGTCTATCGCACCAAGGTCGACAGCGCCTATTCGCTCTGCCGGCACTTACGGCTCGACGAGCTGAAATTCCTGGTCTTCTTCGCGTCGCTGGCCAGCCGCTACGGCAATCGCGGCCAATCCGACTACGCGGCCGCCAACGAGGTCCTCAGCAAGCTCGCCGCGCAGCTCGACCGGCAGTTGTCAGCTCGCGTCTTCTCGGTCGCCTGGGGACCATGGTCCGGCGTCGGCATGGTGGCCGAACTGGAGCCGCACCTCACGCGTCGCGGGCTCAAGCTGATTTCGCCCGAAACGGGCCCTGCCTTCCTGATCGACGAGCTATTGCTCGGCCGCAAGGGCACCGCGGAGATCGTCGTCGCCGGCGGCGCGGAACGACTGGTGGCCCCGGCCGACGCTGCGGGCTGATCGGATCGCACGATGCAACTCACGATGACCACGAACACGGCCGTGGCGGTCGGGCAGGCAGACGCGGCCACTGCAACTCGCGCGCCTTGGCCGACCGAGCTCTTGGTGCTGTCCGGCACCGATCGGGTTGAGCTGTCGAGTCGCGCGGCGCGCCTGGCGGAGTTCTGTCGCCGCCATCCAGCGACCTCGCTGGCCGAATTGGCGTATTCGCTCCACCTCACGCTCGAGGCGGGGACCGAGCGGCTGGCAATCGTGGCGGCCTCGCTCGACGAGCTCGTCGCGCGATTGACGCGCGCCGCCGAGCGCTTGGCGAGCGCCGATTGCACGCAGATTCACGATGGCGTCGGCATTTACTACACAGCCAGTCCGCTAACACATGCCGGACGCATCGCCTGGCTCTTCCCCGGCGAAGGCGCACAGTACCCCGACATGCTGGGAGACCTGGCGGCCTGCTTCCCGATCGTGCGCGATTGCGTAATGGAAATGGGTCAGTTCGATCGTGGCAGCGACGCTGCCATTTCGATCAGCGATTTGCTCGTGCTGCCACCCGGGGCCAGCGCCGATACGCGCGCGGCCGCCGAGCAGCAGCTACGTGGCATCGACGACGGCATCTGCGCCGTGCTCGTTGCCGACGGGGCAATCGCCAGGCTTCTGCGGCAGTTTGGCCTGCAGCCCGACGTGCTCGGCGGTCACAGCGCCGGCGAACTGGCAGCGCTCTCCACGGCCGGCTGCTTCGACACCGCTCGGAATTCACTTCAGCTCGGCACGATGCTCAAGGAGTTCGCCAAACAGGGGGACGCCGCCGACGGCGCCAATGCGGCGCTCTTGGCAATCGGCGCCTCGAAAGAGAAGCTGACCGCCATCATTCAGTCGCTGGCGTCGCAACCCGGCCGCGAGCCCTTGGCGACCAAACTCCACATTGGCATGGATAATTGTCCGCATCAGGTCGTGTTGGTCGGCACACCGGCGGCGGTCGCGCAAATTGAGCCCGAACTGGCGGCCCGCAAACTGATGTACGAGCGGCTCCCCTTCAATCGGCCTTACCACACCGAGTTGTTTCGCCCCTACTTGGGGCCGCTCAAGCAGATGTTCGAGGCGATCGATTTTCACTCGCCGCGGACCACCGTCTACTCCTGCAGCACCGGCCAGCCTTTTCCGACCAACCCTGCTGAGTTGCGCGAGTTAGCCCTCAATCACTGGGCCATGCCGGTCGAATTCCCGGCGATGATTCGCGCGATGCACGCCGACGGCGTGCGGCTGTTCGTCGAAGCCGGACCGCGCGGCAACCTCACCGCCTTCGTGCACGACATTCTCCGCGACAAGCCGTTCTTAGCCGTGTGCGCCAGCGTCCAGCGACGCCATGGCCTGACGCAGTTGCAACATCTGTTAGGCCAGCTCGCCGCGCAGCAAGTCTCGCTGCGGCTCGATCCGCTGTTCGAGAATCGAGCCTTGAAGAAGGTCGAATGGAATCTTCAGCCGGCGACATCGTCCGCCACAAGCACCAAGATGGATAGCCCGAAGTCCGTGGACGATCTGCCGACGAATGGTCGCGGACAAATCTCGCCCGCGATGCCTGCAATTCCGGCCCCGCAGCCGATTGTTCACCAGCCAACGCCGCCGATGTCGACACCGATGATGACGTCCACCACGATCGTGCCGCCACCGATCAGCGATCCCCGCGCGGCCGTTGTTACTCGGCACTGGGAACTGATGGAGCGTTGGCTCGACGACCAGCAGCAGGTCGTCAAGCAATTTCTGGCGCGCAACCGGACGGGAACACTCACGGCGTCGGCGCCGACCAGCCAGGCAATCGCCGCGCCATCCGTTGCCCCTGTGCCCTCTGCGCCATCGCTCGCGCCATCGCTCGCGCCATCGCTCGCGCAATCGTCGCTACCGACTCCGGTATCGCCCCCACCGCAACCCACCGCACGGCTCGAATTCCCGCTGCTGGGAACGATCGTCGAGCACGTCGCGGGCAAGGAGCTCGTCGCCCGACGCCGCCTTGACCTCGCCGAAGACCACTACGCCGACGAACACACGGTCGGCGGTCGCGATGTCAGCAAGGTCGATCCCCAGCAACGCGGCCTGCCCGTAGTGCCGATGACCTTCATCCTCGAGATGATGGCGGAAACCGCAACCCAGCTCTTCCCAGGCAAGGTCGCCCGTGCGATCAACGACATCATGTTGATGCGCTGGCTGGCGATCGAGGAAGAGCCTGGCACGGTCGAGCTGCGCGCCAAAGTTCAGCCCATTCGCGCGACACCGGGCGCGAATCCACCCGCCGACGAAGTGCACGTCCGTATCGAGGTTCGCGACCTGGGGACCGACAGCACGCCCCGCAACGAGCCGCAACAGTTGGCGGCTGTCGGAACCGTCGTCCTCGCCGATGCTTATCTGCCGGCGCCGCGCGCCCGAGCGGTCGTCTCGCCGTCGCAGGCGCGCCCCCCGAAGGTCACGGTGGACGACACCTACAAAAGCTTGTTCCACGGCCCGCTATTTCAGGGCGTGCGCTCCCTTGATGTCATCGACGACCAGGGAATCGAAGCCACGATCGAAGTGCAGCCGCGTCGCGGGCTGTTCACCAGCAACGCCAACCCAAACTTTCTGCTCGACCCGGTCACCATCGACATCGGCATGCACCCCGGCGCCTCCTGGCATCTCGAGCAGCCTGATCAAACCGGCCGCGTCCTCTTACCGTGCGCGCTGCACCGCATCGAGCTCTTTGGCCCGCGCCCACCCGAGGGGGCAGTGTTGCGGGCCACGGCCTGGGTGCTGTCGGCCTCGCAGCGCCAATTCACGCAGTCGGGCGAGCTGAGCACCACCGATGGTCGCGTGTGGTGCCGCTTGAGCGAGATCAAGTGCTGGCGGTTCTACATGCCGTTCGGGGAAGTGAATTTCAACGGCCCCAAGGACCAGTACTTCATCAGCAAGCCATGGCGCCCCTGGAGTGCCGCGGCCGACCAAGCTGGTCAAGTCGCGCCCCAGAATGGCCACGCCGGGAAGACCAAAACGACGATCTTCGAGCGCCAGGACGAAGGCGAACGAGCGGACCGACAGCTTGTGCGGGTCGTGCCTACCCCCGACATGCATCAACCCGGCCTGCAGTGTGCCGCCGCGCGTGTCACGCTCTCGCCCGATGAGTATCGCGAGTTCAACCTGGTGCCCTCAGGTGACGAACGTGCCGAGTGGTTCCTCGGTCGAGTAACCGCCAAGGAGGCAGTGCGCATTCTCTGGCGACGCATGCACGGCGAGCGCCTCTACACGGCCGACGTCGAAGTGGCGATCGACGACCAAGGGCGACTTCGCTGCCAGCCTCGCGCTGTGGCTCGCCCCGTGGATTTCCCCACCGTGGCTCTGGCAGCCAGCGCCGGCGAATTCGCCGCTTTGGCCACGAAAACCGGCATCGCCGGCCTGGGGCTGGTGCGCGTCGACAAGCGCGGCGCCCTGCCGAAAACCGCGCCGGGCGCGCGCCCACTGTTGTCCAGCGCCGAAGTTGCCATCGCGCGTCAGGCAGCCAAGCAACACCAGCTCGATGCCGCCGCGCCCCGCCTGGTTGCTGCCCGCCAAGCCATCGAGAATGCCCTTGGCCCGCGCGCCGCCGGCGCTGCCAAGCTCGAATGCCGTGCGCTCGGGGCCGATGGCACCGTGCTCGTCGCTGCCAAGAACATCGCGCTCGACGCGATCAAACCCGGCCAACTGCTCAAGGTCGCCACGGCGCGCGACGACTACCTGGTCGTCGCTACCTGGTGTGGAGAGACGCAGGCGTGATCGGCGCGACGTCCACCACCGACGAGATCGTCGCCGAACTGGCAAACCTGTTGCGCGACTTTGAGGGACGCTACTACTCCGACCCCATCGGCCCCGACACGCGGTTCTTTGGCGACCTGGGGTTTTCGTCGATCGATGCCGTGCTGCTCGGCGAGAAAATCGAAACGCTCTGCGGCCGATCCTTGCCATTTCACGAGCACGCGGCGCAACTGGCCAACAGCGGCGCGACCGATCTGACCGTTGGCCAGATCGCCGCGTTCCTGCAAAACTGCCTGGCCGATCGAGCCTGAGGGCCTAGCAAGATGCCGCGCCTCGCGCTCGACAATTTCGAGTGTCACTACCAGCAGCACGGCGCCGGGCCCGATGTCGTCCTCGTGCACGGCTTCACCAGCAATCAGGCGATGTGGCTCTTCTCAGGCATCGTCACGACACTGGCGACGCGATTTCGCGTCACCACTTACGACTTGCGAGGGCATGGACTTAGCGGCGCGCCCGCGGCCGGCTATACCGCCGACGTGGTCGCCCGTGATTTCCGCTTGTTGCACGAGCGGCTGGGGGTGGGGCCAGCGTACGTCGTCGGGCATAGTTTCGGCGGTGTCGTCGCCATGCAGGCCGCGCTCGACGAACCGCGGCGGATCGCCGGCATCATACTCTGCGATACCTACTTCCCCGGTCTGGCTCACCTCGAACCCAATATGGAGAATGCGGAAGTCTGGACCGGGTTGCGCTCCAGCTTTCAAGCGACTGGCGTGGATATCGGAGCGGCGGTCGATTTTCGGCGGTTGTTCGACGCGCTCCCCGGACTGACCGTGGACCAGCGCGACATCCTTCAGGCGAAGCTCGGAGCGCCGGGCGTCCGCTGGCTCGCCCAACTAGGACCGTTGACCGGTACGACTGCCGCCGAGGATGTCTTTCAGGCCGCGGGTCTCACCGCCGAGCGCATCTGTCAGGTTTCGCAGCCGGTTGTGGCGCTCTACGACGAGCGGACGCCCTTTGCCGCCACCCGCGATTTTCTCGCCACCCATCTGCCGAACTGCCGAGTCGACACCGTCCCCGGATCGGGCCACTTGGCGCTGCTGGAAAACCCAGCGGGCTTCGTCGAGCGCGTCGAGCGAAACCTCGATTTGCTGGCCGGCCGATAACGTGCGCTCACTCGCGCGCCGGAGCGACCTGTTCAGAGGCCCCGTTCGGCAGCCGACCGCGCACTTCGTCGGCCAGGGCGATCATCTGCTCCACACTCAGTTGTTCGGCCCGAGTCTCGCCAGTCAGACCTTGCGCTTCGAGAATGGCGTCGACCGTGTGCTTGTCGAACTCCTTGAACGCCGCCCGCAGCTCGCTGCGCAGCACCTTGCGGCGATGGAAGAACATCGACCTCACAAACGTGTGAAAGAAGTCGAGATTGCCGATGCGCGAGCGCAGCGCCGGGTCGAACGTGATCTGCAGAATCGCCGACGTGACCTTGGGGCGCGGCCAAAAGGCGCTCGGCGGAATGCTCCTCACAATCCGCACGTGACACTGACTCTGCACCCACACGCTCAACGCGCTATAGTCGCGTGTGTTGGGGGGCGAGGCGATCCGCTCTGCCAGCTCCATCTGGATGGTAACGGTCATCGTGTCGGGGACCGGCCCGTGGGCCAGCAGGTTCGAGATCACTGGCGTGGCGACGTTGTACGGCAGATTGGCTACAAGCTTGAAGCGCCGGCCGGGGGCTTCGGCCAGCCGCGCGCGCACGGTGTCGAGCACCGCCGCGTCGAGCCGGTTCTTGTTCTTCAGCGCGTCTTGCACCAACAGTGTGGCGTTGTCGAACAGCGCGATCTCCTCGCGGGCGATTTCGGCCAGATTGCGATCAATTTCAACGGAGACGACGGCGGCCGCCAGCGAGGCCAGCATGGCCGAAAGCGCGCCGGTGCCAGCCCCCACCTCGAGCACGACGTCGTTAGGCCCGACTTCAGCGGTGTCGAACAACAGTTCCAGCAGGTTGAGGTCAATCAGAAAATTCTGGCCGTACTGGATGCGCGGCCGCACGCCGGCGGCAGCCAGCCGGTGCGAAAGATACGAAAGCGTTTGACGAGGGTTGGGCAAGTCAGTGGCTTGTGGTCAGTGGCTAGTGGCTAGTGGCTAGAAAAAAGTTGGGTAGGCAACGGGGACGGGAGTCGTTCCTGACCAAGGAGCATTTCAAGAATGTCGCGCCGATCAGGAACGACTCCCGTCCCCTTCATGAATCGAAACCTAATTGTCGCGCGACGTACTTGGCCAATAGATCGGTCTCAAGATTCACGCGGTCGCCGGGTTTGAGCTTGCCCAGGGTCGTCACGGCCAGCGTGTGCGGAATCAGCATCACGCTGAACCGCTCGTCGGACACCTCGCACAGTGTCAGGCTCACGCCGTCGACTGCAATCGAGCCTTTGCTGGCCATTTGCCGCATCAGGTCGCGCGGCGCGCGGAACCAGAACGTCGACCACTCCCCTTCATCCCTTCGGTCGTCGAGCGTGCCGTGGCCGTCGATGTGGCCGGTGACGAGATGCCCCCCCATTCGATCGCCGAAACGCACACTGCGTTCGACATTCACGGCCGAGCCGGCCACTAGCGCTCCCAAATTCGTCCGTTCGAGCGTTTCGGGGCCGGCCTCGAAGGCCAACCGGTTGCCGTCGTGTTCGACAACCGTCAAACAGCAACCGTTCAAAGCGATGCTGTCACCCAAAGCCGCGTCGGCCGCGACCACGTCGTCGGCGATCACCAACCGCCGGCCGGGAGGCGCTTCACGCACCTCGACCACCTGGGCCATCGATTCGACTAAGCCGGTGAACATATCGTTGTGGCAAATATCCTTCGGACGATTAAGCAAATCATCGGGTGGCACGGACCCTGTCCGTGTCGCGCAGCGACAAGAGGCCTAAGTAAAGTGCATCGTCGCTCGGAACCCACGGCCCCCGCGCGAGACCTCTTGTGCCTTCGGCACCCCGACTGGGTCGGGGCCACCCCAGTGTTTAGCTTCCCCCTGAAGCTTTAGAACAACGAATCCTCGTGCGGGCGGCGCATCACGACCGTTTCCCAAGCATATTTCAACGGCGCCGCGAGCGTGAATGCCAGGCAAACCAGCGGCACCGCGTACCCGGGGACCGTCAACACCGCCACGGCGCCGAACAGCAGCCACACCACGTGCGCGAAGCTGCGATGCCCACGAAACACCTGGTTGACCACATGCGGGTATGGGATGCGCGAAACCATTAGTAGCGCAACCACCAGCGCGTAAAACGGCAAGATCATCTGTAGCGCCAGGTCGACGCGCTCGACGTACTCGGGCGGGTTGGCCTTGTTGTGCAGCGTGTAGAACAACAACGCGAAACTGGCGATCGTGGCGGCGGCCGCTGGCGATGGCAGTCCACTAAAGCTCATGTGATCGTCGTCTTGCGTGACCTCGACGTTAAACCGCGCCAGCCGCAGCGCGGCGCAGGCGGCATACGCGGCGGCGATCACCCATACCTCGCGATACTCATAGGTGAAGTTCGGACACATCTTCACCAGCAGAAAGCCGGGGGCGACGCCGAACGTGACCACGTCGCACAAGCTGTCGAGCTGGCCGCCAAAGTCGCTCGTCGTGCGGCTCAACCGGGCGACGTGGCCGTCGAGGGCATCGAAGGCCATGGCCAGAAAAATCAGCCACGCGCTGATCATCACATTCGTGCGGTCGCCGGCGTCGCCGAGCCGCGTGACGGGCTTGGCCGCCCGCTCGCCTTCGACGGAGACCTCGACGACCGGGGCTTCGATCCGCGCGGCCACCACGATACTGAAGAACCCACACACCAGGTTGGCCAGCGTGAACAGCGTAGGCAGCACGGCGATGGTGCGAATGCGTCGCATCGAACGACGTTCTCCGGGCCTGCGCGAGCGTTCGGGCCGTTCGGTCTTTTCGGTGGCTTCGGGCGTGGCCGGCTGCGCCGGCGATGCGAAGCCCGACGCGGTGCCGCGTTCGTGCAAGGGGTCGCGACTAACCACGGCTGGCTCCTGGTTCAGTGTGATTCGCGCGGCGCGGCCGCACCAGCACGGTTTCGCCCGCTTTCACGCGCTGGCCCACTTGCACGGCCACTTCGAACTCGTCGTCCGCCGGCAAAATCAGCTCGGTGCGCGAGCCGAGCTTGATCATGCCGAATTTCTCGCCGCGAGCGACCGACTGACCCGGGCGCAAATCGCAGACGATCCGCCGGGCGATCGCCCCAGCGATCTGCCGCACCACGAATCGCTGCCCGGCCGGCAGAGCGGGCTCGTCGGCCACGCAGCCGATCCACATGTTCTCGTTCACAAGCGCACTTTTGGGATCGAGCGCGTTGAGAAATGGGCCGGGCGTGTACCGCAGCTCGAGCACCCGGCCGGCCACGGGCGCTCGGTTAATGTGTACGTTGAATATCGACAGGAAGATGCCGATCCGCGTCGCCGGGCCGCCGATGAAGTCGTCGTGCTCCAGTTGCGTGATCTCAGCAATCTTGCCATCGGCCGGCGAAATCCACAGCCCAGCTTGCCGCGGAACGCGCCGCGGCGGATCGCGAAAAAACCAGATCACGAGTCCCGCGCACACCACCGGTGCGATCGCCAGATACCAGAAGCCAGCGATCACCGCCGCCACGGCCAGCGCCACCAGCGGCCAGGTCATCAACTGCAACTCGGCCAGGCCCCAGCGGGCGAAAGGGATGCGCTCGCGCCAGGCGAAGGGATCGACCGTGGCCGGCCAATGGCAATCGGTCTGGTTGCGGTAGAACTTCAGGTCGCGCGAGTCGAGCACCTCGTGCGGGCATCCGGTCGGCTCGCCGACGCGCAGCTCGCGCATCCGCTTCACAAAGCCGGCGCGAAATGTCTTCAAATACCAGCGCCGCACGCGACCCCAGGCCAGCTCGATGCGCAGGCAGGTGCCGCCGCCCGGCTGCGTGCTGGTGACTCCCGGCGGCAGCCGCTGCACTTCGGCGTGACTGGGCAAGGTTTCGACGTGGGACATGGGGTGCACGGGGACTGGAGTCGGTTCCGGGGAAGGTTTCCCGAGCGATTTGATTGTGCTCGGAAACGACTCCTGTCCCCCTCGGGTGGAGTCGACGAGCCGGCGCTTCACCCTACCCGACCGGCGGGGGCGGATACTAGGGGCGCGGCGGGGCATGGGCTTCCAGCCCATGACGAACACGGCCAGGATGGCCGTGCCACGGAGACGATCAACCGGGCTCAATGAGCCCGGCTACAGCATCGAATTGCCCTGCTACTTCTTATGTACCCGCCCCGGCAGCAGCTTTTCCAGCACGTTGTCGCCAGGATACGGATGTCCCCGGTGCTGCCGGAAAGCCTCGGCGTACCTGACGCCGATCTCCTTGCCGCGCGAGGCGCTCCAGCGCTCTTGATTGTCGAGGTATTCGTCCACGCCATGTTGCGCGCGGAGCCAGTTGCGCTGGCTCTCGTGGCAGGCGAGCATGTCGCGCTTGCGAGCGAACGCGTCGCTCACATCGACATAGAAGTGCGGCACCAGTGCGTTCCCCCACAGGTCGATCCCTTCGACCGCGTCGACATACACGAGGTGCGGAATCCGCTCAGTCGGCTCGGCCGGCTCCCAGACGCGCGTTTTATAGTTCGGGCAACTGGCATTGAAGGCGGCCGCCCGCACCAGGTGGCTGGTCGCTTCGTGATCGTCCATATAGTCGACCGGCGGCGCGGTGAAGACCAGATCGGGGCGAGCGCGGCGAATCGCTTCGGTCACGCGCCGCTTGGCGTCGAGATCCACCACGATCGACAGGTCGCGAAACTCCAGGCACTCGTAGCGGGCGCCGATCAGCTCAGCGGCGCGCTGGCCCTCCTGGCGGCGAATGGCGGCGATTTCGTCGGGGCCATACTCGCGGCTGCCGCAATCGCCAGGGGTCATCGTGGCGATGTTGATCTCGTGCCCGGCGTCGGCCAACAGCGCCAGCGTGCCAGCGCACTGAAACTCGATATCGTCAGGATGAGCGTGCAGGGCGAGGATGCGGAGTTTGGTCACGGGGAGTCTCTGAACGAGGTAACTTCCGTCGAGTGAAAGCGAGGAATTTACCATATCGCGCCGCCGGGCGCCCGCGGCGCTCGATCGACTGAGCTAGGGGGACGGGAGTCGTTTCCGATCAATCCGATCGCTGTGAGCGAAATCGATGCTCGGAAACGACTCCCGCCTCCGTCACCGCCGCTTCGCGAACCCGCCCCTCGCCATAGCATTTCGGCCCCCCGCTCGTCATACTAGGTGGCTCCAGCCTACGCGCGCCGGCCGGCAGATTTGCCCCGCCGCGCCGCGTCCCGCGCTCGACCCCGCCCCCACCGGTTCACCTCAGCTTTGGCGTTCACTTCGACCTATGGCAACGACCCTGGGCCCCTTGACCAGCCAGCCGACGGCCACGCGCATCCACGGCACCGCCATTCACTGTTATCAGTTCGACACGCACGATGAGCTGGCCCGCTGCGTCGCTCAAACCTTGGCCCGTGTGATTCGCGAACGCAACAGCTTCGGCCAAAACGCGGTGTTGGGGCTCCCCACCGGCAGCACGCCGGTCGGGGTCTACCGCGAGCTGATTCGCATGCACCGCGAGGAGGGGCTCGATTTCTCCGGCGTGGTCACGTTCAACCTCGACGAGTACTTCGGCATCGATCGCGACCGGCTGCAAAGCTACCACCGCTGGATGGACGAACACTTCTTCAACCATGTGAACATCCGGCCCGAGAATATCCACATCCCCGACGGCAGCGTGGCGCTCGACGAGGTCGACGAGCACTGCCGCCGCTACGAAGAAGCGATCGAGCGCGCCGGCGGCATCGACGTGCAGTTGCTGGGCATCGGCCGCAACGGGCACATCGGCTTCAACGAACCGTTCAGCCCGCGCAATGGCCGCACGCGGCTGGCCGTGCTCGATCCAATCACGCGGATGGACGCGGCCAGCGATTTCTTCAGCGAAGAGCACGTGCCGGCCAGCGCCCTGACGATGGGGCTGGGCACGATCCTCGACGCCCGCAAGGTCATCTTGCTGGCGCTGGGCGAGCACAAGGCCCCCATCATTCGCGAGGCGGTCGAGGGCCCGCTGGCCGATCGCGTGCCGGCCAGCTACTTGCGCGAACATCCCGACGCCTCGTTCCTGTTGGATCGCGCAGCGGCCGCACAGTTGACCGGAGTCGCCACGCCCTGGCTGCTGGGCACGGTCGAATGGACCGATGCACTAATCAAGCGCGCCGTGCTCTGGCTCGCCGAACGGACCGGCAAGGCCCTGCTGAAACTCGACGACAACGATTTTCGCGACCACAACCTGCACCAGTTGTTGCGGCGGCACGGGCCGGCCCAGCGCGTGGCCCACCGCGTCTTTCGCTGGATGATGGACTCAATCGAGTACCACCCGGCGGGGCGCACACCGCAGCGGGTGATCTGCTTCAGCCCCCACCCCGACGACGACGTGATCAGCATGGGGGGCACGCTGATCCGCCTGGTCGAAGATGGCCACGAAGTACACGTCGCCTACATGACCAGCGGCAACATCGCCGTGTTCGATCACGACGCCAGTTGGCTGGCCGACCTGGTGACTGAGTACAACCGGCTGTTCGGCATCGACCAGGACAAATCGCGCACGGTCGAAGAAGACGTCGTGCGGGCGCTGGCTTCGAAAGCCCCGGGTCAGCCCGACAGCGACCAGGTGCTCAAAATCAAGGCGCTGATTCGCTGGGGTGAAGCCAAGGCGGGCGCCACCAGCATCGGCTGCCGCGAAGAGCATTTGCACTTCTTGGACTTGCCGTTCTACCGCACCGGCACGATCGCCAAGCGCCCGGTCGGCGACGACGACGTGCGGATTGTCCGCGAATTGATCGAGCGCGTGAATCCGGGCCAGGTCTATCTGGCGGGCGATTTGTCGGACCCTCACGGCACGCACCGCATGTGCGCCCAGGCGATCTTTCGGGCCCTCGATCAGATCAAAGCCGATCGCGGCCAGCGCCCCGACGCCTTGATGTATCGTGGCGCCTGGCAGGAGTGGCCGGTCCACGAAATCGAGATCGCGGTGCCGCTGAGCCCCAAGGATTTGGAGCTGAAGAAAGCGGCGATTTTCCGGCACGAATCGCAGAAAGACAAAGCCCTCTTTCCCGGCCCCGACGCCCGCGAGTTCTGGCAACGGGCCGAAGACCGCAACCGGCACACGGCCGACGTGTACAATCGCATTGGGCTGCCGGAGTATTTCGCCATGGAAGGATTCGTCCGCTGGAAGGGGCAATGGGTTTGAGCGTTCGTCCTCTAGCCTCTGGTCTCTTGCCTCTGGCCTCTCACCTACAGCCTGTTCCCATGGCCACCGACACCACCAAAACCACTGAAGTCGGCAGCTACTTCATCGCCAACTATCCGCCGTTCTCGCAGTGGAGCGCGGAGAACCTGGCCGATGTCGAGCAAGCGCTGCATGCGCCGCCGGCCGACGTGCCGCTGGGGCTTTACCTGCACATCCCCTTCTGCCGCAAGCGCTGCAAGTTCTGCTACTTCCGCGTCTACACCGACAAGAACTCGCAAGACGTCGAGCGCTATGTCTCGGCGCTGGCGCGCGAGATCGAGCTGGTGAGCCAGTTGCCGGTGATGGGTGGCCGTCCCTTCCGCTTTGTCTACTTCGGCGGCGGCACGCCGTCGTTCTTAAGCGGCAAGCAGCTCACGCGGCTAGTCGATCGGCTGCGGGCCAACATCAACTGGGATCAGGCCGAAGAGGTGACCTTCGAGTGTGAGCCGGGCACCTTGGCGCGCCCCAAGCTCGAAACCTTGCGCGAGCTGGGGGTCACGCGGCTGAGCCTGGGCGTCGAGAACTTCAGCGACGCCGTGCTCGAAGAGAACGGCCGTGCCCACCAGTCGGCCGAGATCCACCAGGCCTGGGCGTGGATTCGCGAGCTGGGCTTCCCCAACGCCAACATCGACCTGATCGCCGGCATGGTCGGCGAAACCTGGGATAACTGGCGCGAAAACATCCGCCGCACCATCGAGATGGCGCCCGACAGCGTGACGATCTACCAGATGGAGCTGCCGTTCAACACAGTCTACTCGAAGGACATTCTGGGGCAGCGGATGGAAAGCCCCGTGGCCGATTGGGCGACGAAGCGCGCCTGGGTCGATTTTGCCTACGACGAACTGCGGGCCGCCGGCTACGCGGTCTCGAGCGCGTACACGCTGGTGCGCGACAAGAACAAGGTGAACTTCAGCTACCGCGACAACCTCTGGCGCGGCAGCGATCTGTTGGCGACCGGCGTGGCCAGCTTCGGCCACGCCAATGGCATGCACTATCAAAACCTGGCCGAGTGGCCCGAGTATCTCGAAGCGCTCGAAGCGGGCCGGCTGCCGCTCTGGCGCGGGCTACGGCCGACCGCGCACCAGAAGCTCGTTCGCGAAGTGATTCTGCAGTTGAAGACGGGCCGCCTCGACGCCGGCTATTTCCGCGACAAATTCGGCGTCGACATCCTCGACCACTGGCATAACGTCTGGCAGCAGTACGTCGAAGAGGGGCTGCTGCGCGTCGACGGCGACTGCATTGAGCTCACACGCACGGGGCTGTTGCGGGTCGATTCGCTGCTGCCGACCTTCTTCGAGCCAGAGCACCAGGGCGTGCGGTACACGTAGGGCGCGCCGCCTGTCTCAATAAACTCCTGCCAAGCCGGGAGAGTCTTGGAACGCCGCGCCATACTTCGAGGCGAGGTTCCAGCAATCGTAACGCGAGTTACGTAGCCGCGATTCGCCAGTTTGCCAAATCGAGCGGATAACCGAGGCTGCGGATGCGCTCGAAGTGATCGACGTTAGCCGTGACCAGCATTAAGTCGTGACGCAAGGCAATTGCCGCGATCATCGGATCCGCTCGGCCGATCGTCTGGCCCGCCCGCTCCAGTTCTGCGTAAATCTGTCCTGCGATTTCGGCCGCTGAGGTGTCCAGGGCAATCGCATCTAAAACGCTTGAAACTCCGACTGTTTAGCAAAACGCTGCCTTGCAAGCACTTGGACGCAAGCTGCGACAGTCTCGATGAAAATGCAAACGTCTCTGAAACGGCCAAATGCTGCGGAGTTGCGAACTCCTACAAAACACGGCAATTAAGATGCGATTGCCCTGCTGAGGTGTCGAAGTCCAAAACGACTTCGAGCGGCAATGAGCGTAGAAACAAGTCACGTCGTTTAAGCTGTCGCGCCTTGTGAAACCCCTTCACGATCTCCATGACAGTGATCGTTGAGATGGTGAGACGGCCAAATTGTGCCCGGTATTTTCGCGCCTCGGCGGCAACCTGTGGATTTCGATTTTTGAGTATCTCTGAGAAGATGTCCGTATCGAGGAGCGATTGCTTCATGTTGTTGGCAGCCGCAACGGGGTGCGCTCACGGTTCTGATACGCCTCTTCGACGATTTGGTCCATCAATTCCGGGATATCCGCAAACAGCCCAATCATGCCTTCGCGTGGCGATTCATCTCGCCGCGGCCCACTGGCGTACTGCTCGATTGCCTGGGAAACGAGTTGTTCGACTGAAATCTTCTGCTGGTTCGCGAGCCGTTGCGCAAGTGCGTACGTTTGCTCGTCGAGATGTAAGTCGCTCGATGACATCCTCGACCTCCATTGCGACCTGCGATGCTAAAGTATGGTGGCGACTCTTGCATTCTACCAAGTTGTTGGCAGTGACACCCGACCGATCTTCCGCTTCAATCATGATTCGTTGAGTTGATCGCACCGTTTGCGTCCAAGATTGGAAACCGCCGCCAAAATGCTCTCCAAATTCTGCGCAACAAGTCGCGTCGTATCGATCGCCATGGCAGGCAACTCCGCGGGCGTCGGTTCCTCAATGGCCTGCTGCTGGTCCAACAACTCTGGCCGTGCTTCGGATGCGTCGCTGGCCTCCGCCAGTCGCCGCGAGATCCGCTCCCTCGCGACCTCCACCGGGCAATGGCAGTTGATGACTAGCGCCGGCGAATGGTGCTTCATCGCCACTACGAGGGCACGGCGCTGATCGTCGGCCGCCAGAAACGTGCCATCGAGCACGACGGATAAGCCGGTACTAAGCACGGCACTAGCGCGCGACAACAGCTCGTCGTATACCCGGCGGCGATGCACGGCGGTGTAGTTGCCTTCTCCAAATACGGCGGGCGCAACGCTCGCGCCAAACAACTCGCGACGTATCTCGTCGGTCGACAGGTACTCGGCGCCAATCCTCTCCGCGAGCGCTCGGGCAACAGTCGATTTGCCCGATCCCATCAGGCCGCGCACCAGCAACAGTGGTGCCGGGCCGAGTGCTGCGGCGTAGCGATCGGCCAGCGCCAAATAGCGTGCGGCGGTGTCGCGCGCGGCCCGAGCTTCGGTGTCCGCAAGCTGATGGGTCCGCAGCGCGGCCACTTTCGCGCGGACCGCCGCGCGGTAGCTCTTGTAGAACGACACGAGATCGGCCGGTGGTTTGTCGCCGGTCGCTGTGGCATACGTGTCGAGAATCTGCCGACCGATCCACTCGGCCCCCAGGGCATCACACTCCATGGCCAGGAAAGCCAACTCATCGACCATGTCGAGCCGGCGGTATTCGGCGCTGAACTCCAGGCAATCAAATATCTGGATCGGCTCGCCCAGGCAAATGTGCTCGGGCCGCAGATCGCCATGACCTTCGACAACGCGGCCGCCCGCTACGCGCTCGGCTAGCATTCGCCCATGCGTGGCCAGCCAGCGCAATTGTGCCCCGTGACTGCGTCGCACGACAGTCGCCGGCAGGCCGTGCGCCGGATTCAACAACTCGGCGCGGTTTGCCCGCACGTGCTGTTCGATCGTGCGGCAATACTCATCCACGCCGACGTCGAGGGGCGCAGCCCCCTGGTAGAACTGCACCAGCCGCTCGGCCAGTCGGGCGATGTCTGGCTCCGTGACTTGCCCTTGTTCGATTAGGCGATCAAGTGCGCGCTCCAGCGGCAACCGCCGCATCCAGACCAGCCAATCGACGGGACCGCTTCCGCCGGCGTCCTTCGCTTTGGCGACCTCGCCTTCGTCGAGCGCGCCGATCCGGAACTCGCCTGCTGTCGTCTCAAAAACCGGCAACACGCCCAGATACAGGTCAGCGGTCAAGCGGCGGTTGAGCCGGACTTCGGCTTGGCATGCTTGGCGTCGCCGCTCGGGCGTGCTGAAGTCGACAAAGTCGAACCGCACCGGCTTCTTGAGCTTGTAGGCCACTCGATCGGTGACGAACACCCAGGAGATGTGGGTTTCGTGAAGCTCGACTTGCGCAGGGCGTGGGCAGTATGCCTCTGGAGTCGCCAGAAACTCCGCTAACGACCGCAGTTCGCGCGTCATGACGGTTGGCACTCTGCTGGCGAGCTGGCAGTTTCGCGAATTCTGCCGCGATATTCGCACCCTGGTACACTTGCGGCGAGTTTAACCTATGGTTCAATAACTAGTGCCATGGGGCCGCTGACCGGACTTGCATTCTCGCTATGAGCATCGAATTGCTTCCGCCCCTGGCGGTTTCGTCGCCCGACTACGACTCGGCCGAGCGCGCGACGCGCATTTTCGGGTTGCCGCGCGGCGGGCTATCGGCGACTGCCGCCCGGCGATGGGCCCTCGTGCTGCTCGGCCTCTACGTGGCGCTATTGTTTACCTCGACGCATTGGCCGCAACTGCGTTTGCCGGCTGTACCGACGGTGATCCCGCCCGACAAGATCGCCCACTTCTGTTGTTATGCCGGCTTGGCGGCCTTGGCGCTCTTGCTGCCCGTCGGCTTCCTTCGTCGTCCGGATGGGTCGACCGCGCGTCGCCGCCTGGCCGCGGCAGTCGCGCTTTGGCTGTTGGTGATCGCGACGGGTGTTGTCGACGAATGGACGCAACCCTGGTTTGAACGCGACTTCGAATGGGCCGACCTGGCCTGCGACGCCAGCGGCTCGCTCCTGGCGATCGTCGTGGTTTCCGCGATCCGGAATCGCCGACATCGCGGCGACTGACAGCGGCCTTGACCTCGATCGGCCGACTATTCAGCAGCGTCGCGGCGCCGCCGGTCGTCGTTCAAGTTGGCCAGCCGCACGCTCCGCACGTACTTGTGGCAATGCACGCATTTGAGCGTGAGATCGACGTAGCGCAGGGCCGCCGCGTCCAAATTCTTATCCCGCGCCGCCTTTTTCAGGCCATCCGCCGCCCGGCGAAACTCACTGCTTTCCGCCGCGTAGTCGGCCGTCTCCAGCACTTGCCATTCGGCCGCTTCGCTCAATAGCACAAGCGCTTGCGATTCCCTGACGAGCATGTCGAAGTCTTCCGTCGTCAAGCCTTCGAGCAGCCGCTCAGCATGCTCCAGCTTGGCGCGCATGAACTTGCCGACGCGATTGGGCTCCAGGTCTTCGCCCGGTTGCTGGCCGACAACAGCCACGCTGGCCAACAGCGCGCCACCGGCAAGTGTCAAAAGAATCGCCGCCATCGGCCATCGCTTCTTCATCGCCAGGTCTCCCGTGAGTATTCCTCGGCAGTCGAACGGCACTACGTCGCGCGTTGCCACGTCGGTGCCGGCGATCAGCCGCTTCAGCAAAGGTAGTTCATTACTTGGCGGGTTCCACGTGCGGCTGCTTGAACGTGAGCACCGGGCACTGGGCCTTGCGCACCACGACTTCGGCCACGCTCCCCATCAACAAGCGCCGCAAGCCGCTGCGCCCGTGCGTTCCCAGGATAATCATATCGACCTGCTCGTCGGCCGCGATGCGGACGATTTCGGCCGCCGGATCCCCCGTCACCAGCCGATGCTCGTAGGCAACGTTCGGCTGCGTCGGTACCACCGCTTGCAGCATCTTGCGCAACGCGTCGGTATCGGGCTCGGGCACGCCGTAGTACATTTCGCCGGCGCCGTAGTTGATCGGCGGCTCTTCGACGTGCACGATTAGCATCGTGGCTCCCATGTCGCGGCACAGCGCCGTCGCATAGGCCAACGCCGCGTCGCTCGAATGCGAAAAGTCGGTTGGAAACAAGATCTTGTTAGCTTTCATGACGCGACCTTTCGTGGCGGACCGAGTCGGTCGGACTGCGCACTGTGCAGTGTCCGTACCAAACAAGGCAATTTCCTCGTGCCTAATTTGGCACGATGCAGACGGTAATTGCAACCATGTTAACCTCGCCAATGCGTCACTTCGCCCGCTGTAAACCGTCAAACCCGCGCGCCGCGGAAACCCAGATGTGCCCCTTCGCACACTGTGCCCCTTCGCACACTGTGCCCTTCGCACACTGTGCCCGTGCGGAACAGATACAACCGCTGATGCCGGGCAACTATCGATCTCCGCCGAGTCGCTTCCGCCAGCGGTCGAGATCGGCCTGATCGAGGCCGCTGGTGCGCGTCAACTCGTGCCGTAACTTGCGGTCGGTCCCCTCAATGCCCACGTCGATCGTCAGCCGACCATCGGGGCGATAGTGAAAGGCGACTTCGATCGGCGTCCCCTTGGGCAAGTCGCTCGGCAAGTCGCTGACCGTACAACTGCCGATCGACGTACAGTGGCGTGGGTCGGCCGCTTCCCCTTCGATGATCCGCACCAGCACCGAGCGCTGCGCCGCGCTGCGCGTTTTGAAGGTGCGCCGCGCCACGACCGGCAGCGGCGTATTGCGCGGAATCAGTGTGACGTTCCGCTCGTGCCGCGTGGCCCGATCAATCCCCACTACGCCCAAGCTGTGCGAATTGACGTTGCGGACCACCACGCGCGGCTTGCCCGTCGTTTGCTCGCTGATCCAACTGGCGTACAGTGCGGCGCCGTGAGCCACGGCTTCGTCGGCGGCGATCGAACGATCGGGATCGCGCCCCGAGACCTCGCGCAGCATGTCGGCGACCATCGGCATCCGCGTGCTCCCTCCGACCAGGAGCACGCGGTCGAGATCCTTCCAGGCTAGCCCGGCAGTTCGCAGCACCTGCCGCGCGGTGAACTGCGTGCGATCCAACAGGTCGTGCGTCAGCTCCACGAATTGCTCGCGCGAAATCTCGATTTGGAACGGGCAGTTGGGCAGATCGAAGAGAATGTTGGCCTTGGGGCGCGCCGAGAGCGTGCGTTTGGCGTCTTCGCACTCGCGGCGCAAGCGCGCGGCCACGGTCGCCTTGGCGCGCGGATCGAACCCGTGGCGGTCCGCGAACCGCAGCGCGACGAACTCGATCAGACGATCATCCCAGTCGCGGCCGCCAAGACACACGTCACCGTCGGTCGCCAGCGTGCGGAACTCTGCTTCGCGCAGTTCCATCACGGTTACGTCGAAGGTGCCGCCCCCCAGGTCGTAGACCAGCAGCTTTTGGGGCGCGACGTTCCCCGCCCGCGGATTGACGAAGCCCTGCTGATAGCCAAAGGCAATCGCCGCGGCCGTCGGCTCGTTGACGATGTCGAGCACTTCCAGGCCGGCCATGTAGCCGGCGTCTTGCGTCGCCTTGCGGCGAACTTCGTCGAAGTAGGCCGGCACCGTGATCACGGCCTGCTTGAAGTCGCCGATCTGCATCCGCGCGTCGTCACGCAACTTGTGCAGGATGCACGCCTCCAGCACCTCGGGGGGCACCAACTGCCCTTCGAACTTCTGATGGAAAGCGCTGGCCCCCAGTTCGCGCTTGGCGCACTCGGCCACGTGCTGCGGCTCGCTGAGCAGCGCCTTGACGGCCTCCTTGCCAACCACGATGTCCGAGCCGTCGAACAGCACCACGCTGGGGGTCAGCAATTCCCCTTCGGCGTTGACGACTGTCACCGGCCGACCCGAGTCGTCGACGCGCGCAACCACCGAATAGGTCGTCCCCAGGTCGACTCCCACGGCTGGCAGCGGCTTGTCGGGCATAGCGCCCCATTATGACTGGCTGCTCCGCTTCACCAAGCCCCTGCCCGTAAAGCTATCAAGGCTACGGCACCTTGCTCGTCACAACCTCGAGAATCTTCTGCTCGCGCGCTTGCAGCCAGTCGCCCTCAAGCGCAATCGCCAGGCGATAGGCCAACAGCACCGCCGCGCATTGCACTAGCGACAGCAGCAGGTAGATCGGCACGCCCCGCGCAATACCCTGCCAATGCACGAGCGCCTCAATCCCCAGCGGCAGCAAGGTGAAGACTTGCGTCAGCGGAAACAGCGTGGCGAACATCAAGAACTGCAATAGCGCCGGAGTGAGTTTCGTCTGCGCCGGCTTCAGCGAGCCAGCCGCGATCGGCAGCGGCGCAAAAATCGACAGCAGGTTCATCAGCAGGCAGAACAACAGGAACATGCTGACGAACTGCGGGACCATCGCCGCCAGGTGATCGAGCCGCAACGGGCGCGCGATTTCCACAATTACAAGCGTCAGCACCGCGATGCCCAGCGTGATCGGCAGGTTGGCAAGGTTTTTCCCCAGCAGGATGCTCCGTCGCGGCACGGCCGAGAGCACATACACGCGGAAACCATCCCGATCGAAGCCGAACTGGTTGGCCATCGTCTGCAGCGTGCCGAACAGCCCCAGGCCGATCGCGCCGATGCCCGTCAGCGCGCGCAGCGCGAGCGGTCCCTCGGCCGGCGAGCGAAACACCGCGGAGCCAAACATCACGCCCAGCACCAGTGGCGTCAGCAACATCATTTTCGATTCCGGCGCCCGCAGCAGCGCGCGGAAACCCGCCAAGGCGACCGCAGCCGCCGGCTCCGAGACCAAGGGCAATCGCATTTCAAGCAACCGCGCCGAGCGGCTGGAGGCTGGCGTTCCCGCATCGGCCGCCGCGACTGCCACCGTTGTGCTGCTGGCCGGCCGCGCGGTGAAGCGTCCCTGGTAAATGCCGATCGTCGTGCGGTACGCGCACCACAAGCTCCCGCCGCCGATCAAGCTCATCCCCGCCAGCGCCAATAGCGGCGGAACAATTCTCCCTTGGGCAGTCGTCATGATCCCCAGCGGCAACCAGCCGACAGGCAGCACCACGTTGACGAGCTTCGCGTAGCGCTCCCACCTGGCTTCGCTTTGTCGCTTGGCCTCGGCGCTGTCCGCTTGATAGCGCTCGATCACTTCGTTCTGTCGGCGGACTTGTTCGGCGGCATCGATTTCTTTCGCCTCGAATTGGCGCTCGAGGGCCTTCATTTCGGCGAGCATTTGATTGCTGCGCTCGGCCCGCTGCTGTAGGCCCCCGGGTCGGATGAACCTCAGCAGATTCGGCAACTGAAAGATCAGCACGAACACCGCGGTTACCGTCACGACGATCGCGCGGCGGCGCCGCGGATTGCTCATCAGCGATGCCAGCCACCCCTGCAACTGATAGGTCAGGGCCGTAATCATCAGAAAGAACGCGGCCACCAGCGGCACGGCGCTCCACAGCCCATGCCGAATCGACAACCCCAGCGCCAGGCCAAGCGTTACCGGCACGAAGATCACCAGGCTGATTCGCAGCAGCGTGCCCAGATAGTTGATCAGGAAGGCACCGCTTAGCGGAACCGGCAAATGCAAGAACTTCGACAGCGCGAATGTCTCCGCACGCTGCAGGTCGGTCAGCAAGCCAAGGCTCCAGAAGAACAGGAAGGCCACGACGATTCCGTCCCAGATGTACAAGAGGTGGTTCGGCTCCGCGCGGTCCAGCCCGAACACGCCCAGGCCCAGCGACAGCACAAACGACGGCACGGCCAGGGCGATCGCCCCGACCAACAGCACGATCATCAGCACGGCGTTCACGCGTCCCCCGCGCTGCCACTGATTGACCAATAGCCGCCAGCGCAACCAGAAAAAGGCCCGCAAGTGCTCGAGGTTCACGAGGCCGCCTCCTCGAGCCAGTTGAGCTTGTGCGGAGTTTCAAGCTGCGCCCCGGCATGGTGCAAGAAACGATCCTCGAGCGAGCCCGTCTGGTGAATCGTCGCCAGCGACGCCTGCTCGACGAGCTTTCCCTTGACGATGATGCCGACGTGCGTGCAGAGCCGCTCGACGATCTCCAGCACATGCGAGGTGAGAAACACCGTCGAGCCCCGCGCGACAAAGCCGGCCAGCAAATCGCGAATCACCCGTGACGTCACCGCGTCGACCCCCTCGAACGGCTCGTCGAGAAACAACAGGTCGGGGTTCGACAAAATCGCCGCCGCCAGCGCCAGCTTCTTCTTCATGCCGTGCGAGAATTCGAGCGTCAGCTTCTTCTCCTCTCCTTCGAGCCCCAACAGGGCCAACAGCTCGTCGCAGCGCTGGCGGATCGTTTCGCGCGGCATGAGATGAATGCGGCCGACGAACGTCAGATACTCCCGCGCCGTCAGATTGTCGAACAGGGCGAGATCTTCCGGCACGACGCCCATGTGCCGCTTGGCGTCGAGCGACTCGCGCGCGTCGAGCATGTTGCGCCCGAGCACCTTGATCGTCCCGCCCGAGGTGGCCAACAGGCCGGTTAGCATTTTGATCGTGGTTGATTTACCCGCGCCGTTGGGCCCCAGAAAGCCGTAGAACGTCCCCTGCTCGACGCGCAGATCGATGCCCCCCACGGCGCAGAAATCGTTGAAGTACCGGGTCAGTTCGTGCGTTTCGATCGCCAACGGCATAAGAGTTTCTCACCCTGCGGAGAAGCAGTTTCAAAACCGGCGATGAACCCGCGCCGGGTGCCACTGCTAGCTCGACTAGCAGTGCCGTGCCGAGTTCGCACTGCTGGGCAAGCCAGCAGTGGCACCAAAACCAGGTTTGAAACTACTTCTAGCGGCACCTACGCTAACACAGCAGCTACTGCGCCACCACTCGTCTCGCGCGATCGCATGCTGCGCGTCGCGCGGCCGAGGTCAAGGCAATCCCGGCAAATCAAGATGCAGGAAGTTGGCGTGCGGGTTCAGCCACACCAGCACGTAATAGCCAATCGCCAATCCCAACAGCGAGAAGATGACGTGGCCGATCAGCGTAATCGCCGTGGCGCTGCGACGACTGATCCTTCGCCCGCCGCTGGGCGCCCACGCTCCCGCGGCCGATTCGGTCGGCGCGAGCGCGGAATGATCGCGAACTGGCGATTGCCCGGCAACTGCCGTCTCGGAGTCGACCTGCGTTTGCGGGGTCGCTGCGGTCTCGGCGTCGGCCGTCGTCGTCGCAGCTTGTGAGCTATCGGCAGCTTGCGTAGCCGACGACGCGGGCGCGGGAGCCGTGGCGGTCGCGGCGTGCGTCCCGTCGCCGGCCGCCCGCAGTTCCTCGGCCATCATGCGCTCAAACTCATCGTCGTCACTGTCGTTGGCCGCTGCGCTGGTCGACGGCCGACTGGCTGGCAGCGGTTTTGGGGCGCTGCGAGCCTCGTTTGGCGTTGCCGTCGCGGGTTTCGCAATGCTGCCCGCCCCCGCGGCCGACGGCGCCGCGGCCGACCGCCGTGCCCCAGCCGCTCCCCCGCCCCCCTTGCGCTGCGCGGCGCGCAGCTCCTCGGCCATCATGCGGTCGAACTCGTCGAAGCCCGCTTCCTCTTCGACGAGTTTCTTCCAGCGCGTCGCCCGCTCGGGAGCCAACCCCGTGTCGCGTTCCAATTCGAGCTTCACTTCGCGATCGGTCCCCGGCACGCGGGCCCACACGTTCAAGCGGCCGTTGACGCCATACTCGTAGGTGACCTTGATCGGCCAACCCTGCGGCAACGACGGCGGCAAGCCATGAATCGTCGTGCGGCCGATCAACGTGCACTGGTCGGGCTGCCGGCTCTCTCCTTCGAGCACCGTGACCGCGATCGTCGGCTGGCCGGCTTCCTTGGTCACAAACTCGCGCGTCTTGCGTACTGGCAGTGGCGAGTTGCGGCGAATCAACACGGCCGTGCGCGGCGCGCCGGTGTCAGGATCGACCCCTTCGATCCCCAGGCTATGCGAATTAACGTCGGTGATCTGCAGCGACGATTTCTCAGCCGCGCCGGCGGCCGCGTGGCCTACCGCGCTCGTTGTGCCGACTTCGCCGCGCGACAAGCGATACCGCGCGTACAGCGCGGCGCCGCGGGCGACCGCCTCGTCGGGATGCACGCCGCGGTCGGGGGCCAGGCCGGTCAACGCTTGCAAGCGTCGGGCGACGGCCGGCATTCGCGTGCAGCCCCCCACGAGCAAGATGCGAGACACGTCGCTCCACTGGCAGCTCGCCGCCCGCAGCACTTCCCGCGTCGTCTGCAGCGTGCGCTCGAGCAAGTCCTCGGTCACCTCCTCGAACAGCTCGCGAGTGATCGGCACGTCCATCCCTTGCCCGCCGTGCTCGATCCGCAGTTTCGCCTGCTGCCGGGCGGTCAGCGCGCGCTTGGCCTCTTCAGCATCCTGCAGCACGCGCTGCCACACGGCGCGATCGCCGCGCGGGTCAAGGCTAAAGCGTTCAGCGAACTTGTCGGCGGCAAAGTTGGCCAGGCGCTCATCCCAATCGCGACCGCCGAGGAACACGTCGCCGTCGGTGGCCAGTGTGCGGATATCGGCCGGCCGCAGCTCGACAAGCGTGACGTCGAACGTGCCACCCCCCAAGTCGTAAACGAGCACGCGCTGCAGCTCCCGCGGAGCCGACGACTCGTTCAAGTAGCCCAGCTCCTCGCCGAAGGCCAGCGCCGCGGCGGTCGGCTCATTGACGATGTCCAGCACCGGCAGGCCAGCCAGCTCACCGGCGTCGGCCGTGGCCTTGCGCCGCGGCTCGTCGAAGAACGCCGGCACCGTGATGATCGCGCGATAGTCGCTCCCCACCACGCGCTCGATGTCGGCCTTCAGCGCGCGCAAGATGTACGCCTGAATCACCTCGGGCGGAAGATACTCGCCCCGAATCGTGCGACTGTAGAACGGGCTCCCCATGTCGCGCTTAACGCATTCGGCGAAGCGATCGGAAGCCAGCGCCGCGCTCTTGCGGGCCGCCTTGCCCACCAGCGTTCCGGCGTCTTCGAACAGCACGACGCTCGGCGTGAGAACGTCTCCTTCGGCGTTGGCGATCATCGCCGTATGGCCCGTGTCCGCCACCCAGGCGACAGCCGAGTAGGTTGTTCCCAGATCGATTCCAACAGCGCGGGTGGGCATGAGGCCGAAACGATAAAGCCGAGTTTAAAGTAGGCTGGCAGCCGCAAACCTCTAGCGTATTCGACCGCCGACTGGCTGACCATTGCCGACCGGCAGCCCGGGCAGTGGTCACATGACTTTGTCGGCTAAAACCGGGACGATGTAGAATTGTGTCGAAGGAGGGCCGAGAGTGAATTCTCCCATAGCGAGGCGTTGGAAATACGCAGTCGTCGCCACGGGAATTGCCTTGGTTGGCGTGGGTCTGTTCGTCAATGTCCGAACACCGCAAGCGCAATCGCGCCGACGCGTAAACTGCATCAACAACCTTCATCAGCTTGCAACAGCGCTACGCGCATACCACGACGACTTCGGTTGCTTTCCGCCCACCTACATTGCCGACGCCGATGGCAAGCCGATGCATAGTTGGCGCGTGTTGATCCTGCCCTATTTGGAACGCCAAGACCTGTACGAGGCGTATCGCTTCGACGAGCCGTGGGACGGGCCGAACAATCGAAAGCTACATGCACACACACTAACAATCTTCTGCTGCGCTAAGGACGGCGAGCCGCTGGGCGCGCCCCATACGAGCTACTTCGTGCTGACCGGCCCGCAAGCGCTGTTTCAGGGCTCTTGGCCCCCCACGCTCTCGCCGCTGAGCGAGCAAGCCGCCAAGTCGCTCCTCGTCGTCGAAGCGCCCGACTTAGGCATTCACTGGATGGAGCCGCGCGACATCCCACCCCAGGCGTATCGAACCAACGTGCAAGCGCCCCTTCCCTGGTCGCGGCCGAAGTACCATCAAGGACGTGGCAAC
Organism: Pirellulales bacterium; assembly: GCA_019745975.1. GTDB lineage: Bacteria > Planctomycetota > Planctomycetia > Pirellulales > JAEUIK01 > JAIESQ01. The sequence goes on from JAIESQ010000004.1 coordinate 59,681, forward strand.
GTGGCCTATGCCGATGGACACGTCGAGTCGCTCCCCGATTCCATCACGATCGACGAGCCCAACGCCCGCATGATCGTCTCTGAACCCGCCCCACCGCGATGATGCCCGCGGGATGCACCAAGGGGGACGGGAGTCGTTTCCGGGCTTGGGTACCTGGCAACGTCAGGATCGTGTTCCGGAAACGTCTCCCGTACCCGTCTACGCGGCACCGGCCGGGGCACTGTCCCAAGCAACCGGCGCCCGATCAAGTTCCGCCCCTCGCGCGTGGCCATTGTTGACCCTTGATAAATGATCACAAATATAGCTACCAGGCTAGAATCCCGAGACTTGCGGGAATGCCGACGTGCGCTCCCTGCGCGCGTCACGTCCTGCTGAACACTGAATACTGAACACTGAACACTGAAAACTATTCCCAAACCTGGCGCGCCAGCCTGCGCGCTGCCCATACAACTCGCGACATCGTACCTGCGCGCCTGCGGTCTGGAGCCTGCAGCCTCGCACACACCTCTCTCCCAGGGACTTCGCGATTCATCGAATCGTTTGTGCTTCGACTAGCTCAGCACAGGTCAAAGTCGGGACCGAAGAGCTGCGTCCGCCCTGCGCGCTGGCGCGTGGCACGCGCCCTACCAAATCGTGAACCAGTCGAGTAGGAGAGGGGCAGCACGTTGCTGCCGCCTCTCCCCTCCTCAAACCGGACGTGCGGAGCTA
>JAIESQ010000058.1 GCA_019745975.1 Pirellulales bacterium
ACCGCACCGGACCTACGCCGTGCGCGCCCACTGCGGACGCCACAAAACCCCGAGCCTTCGCTTGATTGAGGTCTAGCCTGTTTGACCGACGAGCTGACCGGCCGATCCTGGGCGGATGCCGCCTCACCTGCTTACTGCTCGCGGATCGCCTTGAGTCCGCTTTCGCCGAGCCGACCCGCCTCGTGCAACGGCAGATACATGCAGTCCAACAAAGTTGGCCGGCCGGTGCGATTAATGAAAGCCCCGTCGCATTCGACCACGTGTTGCGCGTACTCAGGGCTGTTCTTCTTGAGCAATTGATGCAACTCCTGCAAGCGATAGTGTGGCACCGCTGGATACAGGTGGTGCGTCAGGTGCAGATCCTGCCCATAGACGAACATCGCCCAGCGAAGAATCGGGTTGGGAAAGGCCACGCGGCTATTCGTCAATCGGCCATCATCGGCATTAGCATGCTGGAACATGTCACGCAGCAACATCAGGTACGGGAACGTCGTCACCAGCGGCATGATCCAGAGCAGGTAGAAATACACACCCCACTCAGTGCCGGTCAGATAAGTGGCCCAACAGAGTGCCGCGTCGGCCACGGTGGCGCAACCCAGCCGCAGGACGCTGGTGACCTTGGCCGAGTACACGGGTTTAATCCGCGAGGCGAAGAACCAGTGCGCCGGCAAGGCCGCGATCGTCACACAAGCCACGACGAACATGGCCATGGGAACCAGGGCCAAAAGCCAAGGTCCGCCAAAGTGAGTTACCACCCCCATCACCGGCAGCAGCGTTAGCAGGTAGGCGATGCCTAAGATGGTCGTCACGCGGATGCCGAAGAGCATGGGCACGTTGGTTTGGTCAACCATGTACGGATGCACGCCGCGGCCCATGGCGGTCACGTACAGGTTGTCCCACAAGTAGCGGAACATTGTCGGTGGCCAAAGCAACCGAAAACCGTAGTTGCGGATGAACTGCCAGCGCGTCATCGGGAACTTGTCCATCATCCGGGTCTTGCCGAGATTGAGCAGTTCCGGATCGCGCTCCCAGTCGTTGGGGAATTCGTGATGGCCCAAGTGAATCTGGCGATACTGGTCCGTCGTGCTGAAGAGCGGGAACATGCAAAAGATATCCGACACGAGCTCGTTCAGCAGGCGATTGCGACAGAGGATGTAATGCGACGCCTCGTGCCCGAGCCCGGCTAGGCGGTGCTGTAGCGCGCCGATCAAGAAGATTGCAACTCCCACGACCGGGATGGCCGCGTACCAGGCCAGACCGAGTCGATCCAGGTTGTGACAGAACATTACCGTGCCGCCGATCACCACGGCCAGCGACAGATACTCGATCGCCAGATACACCAGGTTGGTGGTGTTGTTCAAATAGCGGTACGGATGAACGAGCTTGTTGAGTTGACGGTCGTTCAACGTGCCATCAGCGTGCGGCGCATGCATCGACGAACCCTCCGCGCCCCAAGATTCGTAATGCGAATATTGGGCCGGGCTGTTATGGAGAATTATTTAGGTAATTTGCGAAATTCGTGCGCGAGTGTTACAGCAAACACACCCCCGCCTCCCGGCCGCTGTTAAGCGAGGTGGTCTAGCAGGGATATAGCCGTGACTTTCGAGATGGTCAAATCGCGAATGTGGCGACTTCGCAGCACTTAGAGAAGCTGTGCTGTGTCGTATCCCGATGGCTACAAACGACTTCCGAGGATGTCGAGAAAATGCCGCATCCAGGCTGCCTGGGCTGGCCAAGCAGGTGCGGTAATCAGATTTGTATCGACGGCAACGGTATGCATCGTCACCGACGGCTCGATCCAACAGCCGCCGGCGGCCAATATCTCCGGCCGCACTGCCGGGTACGCTGTGAGTTTCTTGCCCCTGAGCACACCTGCGGCGGTCAGGATCTGTGGTCCGTGACAAACCGCTGCGATCGGTTTGCTTTCACCGGCGAAGTGCCGCACCAATTCGAGCACGCGCTCATCGAGCCGCAGGTATTCCGGCGCACGACCGCCCGGAATCACCAACGCGTCGTAATCGGCTGGCTGTACCTCGGCGAACGTGGCGTTGAGTTGGAAGTTGTGCCCGCGTTTTTCGGTATAAGTCTGGTCTCCCTCGAAGTCGTGGATCGACGTGGGCACAAGCTGGCCGGCCTGCTTGTCGGGACAAACGACATCCACTTGGTGCCCGGCGCACAGCAGAATCTGAAAGGGGACCATGACTTCATAGTCTTCTACGAAATCGCCAACCAGCATAAGAATCCGCTTCGGCATGCTTTCGATCTCCGCCGGAATGCCACAACACTTGAGATTCCAGTCCGCCCCTAGCCCTCAATCAAGCGAAGGGCGTTGGCTTAGGGTACGTAGCGCGTCGTCCGAGTGGCGCGCACGGTGAAGGTTCGTTGCGGGGCGACCCGTATCAACCCTTCGGGTTGTCGGTTTCGTCAGGAAAGGTCTAGTACGTGCAACCATTCTGCGAATGTATTACTTTCCTGATAAACGGTGACAACCTGAATACTCTCCCATCGTGGGTTCTTGAACACAGTCCCTGTCCGGATCATTTCTGGGCACGAATCGGCCGCGGCGACTTCGGCACGCCTGACTGTCATCATGACGCTCCCCATGTTCACCGCCAAGGCAGCCGCGCCGCAAAGTGGCCATTGTGCCGGTGGCTACTTTTGGGCCCTTGACAAATGGTCATAACTGTGTACATTATTAGGCGACAGGACCGAGGCCCGCGAACTGAGGGAATGCCGTCGTGCGCCGCTGCCGGCGTACGCCCGCCCCGGCCAGAATACGACCAACCTTGCAAGAAACAAGAGTATCCTGGCGCGCCAGCGTGCGCGCTGCACACACAACTCGCTGCATCGTACCTGCGAGCCTGCGGTCTAGAGCCTGCGGCGTCGCATCACGCTTCTCCCCAAGGGCGACGCGATCCGCGGCATCGTTTGCTTGAATCCGAGCGGAGAGCTGCGTCCGCCGTGCGCGCCGAACCGCGCGACGATTTTTAGCCGCGGACTTCGGCGAGCTCAGTCGTGCCGAGCATGCTCTGCGCGCTGGCGCGTTCGACGCGAAATCGAACCTCGCACAAGCTAGCGCGCGGGATTAATCCCGCGGCCAACGAGCTCTTAGGACGCAAAACTGCGATTAGGACGATCTAGGACGCAACGCTTTCGAGTTTTGCGTCCTAGAATAACTCTTTATGAAGAAACGACTTAACGACTTTTGACAGCCGCTTAGGACGGTTAGGACGCAAATTCCCGGACAAACTTATTCTGGGAGGGGGGCTGTGACACTCGCGGCGGTCTAGTGATCAACCGGCTGGCGATAGGTCTAGTCCTCAACCATCAACATGCTATGGGAAAGTTGGGAATGCAAAACCGTCGGCGAAAGCTACAGAAGCTGCGGTCAGCTTGTCGATAAGCAAAACCAGATCGACCTCCCGGTTTGCACCCAACGTGCCTGCGGGCTTGGTCACCGGGTTCGAGCATGCTCGAGCACATGGAGGAATCGATCTGCGAGGCAGAAAATGGCCGCCGCTAGGCGGTCTCGTGACCGACCGTTCGAACCGGTCACCGACACGGAAGTCGCGAAGATCATTCGAGCGCACGGAGCGGAACGTAGAAGTCGGGCGAAAGCCGGCAACGTCTCGATGGAATGACACCGTCGAATGCCGGCTTCCGTGGCGCTGACAAGCGTGCACCCTGCGGGGTCGGTTTGCCGCCAGTTTGCCTGAGCAATCTACAGTGCCGCCAAGTGCCTCGGATTGGAAAACCAACTCGGGCGCGCCACCACGCGCGTCCCAACAAGCGGCTTGCATCCGGTAAACCGTGTCGGGGAGAGTGTTCGGTGGACGCTACCAATTCGGCGGTCGTACTTGTGACGCACGCGCGAAGTTATGCGGCGAGCGGCGGGCAGTGGCACTTTGAACTTCGAACCTCTGCCGGGAAGGTGCTGCTCACGGCCGCTGATCGCGAAGCTGACGTCATTGGCCCACGTCTTGAGCTACTGGCGGCAGTGCGCGGTCTCGAAGCGCTCGACAGCCCAGCCGACGTCACTCTGATGACCGCCAGCCGATATGTACGGCGCGGTATCGTTTACGGGCTAGACCATTGGCGACAAACTGGCTGGACTTGGGAGTGGTTTGGTCAGATGGTCCCAGTGCGCAATCATGATCTCTGGCAGCGCGTCGACCGCGCACTGGAGTTTCACAACGTGAAGTGTCCTCCGGTGCGTGTTGATGCGCCACATGGGCTAAGCAACATGGGTCCCGAAACTGCACGCCGCGCGCGACGCGAGCGCTTCGGCCGCCGCACAACACACATGGTCGATCGCGACCACCATCGCCCCGCCGAACTCGTCACCGCTGTGGCGCCAACTTGCGCCGCCTATCTGCCTGAGCCGCCTGGTTTTCCGAGAACAGAGCGTCCGGCTTCGGCGCGAAGGCTTCGGTTGCATAGCTGGCTCGTTGATCAACAGGAGGCGCTCTGGCTGCGCCTTGCGCAGTTCGGAACCGGCTGGCTGCCAAGACCTTGGCTCGAATAGGCCGGACACGCCCGAATCGCAAATCGACAAACGACGGCAATTTGAGAAAATGGGCGGTATCGCAAGCACCGCTGTCCGCCACAACCCCAGCCAGCAATGTGCGTAATCCGGCATTGCCGGATAGTGTATTTCAACCAGGAGTGACCTCAACGTGCGGACAAGCGTAGACCTCGAAGGTGTGCGGCGATTGGTGGATGGCCTGCATGAGAACCCATTCGACGTGCTCGGTCCCCACGAAGTGGTCGAAGATGGTCACAAGGCCGTGGCCGTGCGGGCGTTCTTGCCAGAATCGGCGCAGGCCTGGGTGCTCGACGGTGCTCGAGGCGCTCCGCCCCGTCCGATGTGTCGAATTCATCCGGCGGGATTGTACGAAGCGATCTGCCCGGCGCCTGAGCTACCGCGCCCTGCGCAGTATCTTTTGCAAGTGGCCGACGAAAACGGCCGCCACACCGTAATGCACGATCCCTACGCGTTTCCGCCGCTCCTCTCCGACTACGACGTCTATCTATTGAGCGAAGGGACGCATTGGCGTAGCTATCACAAGCTGGGAGCGCATTTGCGCACGATCGAGGGCGTGGAAGGGGTGAACTTCGCTGTCTGGGCCCCGAATGCCTCCGGCGTGAGCGTCGTTGGTGACTTCAATAACTGGAACCCTCGCCGCCACCCGATGCGCAAGCAGATTCCCAGCGGTTTCTGGGAGCTATTCGTGCCTGGGTTGCTGAAAGGCACGCTGTATAAGTACGCGATTAAGCAGCATGGCCGGCTCGTGGAAAAGTCCGACCCGTACGGTTTTGCCGCGGAGCTGCCGCCACGGACGGCGTCAGTCGTTGTCGACCTCGACCGCTACCAATGGAACGACGCCAACTGGCTCGAGCAGCGGCCCAAGGCCAATGCTCTTGACGCCCCCATGGCGTTTTACGAAGTACATCTAGGAAGCTGGAAGCGCCCCGGCGACAACCCGCAGGGCTGGCTCGGCTACCGCGAGTTGGCGCATCAACTCGTCGCCTATTGTCGCGAGCAGGGCTATACGCATCTTGAACTATTACCGGTTAGCGAGCACCCCTTCTCGGGCAGTTGGGGCTATCAGACGATCGGGCACTACGCGGTAACCAGTCGGTATGGTTCTCCCGAAGATTTCATGTACTTCGTCGACCATTGCCATCAACACGGCATTGGCGTGGTGCTCGATTGGGTGCCGGCGCACTTTCCGCGCGACGACCATGGCTTGCGGCAGTTTGATGGCACGGCCCTTTACGAACACGCCGACCCGCGTCAAGGTGAACACCGCGACTGGGGAACGTTGATCTTCAATTACGGCCGAAATGAAGTTCGCAACTTCCTGCTCTCGAACGCGCTGTTCTGGCTGGACAAGTACCACATCGATGGCCTGCGCGTCGACGCCGTGGCGTCGATGCTCTATCTCGACTACAGCCGCCAACCGGGCGAGTGGATCCCCAATAAGTACGGCGGGCGCGAGAACCTCGAAGCCATCGGCTTCGTTAAAACGTTCAATGAGCAGGTGCACACGCAATATCCCGGCGTGCTGACGATTGCCGAAGAGTCGACGGCCTGGGGCGGCGTCTCGCGCCCCACCTATCTCGGTGGCTTGGGTTTCAGCCTGAAATGGAACATGGGCTGGATGAACGACACACGCCGTTACATGCACAAGGAACCGATCCATCGCAAGTACCACCACGATGAGTTGACGTTCAGCCTGATCTACGCGTTTCACGAGAACTTCGTGCTGCCGCTGTCGCACGACGAAGTGGTGCATGGCAAGGGCTCGTTGTTGGACCAGATGCCCGGCGACCTCTGGCAGCGATTCGCCAACCTGCGGCTCATGTACAGCTACATGTGGACCCACCCTGGAAAAAAACTGCTGTTCATGGGGGGCGACTTCGGCCAGTGGAACGAATGGAACTACGACACCAGCCTGCAGTGGGACTTGCTGCAGTGGGACAGCCACAATGGCTTGCTCAAGCTGGTCGGTGACCTCAATCGCCTTATGCGCAACGAGGGCGCGTTACACGAAGTCGATTTTGAGCCGGCCGGTTTCGAATGGATCGACTGTCACGACTGGGAGGACAGCACGCTCAGCTACGTGCGCCGCGGCAAGAACCCAGACGATTTTCTTGTGATCGTTTGTAACTTCACGCCGGTGCCCCGACATGAATATCGGCTCGGCGTGCCGCGCGGCGGCTGGTACCGCGAGACCTTCAACAGTGACTCGACCTACTACGGCGGGTCGAACGTTGGGAATGGTGCCGGGGTGTTGGCCAGCGACATGACGTCGCACGGTCGGCCCGCGTCGCTGTTGCTGACCCTGCCGCCGCTGGCCGCGATCGTGCTCAAGCCGGCGTAGTCGCGATTGCTACGTGGCATGTCGCACCTTAGATTGCAGCCCATGCCCGACACCAATCGCCGACCGATTCTCGATCGCTTGCGGGCCAAAGTCGCCGCGGGCAAACCGATCGTTGGCGGCGGTGCCGGCACCGGCATCAGCGCCAAGATGTCGGAAGCCGGTGGCATCGACCTGTTGGTGATTTACAACTCGGGGCGCTTCCGCATGGCAGGTCGCGGCTCGCTCGCGGGGCTGATGCCCTACGGCGATGCCAACGCCATCGTGATGGACATGGCCCGCGAGGTGCTCCCGGTCGTCGCACACACGCCGGTCTTGGCCGGAGTCTGCGGCACTGATCCGTTTCGGCTGATGCCACACTTCTTGCGCGAGGTCGCGGCCGCCGGATTGGCCGGCGTGCAGAACTTTCCCACCGTCGGGTTGATCGACGGCACGTTCCGCGCCAACCTCGAAGAAACCGGCATGGGCTTCGGCCTCGAAGTCGACATGATCCGCACGGCTGGCGAACTGGGCCTGCTGACGACGCCTTACTGCTTTAACGACGACGAAGCGGCCGCACTTGCCCGGGCCGGCGCCGACATCCTCATCCCGCACATGGGGCTGACGACCAAGGGCTCGATCGGCGCGCACACCGCCCGCACGCTGGATGATTGCGTGCAATTGATCCAAGGGATGCGCGACGCGGCCGTCCGCGTGAAGCGCGACGTGCTGGTGCTCTGCCACGGCGGGCCGATCGCCGAGCCGGCCGATGCCCAGTACATCCTGGACCGCACGGAGGGGGTCGTCGGCTTCTACGGCGCCAGCAGCATGGAGCGGCTGCCGGTCGAACCAGCGATCTCCGGCCGCGTGAGGGAGTTCACCGAGTTACGGTTTAAGAAGTAGGCAAATGTCGGCCCTACTTCACCCCCGACCCGCTCGCGCACTCCTTGTCAGGCCGGAGCAAGATCACCGAGGTCCCATCGCTGGCTGCTAGCAGCATGCCGTAGGACTGTTCGCCCCGGATTGTCGCCGGCTCCAAGTTGTTGACCACGACGATCAAGCGGCCCACCAGGTCCTCGGGCGTGTAATGTCCCCGGATGCCAGCCACGATTTGCTTGCGTACCGATCCGACCTCGATTTCCAATAGCAGCAGTTTGTTGGCGTTGGGATGCTCGCGGGCGGCCAGCACCTTGGCCACGCGCAGTTCAAGCTTGGCGAAGTCGTCGTAGGTGACGGGCGGCTTTCCAGAACCCGTTTCGGCAGGTTTTTCGACAAGATTTGCTGTCGATTGATTCGCGGCTTGCTCGGACATCGGGCACTTCCCTCGTTGGTGGTGAGGGGGAAGCTTAAAGCTTACGCGAGCGACGTGTCAAATGGGGCGGACCAAGGATATTCGGCAAAGGGTTGACCGAGAGCCTGCACACGATCGTCGCGGATATTTCCCCGCTAGCTGTCGCGTTCCGTGGTAGCATCCGAGAATATTGCAGATCGTAACTGCCCAACTCCGACGTTAACTGGTGCAGTTTGTAGCGTCGGTAGGGTTCAACCGGAGGGTGGACAATGGCAAGTCGAACTCACTGGATCGTTGGTAGTTTGGCCGCGGGCTTGATCGTCGCCGCTTCCACGAGCGCCCTGCTCTGGGCGCAAGAACCCACGCCAGATGCCCCTGACAACCCAGCCAACGAGGCGGCGCTGATGCGTGCCAAGGTCGCCAGCTCGCAAAAGGTGCTCGAAGGGCTCGTCGACGAGAACTTCGATCTGATCCGCGATGGCGCGAAAGAGTTGGTCAAAATCACCGACGCCACGCAATGGCACGCCGAAGAGGACCAGGTTTATGCGCATTATCGTGCCGACTTGCGGCGCACTGCGCTGAAACTCGCCTTGTTGGCTGAAGAACGAAATCTCGACGGCGCCGCGTACACGTACATGCACTCGATCACGACGTGCATCAGTTGCCACGACTATTGCCGCGACGTGCTGCACATTGCCGACGCCGAGTTGAGATTGCGCGCTACGCCAAAATCGCCCAGCGGCGGTGCCGCGACCGGAAAGAAGCTGCGGCGATAGAGCTCGCTGGGCTTGCTACTCAAGTAGCGCGGAACTGAAACGAATCGTCTGCCTGCGTCACGGCACCGCGACGACGCGCGCCAAACGCTGCGAGCAGCGCCAACACGCCGCCGCCGGCCAGCACGATGCCGCTCGGCTCGGGCACCGCTTGAATCGGCGTGAAGTTGTTGAACGCCAGGCCCAGCCCGCTGATCTTGGTGCCGACGAACGTGATGCGGATTTTGTCAACGCCACTTGGCAGGCCCGTGAACGAAAAGGTCCACGGCAAGCCGTCGAGCGCGCCGGTGTTGCCGATCGGCGAGAGCTGACCCGTGAGGAACGCGTTCGACGCGTCGAGGATTTCCACCTTCCAACGTTCGGTGGCCTGCTCCTGGCCGTCGATGTCCCAAATCTCGCCCGACAGGTCGGTGATCGCGACCGGCGACGCGTAGTCGATTACCAGTGGCGGCGGAATGGTGCCGGGCGTCACCTGCCGCAAGAAAAAACTGCCTAGCAACGAGGCGAGACCGCCATTCGCCGTGTCGGGGACGCCGGTGACCGTGTTGGCAAAGCCATTGATCGCGTCGGGTCCGGAGGCCTCGAAAATGGGTTCGGCGTCGATCCCCGAGTCGTAGGTGTTGTTGCCGTTGACGTCGAAGAACAACTGCACGCTGCCGCCGCCCGGCATTGGATACGGGACGCTGAGAGGTGCGTCGTCGGACGGCAACCCACCACCGGGCGCCGATTCAAAGTCGATCAAGCCGGCGGCCGGAGACCAACCAGGCGAGACGAGCGACAAACCCAGAACGAATACGGCGACCAGCGTGCGGTTCATTAGCGGGCTCCCCGAAATTGAAGCAAGTGTGCGGCGACGTGCTGCGGCCTGTTCCCAGACCCTCGCCCCATAGACTAGCGACCATCAGTAGTAATCGCCTTCAAAAATCGCCAAGTAACTTTCGTAGCGGCGGGCGTCGAGCAGGTCGTCGGCCACGGCGTTCTTGACGGCACACTCCTCCTCATGCCGGTGCGTGCAATCGGCGAACTGGCAGTGGCTCACAAACGGCCGTAGATCGCGGAAGTAACCGGCCACTTCCTCGGGCGACACATCCCAGAGTTGAAACTGCCGGATGCCGGGCGTGTCGATCACGTAACCGCCACTGGCCAACGGCAGCAGTTCGGCCGTGGTAGTGGTGTGCCGGCCCTTCTGCGTTTCGACGCTGATGTGGCTTACGCGCAACCCCAGCCCGGGCTCGATGGCGTTCAACAGCGAGCTTTTGCCGACACCCGATTGCCCTGCCAGGGCCGTTGCCTGGCCCGCTAGCATCCGCCGCAGTCGGGCCACGCCCGTCCCTTGGGCGGCGCTCACCGGAATCACTGGATAGCCCATCTGAGCATAAACACCGATCAGCGGTTGCAAGTCGGCGGGGTCGACCAGGTCGATCTTGTTGATGACGATGATCGACCGGATGCCCCCTTTTTCGGCCGCCACGAGAAAGCGATCGATTAAGTTGGGCTTCAGCGGCGGTTCGCCGGTGCTGGCCACGATCAACAGTTGATCGACGTTGGCGACGATCGTCTGCTGACGGCGTTTGCTGGCCCGGCTGAGCACGCCATGCCGCGGTTCGATCCGCTCGATGATTCCTTCGTCATGCCCGGCCGGGCGGAACTGCACCTTGTCGCCGGCACAGACGACGTGCCTGAGATCGGTGCTCAGCGTCTTCAAGATGCGCCGCGTGGCGCAGCGAAACCGCCGATGGTCGGCCGTTTCGACTTCGCTCAACAGGCCCTGCACTCGCAGTACGCGGCCGCCGAGACACTCCGACAGGTCGACGTCGAGCTGGATCGCGTTGCCGGCCGGCGCCTCGTCCGACGTCATCACGGTGCGGCGGCGCGTGAGCTCCCCCTTGCCGCTGATCCGTTCGTCGCGCGCGGCATCGTCGACGGCTGCTTCGTCGGCGCTGTGTCGACGCGTCAAGTCGCCCTTGCGCGGGCGTGGCGTGCGGTTTTTGCGAAAATCGGCGCGGACTTTCCGCGGCTTGCGTGTCATGGCGGTCTACGATACCGCGCATGGGACGTGATGCACAGAAAAAGCGCCGGTGATGACTACAATACGTCCGACGAAGTCTGTTAGCCGCGGGACTTGTCCCGCGCGCTAGCTCGCGCGATACGACTTCTCGAACAAGTCTCGACGCGTGGATTGCTCACTTCCCAAAAACGCGATCGCGCCGCGCCTTGTTAAAGGCCAGCTTCTCGGCGGTCGTCATCTTACTGAAATCGGGCTCGACTGGAGCGGCGTTTGACGTGGCTGCGGCAGGCGACACGTTCGATTTGCAGCCGCAACTACAGGCGTCGCCCGTCGCATTCGGCCTCGCAGAAGTCGCTGCAACAGGCTTGCCGTTGTAACCGCACGTTGACGTCGCCGGCTTGCTCGCCGCCGCCACCGCGGCGCTTCCCGTGCCCAGCGACGCTCGCGGCAGCACCAACCTGGCCGAACTGCTTGAACGCTGTGCGGTGGGTGCCGACGCGACCGAAGCCGGTACACTCGCCTGGGCACGCCCGCTGTAACTCATCACCGCGGTTTGCAGCACGCTGTCGTCGGCCAAGCTACGGACCGGTTTGATGTTCAGCTTAGCCAGCACGGCGTGATAGGCCGGCACAGCCTCCTCGGGCGTGATCGCCCCTTCGACGATCAAGCGCAGAAACTGCACGAACGCCAGCGGGCTTTCGGCCGAATTGATCTTCCGGCCGAACAGCGCCACGCGAGCGCCATGCTTCTGCGCCTCGGCGATCAGCTTGAAAGCGTCGTACGTGGTGCCGGCCGCCCCTCCCAAAATGCCGACGACCAGGTGCGGATCGTAGGCGACCAGATCTTCCATCGCGCGCGGGCCGTGATAGACCACCTTAAGAAACAGCGGTCGGCCTGCTCCGGCCACGCCCGCCAAAGCCCGGGCGATGTTGTCGTTCACGAACGTGGGGACTTGCTCAGGCGACAAGCCCTGCGGCGCATTGGGGTCGAACACCTCGAGAAAATGGCGGAAGCCTTTGCGCTCCGCTTCTTCGCGAAACACCCGGTACGCCGCGAGCGAGGCCTGGTCCTCATCCAGTCGGTTGTTGAACGTGACGCTGTACAGCCCCAGGTTCGCGCCGCGCGTCCGTTCCTCCGGCGCGCAGTCCACGTGGCCACACTGGGCATGATCCAACAGCGACGTGCGGAACGGCCGCGACGCCTCGGCGGCATATGCCGCGCCCCGGGCGACCCAAATATCCGTCGTGTCATTGGCACGCACAGCCGGCGTGACGTGAGAATTGTCGAACAGCCGCTCGCCGAGCGCCAGCGCGTCGCTGGTGCTGGTCGACATCAGCATGATATCGACGATCCCCTGATGGACGATGTCGCGAATCTGCTGGCGGTATTCCTCCAAACTGCGAAAGCGCCCTTCGCCGGCATGATGCTCGGGTGAACTGCCCGGCGCCGCCAGGCCGAACGCCATGTCGGCGTCCTTTGCGTCGGCGATGATAAACTCGCGCGAGCCCGACGGATCGGCGTGAATGGCGGCCAGCTTCTGGTCGAGCGACTTGGCGACAGGTGCCACCGCTGGCTTGCCCAGCAGTGTTCCGTTGGATCGCACACCTGAGATACGATCGGCGGCCGTCATCGCGCTGCTCCCACGCGGGCCAGCACGGTATCAATGGTTTGCCGCAGCACCTGGCCGCTCTTGCGCAGGGCCTGCACTTCTTTCGGCCAGAGGTCGATCTCGTGCGTCGCCACCACGCCGCCGTGCCCAACGACCGTGGGGACCGAAATCGCCACATCGCGCAAGCCGTAGCAGCCCCGTTGTACACTCGAGACCGGCAGCACGCGCCGCCGATCGAGCGCGATCGACTCGATCACTTCGCCGATCGCCAGACCGACCGCGAAGCCGGCGCCCCCTTTCTTCTTGATCACTTCGGCACCCGAGCCTTTGGTGCGCGTGAACAGCTCGTCCGCCAGTTTCGGGCACCAGCCGGGGTACTTTTCCAGTGGCAAGCCGCCCGCCGTGGCGCTCGACCAGATCGGCACCATGCTATCGCCGTGCTCGCCCAAGATGAGCGCGGTGACTTGCGTGGAAGCCAGCGTCAACCGCTCGGCGATCAAGCTGCGGAAGCGGATCGTGTCCAACTGCGTTCCCAACCCCAGCACCTGGTTGGTCGGCAAATCGAGACGCTCGGCCGCCAGGTACGCGAGCACGTCGACGGGGTTCGACACCACGAGCACGACGGCGCCCGGTTTCAGCCCGGCGGCCGTGGTTTGTTCTAAGATGCCCAGGAACAGATCGACATTGCGATTGATCAGGTCTAACCGGCTCTCGTCGGGCTTGCGCCGCAGGCCGGCCGTGATGCAGACCAGATCGCTCGTGGGGATATGCTCGTAACCGCCCGACGTGATCACCTGATCGGCGGCGACCGACGCCCCGTGCAGCAGGTCGAGAGCCTGGCCGGCCGCCAGTTCGGCATTGGCGTCGACCAGCGCAATCTCGCGCACGATGCGACCCATCTGCAAGGCGAACGCCGTGCACGAACCAACCAGGCCACCGCCGCCGATAATGCTGACTTTCATGGCAATCAACTCCGCGCGGCCAGCGCCGCCATCACGCGATCGGTAATCATCTGCACGAGCGCCTCTTGATCGTGCGGCGCGCCGTTGCTGCTGGGGGCCAGCGAGGCCGGCTTCACCGCATTCGCCGCGCCAGCACTGGCCGACTTCGACGGCGGCACGAATGCCCGCTCCTGCACGCCGCTATCGGCCCAGCTCGAGCGGAACAAATCGTTCGCGCAGATGTCGCAGTCCTTCATTTCCGCTTCGTTGCGCGAGTCTTTGAAGCCCCATTTGGCTTTCAAGTCCAGCAGTTCACGAGTTTGCCCTTCGCTCAGGTAGCTGACGCGCCCCAGATCGCGGGCCAGGATCAGCATCCGGCAATAGGCGTCGAGGATTTCGGTCCACCAGTAAGCCCGCTCGAGCGACTCGCCGAAGCTCACGGTGCCGTGATTAGTGAGGATGATTACGTTTGACTTTCGGCAGTACGGCAGCACGGTATCGGCGAATTTCTGGCCGCCCGGCGTTTCGTACTTTGCCAGCGGAACTTCGCCCAGAAACACCTCGACCTCGGGCAGCACGCACTGCGGAATCGGCTCGCGCGCAATGGCGAATGCCGTGGCATGCGGCGGATGGCAGTGCACGCAGCTCTTGACGTCGGGCCGCTCCTTCATAATCGCCAGGTGCAGCAGCACTTCGCTCGTGCGCTTGCGCTTGCCCGAGAGCTGCTTGCCTTCCATGTCGACGCTGCAGATGTCGTCGGGCTTCATGAAGCCTTTGCAGATGAGCGTCGGCGTGCAGAGTACTTCGTTGTCGCTGATACGGTAGGTGATGTTGCCGTCGTTGGCGGCGGCGAAACCGCGGTTGTACAACCGGCGCCCGATCTCGCACATTTCCTGCTTGATCTGGTAAACGCTTTGCATGG
This sequence comes from Pirellulales bacterium, assembly GCA_019745975.1. Taxonomy (GTDB): domain Bacteria; phylum Planctomycetota; class Planctomycetia; order Pirellulales; family JAEUIK01; genus JAIESQ01. The sequence continues at coordinate 14,408 of JAIESQ010000058.1, forward strand.
GGGGTGCACTTGCTCCGTTATCGGTGAATCAGTTGATATCGATATGATCGAGGATGGCAGCGTTGTAGGCGTCGATCGGTTTGCCCTCCGGGTCGAACGGTTGGGCGGCTTCGCGCCCTTCGCTGAAGGCGATCAGGCTGCCAACGCCGGCCCCTAGTTCGTCGTACACGACCAGCGGTTCTTGCTGCCCGCTGCCGTCGCCGCGCAGGTTGGCCAACGACTGCGGCACCACGAGCCGCAACCGCGCCCCGCCCATCGTCGGGTGCGGACTCGTCAAGGTCACCGTGCCGATCACGCGGCCAACTTGCATTGAACTACTCCAGTCGATCTCGCAGCACTGCGGAGAGTTGACCCGCGGTACTCGTCGCGAACTCTCTCAGCAGTTGCAAATGTTCAAACGTGCTCCGCCCCGCCGAATCGACGACCAGCAAATTGGCTGCCAACTGTTCGACATCGCGCCGCACGCCTTGCTCCGTGGCTCCTGTCACGGCCCGCACTCCGCGCTGGCGATTCGCCAGGCAAAGCGCCCCGGCCACCTCGCTGGTGACCAGTACGCCACGTCGTCCGCCACGCACCACCTGCTCGACAATCGCGTCGATCTGCTCAACCAGTGGCAGTCGCGGCAGTTGCTGGATCTCGATTTTCTGTCGTCGCAGCCCGGTTAGCGCCGTGTCGATCGGAATCGGGGCTTCCGTCGTGCCGACAACCAAACCGGTCGCGCTACTCCCAGTGTTTTTCGTTGTTGACTGCTGTTGGCCGCGGACGACCTGGATCCCTCGTTCTCGTAATTCGTCTTTGGCGGCCGGTGTGATCAAGGCCTCCGTCGCGACTTGAAGCTCGCGCGTCTCATCAGTCAATTGCTTCAAGTCCGCCAGCGAAATCACGCGGCCTACGAGGCCCATCGCGCTGCCGCTGGCGGGCTCGGATTTCGCCGTTGCTTTTTCGGCCGCCGCCAATCGAGCCAGCACCTCGCGGACGATGCGCTCGACCAGTCGGGCCAGTGGGTCGGACTCCTGGTTTTTCATGTCGGTAGTTCGATCACGGATCGACAATGCCGACAACGCTGTAGCGCACCGGTGTCTTGTCGTCCTTTAAGTGTTCTTGCACGGCCGGGCCATCGCTGGTGATCAGCACGCGGTCGCCGCGCCCCGCCCCCAGCCAATCGACCACCAGCAGCGGATTGCCGTCCGACGCACGGCCATCGGCCATCTCGATGTTGACCACCAGCAGCTTCGCGCCGACGAGCGACGGATGCTTGACCGTGGCGGTCGCGGTGCCGATGACAGTGCCGGTTTGCATAGTGTCGGTTCGTATTTCGTTGGGCGTGTGAAACGCAACGGGACCTTGGTGCCTAATGTGGCGTGCTGCGCACACCCTACAGGATCACTTCCCTAAAATTCGCAAGTCGTCGATCATCGAGCAGCGTCGCTCGCGGGTGAAGGTCAGCGGCGTGGTGCAGCCCTCGCCTGTCGGCGTAGCGATCGAGAACGAGATGTACCCTTCGCCGCCGAGCCCCAGCGCCGCCATGCACGGCCCGTTTTTGACGAACAGCGTGGTGTCGAGCGCGCGGCCCATCTTGGTCATGTTGCGCACGTCGTGCGAGTGAATGATCGCCGTGTGACGGAAGCCGTGTTCGTAGTACTTCGCCTTGGCGATCGCCTCATCGACATCGCGGCAACGCACAAACGGCAAGAAGGGCATCATTTGCTCGACGGGCACGAACGGGTTCTTCTCGTCCGTTTCGCCGAACAAGAGCTCTGTCCCGGCCGGCACGTTGCGCCCTGCAGCCCGGGCCAGCACGGCGGCGTCTTGTCCGAGATACTCCTTGGCTGGGGCATCATGCCGGTGCGAACCTTCGCCGACCGGCACGATCGCCGCTTTGGTCAAGGCATCGACCTCGCGGGCGTTCAAGCGCACGGCGCCGGCGCGTTCCATCGCCTTGAGCATCGCGTCGAACACCTTCTCGACGACGAAGACTTCTTTCTCGGCGATGCACAGCAGGTTGTTGTCGTAAGCGGCGCCGCGGATAATGGCCCTTGCCGCCCGATCCAAATCAGCCGTTTCGTCGACCACCACCGGCGGATTACCCGGCCCGGCCACGACGGCCCGCTTGCTGCTGGCCAGCGCCGCCCGCGCAACGGCTGGCCCGCCGGTGACGCAAATCATGGCCACGTCGCGATGTTTGAAGATGGCGTCGGCCGATTCGAGGGTCGGCTCGGCGATCACGCAAATCAGGTTGTCGATTCCCAGGTCGCGATAGATGGCCTCGTTGAACCGCCGCACGCCTTCAGCCGCAACGAGCTTGCCCGACGGATGGGGATTGACGACCAGTGTGTTGCCCGCGGCGATCATGCTGACCGCGTTGCCGGTGATAGTCGGCAGTGAGTGAGTGACTGGCGTGATTGCGCCGATGACTCCGAACGGCGCGTGCTCGATTACGGCCAGCCCGTGGTCGCCGCTGAACACTTCGCTCCGCAGAAACTCGACGCCGGGGGCCCGCTGGCCGAGGGTCTGCAGCTTCTCGATCTTATGTTCCAAGCGGCCGATCTTGGTCTCTTCCATCTCCATGGTGCCCAGCTCGACGCGCTGTTCAATCGAGATGCGGCGGACGTGGTCGATCATCCGCTTGCGGTCTTCGATCGTCCGGCCCGAGAGCTGCTCGAAGGCCTCACGGGCGGCCGTGACCGCCTCGTTCACGTCGGCAAACACGCCGCGCTGCCCACTGCCACGGCGCGGGGCGGCCAACGCCCCGGCCCCCGGCGAGCTGCGCAATTGCGTGAGCACTTCTTCGACGACGCTGCGGACGAGTTGTTCAGTGGCTTGCATGGCGGGCTACTTCAATTTGCGGTGGGTCGAGAAGAAGCAGGGCATGTTCAACGGGGTTCAGCTAATCGATCTCTGTCGGTCGTAGACGCATGCTTGATCGAGGTGCACTGTATCGACGATGCCAATCACGACCGTGTCGATCGGTAACTGTTTGGTTTCAGGGGTCAGTCGGGCGCTGGAGCCTTGCGTCAACAGCACGTACTCGCCGACGCCGGCTCCCAAGGTGTCGGCTGTCACGAAGGTGCGGCCGGTCGACTTCAGCCGGCTGCGATCGTCGGGATCGACGCGATACGGCTCGACCACCAGCAGCTTGTGGCCGACCATCGAGTCGACTTTCTGCGTGGCCACGACGCTCCCGGTTACTTTGGCGATGAACATGGTTTGGTCTCTGTCGCGCGGAGCAAGCTCCGCGGCTTTTGCATCTGCTACTGCGTATAGCTTTCCAAGTGCTCTTTGGTCTGTCGGGCGACGACGAGCTCTTCGTTGGTCGGCACGATCCAAATCTGCGCGCGGCTCGTCGCGGCATGAATCGGCCGTTCCCCCGGCTGGAGCTTTGCGCTGCCTGCCACGCTCGTGACACTGCCGGCTTGTCCCGCACTGTCGTTGGCCGCCGCGTCCAACGTGATTCCCAGTTCTTCGAGCCCCTGACAGACGCCGGCCCGGATGCCCGCGCCGTTCTCGCCGATGCCGCCGGTGAAAACGAGCGCGTCCAGCCCGCCCAGTTCCACCAACAGCGACCCCAAATGCCGCCGTACGTCGCCGACGAACACGTCGAGCGCCAACCGCGCCCGCACGTCACCACAGGCCGCACTCTTCTCCAAGTCGCGCACGTCGCCGCTGGTGCCGCTAAGCCCCAGCAGCCCACCGCGACTGGCCAATTCGTCGAGCAACTCGGCCAGCGTGCGGCCAGTCTGCTGCATTAGCACCGGCAGCGCGAACGGATCGAAATCCCCCACGCGGTTGTTGTGCAGCGTCCCCGACTGCGGGCTCATGCCCATGCTCGTCGCCATGCTCTGGCCCGCGCGAATCGCGCACAGCGAGCTTGATCCGCCTAGGTGGCAAGAGATCACTCGCAGGTTGTCGCGCCCCAGCAGCTCGGCGATCCGTCCGCCGATAAAGCGGTGACTAGCCCCGTGAAATCCGTAGCGCCGCACCTGGTGCTGCGTCGCCCACTCATACGGCGCACCGTAAAAACGATTGCGATCAGGAATCGACTGGTGAAAGCCAGTCTCGAACGCCGCCACCAGCGGAATCTCTGGCAGCTTCTCGGCCAACAGCCGCATCGCCGCCACATACGGCGGATTGTGCGCCGGGGCCACGGCGTTCATCGCTTCCATGTCGGCCAGCACCTCGGGCGTCACGCGCACCACCGTGGCATCCGAACCCGGATGAACCGCCTTGAAGCCAATCCCGGCGACTTCGCCAGTCTGCTTCAGGCAACCGTGCATCGGGTCGGTCAGTTGCTCCAAGCACTTGCGAACCGCCACGGCATGGTCGGGCACGGGCTCGGCAAACTCGTGCCGATGCCCCGCGACGTCTACGAACCCCCGGCTCTCCTTCGAGCCGACGCGTTCGATCCCTCCGCGCGCAAGCTGGCGCTCGTCGGCCATGTCAAACAGCCGATACTTGAAGCTAGTCGAGCCCAAATTGGCTACGAGAATCTTCATGCGCGCCAGCGATCCAGTTACCGTCGATCGAGTGTTGCGCCGATACGACAATCGCTTGGGTGCCACTGCTGGCTTGTCCAGCAGTGCGGCGATGGTCTGTGGCGCCCACGTTGCTAGTTCAGGTACGCCGCGTTCAGCCCTTCGGCCGGCCGCGGAATGACGTGCGTGGCCACGAGCTCGCCGACTTGCGAGGCCGCCGCCGCGCCGGCTTCCACCGCCGCCCGCACGCTGCCGACGTCGCCGCGCACGATCGTCGTGACGTAGGCGCCGCCGATCTGCACTTGCTTGACGATCCGCACGTTGGCCGCTTTGGCCATCGCGTCCGTGGCTTCGATCATGGCCACCAGGCCGCGTGTTTCGACCAGTCCAATGGCGTCTTGCATGGTTGTCTAAACTCCCTCGATCTTGAGTTGAGTGGTGATTGTGATTGCCCGAGCAAAACGATGCAGTGTGTTGTTCTCGTGGCACGGGCTTCTAGCCCGTGATGTTCACGGCCAAGGATGGCCGTGCCACGACGGTCACATGACTTACGCCGTGACCGCCACGGCCGGCAACACGCCGAGCACGTCGTCGTGCGGGCGGGGGATGACCTGCACGGCCACCACTTCACCCACGCGGCCTGCTGCCGCAGCGCCGGCATCGGTCGCGGCTTTGACGGCCGCCACGTCGCCCGTGACGAACGCGGTCACAAGACCCGAGCCGATCTTCTGCCAGCCGAGAAACTGCACGTTCGCCGCCTTCATCATCGCGTCGCTGGCCTCGATCAGCGTGACGAATCCCTTCGTCTCGATCATTCCCAGCGCTTCCAAAGTTCTTGCCATGACACAATTCTCCCAGTTGCTAGGGCACGAGATACGTGCGGGTCGTGCCGGCCCGTGATCCGATTGGTTATTTGTGCTGACGCAATAGTTCCACGTGTTCGGCGTGGTCCAGGTCGACCGCGTTCCCTTCGTCGGTATCGAGGTGGACTTCGAGTTTGCTCGTAGCGTCGGCCCGCACCAGCAGGTCTTCAAGCGTCGTGGTGCAAGTCGAGCGAATCCGCAGGCTCATGCGCTCGCCGTTTTTCACGCCAAAGCAGGCGGCGTCCGCCAGGCCCATGTGGACGTGGCGCTCGGCGCGGATCACCCCTTGATCGAGCTCGACGACTCCTTTTGGTCCTACCAGCACGCAGCCGGGAGTCCCCTCGATCTTGCCACTCGCCCGCACGGGCACGTCGATCCCCAACGAGATCGCGTCGGTAAACGCCAGCTCGACCTGGCTGTGCGGCCGAGTCGGGCCCAACACGCGGACGGCCGGCAGCATCCGCCGCCTTGGGCCGACGACCATCACGGTCTCCTCCGCGGCGTAAAAGCCGTCTTGATACAGCGGCTTCATCGGCGTCAGCGAGTGGCCCGGGCCAAACAGCACTTCGACGTGTTCGTCAGTCAGATGCAAATGCCGGGCGGAAATGCTCACCACCAGCTTCGATGGGCCATCGCTTGCGGCGCCGTTTGCCGATGTACCGGCGAAAGCAAACTGCCGGCTGACAATCTCGCGCACGATCCGCTCGATCGTGTCGCGGCGAAGCGGGTTGGCAAGCTCGGGGGCGGACGCCATCGGATTCATTCGCTGGTTTCGTCGTGCTTGCTGGCCGGCTCTGCAATCGGCTCGGCCACTAGCAGTTTCGTCCCCGCCGCCGTGAGCTTCTTGCGCCACTCGGCAGGTAGCTCGTGATCGACCACCAGGTAGTCGATCTCGTCCAGGCCACACAGCCAGGCCAGGCTCTGGCATCCCAGCTTCGTGCTGTCAGCGACGACGATCACCTCGTCGGCCGCCTTGATCATCGCCCGCTCGGTCTCCACCAGCAGGAGATTGTTATTGAAGAATCCGCGCTCGTTGATCCCTCCGACACTGAGCACCGTGCGCCTCACGTTGATCTCGGCGAGCATCCGATTCGCGTACGGCCCCAGCGCCACGCCCGTGCGTGGATAAATGTATCCCCCGACGAACACCAGATCGGCGTTGGCCGCCGAAGCAAACAGGTTGGCCACGGGCAGCGAGTTGGTCACCACTTGCAACGCGCGACCAACTAACAGGCGGGCGACCTCGTAGGTCGTGGTGCCGCCGTCGAGCAGGATCGTGTCTCCCGACTGGATCAACTCGGCGGCGCGGCGGGCGATCGCTTTCTTCTTATCCCACTGGGCAGGCTGCCGCTCGTCGAAGTGGGGCAACTTGGGAGATGCCCCCGCGTAAAACGCGCCCCCGTGGGTTCGCTTCGCGGAGCCCGCTTCTTCCAAAAACTCTAGGTCACGGCGGATCGTCGACTCGGAGACCGCCAGCTCCTCGGCCAGGTCGGGCAAGGTGGCGAATCCGCGGACCCGGATCAGCTCCAATAACCGATTGCGGCGCTGTTCGACGATCATCCCCAACCCACGATTCGAGTGCTCGAACTTTCCCTTGATCTAGCACGCTACGTCGCATTGTTGACGTAGATTGATAGGTTTTCAACAAGATTGTTGAAAGAATTTTATCATAACTTGGCACCGAGAAACCGCACTGATAGCCCGACCGACGACCAATGCACCGCGCAAGCGGTTTCTCAGTAATAGCTTAGCGCCGATTGCGGCGACCATTCTGATCTCGATGAGGCCGGCCAAAACCAGGCCGACCAAGGTCGCAGCAAGCGACTAGCTGGCCAGCCGCCGGATATCGCGCGGGGCGAACAAGAAGGCCGCCGCGAACAGCGTTAAGCCGCCGAAGACATACACGCCCCCGACCATGGCGAACGCCCTGCTCATCGGCGTTCCTTGGTTCACCACCAGCCCCACCACGTAGGTTCCGCCGGCCGCCCCCAGCCAACCGACCATATTCATCAACCCCACCGCGGTGCCACGCCGGGCCGGCTCGACGACGTCGTAGAGCGACGCCCAGATATTCGAGTCGTAGATTCCTTTGAACATCCCCAACAGCAACAACGCGCCGGCCACAATTACCAGGTCGTCGACCAGTCCGACGGCCGACAGGAACGGTCCGCCCAACAGCATGCCGGTCGCCTGCACCAGAATACGGCCCGAGATGACCTTGTGCCGCACACGGTCGGCCACGATCCCGCCGAGCACGCTGCCGATCACGCTTCCCACTTGGATCAATAGCATCGCGAACGAGGCCATGAACAGCGACGGTCCCAGTTGCGATAACTGTTTGCCGAACTTCTCGAACACGAACAGGGTCGTCCAGCTCAATAGCATTCCGGAGGCCACGTTGGCCGCGATGAACGCCACCATCATCAACAGCACGGTCGGCGTGCGAGCGATGTCGGGCAGGAACTGCACAAGGGGCACATGGCGCGGCGGTGGCGCAATCGCATCGGCATCCAGTCCTTGCGCGAGTAGCTCTTGCCGCTCGGCTTCGTTGCGGCCCGGCTCGCGCACGAAGAACCACAGCACCAGGGCTAGCGCCAACCCTGCGATGCCGAATGCCCAGAAGGGTGTTTGCCAGGGCAAGCCCAACCCTTGGCGATCGATCAGCACCGCCGTGCCGAGACCTCCGGCGATTGTGCCGGCGTAGACGCTTGTTTGATGAATGCTCATCGCGGTCGAGCGGGTGCGCTTCGAGTGATAATCGCTCACCAGCGACATCGACGCGGGAAAGTAGAACGTCTCGCCGAGTCCTTCGGATCCGCGCACGAGAACGAAGTGCCACACTTTAGTGCACAGCGCCGTAAGCCCGGTGATAACGCTCCAAACCGCCAAACCACCGAGAATCAGTACCTTGCGCGAGTAGCGATCGCCCACTTGCCCTGCCAACGGCGCCGTCAGGGCGTAGATCCACATGAACGCCGACGAAATCAGCCCCAGTTGTTCCTTATTGAAGCCGTAGTCTTGCTCCAGGATCGGCAGCGCTGAGCTGATCGCCAGACGATCGGCATAGTTGAAAAAACAGATGAACCAGAGCATGCCGACGACGGCCCACTTGTACATGGGACCGGCTGGCGGCGCGAGTGAACGAGGTATCACGCCTGGTACCGCACCGCGCGACTGCCCGTAATCGTGAGGGTTCTGCGGGATGGAAACCGTCATAACCGACCATCCGACTGGGTGTCGGCTGCTGAAGCAGGTCCGGGCGTTGACGGCGCAGGTGGTGGTGGTGGTGGTGGTGGTGGTGGCGACGGATCGCCAGCCGGTGGCTCGCTCGCGGGCGGTTCGGTTGTCGCTGGCTCGCTCGGTTGCGGTTCCGTGGTGGGTGTCGCGGGTTCTGCGGCTGGCTCGGTGGTCGGCTCGGCTGGCGCCGGCTCCGCTGCTTCCGGCGCGGCGGGTTCCCCAGGAGTCGCATCCGCCGCGCTGGGCGCAGGAGCCGCTGACGGTGGGACCGCCTGGGAATGCGCATCGCGCTGTCCGGCTTTCGCGGGTTCGTACCAATCGCCACGCAGCCAATCTGCCAACAGTCCGATCTGTTGCGCGGACAGAGTTGCGGGCTTCGCACCTACTGCGCCGAAAGCGGGCATGTGGTGGTTATCGCCGTAGAACCGCGCGTCGCCGGGGTTGCTAATGAAGTCGATCAGCCACTGCCGCGATCCATAGTGGGTCAAATCTGGCGCGGACCCAAGCTCGCCGGCATCGTGATACTTATGGCACTCGGTGCAGCCAAGCGTTTTGCCTCGGATCGCCAAGCGACCTTGTGCTACGAGCTGCACTTGGAGGAGAGTCAAGGTGCGTTCGGCCGGCACGGCGGCCTCGACCAACAATGCCTGCACTACCTGGTCCAGTTCGGCTCGGTCGGCCTCCTTCATCGCTGGTACATGCTCCTTCACCCAGCCGACCATATCCCCTTCGCGATGTGGAGTGTTGCCAAAATAGCGCGGCCCATCGATTTGCGCCGGATCGAACAGGCCCGCGAACCATGATCGCGCGGCAAAGCCGAACAGATTCGACCCGCCCGTTTCGATCGGCTCGGAGTCGGCGGCGCGCGGGGGCATCGCCACGAGGCCTTGATTCTTGGCGTCTGAAAAGGAGTGGCAGCCCGCGCAATACTGTTTGAAGAGCTGCGGGCCGACCGTCTTCGGGTCGTTGTTTAGAAGTGTGGCAGCTCCCGTGGGGGGAATCCCCTGGGGACTGAGCGCCAACTCGCTTACTCGTTGGGCTTGGTCGTCGGCCTCGGTGACGGCGATCTGAAAATCCGGGTTGTTTCGATCCTCGTTGAGCGCCAATAAAGTCAGAGTGCTGGCGCCGACCAACAAGGCAATGAGAAACGCCATGTTGAAGTAGTGGCCAACTTTCGTGTAACCAAGGAACGGCATCAAGAACAGCGCGAGCATCACGGCGCCGGGTATGACCAGCGCACCGTAAATCTCACTCTCGCCTGGAAAGTATTTGAGCATCTGAAACAAGAACAAGAAGTACCACTCGGGCCGGGCCGCCGAATAGCTGTGTGCCGGATCGGCTGGTGCGCCGAGCTCCGCCCCCAGGAACAAACACAGGCCGAGAACGACGGCCATCACGGCTAGGCAGGCCACGGCATCCTTGAGCACCTGCTCTGGCCAGAACGATCCATCGGGGCGGCCTTCGGGCTTGTAGGGAGTGATGCCGTGCCTGCGAAAGAGCGCAACGTGCACGACCAACAGCAGGATCAATACACCCGGCAGCACCCCGGCATGGAGCGCGAAGAATCGCGTGAGCGTGTGATGCCCATAGTCGCTGCCACCGACGGCCAGCCGTTGCAAATCCTCGCCGATCACAGGAACTTGCGCGACCAAGTTCGTGGCAACCTTCGTCGCCCAGTAACCTTTTTGGTCCCAGGGGAGCAAGTAGCCAGTTAGCGATAAGCCAAGCACCACCTGCATTAAGAGCAGGCCGATCCAGAAATTGAATTCTCGCGGTGCTTTATAGGCACCATCGACGACGACCTGAAGCAGGTGAATCACCAGCAAGACCACCATCGCCTGCGCCATGAAATGGTGGATGCCGCGCAACAGCCAGCCCCCTTGCGTCTGGTTCTCGATATAAAACACGCTCTCCCAGGCAGTTTGCGCGCTGGGGCCGTACGACATCCAAAGAAATACACCCGTGATCATTTGCACGCCGAAGGCGAATGCCAGCGTGCTCCCCCAAACGTAACGCCAGCGGGCACCACCGGGGATGTGTTCGTATAGCGCCTCGTGGACAAAGCCGCGATACCCCGTGCGATGATCGACCCAATCGAGCAATCTACTCATGCGGAACAACCTGCAATTGGTGACCGGGTGTATTGAACTGGGGTTGCCGGCGCCAGGCGTTCGTTGATTGTGTGGCTCGCCGCACGCGCTGGCTAGCCGGTAACGATCCGTTCGGCAGTTCCGGCCAAGAACTTCTCGAACTTGATCCACACTTCGACCGCCCCCCCTTGCTCGCGCAGCTCGACCGTCAGCGGATCGAGATCGCGCGGGCTGGGGCAATGCTCAGGGTCGATGCGCTTGCCATCGGGCTCGAAAGTGCTGCGATGGCAAGGGCAAGCAAACTCCCCGGGCGGTTTCGGCCGGTCGCCGGCGCGGAAGTCGACATTGCAGCCGGCATGCGGACACGTGGCGCTGAGTGCTGTGACATCGCGATCGCCAGTCCGTCGCAAGTAGACGGCCCCCAACGAGTCGGCGGCATAGTGGGTCCAGGCGTCCGTGCGGTCAGCGATCACCGGAAACTGCCGGGGCACTCCGTCCGCCCGAAGGGCGTCCAGCACCGTGATGCGAATCAAACGCCCGCCGTCGCCCTCCTTTTTTCGGAGCGGATCGAGAAACGCAAACGCGCCCGCCCCCAGCGGAACGAGCGTCGCCAGCCCGCCGGTCAGCATCGCCAAGAGCTTGACGAGAAAGCCGCGGCGCTGGGAATCGACACTCGCGGAAGATGGCTGCTTGGCTGGCGAAGAGGTGGACATCGGGTAGAGTCTCCTCGGGCGAATCGTACGGTGGCTGAGTAATGGTGGCGGCGCGCGTTAGCTCGTTGCAGACCAGTCGGCACCGCGCCAGTTTTTTCGGCTCGCGCCGTCGCCGGAGTCTGCGATTCAGGCGGGATTCTAAGGTGGGACTTGAACGCGCCAAATACCCACGCAGCGGGCTCCGCCGCGCGACCGATTCCTTCCCTTGCGAGCGATCGGTCACTGGCGCGCGGCCGCACTTCGCAGGGGCGCGGGATTATCGCATGGCTGCGAAGACAGCGTCAAGCACGCGACGGCGGGCATCAGCGAACGTACCAGTGACCATGGCACCGGCGGCGGCTTTATGCCCACCGCCGCCGAATTGCGCCGCCAGTTGACTGCAATCGACGGCCGAGCGCGATCGAAAACTGATTTTGAAGCCCCCGTTGTTGTGCTCGACCAGGATCACGGCTACTTCGGTACCGCGCACCGTGAGCGTAGCGTTGATGACGTCCTCGGTATCCGAGGGCAGTGCTCCGGTAGCATCGAAATCCTCGAGTAAACAGGCGGTATGAATCAGCCGGCCGTCGAGTTCGGTCGCTGCACGCTCGAGAATGCGGCCGCGCAGCCGCACTCGGGCCAATGTCTCTTGCTCGTAGAGCGCGTTGTAGATTTCGGCAGGAACCGCGCCGGAGTCGACAAGTTCCGCAGCGATGCGAAATGTCTCGGCGGTTGTCGAGCTGAATCGCATCCAACCGGTATCGGTCGTCAAAGCCGCGAACAACGCGCGAGCAACTGCGGGGGACAGCTTGGCACCCAGCGCGCGGGCCGCCTCGACGACCAGCCGACCCGTCGCTTCGGCCGTCGTGTTCTTGAATTCCTCGGCTCCCAGATCATCGGCGCCGACGTGATGATCGAGCACGATCTTTTTGATCGCGAGGCTGCGAATGACGTCTCCCATCGCGCCTAATTGCGCCCAGGCGCTCGTGTCGAGGACCATCAGCAGATCGAAGTCGGCTAGCTCAGCCGGCTGCACGCCTTTGCCGACAATGCGAATGCGACGATCCGGGTCGATAAAGGCCAGATTGGGTGGAGTCTCTTGCGGGTTGCAGATCAGCACTTGCTTGCCGAGCGACTCCAGGATGCCGGCCATGCCTAGTTCGCTTCCCAAGGCGTCGCAGTCGGGGCGCACGTGACTTGTGAGCACAATGCGCCGACTGGCGCGAATGATCTCGACGAAGCGCGGCCAATTGACATTGGATTGAGTCATACGATCGACGTGTTCTTTCCGTAGGTTCAGGGAGTCAACCGTTCAGAATCTGGTTTGCGATGCCACTCGTCAACGATGTCCGCGGCGCTGGCTACATCGGCCTGAAGCTGTTGTTTCAACGCTTCGACTCCTGGGAACGTCCGCACATCGCGAATCCGCGACAAGAAGTCAATCTCCAACGGCTGCCCGTAGAGCGGCTCGTGGCAGCCGATCAAGTGGGCCTCGACCTTCAGTAACTGTTCGCCGAAAGTCGGGTTGGGCCCGATGTTAATGGCCGCGGGCCAATCGCGCTTTGCCGTGAGTCCCATCCCCGCATACACACCCGCGGCTGGCAACAACGTATCAATGGCTTCGACGTTTGCCGTGGGAAAGCCTAATTTGTTGCCGCGCCCGGCGCCATGCGCGACCATTCCCCGAATGCGGTAAGGTCGCGTTAAAAGCCGTCGCGCGTGGTCGATATCACCGGCAGCCAGCAGTCCGCGCACGCGCGAACTCGAGACCAGTTGGCCATCGAGCACGAGAGGCTCGACCACTTCCAGTTCGATGCCAGCCGCGACAGCCATGTCGCGCAACATGCCGATCGTCCCCTGGCGTCCGCGGCCGAAGTAAAAATTCGGGCCTTCGACCAGGGCGCGAGCGTCGAGTCGATCAAGGACTACCTGCTGAAAGAACTCCTGAGCGGTCAGATTCAACAGCGATTCGTCGGTCGCCAGCACGACCGTGCTGTCGACCCCTAGTTCGGCCAGAAGTTCCGCTTTGCGGTCGGTCCACGTCAGTGGCGGCGGCGCCTTGTCGGGGCGCAAAATGCGCACGGGATGGGGATCGAAGGTCAATACAATTGCAGGCCCACCGACCGCTCGCGCGTGAGCGATCAGGCGCTCGACGATCCGGGCATGACCTCGATGCACGCCATCAAAATTGCCGATTGCCACTGCACCTGAGCACAGTTCGGCGGGCAAATCGTCCAGACCGCGGATCAGCTTCACGAGTCGGCGCTACGGGGTTGAGTGGAAAACAATACGCTTGCGTTGCCGGAGTTTGTCGAACTTTTGCAACAACCCTCGGCCGGCAATCTTACCCAGCGGCTGCCGCCACGCCGGCGCCCAGCGGAGCGTCGCTGAGCAAGGCCTCGGGGAGTTCGACCTCACGCGAGCGGAGAAATTCTCCCAGGCTCTTGGCTTGCGCGTCAAAGCGCACGCTCGAAGCAACCCCTTCGCCGAGCAGTCCGAAGACCACGAAGTTAAGGGCTCGCAAATTAGGGAATTCGAACCGCGCAACTCGTAGCGGGGCGGCTTCGGGAAACAATTCGACGAATCGCTCGACGGTCAGGAAGTTCGCCAACCACTGATATGCCGCGTCACTGCGCCCCCAAATGCCCACGTTCGCGTTCCCGCCCTTGTCGCCAGAACGAGCTCCGAACAAAGTACCCAGCGGCAGACGCATCTTGGGGCCGTTGAGCATACCCGTTCGTGCTCCGGCGTCGTGGGCAGAGCCTGTCGAGCCGCAGTCGCGCTGCGAGGCAAAGTCCGCCGAACCGTCACCGCGCGGAACGCTATGAGGCACTTCGATGCGGCGACCATCGTCAAAGACAACCGTGTGCGGCACGACAGCAGCATCGATGAGCGCGGGCCAGTAGACACCGAAGGGGGTCGCCTCTTGCGGCGGCGTTGTGCAATAAAACCCGGGAAAGCTGGCCAATGCCATCTCGACGATCACATTGGAGAACCTGCGCCCCACCTTGTCTGGATCAAGGCTCTTGGCGGTCACGCGCAAAAGCGCACTGGCCTCGGTGTTGGTCGCGGCGTCGAGCTTCTCACTGTGAATCAACTCCAGATGCAGTTGATCGAAATCACGGCCGCCGTTAAGTGCCTGATGCAACGAGCGCTGCGCGAGCGAGGCTTTTTCGTCGATGTCCAAACCGGTGAGCACAAAGGTCATGGTGTTGCGGAAACCGCCCAGGTAATTCAGGCACACCTTAAGCGTGCTCGGGGCTGGCTCTCCCTTGACTCCGGAAATCTCCACGCGATCCGGGCCGACCTGGCGGAGATTGATTGTGTCGAATCGCGCGACTACGTCGGGGTTGAAATAACGCGGCGCGTCAATCTCATAGAGCAACTGCGCAGTGACCGTGCCGACCGAAACCAACCCACCAGTACCACGGTGCTTGGTGAGGACCGCGCTGCCGTCGCGGTGCATCTCGGCCAACGGAAAGCCTGGCCTCTCAAGCCCGGGCACTTCCTGAAAGAAGGCGTAGTTGCCGCCCGTGCATTGACAGCCACATTCGAGCACGTGGCCGACGACGACGGCGCCAGCCAGCCGATCCCAATCGTGTCGCTGCCACTTGAAATGCCACGCCGCCGGCCCAACAACCAGCGCGGCATCGGTGACGCGCGGGCAAATGACCATGTCGGCGCCGTGGCCGAGTGATTCGGCGATTCCCCATCCTCCGAGATAGGCATTGGCGGTCAGAGGTGCGCGGCCCAGCGCCGCCAGCGGCTTCCCAGAATCGAGATGCTTAAGCTCATGTCCGGCGGCTTGAAGCTCGTCAAGTCGCCCAAGCAAGTCGTCCCCTTCGATATGAGCGATGCGCGCCTTCAGCCCGAGCTTGTCGCATAGCTTGCGCAACTCGTCTGCCAGGCCGCGGGGATTCAGGCCGCCGGCATTCGCGACGATCTTTACCCCCCGCTCGAGCGCCAATCCGAGCGACTGTTCCATCTGTTTAAGGAACGTCGTGGCATAACCCTTGGCGGCATCTTTTTGGCGTCCCTTCCAAAGGATCAGCATGGTCAACTCGGCAAGATAGTCGCCGGTCAACACGTCGATCGGACCGCCTTCGAGCATTTCGCGCGCGGCCGACAGACGATCGCCCCAAAATCCCGAACAATTGGCGACTCGCAGAACTTCTGGATCAGCGGGCATGGCAACAACCTTTACAGATCTCAAAACGCGGTCGACTCGCTGGGCGTCGCGGCAGCGCGGTCAGCCGTGCCACTGTCGGCCGTAGCAGCAGCCGTTGCGTCGATCACAGCCAGTAGGGCACCGGCTTGCACGTGAGCTCCGACGGCGACGCGCAACTCAGTTAGTGCGCCGGCGACTGGCGCCACAATCGGATGGAACATCTTCATCGATTCGATCACCAGCAACGGATCGCCAGCGGCCACGTTCGCTCCGACCGTTACTTTGATCTCCGCCACGACGCCTGGAAAGGGGGCCATGAGCGACCCGCGGTCCTCGGCCGCGTCGGGCAGTGGGTAGCGAGGAAGTTCTTGCAACTGACTCGACCCTGCGGCACTGTCCACATACCACGTTTCGCCTACGCGATGCACACTGCAAGCTTGGCGGACGCCATCGACCGAAAGAACAACCTCCTCGGGCGCGCAAACATCGAGGACAGCGCCATCATGCGCTGCCCCGTCGAACTCCAAACTCAAGCCATTACGCGAGAAACCGTAGCGAACTTCGTGCAACGCATCTCCCACGGCAAAACGAACTACCTGCAACTGCGATGGGCTGTTGCGCCAGCCACTAGGGAGCGTCTCGAGCGCGGTGGCGTCGCGGCGGCGTTCGGCCTGGCCGGCCAGGGCGGCAGCCACGGCATGCCGTTGCAACGCACTCGCGTCGGCGAGCGGCCGGCCTAATTCCGATGGCGGGTGACGCTCAAGGAAGTGTGTATCAGTGTGACCGGAGACGAACTCGGGGTGGCGCAAAATGCGCACCAGCAAATCACGATTCGTCGTGGGACCATGCAACTGCGCGGCGGCCAATACAGTGGCCAATTGTCGCGCCGCATCCGGTCGGGCCGCCGCGTGCACGATCACTTTTGCAATCAACGAATCGTAGTAAGGACTGATCTCTGAGCCGTCGGCGACCGCACTTTCGATTCGTAACCCTGGCACGCTTGGCAGGCGAAAGCGATGCATTGTGCCAGTCGCGGGACGATAGTCGTTGAGCGGATCTTCGGCGTACAGCCGCGCTTCGATCGCGTGTCCCGTGAGCACCGCTTCGGTCGCCTCGACTGGCAAGTGCCCTCCTTCAGCGACGAGTAGTTGTAGTCGCACGAGATCGAGACCGGTGACCATTTCGGTTACCGGATGCTCGACCTGTAACCGAGTGTTCATCTCCAGGAAGTAAAACTTGCCATCGGCATCCAGTAGAAACTCGATCGTACCGGCCCCGACATAGTCGACAGCTTGCGCAGCGCGGACGGCCGCTTCGCCCATGCGCCCGCGCAACTCATTGCCAAGCGCCGGGGAAGGAGATTCTTCGATGATCTTCTGATGACGGCGCTGAATCGAGCATTCTCGCTCGAAGAGCTGAACAATGCGTCCGTGTTTGTCTCCAAAAACCTGAAACTCGATGTGCCGCGGCGCCCGCAGATACGGTTCGAGAAATACACAATCGTCGCCGAAGGCCGCTGCCGCCTCGCGGCTGGCGAGGTCGATCGCTGCGGTCAGCTCACCTGGCGCATTTATGATCCGCATCCCGCGTCCACCGCCGCCACCCGAGGCTTTGACCAGTAGCGGAAATCCTAGACGGGTTGCCTCACGCGCCAGGTCGTCGGGCTTGCGCCCCGCGGCGGCGATCGTTGAAAGCACCGGTACGCCAGCGGCTTGAACTCGGGCCTTGGCTTCAATCTTCGAGCCCATCGCCTCGATCGCTGCAGGAGACGGACCAATAAGTGTCAGGTCAGCGTCGAGGCACGCCTGGGCAAAGGCGGCGTTTTCAGCGAGGAAGCCGTAACCCGGGTGCACGGCGTCCGCACCGGTGCGTCGCGCGGCTTCAACTACTGCCTTGATTCGCAGATACGACTCGGCTGGCGTGGCGCCTCCCAGCGCTACCGCCTCATCGGCATCGTTGACGAATAGCGCATCACGATCGGGATCGGAAAACACCGCGACCGAACCGATCCCCATCGCACGACAGGTGCGCACAATGCGGCGAGCAATTTCTCCGCGATTGGCGATAAGCACCTTCTGAATCACGCGACCCGTTCCTTCCGATTACATGCGGAACACGCCGAAGCCGCGCGTGCCGCGCACCTCGGCTGTATGGACGGCCGACAACGTCAACCCGAGCACAGTACGGCTGTCGCGCGGGTCGATGAGCCCGTCGTCGTAGAGGCGCGCACTGTTGTAGATCGCCAGCGACTCGAGTTCGATCTGGTTTTCGACCATTGCGCGTTGGATGGCATCGCGCTCCTCATCGAACGGCTTACCTGCCGCGGCTGCCGACGCGCGCCCCACCAACGACATCACTCCCGCCAATTGCTGCGGACCCATGACAGCGGTTTTGGCATTCGGCCAGGCAAACAGAAAGCGCGGATTGTATGCCCGGCCGCACATCCCGTAGTTGCCGGCGCCATACGACGCGCCGAACTGCAAAGTCAGATGCGGGACGGTGCTGTTCGAGACGGCGTTGATCATCATGGCGCCGTGTTTGATTATCCCCCCTTGTTCATATTGACGGCCAACCATGTAGCCGGTGACGTTCTGCAGAAACACGAGCGACACGTCGTGCTGGTTGGCCAGCTCGATAAACTGGGTGGCCTTCTGCGATTCCTCGGAAAACAGCACCCCCTGGGCATTAGCGAGGATGCCGACAGGGTAGCCGTGGATCGACGCCCAGCCGGTCACCAGGCTCGTTCCGTAGGAGGGCTTGAATTCATCGAATTCCGAAGCATCGACGAGGCGCGCGATCACTTCGAGCGCGTCGACCGGCACCTTGAGGTCGGCCGGCGCCAGTCCCAACAGTTCGTCGGAGTCGTAGCGAGGCTCCACGACGGGGCGCCTCGGACACAGGCCTGCCTTGCGCCAATTGAGATTCGCCACGATCTGGCGACCTAAGCGTAGCGCGTCGAGCTCGTCGACCGCCAGGTAGTCGGCTAGTCCCGACACCTTGGCGTGCATCTCGGCACCACCGAGCTCCTCGTCGGTCGATTCCTCACCCGTGGCCATCTTCACCAAGGGCGGGCCTCCCAGGAACACTTTGGCCCGGTTCTTGACAAATACTGAGTAGTCGCACATTGCGGGGTTGTATGCGCCGCCAGCGGTCGAGTTGCCGAACACTAGCGCGATCGTCGGAATGCGGGCGGCCGACAATTGCGTCATGTCGCGAAAACCAGCCCCGCCGGGCACGAAGATCTCCGCCTGCTTCGGCAGATCGGCCCCGCCCGACTCGACAAGAAACACGAGCGGCAGGCGATTCTCGCGGCAGATGTCCATCGCCCGGAGGGTCTTCTTGAGCGTGAAAGGGTTAATCGCCCCGCCACGCACCGTGGGTTCGGAGGCGATTAGCAAGCATTCGACGTTCGAGATTACGCCGATTCCGGTGACGACCGAGGCGCCAACTTCGTAACTTGTACCGGCCGCGGCGATCGGCGAGAGCTCGAGAAAAGGGGAGTCGCGGTCAAGCAGCCCCTCGATTCGCTCGCGCGGCAAAAGCTTGCCGCGCTGGCGGTGCTTGGTCACATACTTCTCACCGCCGCCGGAGCGCGATTGGGCTAATAGCTGATCAAGGGCGGCCAGTTGAGCCAGCGACGCGTGCCGATTGGCCGCGTAAACGTCGCTCTTTGTGTCGAGCCGCGAACGCAGAATGGTGCGATTCAAGTCGACTGGCTCCCCAAGGTTGCGGCGTGCCGCGGAACGCACTCCGCCGGAAGCCCTCGAACGTAACGGCCGCGCCAGCGAGCGTCAACGGTACCGCCGCGAGTGACCGAGCGCGCGGTCGATGCGACACCGCCCGCGCATCAATCAGAATCACCCCGTCACACTGGCGCGTCCGATCGAGTGGTATGCGAAGCCTTCGGCGCGCATATCGTCGGGCTCATAAAGATTGCGGCCGTCGAAGATCACGGGAGTCTTCATCCGCTCGCGCATGAGGGTGAAGTCGGGGTTGCGATATTCCTCCCATTCGGTGCAAATCGCCAGGGCATCGGCGCTGGTCAAGGCATCGTAAGGCTGTTCGGCATAGGTCAAGCGATCGCCGTAAAGGCGGTGAACATTGGCGGTCGCCTCAGGATCATGGACTGCCACGACGGCGCCGCGCGCCAAAAGAGCGTCGACCAGGACCAGGGCGGGGGCCTCGCGGACGTCGTCGGTGCGCGGTTTGAATGCCAGCCCCCAGACGGCGATCCGCTTGCCAGCGAGGTTGTCGCCGAAGACGCACGCGATCTTGCTCAGCAACACTTCTTTTTGTCGCTGATTCACAGCGTCGACCGCCTCCAAAAGCGATGTCGACTGACCGACATGGCGGGCCGTGGCCACCAGCGCCCGCACGTCTTTGGGAAAGCAACTGCCACCGTAGCCGACGCCGGGAAACAGGAACGCGAAACCGATGCGCTGATCGTGCCCGATGCCGCGCCGTACTTCGTTGATGTCGGCCTTGGTGCGCTCGCAAAGATTGGCCACTTCGTTGATAAAACTGATCTTGGTGGCCAATAGACTATTGGCGACATACTTGGTCATTTCGGCGCTCTCGGGCGACATGACTAAGAAGGGCCGCTCAGTGCGCAAGAATGGGCGATAAAGCTCATGCAGCACTTCAGCGACTTCCTCGCGACGTACGCCAACCACCACGCGATCGGGCTTCTTGAAGTCCTCGATCGCCGCCCCCTCTTTGAGGAATTCGGGGTTGCTGGCAACGTCACACTCGCGCCCCGTTCGCTCGTTGAGCCGCGCGTAAATCGCCGCGTTCGTGCCGACTGGGACGGTACTCTTGATCACCAGTATCGAGTTGCGGCCGAAATGCGGCGCCAGCGCGTCGACCACGATCCATAAGCTCGTCAAGTCGGCGGCACCATCGTCGGAAGATGGAGTGCCGACGGCCAAGAAAATTAGCCTGGCGTCTCGCACTCCCGCGGCGGTGTCGGTTGTGAAGCGCAATCGCCCGCGATCGGCGTTGCGACGGACGAGCTCGGCCAGGCCGGGCTCGTAAATGGGGACCCGGCCGACCGCCAGGCTGTTGATTTTCTCTTCGTCGATATCGATGCAAGTGACTGTGTTGCCGCTGTCAGCCAGGCAAGTGCCAGTCACAAGTCCCACGTACCCGGTCCCAATGACTGCAATCTTCACGTGATAAACCCAGGTGTCTTCTGTTGGTGCTCGGCGCGGCGGCTAATGCCCCGACCGGTCGTGGAGCTTCTCGCGCCAAAACGCGTAGGTGTCGGCGACCGTCTGCTGCCAGCCGAGCCGGGGCTGCCAGGCGGTCGCCGCGACCAACCGTCCAATGTCGGCGATCGGATCGTGTTTTGGCGTCGGGTCAAGTTCCAAAATACGTCGTGCGGGATCGGCAATGCACGCCAATTCTGCCAAAACATCGCCCGAGCGTAGCTGCCGGCCTGAGCCGACATTATAAACGCCGCCCGATTCACCGTGTGCGACCAACAACCGATAGGCTTGCACTACGTCGCGAACATCGCTCAGATCGATAAAGGCGTTTAGCCGCAAGACCTTGACAGGCCGGCCGCCGGGATCGGCAAACTGTTTGGACCATTCGGGCAACATCATACGCGGGGCCTGTCGTGGACCGGTATGTTGAAACGCTCGCGCGATGACTACATCGACACCCGAGCGTGCGGCGGCCATGGCCTCCTGCTCAGCGGCCAGCTTTGTCATGCCGTAGGCGCGCGTCGGCCCAAGCAACGCGTCCTCGGTCAGCGGTCGACAATCCGTCGTCGTCGCATAAACGTGGCTCGTGCTGACCACCAGCACGCGCGGCCGCGAAGGCAAGCGTCCGGCTAGTTCGAGCACATGGCGCGTCCCGGCAACATTGGCCCGCAGCGCCGAATCGAGTGGCCGATCACCGCCACAATCAGCCGGAATGCTGATGGCGGCAAGGTGATAGATCGCTTCAGGTGCAAAGGACGCAAGAGTCTCGAAGCTCACGGGCGACGGGCTCGGATGCGCCGAGGAATCCCAACTGACAAGCTCGACTTGGCGCGCCGCCAGTGGCGAGCTATCGGGATTCCAGCGGTGTCCCCGCGATATTCCAAGCACGCGATCGCCTTCGGCCAATAAGTGCTCGGCCAGAAACCCGCCTGCAAAGCCAGTGATGCCGGTAATGATTGCGTTCAAGGCATTGTCGCCAGGCGAGGGAGCACACCGTGGAAAGTTCGCAGCGCGTGCAGTTGACAGGCGAAATCCAAGGGCATCGACTGTCGAGTGCGACACGATTTTAAGTAGTGTGCGGTCCGACGCGATACCCATAGTGCGGTCGGCGACCGAAGTCTTCGGCATGCGACGCGTAGAAGGCAGATGCCCACATGAAGTCCGCTGCACTACCTGCGCGATGGTCTATTTCTTCGACGTCGTGGCTGGGGCTCGCCTTGCTTCTTGTCGTCGTGCTGATGCTCTTGATGCCTGGTGCGGGAGCCCCTTGGGTCGACCGGCATTACTTCGCCAGCGCGGCATTTGCTACCATCGCACGAAATCAAGTGCAGTTAGGGCTGCGCGTCACCAAGGGGGCGTCGGTGCTGCGCGTCGATCCGCGGCACCCCGAGCCCGTGGCAATTTATGCGCATCATCCATATGGCTTTCCGTTGCTGCTAGCCGCCGTATTTCGGCTTGCGGGCGCAACCGAGCTGGCTGCCCGCGGAACGGCAATCGCTTGCTCGCTGGCGACCGCTGTCCTTTTGTATGCCTTAATGCGGCGAGCCTTTGGCTGGCCAACCGCCTTGGTCGCAACCGCGCTTTTTGGGTTCGCGCCCGGCACGCTCAGCGATGGCCGGATCGTGTCGCTCGAACAACCGGTGCTGACTGCGATCGTGGCGGCGATCTGGTGTTTCGACCGCTGGATGACGAGTGATCGCCGGCGAGATTTCTGGCTCCTTTTTGGCGTTCTCGTGGCAGGTATGATGATCGAATGGCAAGCGTACTATCTTTCGGCAATCTTACCCGCTGCCGCGTGGCTAATTGGGCCGCGGCCGGTCCAATCGCGATCGCTCATCGTGCTGGCCCTCCTCGCGCCGGCCATGTTCGTATTTTTTCTACTTCACACTTGGCTCGCTGATCCGCAACAGATCGATGATCTGTATCAGACGGCGCTGTTTCGCGCCGGTCTATTGTCGGGTGATCAACAACTCGAGCAACTAAGTCAGGTGACCGACTATGCAATCGGTGATTTCTTTGTTCAGCTTGGACGGCATCTGCAAACCGAGTTGACGTTACCGCTGTGCGTGCTGGCACTTGTCGGACTGGTCATCACGATTTGGAAGATGCGCCGGGAACCGGCCACCCCCCGGCGGCTCTCGCTTCCTCTGTTACTAGCGGCGCCGGCCGTTTGTCATACGTTGCTCTTCTCGAACGCCATGTATGTACACGACTGCCTGTCAATACTCTTTCTGCCGGCTGCGGCGGCCCTGGGGTCACTGGCGTTCGACTATCTGTGGAGCACTCCACGGTGGAGGTCAGTTGGTCTCGTCTCCGTCGCGATGATTTTCGCTATGTTCGTATTCAGTAGTCTGCGCGAAACGGCTCATTTGCGGGATTTCGTCGAACCGGACGCGTGGATTGTCGGCACGGAACTGCTGGAGAAATCTCGGGCCGACGACGCCGTGCTCATCGTGGGGTTGCCGTACAATCCGGGTGTGTTCTGGTATGCGAACCGCATGCTTTGGTTCGCAGGTGACGACGGAGAAATCGTGGGGGAATTCCGCAAGCCTGTTGACATTCGCGATGTAAGCGTGGTTGCCGTACTTCAGGGAACAACCGACTACCTGGCTAAGCCGCCACCAGCTGATCGTGGAGGCCGCCAGTTCTACGAACGCGTCGCGCAAACCTGGCAGCGGGTGCAGCGTGATTTTGTGGAAGTAGGGCGTACGGACAATCTGATCTTTTATCGTCCACGGCCGATCAATCCGATGCGCTAATCATCGACAGGCACAGCGTTTGCCGGTGCGATCGGTGCCATGGCCTTTGCGACGAGTGCGGCCAACTCTCGCGCGCCGCGCTCGTTCAGATGGCAATCGTCGTAAAACAGTTCTGGTCGACCCATGAGCGACGACGTATCGACCGACGTCGCGGCATTCTCCACCGCTACCTCGCGCGTTACCGCATTGAATGCGTCCATTGCTTCACGCAATCCGCTAACAGTCAAGTAACGGCCATCGGGCAACTGGCCGAGCCATAGCAAACGCGTGAAGTCGTCTGGCAAGGACTCGCTCCACAGCACCGGTTGTTCGACCAAGATCAGTCGAACATGATGCTTCCGGCATGCGTCCGCTATTCGTTGTAGTCGCCGCCCATAAGCGGCCAGGACTGTGTCTAGCGAAGGACTCGTTTCGCACACAGGAGCTACGGCTCTTGCGGCGCGACGAGCGACGTAGTTGCGCCCTTGGGGATCTTCGGTCTCCAGCCGAGCGGCTGCCGTCCAGCGGCTCCAGGTGACTAATATGAGTTTCGGCAAAGCCAGCTTTGACCATAGCCACGGCGCGACGGCATGCGGCGACGGGCCGCCCCCCAGCGCCGCGACCAGATCGTTGACGCCGCACAGCACGACGAGCAAGTCGATCTCGCTCATGAGCGGCGACGTCTCAACAAACCGCAAGTGTTCGCGTGTGCCGGCGCCACTGACGGCGGCCGCACCGACCCAAACGTGCATTTCCTTGCTACTGTCCGACGAATTCAATGCTTCGGCAACCAGCGCCGGCCACGTCTCGGCGTCGTCGAGGTAAGTGCACTCAGTCGTGCTCCCGCCCAAACAGATGATCCGTTGTCCAGCACCAGGCGGCGGGATTTCCGAGCCGCGCAGTCCGTCGCTGTTCGTGCAGTAGCACGCGTCACCCGAAACGCCTGGCATGATGTCGCCGCGTGGGTGAAAGACGATTCGCAGATTCGGTGGCCGCACGTTGGTCGGCTGGTTCCAAAGCGATTGGCCGAAGCGATGCAGCAACACGTCTGTTAGCGCTAGTGCTGACCAGACGGCCACTCCCAACAGGCAAAGTTTCCCCGCGCGCCGAGCAATCCAGTTCCAAGTCGTCTGGCGAACCATCGCTCCTGTGGCAACGCCGATGATAACGGCCAATAACACCACGTTCGCCGCCGTCAAGCACAGCTCAACGCGCGCCGCAGGCCACCAGCCGCGGGCGATCGCCAATATCTGGTCGATGACCAAGACCGCCGGCACGACGCCCCAGCACGCCGCGACTAGCCAAACAGCACCAAGGCAATTGGATAGCGATTGGGATACCACGCTTCTCACTCTACGCGGCCAGCCCGCTTATTGCTCAGACAAAGGTTGGTCTAAAGAGCAGCCGTCGTTTATGTTTAACGTCACCATTGCTGGCATATTCGCGAAAGCAACGTTCTACGTCGGGCGGATGTGGTTTTGCGCCGACTGTTTCCTTCAGGAAGTTAGATGGTGTCCAATCACAATCCGTCGCGGCAGTGTCACTCATGGCGCTTATTGGGTCTTATCGCGACAATCCTCATTAGCTCGCCGATCAGGACGGGTAGCGTCCGCGCCGAGTACTGGCCCGGCTGGCGCGGCCCACGCGGCGACGGAACGAGCCTCGAAACCGGTTTACCCACTGCCTGGGACGGCGCCGCCGGCGACAGCGTAGCCTGGAAGATCGAAGTTCCTGGCCGAGGGCATTCATCCCCCATTGTATTCGCCGACCAAATCTTCTTGGCCACCGCACTCGAAGATCACGAAGAACGCGCCCTCTGCTCGTTCGATCGTCGCACCGGGAAATTGCTCTGGCAGCATGTCGTTCTGAAAACTCCGCTGGAGGGCAAGCACGAGCTGAACAGTTACGCCTCGAGCACGCCGGCGACCGACGGGCAACGCGTCTACGTGGCCTTTCTCGATCGTGATCAGATGGCCGTCGCGGCCTATGATTTCGCCGGTCAGCAACAGTGGCTCGTGCGGCCCGGCGGCTTTTCGAGCAAGCATGGGTTCTGCAGTTGTCCCGTCGTCTTCGAGGAGCTGGTGATCGTTAACGGCGACCACGACGGCGACTCCTATCTCGTCGCCCTCGACCGCCGCACTGGTGAGACAGTCTGGAAAGTGTCGCGCGAGAATCACACGCGCAGCTATTGCACGCCGATCATCCGCGAGATCGACGGCCGCACCCACTTGATTCTCTCGGGCGATCAGTGTGTTGCGAGCTACGATCCGCGAACGGGCCAGCGGCACTGGATCATCGACGGCCCGACCGAACAGTTCGTCGCTTCGATCGTCGACGGCCACGGGCTGCTGTTCATGACGTGTGGTTTTCCCGAGCACCATATTCTCGCGATTCGCCCTGACGGACGGGGAAACATCACCGACACGCATATTGCCTGGCGCGAGACGAAGGGTGCGGCGTACGTCCCTTCGCCGATCGCGGTGGGCGATTACTTTCTGGTCGTCTCCGATGGCGGAGTGGCAAGCTGCCTCGAGGCGGTCAGCGGCCACCGCGTCTGGATGCAACGTTTGGGAACTCATTACAGCGCCAGCCCGGTGACCGCCAACGGGCTCGCCTACTTTACGTCCGACGACGGAGTGACTCAGGTGATCCGCCCGGCAGGCAAGTTCGAACTGGTCGCCGAGAACCAGCTCGGCGAGCAGTGCTTTGCGTCGCCGGCGGTCAGCGGCGGCCAGATCATCTTTCGTGGCGAGAAGCACTTGATCGCGGTGGGGCCATAAAACTAATCGCACCGCTTGCGTAGCGACATTTCTCCTTGCGCATGGGGGCCAACGCACATGGAAACCCACACACCGCAGCGCACGATCGACGAGCGCCCAGCGACAACGCTGCCTGGGCTGCCGGCGTTTCTGGCGATGATCGTCTGGCCTCTCGTGGCCGCGTGGTTTATCGTCTCATCGGTGATGGCTATCGACCGCCAGAACCATGCGACATTTGGGCAGATCGCGCTGCTTGTCATCGTCGGACTGGTGAGCGTGGTGTGGTTCATCTGTTGGAACGGCTTTTTCATCGTGCAGCCCAACTACGCCGAAGTGCTGGTGCTGTTCGGTCGCTACGTGGGCAGTGTCAAGCGCGACGGCTGGTATTTCACCAACCCGCTGGTGACTAAGTCGAAGACCAGTTTGCGCGTGCGCAATTTCCAGAGTGAACAGCTCAAGGTTAACGATCTCGATGGCAACCCGATCGAGATCGCGGCCGTCGTCGTCTGGAAAGTGGTCGACACCGCCCGTGCGACCTTCGACGTCGAGAACTACGAGAAGTTCGTCGAAGTGCAATCGGAGACTGCCATTCGCCGGCTGGCGAGCAAATACCCGTACGATCAAGGCGAGCACCCCGGCGCCCATTCGCTGCGCGGCAGCGCCGACGAAGTAGGGCACGACTTGTGCATCGAGCTGCAGGCCCGGCTCGACGTGGCTGGCATCGAAGTCGTCGAATCGCGACTGTCGCACTTGGCGTACAGTCCGGAAATTGCCGGGGCAATGTTGCAGCGCCAGCAGGCGGCGGCCGTGATCGCCGCGCGGCAGCGCATTGTCGAAGGGGCTGTCAGCATGGTCGAGATGGCGTTGGCAATGCTCGAGGAAAAGAAAGTGATCGAACTGAACACCGCGCAAAAGGCCGAGATGGTCGCCAGCCTGCTGGTGGTGCTCACCAGCGATCGCGGCGCCCAGCCGGTGCTGCCAACCGGCGGGCACATGAAGTAAACCGATTCCAACCTGGTCTGGGCACCTGCTGGCATCGGCTACGGCCGATCGTTGACAGCTATTAAGGGCGACACCGAGCGGCACTCCGCTTGAGCCTGCCCCCGCGGCCCGAATTGAGATTTCACTTCTTGCGGGCTTCTGCCCGATGTCGTCCCAAGGCTCCGGGGCGACTACAGCGGTTGTAACGGCAAAGGCGGTCCCAATGCCGGCAGTTTTTACCGGATCGGGGCTTACGGCAGCCTCATTACACCGCTCGCGACCGTCGCCGGCCCTACGACTGTCGAAAGTTTCTAAAGTCCCGCCCCGTGGGGGCTCGAAACTAACCTTCGGAGACTTGTCGTGCGGTCGCGGAGTGCTTGCCACGACGCGAACGAATGACTGGCCCCGGGGGGGGATACCAGCCAAACGGCCTGCCTTTAACCGTCCGTAGGCGGCAAAACGCCTGCGGACCGGCCTAGCGTGGTCCCTCACAGCCGAAGTTAGCGAGTCGCCGGCCCGCCCGGTCGAGACTCGGCCCTGACAGCACTGCCACTGCCGGTACCACCGGCCGCGATCAGTCGCCTGACTTTGCCGCGTCCACAGTCGACCGCCGGTGAATCCGAGGAAGAACGGCCAGAGGGAACTGAGCCACGAGGATCGACGAAGCACGTTAACCCACCGAGCCCCGACCCAGATGCTTGCCTGCCGCCCGACCACCCGTGGCCGGCGCGAGGGAGCGTAGCGCCGGCGAGCAGCCGGCAAGCACGGGGCGGACGTCGCTGTCCGACGCAGGCAGCACGTCGACAAACCAAGCGAGCGCACTTTTGGAGTTCCTTACATGAAGGTGTTCACAACAGGCCAGGTCGCCAAGATCTGTAAGGTGGCCCCACGAACCGTCAGCAAATGGTTCGATTCGGGCCGCTTGAAGGGCTATCGCATCCCCGGCTCGCAAGACCGGCGGATTCCCCGCGAATATCTGATCCGCTTCCTCAAAGAGCACGGGATGCCGCTGGGCGACCTGGAGGACGAGGCCATGGCCAAAGTCCTGGTCGTGGCGCAAGACCAGATGCTCATCGAGAGCCTGAAGCGCGAACTGCCGCTCGAGCGGTCGTTCAAGCTCGGCACCGCCACCAGCGGTTTTGAAGCCGGCATCCAGGCCGAAAGCTTCCACCCCGACTGCATCATCGTCGACTTCTCGATCGGTCGGACCGAAGCGTTGCAAATCTGCCAGAATCTCCGCCGCAACCCTGAGTTCGGCGAAGTGATCCTGATCGCGCTGTTGCCCGACGACGGCGAAACCTACAGCTTCGATCGCTCGAGCATCAACGAGACGTTCAAGAAGCCATTCGACACGGCCCTGTTGGCCGAACGGCTCCGCACGCTCATCGGTGCTCGCAAGGAGCTCGTGTAGTCGCCCGGCGACCACGAGCTGCCTGGCCCAAACTAAGTGCTTCGCTCGCCGATCCTCGCCCAACCCGCCGCGGATGACCCCCGCGGCGGATATTTTTGCGCTCTTGCTTAAGCGCACCTTGGGCCCAGCGGGAAGTTCTCAGTGGGCAGTGCTCAGTGGCTCGTGGCTAGGAATGGCGCGTGCGCGAAGTGCGCGACCGAGACGCTCCGGTCTCTGACCTCTTGCCTGTCGCCTCAGGCCTCAGGCCTCCACTCGGGGGTCCCCCAGAATAAGATTGTCCGGGAATTTGCGTCCTAATCGTCCTAAGCGGCTGTCAAAAGTAGTTAAGTCTTTTTGTAGCAGCGAGTTATTTTAGGACGCAAATCCCAAAATGCTTGCGTCCTAGATCGTCCTAAGGGCGGTTTTGCGTCCTAAGAACGCATCAGTGATCGTTAGCCGCGGAGCTTGCTCCGCGCGCTAGCTCGTCCGGCGCCGCACTGCGACGAGCGTGAGCGCAGTCAAAACGTCCTACAAGCTAGCGCGCGGGATAAATCCCGCGGCTAACAAGTCGATCGTCGCACCGAGTCGGTCGTTGTGCGCACGGCGGACGCGGCTCTCGGCTCCGACTCTGAGGAACGACGCGTTGCGTCGCGAAGCCACTGGGCGAGATGCGTGCTGCGAGGCTGCAGGCTTCCGACCGCAGGCTTGCAGGTACGATGTAGCGAGTTGTGTGTGCAGCGCGCAGTCCGGCGCGCCAGGTTACTCCTGTTGTGAGTAGTTTGCAGCGTTCAGTTTTCGGTGTTCAGGGGTTCGATCGCAGGCATGCCCAGGACTAGCGTGGGCGTGGCACCAGCGCGGACGAGTCCTTGCTTGCGCTGCGGGTTGGTGTGTGTCGGCGCGCACCGCGACTGTGGCATGGGCCTCTAGCCCATGCAGGATCACGGCCAGGATGGCCGTGCCACGGTACGGCGCGCAAGGACGACTCCGCAGCGCGGCGGCTTGTCTGCATTCTAGCAATCGGCGGCTATTTGTCAAGACAATTGTGTACAGTTTTACGAACATTATTTTAGACCACACATAGTCCGCGTAACACCCTGCCGGGGTCCATGAACGAACCCGGCAGGGCCGGGGATCGGTTCGGACCGTGTTCCAAGGTCTCGGCTGACTGAACCGGCCCTGCAGGCCGGGCTAGGGGGAGTGTTCCCCGCACCGAAATCGTCCGTCGTGTCGTGGTGTCGTTGTGGTGAATCTGGTCCCACAGGCACAAGAGGCTCGGAACGAATCCACGTCGGATACGCTGCGTCGCCACACGCTTCCTCTTGTCGCTTCGCGACCCAGGTGCGCTGCGCGTACCTGGGCCACCCGACGTGAATTGTTCGACGCCGTGAGGTGCGCGCGGCAGAATGACAAGCATGGACGAGAAGCCCAAACGCCGCTGGTTCCGCTTCCGGCTCTCGACGGTTTTGGTCTGACCGCGATCCTGGCCTGGGCGATGGCATGCCGGCCGTATTACAAGGACCACTTCGACGTTCTCCGTGAACAAGCGGGTATCCTCCAGGAGGTACACGGAGACTTCGATCCGGAAGGCGATGCCGAGGACTTGCCGTTTGAGATTACTTCGCTGAATCCATATACAGGATTCAACCCGGCATTACGGTGGCCCGCGCTCGCGCTGGCCGCTTTCCTAGCCTGGAAGTGCGCGTGGGCCGTGGTCGAGCGTCGATGCCGCCGGGCCATGCCATGAACGGCCCAGATGGGGCCGGAGATGGTCTGAGGAAGAATGAGTTGGTGTTGGTACGCGTACCCAGGCCTGACGGCCTGGGCTGGTGCGAAGCGGCCTTTCAGGCCGCGAGACCATGGCGCGCAAGCTTATTTGTTGATTCGGCTCCTCAAGTCGCGAGTGTCTCCGCGAAGCCCTCCGCCCCCTCGTGCGGACTGGCGGGGTATGCTAAATTCGCAATACGCGGCCGAGTTGGCAGGCAGGGTCTCCGGCATGTCCGAGCAAGTCCCCGAGGCCGGCGACAGTTCTCCCGACTGCCCGCTCGTGCGGTCGCGGATGAGAGGCCCCTGCGAGGGAGCTCTGTGAACCTGGTCAGGGTGGAAACACAGCAGCCATAAGCAGTCGGCTTTTTGTGCGGTGGGCCTCTCATCGGCGATCGGCGAGTCTCGGGCCGTCGCCTGATCTCGCGCGCTGACTGTTTGCGCGAGCCATGCCGGGCGAATTGTCGCCCGTCGCCGTTGTGCGAGCGACCCGTTCTGGCTGATTCCGCTAGGATCGCGGCGCGGATACGCACGGGCAAAGCCCGTGGCACACGAGATTCAGCCCAACGGCATCACGACCAGTCGGTCGAATTGCTTGCAACTTCCGCGCGATCGGCGACACTCAGGGCAGGCACAGCGACTAGAAGCAGTTCCAAAACCAGCATTGAACCGACGTCGGGTGCCACTGCTAGCTCGTCTAGCAGTGCTCGGTCGAGCTTATCACTGCTGGGCAAGCCAGCAGTGGCACCGAGAGTTTTGAAACTGCTTCTAGCGAGCCGACCCTTGAGTCGGCCCCTATTACAACCCTCGCCCAGCCCCCAGCGCAACGGACGGCGATGCCACTCGAATCTCGCGACCCGAACACCGAACCAGCGACCGACAGCGACCCGCCTGGAACCCCAGCAGAATACGTCGTCGTCGCGCGGCGCTATCGGCCGCAGTCGTTTACCGAACTGATCGGCCAGGAAACCGTCGGCCGGGCCCTGTCGAACGCCATCACCTCGAACCGCGTGGGGCATGCCTACCTGTTCACCGGCGCGCGCGGAGTCGGCAAGACCTCGACCGCGCGGATCCTCGCCAAGGCGCTCGATTGCGTGCGCGGGCCGACGCCCCAGCCGTGCAACGAGTGCGATATTTGCCAGAGCATCAGCACCGGCGACGACATCGACGTGCTGGAGATCGACGGGGCGAGCAACCGTGGCATCGACGAAATCCGCGAGCTGCGGCAGAACGTGAACGTGCGGCCGAGCCGGGCGCGGTTCAAGATCTACATTATCGACGAAGTGCACATGCTCACGGCGCCGGCATTCAACGCGCTGTTAAAGACGCTGGAAGAACCGCCGGAACACGTCAAATTCATCTTCTGCACGACGGAGCCGGAGAAGATCCCGATCACGATTCTGTCGCGCTGCCAGCGGTTTGATTTCGCCGGCATCGAGACCGACGCGATCGCCGCGCGGCTGGCACAGATCGCCGCGGCCGAAGGGGTGCAGGCTGAGCCCGAGTCGCTTGAGCTGTTGGCGCGCAAGGCCGCTGGCTCGATGCGCGACAGTCAGTCGCTTTTGGAACAGTTGCTGGCCTTCGGCGGCAAGACGCTGACGGCGGCCGACGTACACGCGCTGTTGGGGACCGCGGCCGGCGGTCGGCTCGCCGCGCTGGCCACGCAAATGGCAGCCGGCAACGCGGCTGGCGTGCTCGCAGAGTTCGATGCCGCGCTCCACGATGGGGTCGATCCAGGGCAATTGCTCAATCAACTGCTCGGTTTTTTTCGCGATGCGCTGGTGGCGGCCGTGGGCGGGCGCAGCGAGCAGCTTCTCTACAGCGGCCCGGCAGAGAAGCCGGCGGTGGCGGAAGTCTCGCAGCGGCTGGGGATCGAGTCGCTGCTGGCGGCGATGCAGATTATCGACCACGCGCTTGGCCGGATGCGCTATAGCTCGCAGGGGCGCACGCTGGCCGAGCTGGCGCTAGTGCGCATCGCGCGGCTGGAGAATCTGGCAGCGCTGGCCGACTTGCTGGAACAAGCGCGGCACGGCGATCTGCCTGCGCTCGATGCGCAATTGCCGCAACCGGACGGCAGCGGCGCAAAAAAAAAGTCCGCTGAGCTGATCGGCGGCAGCGGTCACGATGATGGCGGCCAGCGCGTCTCGGCGGTTCCGCTGTCGGAGGTTGGCGAAGGCAATGGAAACGCGTCGCACGGCCGCGCGGCCGAGCGCGAGGCAATTCCTCAGCATTCCGCGTCGCTTGCGCCGTCGGCCTCGATCGCCTTGTCGTCGTCGGCTGTCCAGACTGACAAGCTGGCGACAGAGCCGGTTCTGGCCGCGCAAGTGTCCGCGGCAGCCGCGGAATTCGCTGGCTCACCCGACGAACTTTGGAAGCAAGTTTTGGCGCGTCTGCCGGATACGACGGCCGATTTTGCCAAACACGCGGGTGACGTAGCAATTTCCGCGCCAAAGCGCCTGGTCGCGACCTTTCCATCGCAGTATAGTTACTCCCGGTCGATGTGCGAGCGGCCTGACCGGTTCGGCCGGATTGTAGAAATCCTGGAAGAACTGGCCGGCCCGGGCTGGAAGCTCGAACTAGTTTTGGCGGCGGAAACTGCCGCCCCGCCGGTCACGCAGTCGCCAGCGCCGGAACGACGGCAAGACCGGATTCGAGCCGCCGCCGAGCGGCCGCTGGTGCGGAGGGCCATGGAGCTGTTGAACGCCAGCCCGACGAGGATCGAAGAAGTGCCAGGCGTTGATCCGGGGTCACTGACCCCGGGCTACTGAGAAATAGGAATCGCGCAGCGTGTTCAAGGGACTCGGCAATCTGGCCTCGATGGTCAAGCAGGCGCAGCAGATCGGCGCCCGGATGCAGGGCATGGCCGATGAGTTGCGAACGCGCCGGGCGACCGGGAGCGCCGGGGGCGGCCTGGTTGAATTCGAGGTGAACGGCGTCGGCGAAGTGCTGCGTTGCCGGTTCGATCCTAAGCTGTTCGAGCAACCCGACCGCGAGCTGCTCGAAGACCTGACGCTGGCGGCGGTGAACGACGCCTTGGCCAAATGTCGCCAGCTTCATGCCGAGGCGATGCAACAAGCCACTGGCGGCATCGAGCTGCCGGGACTGAACGACATGTTGGGCAAGCTGATGTCGGGCGACGACAAGCCCGAGGCCAGCTAAAGGCGGTTGGAGTTCGATTCGACGAGGAGTGCTCTGTCGCAATCAGCACTGCTGGGCAAGCCAGCAGTGGCACCCAAGTGTTCCGGGGTCACAGACCCCGGCTACAGCTTCAGATGAGGAGTCTTGATCGACGGTGGCGGAGCTATCCGAATCGGTAACACGGCTGGTGGAACAGTTCGCCAAGTTGCCGGGGATCGGCAAGAAGTCGGCGGAGCGGCTGGCGTACCACGTCCTTCGCGTTGGCGAGGCCGAGGCGCTGGCGCTGGCGGACGCGATTCGGCAGGTGAAGCAAAACGTTCGCCACTGCAAGAGCTGTTACAATTTGTCGGAGGCCGAAGAGTGCGGCATCTGCCGCGACGAGCGGCGCGATCGCACGCTATTGTGCGTTGTCGAGCAGCCGCGCGATTTGCTGGCGATCGAGCAGACCGGCTACCGCGGCTTGTATCACGTGCTCTTGGGGCGGATCGCGCCGCTCGACGGCATCGGGCCCGATCAGTTGACGATCGAGCCCTTGGTGCGACGTATCCGCGAAGGGCAATTTCGCGAAGTGATCATGGGGACCAATCCGACGCTCGAGGGAGACGGCACGGCCCTGGCGATATCGCAGCGACTGGCCGAACTACCGGTGACGGTTACGCGGCTGGCGCGGGGGATCACCAGCGGCAGTGTGCTAGAGTTTGCTAATAAGGAAATCTTGTCCGACGCGCTGGCGGGACGGCAGAAGTTTTAGATCAACGCGTCACGAATTTCGTCCGAGAGACGTTCACGGGCTAGCGAGGAATCACGCAGGGGTGACCGGCGGCGACGGCAGACGCCGCGCTTCGATTGGATAGCGAGTCATGCGACTTTCATTCGGCCAAGAAATGCGTCAGGTGCAGAAGCAGGTGCTTGCGCCGCGCATGATCCAGTCGATGGAGATCCTGCAACTGCCGATCATGGCCCTGCAGGAGCGCATCGAGCAGGAGCTCGAAGAAAACCCGCTGCTCGACGTCCAGGAGCAGCAGCCCGAAGCCGAGGCCGAGGGGGAAGAGCAACCGGTTGCGGCCGAGAATCCCGACGAGCCTTCGCCCGAGGAGCGCGAGCTGGTCGTCGACGAAGCGCACAACAACGCGGAGGACTTCGAGCGGCTGCTGCAGATGGACGAGGAGTTTCCCGAGCACTTCGACGAGCGGCCGCGGCCATCGCAGAACCGCCTCGACGAAGAGGGAGACCGCAAGCACGACGCCATGGCGAACATGATCGCCCGGCCGCAAACCCTGCACGACTACCTGCGCGACCAGCTCTCGTGGTTTGAGCTTGATCCGGCCACGCGGCAGATGGCCGAGAAGATCATCTATAGCCTGGACCCCAACGGCTACCTCGAAGTGCGCCTCGAAGAGCTGATTGGGCCCGATGGCGGCGCGGCCGGCCTGGCGCTAGCGCACAAGGCCTTGGCCGTGGTGCAGAAGCTCGATCCGCCGGGTGTCGGCGCGCGCGACCTGCGCGAGTGTCTGCTGTTGCAGCTCAATCCGGCGATGCCCTTTTACGAACAGTTGCGCACGCTGATCTCCGCGCATCTCGAAGATCTCGAGCACAATCGGCTGCCGGTGATCCAGCGGAAGACGAGCTATTCGCTCGAGCTGATCCAGAAGACACGCGAACACCTGCGCAAGCTGAATCCCAAGCCCGGCGCGCAGTTCGATAGCGCCCAGGTGCCGACGGTCACGCCCGACGTGTTCGTCGAGCTGGACGACTCGGGCAAGTACAAAGTGCGGCTGGAAGACGGCAAGCTGCCGCAGCTCTACATCAGTCCGTACTATCGCCAGTTATTGATGAACGAGAAGGCCAGCCCGGCCGACAAGGAATACGTCAAGCGCAAGATCAATTCGGCGCAGTGGCTGATCGAGTCGATCGAGCAGCGGCGCAGCACGCTGACGCGGGTCTCGCAGGCGATCGTCGATCACCAGACTGAGTTTTTGAGCAAGGGCCCCGAGGCGATCGAGCCGTTGAAGATGCAGCAGATCGCCGACAAGGTGGGGGTGCACGTCACCACGGTGAGCCGGGCGGTCGACGACAAGTGGATTCAGACGCCGCGCGGCATCTTCCCCCTGAAGCGGTTCTTCGGCGGCGGCACCGTGTCGGCCAGCGGCGAAGAGGTCGCCTGGGATACGGTGCGTCTCAAGCTGCAGGAAGTGGTCGACGCCGAGGACAAGCGAAATCCCTACAGCGACGACGACCTGGTGAAGGAGCTGGCCCGGCACGGGCTGACGGTCGCGCGGCGCACGGTGACCAAGTATCGCAAGGCGATGAAGATCCCCAGCTCGCGCGAGCGCCGCGACTGGACGCTGGTCGAGAACGCGGCAGCGGAAGCCGCCGCGGCCCCGAGCTCCGAGACGGTGCCAGCCGACGACGTGGACACAGCCGATGCGAGCAGCGATGACGCAGAAGAACTAGGGGCCGGCGAAGCAGCGGAATGCGCCGCGGATGAGCCGGCGCCGCCGGGCGGGCTGCATATCGAGCCACGGGCGAGCGGATTGGGAGTCACGCCGCCGGCCAACGGCGCGGCGCAGCAGCCCATCGAGCACCGAACCTTCGGATTGGGCGAGTCGTCATAATTCAGGTCGTGCTGGCAACGCCGATTCGGCGGCCCGCCTGATATCGCCCGTGCGTTGGGTCGATCCCGCGGTGATCAAGCCACGGCGGAATTCTGGCCGACAATGAGTTTATGCGCTGCGGTGCCAGGGCAACTTACGTACTCCGCAAGTGGCCATGCTGTTCGACGGTCGGCACCGCGCTTGAACTG
This sequence comes from Pirellulales bacterium, assembly GCA_019745975.1. Taxonomy (GTDB): domain Bacteria; phylum Planctomycetota; class Planctomycetia; order Pirellulales; family JAEUIK01; genus JAIESQ01. The sequence continues at coordinate 50,707 of JAIESQ010000058.1, forward strand.
TGCGCATGGTAGGCCGCGGTCCCCATGCGGCGCGATTGACCCTGTGGGGTCAAAGGGCTAGGATCGGCGAAGCGCCTGGCGATTTCGGTCGACTTGAGGCGCGCGCATCTTTGGTGGTTGTAGCTCAGTTGGTTAGAGCACCAGATTGTGGATCTGGGGGTCGTGGGTTCAAGTCCCATCAGCCACCCTGCTTCTTGATCGCCAGAACTGCCTGATTCCGCGGCAGCTCGACGGCACCGCCCGGCGTGCCTCTGACACGCCGAAGCCGCCGCAAAACGGCAGCGGAAGTCGCCGACGCCGGCATAGCGCCCCAACGCAACGCTTTCTATCGACCGCTTGCGCTACGGCGTCGACTGACGACCCGCGAGCTTGCGACGACGAGCAACAGGCCTGCGCCGGCGGTGCCCCCTAAAACAATGCCCGACGGCTCGGGCACAATCTTCGTGGCCACAATCGAGGTCAGCGCGAAATCCAAATTGGGAACCGTTCCGCCGGGGTTCAGCGTAAAGGAAATCTTCGTCAACTTGTCGAAACTCACGGTGCCCGACCCCGGCGCGAAGCTCACGAAGGGAATGGCGACATTTGCCTGGTTGCTGGTTCCAACCGTCGCAGATGCCGTCCAATGTCCGAGTGGCCCGTAGACATCGGCGACGACGGTAAAGGGTTGATCGTTGCCGTCAAACGCGAGGAGAAAGCGATCGTTCTGGCCGCCTTGGCTGACGTCGAGGATTTCGTGATCGGGAAACCCCGTGTAAGCGAGCACCGCTTGCGTACCGGGATCGCCGCTGTGCAGGCTCGCCGAGCCGAACGCGTAAACGCCGTCGGTGACCACGCCGGTCGCGGCGTAAAAGTACTGATTCGCCAGCGCGTTGAACGCCGTCACGGTCATTTGGCGCGCGCCCGACGGATTGCCGGCCGGAAAGCCCATTGTGCCGGTCAGGTTGCTCGAGCCATCGAAAATGCCGTTGGGATGGCCAAAGCTGATGCTGTACCCGATCCCCGAGTCTTGAAAATGATCGATCAAGATCGTGGCCGTCGCCACGGACGTGCTGGCCAACATGGCCGTGACGACCGTGGCGATGAGGCAGCCACGCCGGCCTGCATGGAACGTGTTCATTTGGATCTCTCTCTGGTGCCGAGTCGCGACGTCCTTCCGGCAAGCGACGACTCAGACCACGAGAGGATCGGCGGGGGCAAAGCGGCGTGCTGAGCCTTGGCAGGCAATGCGGAATCGGTTCCGCTTTAGCACACTGCGACGCAAAAGAAAGTGGACTGGGCCGCGCTGAGAAGATGTGGAGCGATGCCGACGATCGGTCGGCGGATCCGCTCACGTCGCGTGCAATAGCAGCCCTGTGCGAAACAAGGTGTCTGTTCAGAGCCCTCTGGACGGTGAGGCTAAGACAAGCAACCTTGCGAGTCAAGTCAACTAGCGTGAGAAACCGCGCTTGATCGGCAAGGGCAGGGTCGGCCCTCGGCGACGATCCTTGCCAGGTCCGGGCCGTTTGCGCGAAGGGTACAAGGAAGTTGATCGCGGGCCGAGTGCGCAGAAAAAACCCCGGCAAACGATGGGGCAGGAATCGCTCACCGGGGCCGTAGGGCCTTGCGGCCGAACGCCAATCAGTCTAGACGGGGCGGCTGGCGATGCAACTCAAATCGGAGGCAAACGCCGAGGCAACCTCAAGAGGCGGGCGCCAAAAAGGCCCGTCTTTGCGATTCGGCGACCAGTTCCTTGATCGTGTCCAAGCTCGTCGGCTTGGCGACATTGTGATGAAACCCGGCACGCAGGCAGCGGTTGGTGATCGCCTCGCCCGCGTAGCCGCTCACCGCCACGACGTACGGCGGGACCATGTTTCGCTTCTTGAGTTGTGCGATCACAGCGAACCCGTCCGCCTTGGGCATCGCAATGTCGAGCAACAGCAAATGGGGTTCAAATTCGGTCATCACTTCAACGGCCAACTCGCCGTCGAGACAACCCCTGGCATCGCACTGAAACGCCGTTCGCAAGAGGAGAACGGTCGCATCGACATAGTCGCGAAGATTGTCGACGACGAGCACGCGCAGCCGATCACAATTCGACGTATTCATACGCACTTTCCTAGCGCTGCCAGGACGACGTTCGCTGCTCCCGGAAAAGCTGGGAGTTGTCCTAGGCGAGAGATGCTGCCCCGAAGCCTGGGCTATTCTAGGCACCCCCTTACTGGGTGGCAAGTATTTTGCTGGCGAATCGGCGCTGATATCGCATCGTCGACCGCAGCGGCGCCAAGCCCAGGAGCATGATGCCGGCGACCAGCGTAAGCGTCCGTGTGCCTGGCTCCGGAACCGGGACCAATTGGATCGAGCCAACGACCGCGCCACCTGACGTAATTGGGGGCCCGACGGTCAACGTCAACTGTCCGGTTTCAAAATTGGCCATCTGCGCTTCGGTGGGCAGCGCAGTGCCCGACAGATGCGCCAGATCGCTGTCGCCAAATGCGGCCGCGACGCCGCGCACCTGGCCCGGCACTTCCGAACCGAAGCCGATCGCGCGCGAAATCGCCACCATGTCCATCTTCGAGGCGACGACCGGCGGCACCACATCGTTTCCCACGTAAACCCCGAAGCCCTCGCCGGCCAAGGCGGGCACCACGAATGAGCCGATGGTCACGTTCAACGAATTCGGCGCGATGGGGCTCGCCTTCTGATAAGCGAACAGCCCTCCCAGGAAAGGCGATCCCGACGAGAGGGTCGCCGCGTCTCAGGTGAACGAACCGGTTATCGGATCGCCGACGGCAATTCCCAGTGCCGTGGCCGCCGAGCCGACCGACGTGATTGTGCCGGTGAATTGCCGCGTCAGCGGGGCGGCTGGCGCCCGCGAAGTGGTGGCGAGGAACGACGTGGCCGCGATCGCGCCGAAAAGCAGAGAACGACGAAACGCAATGCCCATTAAATCACTCCCTTCGCGCGTGTGCTCGATCGCGCCCGTCTGCGGTATCCAACGAAAATCGCGGCCGCAACAGCACTTGAAATCTGGGCGGCCGTGCTGGGCTCGGGAACGGCGGTGAACGTGAAGTTATCCATCGCAAAATATGCACCGGTGCCGCCGTAGTTGTGACCAACACCGCCCCAGGCCTCAAAGCGGACTCGGTCGACGCCACCAAAGTTAAAGTCGAAGAACGTCGGCATGTAAGTAGGAACGACGACCAGTTGCGAATGGGTCAGCGCGCCGGCACGATAGCCCGTCACGGCGATATAGAGGCCATCATTCCAGGCGGCCGTGAGGTACGCTCCCTTGAAGTTGAAGGGAGTCGCGGCGAAGACTTCCGCGGGGTTCGCAAACCAGTTGAGCGCCGTGTAGTTTCCGGACACCGTTCCGTATAAGTACCCCGAAGGGCGAATGTAGTAAGTCCCTCCGTTGATGTAGTACATGTTGTTCCATTGCAGTCCCCCGTATCCGTTCGGAACCGGCTTGTGGTCCAACAAGCCGATGTCATCGAACGTCAGAATCTCGGCCGAAATCTGCCCGGCTGAGACGAGCGAAACATAAAGCAGCGTTCCTAGCAAAGTGCAGCGGATGAAGCACACGGGCATCTCCAGTTCCGTCTTGAGTGGCAAACGAATCGGGGCGGACACTCCACGACGCGTGAGTGCTGAAGGATTGGAACCGAGCGACTAGTGATCTCGGCTCGGCCAACGGCGGCGACGCGCTACGACGCCCACGACAAGCAGCGCTCCGCTGATACACAACGTCGAGGTGCCTGGTTCGGGAACGGTCGTGAAGCGGATGATCGAGGCTGCCGCGGTATTGTCGTGAAAGACATCGCTGTAGTTGATCAGGATGTCGGTGCCGTTTTGGACCGATAGTTCGACCGGGAAGAAATCGCTGAGGGGGTCCGCGCTCGCGGAGAGAATCGTCGGGCCAGAGATGACCTTTAAGATGAAGCCGTTGAAGTTGGCGTCATCGAAGGGAAACCCGAGCAGCCCCACATTCGTGATCGTGAGCCGGTCATCGAAAACATCGACCTGCCAACTTTCATTGTAGCTGCTGAGATAGGAACCAGCAGGGTATTCGACCGCATCGGTCACAACGCGGTCGCCAGGATTGACGAAGACCTTGGTGCTGTTGGGATAGTACGCGGAAACGTTGACGGTAGCGCCAGACAGCCCCGCGGATGCGACGGAACAGAATAGCGGCGCGCTCGCCAGCGTCAGCAGACTGACGAATCGGGAAACAAGTCGGTTCATTAGACAAAAACTCCGTGCTGAATTCACAGATCACTGGCCGCGCCGACGATGACAGCGCACGACGGGACCCAGCAGCGCGCCGCCGACCAACAGCAGCGCGAGGGCCGAGGGTTCGGGCACCGCATAGCTCACGTTGTCGGCGCTGAGCAGCACGTTAAACGGGCTGGTGACGTCGATCTCGACTTGCGACATTCCACCTGGATCAGCGATGCCCAGGAAGTGGACCCCCTTGCCGACGTAGTTGCTAAACAAGAGCGTCTGACCATTGACGATCAGCTTGGTCCGCAGGTCGGAAAACAAGAAATTCCAGTCGGCGCCGAAGCCCCGCACGGGCTGATCGAACAAAATGGCGGGCGACACCGGCGGGGTGCCGCCGTTTTGCGTTGAGGCTTCGATGCGCCAGTGATTCGTGCCGTTGACCGACTCGAACGCGTAGCCGTTTTCGATCAGATTGCCGCTGAAGCGCTCGATGCCGATCTTCAATTGCCCGACCTGGTTCACGCCCGGGGGCAACTGGTAGTTGTAGACGTCGTGTCCGCTGTTCGTGTAGAGGTAGACGGGGAGCGGCACGCCGTCGAACGTTTCGGTGACGATGGTGCCGCCGACGGCTTGCTCCCAAGCCGCGCGCGACGTGAAGACTTGCACGGCGGCCTTGGCGCCCTGTGCTGTCAGATGCAGCGCGAGTGCGCATGCCAGAGCAGCGCTCAGAAGAGTCGTCAGGTGCGCCTGAGGGCGCACGGTGTTCCGGATCATTGGCATGTACTCCGTTGGTTACGACTGCGGAGGTTGGCTAATGGAGACTCGGTTCGCGATGGCGGCCGGTTCGTGCGTCGACGGATGCTAACTGGTGGATGGCCAGGACTTCTTGCGCCGGCGGGCGATGAAGAACACCGCCATCGTGCCCAGCAGCGCAAGCACCAGCGCGCTCGGCTCGGGCACCACGACGCCGGCGGTAACGTTGTCGTACAAGATGCCGTCGCCGGCATTGGTCACGATGACCGTAAGGCGATTGAACGGTGCGGTGTCGGTAACGCCGGCGAAAAAGACGTTGTCCGCAGCGGCGCCGCCGGGCATGGCGGCCGCAATCACGTCGACACTGGTCGCCGACACGGTGTTCTCGAGACGAAAGGTCACCGTGTTCGCGGCGGCATCGCCGACGTTGATAAAAAACGAACCGAAGCCGTTGACGACCTGATTGAACGTAAAGACCTCGTTCACCAGCACGCCGTTGGCCAACTGCCCTCCGATGGCGACCAGCGCCTTGGTCGGGCTGACGGCCAGTCCTGGTGGCGCCGCGACGAAGCCGGCCGAGGTGGTCGCCGTAATGCCCGTGGCGCCGAAGGTGAGCGCGGGTGGCGTGCCGACGGTTGCCTCGATGGTGTCGGTGCCGACGACATTCAGGGCGGCGACGAAGCTGTTAAAGGCAGCGGTCGAGTTGGGCAAGGGACCGTTATTGGCGTCAAAGCCGCTGAAGAGGACGGGCGCGGCCGTGGCGCCGGGGGCCACGGCAACCACGGCGAGCGCGAACGTCGCGAGCAGGCGCAATCGAATGGAATTCAAAGGTGCAAACTCCCTGATGAAGGAATCTTTGGGTGACGCGTCATCGAATCGTTGCCAAGGCGGTCCGCAGCGCGCCGATCGAAAGCTGGCGGGCGAGTCAACTCGCGCGAAGGAGCCACGCCATCGACAGTGGGCGCAGCAAGCTTGGACCGAGAGGCGCTACGATCTGGCAGCGATACGAATCAGTAGCGTGTCCAAGCTGGCCTGAGACTTGTGCCGTCCGGGACGGACAACGCCTAGCGAGTATTACCTGGGAGTGCAGCCAAAGCAAGGCCCGGAGCGTGTCTAGGAGCAAGACTTCGGGTCGATCGGCCACTCGGCCTCTGGCTTTCAGCCGCCCGGAACGCAAAACCGCTTGCCGAACCCGACTTTCGAATCGGAGGCGGCTCGGAGCGTTCATGGCGGCGACCCGAAGCGCGGCAGTTTTCATCGGGTAGCGCTACTCTGCCAACGGCCAGGGCAGGCTCTGGCCGCGTAGGTGTCGTAAGGTTTTGTCTCGACCGACGCTGCCAGCCCGCCAGCGCGCATCAGGCTGATGTATCGCGCGCGGGCTTGAAGTTCGCTCTGAAGTTCCGGATCATGATGTGGTCGCACCCCGGTAGCTCGCGGGAGTGGCAGCGGTCGCTTGACTCGCTGCCGCGATTGCGCCGCGGGCCAGAAACGGAGTGCGTGCGAACGATCGGTTGGACGGGGGCCAGCCGGCAGGGATTCGATTTTCATGGCTCTCGCCCGAACGATGCAGGCGCGCCCTGCACGCCGCGTCGGCGCCGCGCGCCGACGGCAACTTCTCGCCGAACCGCTCGAGCAGCGCCTGACGCTCAGCGGCACCGGCATTTCGTCGGATTACACTTCGCTTGCCAGTAGTGTTGCCGCGCTGGCGCTCGTCGACGACGGCTACGAGAACAACGACACCCGGCTGACGGCCTACGATCTGGGCACGCTCACCTCGGCCCGCACGATCAATTCGTTGGTGATGGCCGACAGCGAAGACTGGTTCAAGTTCACGATCACGGCCCCGGCTCGGCCCGTCGATTTTGTCTCGATCGGCTTCGATAACGCGCAGGGTAACTTGCAGCTTGCCATCTACAGCAGCTACGGCTACGTGATGGGGGACTCGCAGGGAACCGGCAACAGCGAAGCGGTGACGCTCAACTTGCTGGCGCCGGGCACGTACTACGCCAAGGTGTGGGGCCAAGGTGGCGCGCAGAACCCCGGCTACTGGCTGACGATCTCGCCCCCTTCGGGCGATGATTCGTACGAGAACAACGACACGATCGGCACGGCCAGCGATCTGGGGCTGCTCACGGGCACGAGAACACTCTCCTCGCTGGTGCTGGCCGACAGCCAGGATTTCTACAAGTTCAACATCGAGACGGCGGCCTCGGCGGGCAATGCGGTGTCGATCGCCTTTCAGCAGGCGCAGGGCGACTTGCAGTTGGCACTATACAACTCGGCGGGCACGCTGGTCGGCACGTCGCAAGGGACCGGCAATAGCGAGACAATTTCGCTCGCTGGCATGTCCGCGGGGCGCTACTACGTGCGCGTGTACGGCGCTAACGGCGCGACGAACCCGAATTACTCGCTCACCATTGTGGCGCCAGCCGCGCTGGTCGATGACCCCTATGAAGACAACGACACGACCGCCACGGCCACCGACCTGGGCACGATTGCGACTACGACGTCGCTCGCGTTGTTGGTGATGGCGGACAGCCAGGATTTTTTCAAATTCACCACGGTGGCCACGGGCGGCGCCAGTAGCGCGGTCTCGATCGGTTTTCAGAACGCGCAGGGCGACCTGCAACTGGCGCTGTATAACTCCGCCGGCACGCTCGTCGGCACATCGCAAGGGACCGGCAATAGCGAGACGATCTCGCTTAACGGGTTGGCGGCCGGCCGCTACTACATCCGCGTGTTTGGCGCCAACGCGGCGAAGAACCCCAACTATTCGCTGACGGTTACTCCGCCAGCGGCGCCGCTCACCGTGTTCCCCGACGTGCCGTACTATGGCGGCAGCCAAGATTGGAGCATCAACTCGATCAACGCTCCCGAGGCGTGGGCCCAAGGCTACACCGGGCAAGGGGTGATCGTGGCTGTCGTCGATACCGGGGTCGATCTCGATCACCCCGACCTGGTCAGCCAGATTTGGGTGAATCCGGGCGAAATCGCCGGGAACGGACTCGACGACGACCACAACGGGTACGTCGACGACGTATCGGGCTGGGATTTCTCCGACGGCGACAATACGCCCGACGACGGCCGCGGGCACGGCACCCACGTAGCCGGCACGATCGCGGCCGCGGCCAATGGCTTTGGAGCCACGGGGGTCGCGCCTGGCGCCAAGATCATGCCGGTGCGCGTGCTGGGAGCCGACGGATCGGGGAGCTCGAGCGCCGTGGCAGCGGGCATCCGGTATGCCGTGGACAACGGCGCCGAGATCATCAACTTGAGTTTGGGAGGCTCCTACAGCTCGACGATTCTGTCGTCGATTCAATACGCCCAGCAACACGACGTGCTGGTGGTGGCGGCGGCCGGCAACGATGCGGCGACAGGCCCGATCTATCCCGCGCGGTTCAGCGCGTCGCTGACGAACGTGATCTCGGTGGGCGCCTATAGCTCGTCGAATGCGATCGCCAGCTTCAGCAACGCCGTGGGCACGAGCGGCGCCGTGCAAGTCGATGCGCCTGGCGTGAGTATCTACAACACGTACCCCAACGGACAATACGGCTGGCTCAGCGGCACGAGCATGGCGACGCCGCACGTGGCGGGGCTGGCGGCCTTGGCGCTATCGGCCAATGGGGCGCTGGGCGCGGCAGAGCTTCGTTCGTTGATCGTGGCTGGCGCCAATCATGTGATTGCGGGATCGGATTCGCGCGGCGGCGTGAACGCGGCCGTGACGGTGGCCCTGGCGGCCTCGGGTCAAACATCTCTGACATCCGTGGCGAGCCAAACGCTCGGCAGCCAAGCTGGCTCGCAACTTGCCACGAGCCAAAGTTGGCTGTCGGGCTGGATCACGCGGCTGGCGATCGACGCCGAGGCCGCGACACACCCTCGTTTCGCACGGCTGGCGGCGATCGATTGGGTGCTCGGCGAGTGGGGATAGGAGAAAGTGCGGCACCGAGGGGAAGTTCAGCCTCCGCCGCGAGCCTCGTCGGTGGCGAGCGGACCTCACGTCGCCGGGACGAATCAGAAACGCAGAACGTTGTCGCAATCCTCCGGCGGCGGCAGAGTGTTCTGCATCGAACGAAAGCGAATCCGATTCTCGTACGGATTTTGGATGCGGCGTGCCCAAATGATATTGCCAAGAACGAACATGGCAAAAACGACGACACTTCGGAATCAGCGTGGGGCAAAGCACCACATCGGCAACCAGCCAACCTCATGGGGGATTAGCATGAGGGGAATCGCCACGGCCGCCGCCGCGCACGCCGAGAGCAAAGCCCCGACGAGCCAAACGCCTAATACCGCCCAGAGTTTCCAGGGTGCCGCGATGGTCCAGAAAATCAGCGTGGGGCAAAGCACCAGCGCAACGGTCACGAGCGCCTTCTCGGCGGGCATGTCCTTGGGCAACACGGCGAACGCGACAAAGCACAACAAGCCCGCCACGATCGCGACGAGCTTCGCCGACCGGCTCTGCAGCGGCCGGTTCAGCGGATGAGTCGGTCTCGAACGCGTTGCCGGCATTCGTCGCGCGATCCTTCGAGGCTCGGTGGAGCTCAGCAGCATTCGCCGGCGGAGTTACCGTTGCGACCGACTGACAGGTGCCGCCGGCGGCGGACCAAGCAAACGATGACCGCAGCCCCAGGCAATGCCGCGAGTAGCCCAGCGGGTTCTGGGACTTCGAAGATCCAACCCTGCATGTGGCCTTGGGGATCGATGCCGTTGCCGACAATCACTTTGCCATTGTCCGAAATCGCGGTCGCCTCGGTGAGAGTCCAGCCCAACAACGAGGGACCAAGGCCATATTGATTGATGAGGACACTCTGCAGGCTGCGCATGCCGTTGGTCGCATCCCAAATAAACGCGCTTCCCAGTGGCAGGGGCTGAGCCCGCCCCACGACGACATTGCCACTGTTCGAGACGGCCAAAGCGTGGCTCTGCATCGACGCTGATCCCAGCGGAGTCAGCTTCGCCGACCCGGTCGTCCACAAGAATGCCTGCTGCAGACTGAAGACGTTCAAGCCTGCTCCCACAACGGCGGTTCCGTCACTGGAGATTGCTTCTGCGAAACTCGTCGTGCCGAGCGGCAGGTAACCAAGTCCGACGGGCGCGTTGTCGCCGATCCACAGCAACGCTTGCAGGCCGCTGTCGCCGACGACATGACCACGGCCGGCGATGATGTTGCCGTTGGCCGAGACGGCATTCGCCGTGCTGCCGACCGCGCCGGGTAGAAACCCGAGCAATTCAAATCCGTTGGCCGAGGTCCACCGCCAAGCCTGCTCGCTGCCAAACGAGTGATTGTCGCTCCAGCCCACCACGGTTGCGCCCGCGGTGGAGACATCGTTCGCGGCGCCATTCGCATAGCCTGCGGGATTGCCGAGAGGCAGATAGCCGCCTCCGCCGGTCCAGGTGAGCGGAACTTGATCAAAACTGTTCAGGTAACCAGCCACCGTTTCGCCGGTCGGCGACAGCGCCGTGGCTCGGCTGCTGGCGGTTCCTGGTGGGGCTCCGATAGGTACGATGCCCGCGGCATGCGTCCAGAGAAACACCTTCCCTGCCGAGAGCCCGACGACAACGGAACCATTGGCGGACAAATCAATGGCCTGGCTCTCGAAGATGTCGCTACCGGTAGGCGGGATGATCCCGAGCCCCTGAAAGGTTGCCGCCCAGGATTCGCCAATCGCACAAGTCACCGCGAAAACGAACCATAGTGATGGCGAACGAAGGACACGAAGCACCCAAGACGATTTGATGGCCTGGTTGATCGAGCTCATTGGCAAGCAGAACTCCGATTGCTGTCGGCAACACGCCCGAACTGCGAGCGTTGTCGCCGATCGATTGTTCATTGAAATTGAGACAACGCGGATTCTTCGCAAACCATGCAGCAGCGCGGCGGAATGGTGTCTGGCCGAGGGTTGGCAGCAACCCGAGCGACCTCGCCAGCCCGAACGACTCGGCCGCGCTGAAACCAGGCGGAATGGCGCTGGCAGGCGGACCGCGACAACACTTGGCGCGGTGCGAATTCGGCGGGAGTCTGTGCGCCGATCGAGCAGACTACACGCAGTCATTCGCTCGCGGCGTGAGTCAAGGCGAAGAACCTTCGCAATGCACTAGCGACTCCTTGAAGGCCGCTTCGTGTCCGCCGACTAAGGGTGAAGGCGAACTTTTGGCAGCGTTGCCGATCCGTTGCGGGGATCGGATTACTACCATCGCGGCGCATCGCATTATAGCTCGAAATAGTCCGCTTCCGCAACGAATCGCTGACCGTCAACACCAGCGGGGTGCGCGACTGGATTCTGGCGGTTAGGCGGCGTGTTCCCAATAGGCGGCCCAGTGATCGCTGTAGACGCAGGCGC
>JAIESQ010000016.1 GCA_019745975.1 Pirellulales bacterium
CCGAAGGGCCAAGGAAGAGTCTGCGCGCCGCCAAGCCCTTGACAGGAGCATCTCTTTCAGGGAAGTGGCACCCGATGGAGAGCCTTCTCAGTTGAGAGAATTCTCCGATGGCGCCGACCCGTAGTCTACCGGCACAGCGAAATTCGCTGTACAGGTCACGCCTTCACCCCCGCATTGAAAAACCGCGAACTTGCTGGTCTACTTGCCTCTCTTGATTCGTGAGGGGCGCGCTGCGCCCCCCCATTGGATTCGCATCGCTGATCGGCCGTCGCCTGTCGGCCCGCCGCGTTTGCCCGACTGTTGCCGATGTTCGATCCCGTCGCCGCCAGCACCAGCTTTCCGCAGCTCGAAGAGCGCGTGATCGAGTTCTGGCGCCAGCAGGGCATCTACGAGAAGTCGCTCGACCGCCGCCGCGCGGCTGCCGCCCCGCGCTTCGTCTTCTACGAAGGTCCGCCGACCGCCAATGGCCTGCCCCACCCGGGCCATTGCCTCACCAGGGCAATTAAAGACCTCTTCCCGCGCTATCGCACCATGCGCGGCTACCTGTGCGAGCGCAAGGCAGGCTGGGACACCCACGGCCTGCCGGTTGAGGTCGAAGTCTGCAAAGAGCTGGGTATCCACTCCAAAGAAGAGATCGAAGCGTTCGGCGTCGAGCCGTTTATTCACCGCTGCATCGAGAGCGTGTTCCGCTACACGCGCGAGTGGGAGCGACTGACCGAGCGACTGGGCTTCTGGATCCGCATGGACGAAGCCTATGTAACGTACCACCAGTCGTTCATCGAAAGCGTCTGGTGGGCGCTGAAGAACTTGTTCGATCGCGGCTTGCTCTACCAGGGACACAAGATCGTCTGGTGGTGGGCGCAAGGGGGGACCGCGCTGTCGTCGGGCGAAGTCGGCCAAGGATACCGCGAGGTCGCCGATCCCAGCGTCTACGTGCGGTTTCCGCTGGTCGCGGGGCAAGCGGTCCAGGCGGCCGACGGCGCGAAGCTAAAGCTCGACGACGCCGACCTGCTCGTTTGGACGACGACCCCTTGGACCTTGCCGAGCAATCAGTTCGCGGCCGTGCATCCTGAGCTCGAGTACGCCGTCGTGCGCGTCGAAGGGGAGCCGCGCCGGCTGGTGGTTGCCGCGGCGCTTGTCGAACAGCTCGCGCAGAAGAGCAAGCGCGAGCTAACAGTCGACGCGACACTGCCGGGGAGCGCGCTCGTCGGTGTGCGCTATCAGCCGCCGTTTGACTACTACTATGCCAAGACCGGTGACCAGCAGGGGCGGTTGCGCGCCGGTGGCCGCCAGCATGTCGCCTGGCGCGTGGTGCCAGCCACGTTCGTCACGATCGACACTGGCACTGGCGTGGTACATCAGGCGCCGGCCTTTGGCGAAGTCGACTTTCAGGTGCTCGCCAGCGAACAAGCGCGGTTCGAGCCGGGCGAGGGGCCTGAGCTGATCTGCGCGGTCGGCCCCGACGGTCGTTTCACCTCCGAATCGCCCGACTACGCCGGCCGCTGGGTCAAGGAAGCCGACAAGGACATCTCTCGCGCGCTCAAGCAACGCGGGCTGCTGCTGCATCAGGAGCAGTACCTGCACGACTATCCCTTCTGCTGGCGCGCCGAAGACGATCCGCTCATTCAATACCCGCGCCGCAGTTGGTTCATCCGCACGAGCAATTTCAAGGAAGCGATGCTGGCGAACAACGCGCGGATCAACTGGCTGCCCGAGCACATCCGCGACGGCCGCTTCGGCAACTTCCTGGAGACGAACGTCGACTGGGCGTTGTCGCGCGAGCGCTACTGGGGCACACCGCTGCCGATCTGGGTGTGCGACCAGTCGGGCCGCATGGAAGCCGTGGCCAGCTACGCCGAGCTCGTGGCCAAGCCGGGCCTGCAAGGGACCGAAGTCTGGGAAGAAGCGAAGCGCAGCCAACCCAAGCTGTCTGAGGATTTAAAGATTCACAAGCCGTACATCGATGCCGTGACGTACGATTCGCCGTTCGCGGCGGGGGCTCGCATGCGGCGCGTCGGTGAGGTGATCGACTGCTGGTTCGACTCGGGCGCGATGCCCTTCGCACAGTGGGGGTACCCCGCGCAGCCGAGGAGCCGCGAGCGGTTCGAGCAGCAGTTCCCGGCCGACTTCATCAGCGAGGCGATTGACCAGACGCGCGGCTGGTTCTACAGCCAACTGGCGATCAGCACGCTGCTGTTTGGGGATGGCGAACAAGACGGCTCTTCGTCGGCCGACGCCAATTCCGGTGCCACTGCTGGCTTGTCCAGCAGTGCCTCGGCCGACGCCGCGCCCCATGAGTATCCCCATCCGTTTCGCAACTGCATCGTGCTGGGGCTGATGCTCGGCGAAGACGGACAGAAGATGTCCAAGAGCAAGCGGAACTACCGCGAGCCGGCCGAAATCTTCGACCGCTACGGGGCCGACGCACTGCGCTGGTACTTCTTCGCCAATCAGCCGCCCTGGACCTCGATCCGCTACAACGAAGCTTCGATCAAGGAGAGCATTCCCGAGTTCTTGCTGCGGCTGTGGAATGTCTACAGCTTCTTTGTGATTTACGCCAACATCGACAAGTTCGATCCGGCCGAACGGTTGGCGGGCGATGTGGCGGATTTGTCGAGCGGCGATCTGGCGCGCGGAAAAGGTTATCGCCCCGCGCGCGAGCGCTCGGAGCTCGATCGCTGGATGCTGGCCGAGCTCAACGCCACGGCGGCAGCGGTCGTCGCGTCGATGGACGCGTACGACAACTACGCGGCCTGTCAGCGGATCACGGCGTTTGTCGACGCCTTGTCGAACTGGTACGTGCGGCAGAGCCGCGGGCGGTTTTGGGCCGGTGAAATAACGGCCGATAAACTCGACGCCTATTGGACGCTGTACGAATGCTTGACGACAGCCGCCCGGTTGGTTGCGCCGTTCGTGCCGTTTCTGGCCGAATCGCTCTGGCAGAATCTGGTCGCCAAGCCCTTTGGCCAGCGTGCGCTCGAAAGCGTGCATCTGGCCGACTATCCGACAGGCGATGTGGGCGCGCTGGACGCGGATCTGTCGCGCCGCATGAACCTGGTGCGCGAGATCGTTTCGCTGGGGCGCAGCGCGCGGATGTCGGCCAAGCTCAAGGTGCGGCAACCGCTGCGCAAGGTCGAAGTGATCCTGGTGAGCGCCGCGGATCAGCCGTGGCTCGAAGCTCATGCGGCTCTGATTGCCGCGGAACTGAACGTCAAGCAGGTCGAGTTCACGCGCGAGGCCGAGCATTACATCTCCTACACCGTGCTCCCCGATTTGAAGCGCTTGGGCCCGCGGTTGGGCAAGTCGTTGCCGGCGCTCAAGCAGGCATTGGCAGCGGCCGATCCCGCGGCGCTACTGGCGCAACTTTCGGCCACCGGTCGCGCGACGGTGGAACTGCCCACTGGCCCGGTCGAGCTTGATCGCGACGACTTGCAGGTGCGCTTGTCGGCCAAGCCCGGCTGGGCGGCCGCCGATGGCCCCGCGGCCGTGGTGGTTCTTTCGACCGAGATCGACGAGTCACTGCTGCGCGAAGGGCTCGCCCGCGAAGTGGTGCACGCGATCCAGACGCGTCGCAAGGAGATCGGCTGTGAATACACCGATCGCATCCGCATCTCGATCACGACCGACAGCGACGAGCTGCGGCGTGCCGTCGAGGACTTCCGCGACTATATCGCGCAGGAAACGCTAGCAGTTGACATTGCGTTGCGACCCGAGCCGGCTGGCGGCGCGACCGAGCTCGATCTCGGCGGCCACCGTGCGATGGTCGCGGTCGAGAATGTTCGCGGCACATAAAGTGGGGCCTTCGCGATGACCGACGCCCGTCATGCTGCTGAACCCCTTCGCCTGGCCGTGCTCATCTCCGGCGGCGGGACGACATTGCGCAACCTGCTCGAATGCATCGCTGCGGGCCGATTGAACGCGCGGGTGGTTTGCGTTGTGTCGAGTAGCGGCAAAGCCGGCGGCCTGGAGCACGCGCGCGCGGCCGGGATCGCGACGCACATTGTCGAGCGATCGAAGGATGCCGATCTGGCCAGCTTCAGCGAGGGGATCTTCGCCCCTTGCCGCGATGCTGGCGCGCAGCTAGTAGTCATGGGGGGCTTCTTGAAGCTCGTCGAGATTCCACGCGACTTCGAGGGGCGCGTGCTCAACATCCATCCGTCGCTGATCCCGGCGTTCTGCGGTCGGGGATTCTATGGCCACAAGGTGCACGAAGCCGTGCTGGCCTACGGCTGTAAAGTCTCTGGCTGCACCGTGCATTTTGTCGACAATGTCTACGATCACGGGCCAATCGTGCTGCAACACACAGTCGAAGTTCGCGATGACGACACTCCGCAATCGCTGGCCGCGCGGGTGTTCGCGACCGAATGCGAAGCGTACCCCGAGGCGATCGCGCTGTACGCGGCCGGGCGATTGAAGATCGTCGGCCGGCGGGTTCACGTCGCGCGCTAGTGCCAAGGGGGACAGGAGTCGTTTCTGAGTCTCGATCTTCCTGATCGCTCGCGCGGCTCTCAGAAACGACTCCCGTCCCCGGCCGAGATCACTTCTTCGTAGCCGGTCGCGCGGTACAGGGCCACGGCGGCGCGCCACTCGGCGTGCGTCTCCAAACAGACTTCGCGAAGGCCCAGTTCCCAACAGTGCCGCTCGAGCACCGCCAGCAGAAGACGGCCGATCCCCTGTCGCCGCGCGGCGGGATCGACCATTAACCAGTGCACGGCCGGAGGGCCTGGTTCAGCGGCGGAACCGCGCTGCGCGCAGGCGATCGCACCCAGCGGTGAGTGACGTGCCGGATCAATCGAATCGGCGAACCAGAGTCTTTGCTGCGACCACCACCAGCGGCCACTCAGTTCTTGGCGGAACTCTTCGGCTGTCCACTCGCGCACGCCGACGCGCGCGCGGGCGAACGCCCGGCGCCGCAGCTCCAACCAAGGCTCGATATCGACTTCACCGGAAAACGCGCGCACGCGCACGCCGGCGACTTTGGCCACGCTGGGAGGCACCACGAGATTCTTGCGCATTTGCAATACCGACGGCATACCGCGCATTATGCGCGGCGTGCCTGGCCGCGATAAGACTACCGCGGCAATGGAGTGGACGCCGCGCGCTGTTCCACATCCGCTTCGCGCACCGGCGGATAGCAGCCGAGCTCGATATGATGTCCGTCGGGATCGTGGAAGAACAACTGGGTCACGTCGCGATCGGCGACATAGTTGCTCTTATACGGGATGCCGTGCTCGATGAGCGAGCGTTCGGCGGCGGAGATATCCGCGACGTGCAGCGCCAAATGATCGGCGCGCGTCGAGATCTCACCTTTCTCCAAGGGGGCCGCATCGTCGACGATCAGGTGGATTTGCAGGCCGTAGTTGTACAACCACGCGCCGGGAAACTTGAAATTGGGCCGCGCCAGCTCGCGAAAGCCCAGCACGTCGCGATAAAACGCCCGCGACTCTTCGAGATGCCGCGTGAGTCGGGCGACATGGTTGACCGATTCGATCGCGAGCGGCTGTGGCATGATCGATCCCTCTCGATGGTCGGGCGTAACTCGGACGAGCTCCCCTGCGGCGGTGCAACGTAGCCATTGATCCCGCGCGGCGCTGCTAGCACGACCGCGCACTATAGCCGAGGCGCCGCGCGGCGGGTATCCCCGGGGAGAGGTTCCGCCGCCCAGTGTCGCCGGCATCCCACAGGGCCGGTCGTAACGAAGTTGCCTGTGGCTCCGAAGTTGTCGAATCGTTGGATTGTTCCTGCTTTTCGGACGATACCTAAGAGTGAAGCCGCCGCGCGCCGGGGGACGTGTCGATTCGCGCCCCGCGACGCGACTTCGATCGCCTTCGGGGGGGCATCGCCAGCAAAGCTGCTGACGACTCGGCAAACCGCGCTGAATCAAGGGATTGCGAACATGAGACGGGCCGCCTTCGCGACGCTCCTCGTGGGGTTGTTGCCGACCCTCACCGGCTGTGGGCTGCTGCAGGAAATGTGCTGTCATTGCGGTGGCTGCAACCTGCTCAAGTGCCGGGCGTTCGCCCTCAGTCCGTGCTTGCGCGGCAAGTGCTGCGGAGGCGGCTGCGGCGAATGCTACTTCGGTGAGTTGAGCGATCCGCCGACCTGCTGGGACCCGTGCGACTGCTGCGGCAACTGGACTGGCCCCGGCGGCTATTCGATGTACCGACCTGGCGAGGCCTATCCGTTCACTCCGATCTATCCGATCAACGGTCCGGCGCAGTCTTCGCAGCAGCCGACGCCGGCCGACGGCGCCCCGACGCCAATCGATCTGCCGATTCCCAACGAATCGGCACCGCTCGAAGGGGGCTACGAGAGCGAGCCCGCGCCCAGTGATGCCTCGATGCACCTGCCGCCGGGGGCCAAGATCATTTCGCGCAGCGATCGCGCGCTCGAGCCCGGCGAAACGCCGCCACGGCAAGTTCAACAGGCCGCCGGACATCGCCAGGTGCGCGGCGCGCAGTATCACGCGCCGGTGCGTCGCAACGTGCGTCGCTAACGGCCGTCTTCACGTACGCGCCCTTTGATCTCGATTCGACCAACTTCACGCGGTCCGCGCCGCGCCAGGCGCAGCTCCCCCCTGCCGCGAGTCTCCAGGGCAGGCATCCTGATCGTCTCCCGGCTAAAATGAGCCGACACAGGAAGGCGGCCAACGCGGCGCGCCAGGTCGTCGGTCATTCAGTCGGGTCGGATCGCATGTCGTTGGCCACTGGGCATCCGTCGGGCGCGATTGCCGCTGGGCGTCGCGCGGCTCAAACGCGGAGCTGGCCAACCTACCTGCCCGATCTGGCGGTTTCGTTGCTATTGATCGCGGTGACCGCGACCATCTATGCCCCGGTTGCCGACCACGAGTTCACGTATTACGACGATCCGGCGTACGTGACGCACAACGATCACGTCAACACCGGACTGACCCGCGAGAACATCGCCTGGGCCTGGGTGGCGTCGCACGCCGCCAACTGGCATCCGCTCACTTGGATGTCGCACATGGTCGACATCGAATTGTTCGGGCTCAACCCGCGCGGCCATCACCTGGTGAATGTTGCCTTGCACGCCGTTAATGCGGTGCTCTTGTTCTTGGCCTGGCGGATGCTGTTGGCGGCCAGCCTGGCACGCAGCGCCAGCGGAAATGCCGCGGCCGAGTCGCCGCAGCCGATCTGGCTCCCCGCGACCGGGCCGGCCACGACGTTCTGGCTGCCGGCCTTCATCGCCGGAGTCTTCGCCTGGCATCCCTTGCACGTGCAATCGGTGGCTTGGGTGGCCGAGCGCAAGGATATGCTCTCGGGGGTGTGCTTCATGCTGACCTTGATCGGCTATGCGTGGTACGTGCGCGCACCGAGTTGGCGGCGTTACCTGCTCGTCGCCATGCCGCTGGCCGTGGGCTTGCTTTGCAAGCCGACGCTCGTGACGCTGCCGCTGGTGCTCTGGCTGCTCGACTACTGGCCGCTGGGGCGCTGGCAACTGCCGAGTGCCGGGCGAGCGAGTCTGTGGCGCGGCGCTGCACGCTGTTTGGTCGAGAAACTCCCGTTGTTGGCGATCGTCGTCGCCGCGTCGATCGCAACAATCGTTGCCCAGCAAGGCGGCAACTCGATCCAGCGCCTCACAGTTCTGCCCTGGGGACCGAGGTTCGCCAACGCGGCCATTGGTTATTGGGCCTACATCCGGCTGACGTTCTGGCCGAGCGGTCTGGCGGTGTTCTATCCCCATCCGCATTACATCGAGCAGTTGACATGGGAGGACGTGGCGATCGGCGCCTTCGTGCTGTCGACCGTTTCGCTCGTCGTAACCTGGCTTTGGCGACGGCAGCCGTGGCTGCCGGTCGGCTGGCTGTGGTTCGCCGGCATGCTGGTGCCGATGATTGGCATTCTGCAAGTCGGCGATCAAGCGTACGCCGACCGATACATGTATCTGACACAAACAGGACTGGTGCTGATAGTGGCGGCCAGCGCCGTGCTGCTCGTTTCGCGGTTGCCTGGCGGCCGGTGGATCGCCGCGACGCTGGCGATCGCCGCCTCGGCTGCCTGCCTGTGGCGCACGAGTGTCGAGTTAACCTACTGGCGGAACCATGAGCTGTTGTTTCGCCATGCCCTGCAGGTCACCGAGCGAAATTATCTGGCCGGCGTGAGCCTGGGGCACGAGATGATACGGCAAAATCGCATCGAGGAAGCGATCGCCTGCTTCGACCAGGCGCGCCGCGATGGGCCTCGCTATTTCGACGCGCGGCGCAACCTGGCGATGGCCCTCGGCGCACGTGGCACCGAGCGTTTATCGGCTGGTGATCGTGTCGGCGGTTTGGCTGATCTGCGCCGCATGATCGAGTGCGCTCCCACCGGCAAACTGCGCATGCCCGCGCATGAAGCGTGGGTCAAATTTGGCAATAACCTGGCGTGGTATCTGGCGACCGACCCGGCGGCTGTGCCGCTTTCGCCCGACGAAGCACTGCAAATCGCCACGCGGGCGTGCGCAGCGTTCGAGCTGGCTCCGGCCGAGTACCTCGATACCTTAGCGGCAGCGTACGCGGCGTCTGGACAATACTCGAAGGCGGTCGAAACTGTGGTGCATGCCATCGCCGCGGCCGAGCACGAGGCCGCGTTGCCCCAAACCGAACCCGATCGCCAGGCGAGCCTGCGTGCGCTGGTGGCCACGCTGCAATCGCGATTGCCGCTGTACTGGAGCCTCAAACCGTATCGTGAAGCGTGGCCGACGGCACCGCCTGCCGCGGCAGCCGACGCGCCGAGTGAGCCAGTTTCCCAGCCCGCCGCGCCTGCTGCCAACTCCGCTCAGTAATTCCCAAGGAACGCGTTATGTCCGCGCTCGATGGCATTCATGTACTTGATCTGTCACTGCTGTTGCCTGGCCCGCTCTGCACGCAAATCCTCCGCGACCTGGGGGCACGCGTCACGAAGATCGAGCCGCCCGCCCCTGGCGACTACTCGGCGCTCTGGCCGCCGATGGTGGGGCCGGTCTCGGCCGCTTACTTCGCCATCAATCGCGGCAAGCAGATTCGTTCGCTCAACTTGAAGGACACCGCCGATCGCGAGCAGTTTCTGGCGCTCGTGCGCGAGGCCGACGTCGTCGTCGAAGGCTTTCGCCCCGGCGTGATCGACAAGCTGGGGATCGGCTACGCTCGGCTGGCTGCCATCAACCCGCGGATCGTCGTCTGCAGCATTTCGGGCTACGGCAACAGCGGACCGTATGTACTCCGCGGCGGGCACGATCTCAACTACCAGGCTTTGGCCGGTGTGTTGGCGATTTCCGGCCAGCGTGAAGGCGCGCCGCCGAACCCGCCGCTGCAAGTGGCCGACACGGCCGCTGGGTCGTACGCCGCGGCGATGCTCATCCTGGCCGCACTCTTGGAATGCCGGCGCACGGGCCGCGGCCGGCATCTCGATGTCAGCATGTCGGAGCAGTTGCTGCCACTGATGACACCGCTTTACGCGTCGACGGCCGCCGAAGAGCGCGATCCGTTGTCCGACGGCGAGCTGTTAAGCGGCGGCGCGCCGTGCTATCGCGTCTATCGCACGGCCGACGACGGGTATCTCTCGGTCGGCGCGCTGGAGCCGAAGTTCTGGCAAGCGCTTGTTGCGGCGCTGGGCCTGCCCGAGCTGGCCGGCGAGAATCACCTGCTTGGTCCTCAAGCCGACGCGATCGCCGCCCGGCTGGCGACCGTGATCGCCACGCGCACGCGCGACGAATGGGGGCGCGTGTTCGCCGATGTCGACGCCTGCGTCGAGCCGGTTTTGCAATTCGGCGAAGTGCGCCGGCATCCGCAGTGGCAAGCGCGCGGCAGCTTTGAAACGGTGCCCACGCCCGACGGCGGCACGCTCAGCGTGCCGCGGATGCCGGGGTCACTGGCGGGAATGGGGGAGTAGTTAGCGGTTAGTCGATCTGTTAGCCGCGGAGCTTGCTCCGCGCGCTAGCGTGTACGGCGTGACCTCGAGACAAACGCGAGTGCCGTTTGCACGTCGCACGAGCTAGCGCGCGGGATAAATCCCGCGGCTAACGAATCAACTAGCCACTACCCGGCTCCCAAATCGTCGCCGCGATGTAGCGATCACCTTTTGGCGTGTCGTGCCAGTAGTAGATCACGACCACCTTGCCGTCGGGCCGCTCGACACTGCGCGGATAGCCGATATCACGTCCGCCGGCGCCAGCGCGCAAGGTGATTTCGCTGCCCCAAGTGCGACCGCCGTCGCTGCTCAGTTTGGCGCGCATGCCATACGGCGCCGCGCGACAACCGTACGTCAGGCATAGGCGGCCATCGGCCAGGCGGATCAAGCTTGGCGGGTTCCCTTCGCCAGTGTCTTCGACCGGCCGGCCGATGAACGACCAGGTGGCGCCGTCGTCTGCAGACTGCCAGGTATCGATCCAGCGGCGCCGCCCTTCGTGCACGTGTAGCGTGGTCAAGAGCTCGCGCGGACCAAGCCGCACCGTCGACGGCATGATCGCGAAGCCGGCTGGCTCGGGGCCGATCCACGCTACGAATTTCCAGGTGCGTCCTCCATCAGTGGTGCGGACCACCAGCGGGCGGCCTTCCTTGCCGTCGCGCTTGGCCGCCGTGAGGAACAGCAGGCAATCGTGCTTGCCGTTCACGACGTAATCCGTGCGGGCCGCGATGCCGGGCGTGTCGAACTGCGGCAGCTTGAACGGACCCAGCCATTGGTGTCCGCGATCGTACGAATAGTAAAACCGCGAGGGGCCGACGTCGGCGTCGGTCATCCGCACCGTGAGCGCGAAATCGGGATGCGTGAAGTCGATGTCGCCGGGGCAATCGGTGGGTGTGGGCTGTTTGTATTGCGGCGGCGCGATGCCGTGCAGCGCCTTGCCGGTGGGGATCAGGGCTCCGTGCTCGGCCGGGTTCTCGATCGACCAGGACGCGCCGCCGTCGAGGCTGCGGGCCAGCAAGTGTTCTTCTGGCTGGTCGTGATCGATGGCATGGCGCTGGGGGCCATTGTCTTTCATCGTGCCGGCGCTGAAACCGACAAGGATTTCCCTGCCCCACTGCCAGATGCCATGGTTGGCGGGCCAACCGCCAAACCGCCCGGGCACGCGATAGACGTCGACGTGCTGCAGGGCCGGCGCTTTGTCGCCGGCATGTTGTTTGGCCGGCTCGGCGGCAAGCGTCGTCGAAGCAAGCGCGGCGAACGCAGCGAACGCCGCAATGATCTTTTGTGACATCGAGATCTCGGGAATAAGTTCGAGGGATCGTTATGCAGGACACAGACTACTCTGTGGATACGCGAGATGTTAGCCGCGGAGGTTGCTCCGCGCGCTAGCTCGACGGACGGAGACCCCTCGCGCAAGGGCGCAAAGAAGTCAAGGAACGATCCACGGACGAACGCGGAAGAAGTTGCTCACGCGGAGCTGCGGAGATCGCGGCACTGCCGAGCGAATGGGCTTTCAGACGATCTCGTTGCGTGCGACGTTCTCCACGTTAGCTCGCTTCGACCGGCTGTGATGGAAAGCCGACTGGACGCGGCCGGTGATGGCGATACTGAAGACAATCAGGCCGGCAACCACCCCGCACAATGCGGTGACCAGCAATGAGACCACGGTCAGCAAGCCGATAGCAATTCGCCATTCGGGATACAACAGAATCGCCGACAACACCAGCATGCACGGCGAGAGAATTACAAATGCCAACAGCGCCTTGCGGAGCGTGAATTGAAACGGGTGTCGCGACTCGGATGGCACGCGCATGGACTGGTCCCAGGGCAGGCCGGAGAAGCAGTTAGGCTATTGCAGCGTCGAAAGCGGCCCTGCCGTGGGCTTTGGGCGAATGGCCGCCCCCCTACTCCTCCTGCTCCCGCAACTTCGCCAGGATCGAGTAATCCTCTAGCGTCGTCGTGTCGCCGACGGTTTCCTTGCCTTCGGCGATATCGCGCAGCAAGCGCCGCATGATCTTGCCGCTGCGTGTCTTGGGAAGCGAGCCGGTGAAGTGCACGTCGTCGGGCTGCGCTAGCGCCCCGATCTCCTTGCGGACGTGCTTGCGCAGCTCGTCGCGCAGGGCGTCGCTCGGCTCACCGTTCTTCAAGGTGACGAAGACACTGACCGCCTGGCCCTTGATTTCGTCGTGCCGCCCGACCGCCGCCGCTTCGGCCACGCGCGGATGGCTCACCAGCGCGCTCTCGATTTCGATCGTGCTCAGCCGATGCCCGGAGACGTTCAGCACGTCGTCGATGCGGCCCATGATCCAGTAGTAGCCGTCGGCGTCGCGGCGCGCGTTGTCGCCGGCCAGATACTTGCCCGGCACTTTGGACCAGTACTGTTCCTTGTAGCGGGCGTCGTCCCCCCAAATGCCGCGCAGCATGCCGGGCCAGGGCTTCTCCATCACCAGCCAGCCGCCAGAGCCTTCGGGCACGGGCTTGCCGCTGGCATCGACAATCGCCGGCACGATGCCTGGGAGTGGCCGCGTGCAGCTCCCCGGCTTGGTGGCGATGGCGCCCGGCAGCGGGCTCATCATGATGCCGCCGGTTTCGGTTTGCCACCAGGTGTCGACGATCGGGCAGCGGCGCTGGCCGATCTTTTCGTGGTACCAGATCCAGGCTTCGGGATTGATCCCTTCGCCCACCGTGCCCAGCAAGCGCAAGCTCGACAGATCGTGCGCATCGGGCCAGTGATCGCCCCACTTGATGAAGGCGCGAATGGCGGTCGGCGCCGTGTACAAAATGTTCACGCGGTAGCGTTCGATGATCTCCCAGAAGCGCCCCTCGTCGGGCCAGTTGGGGGCCCCTTCGTACATCACCACCGTGGCGCCATTGGCCAGCATGCCGTAGACGACGTAGCTGTGCCCGGTGATCCAGCCGATATCGGCGGTACACCAGAAGGTGTCTTCCTCGCGGAGGTCGAACACCCATTCGGCGGTCTTCTTGGTGAACAGGTTGTAGCCGGCCGTGGTGTGCTTGATCCCCTTGGGTTTGCCGGTCGAGCCGCTGGTGTAAAGGATGAACAGCGGCGCTTCGCTGTCCATTGGAGTGGCCGGGCAATCGGCGCGGGCGTCTTCCATCACGTCGTGCCACCACAAGTCGCGCTCGGGCTGCATGTGGACGTGAGTGCCCATGCGGTTGAGCACGATGCACTTTTCGACCGTGGGGGATTTTTTCAGCGCTTCGTCGACCGTGGCCTTGAGCGGCAATTGCTGCCCGCGACGCCAGCCGCCATCGGCCGTGATCTGCAGCCGGGCCTTGGCGTCGTTGTTGCGATCGGCGATCGCTTCCGCCGAAAAGCCGCCGAAGATCACCGAGTGAATCGCCCCCACCCGAGCGCAGGCCAGCATGGCGATCGCCAGCTCGGGCACGAGCGGCATGTAGATCGACACCACGTCGCCCGGCTTGATGCCCAGAGACTTCAGCACATTGGCGAATTTGCAGACTTCGTAGTGCAGCGTTTGATAGGTGTAAACGCGGCGGTCGCCGGGCTCGCCTTCCCAGATGAGCGCGGCCTTGTTCTTGCGCGGCGTGTCGAGGTGGATGTCGAGGCAGTTGTACGAGATATTCGTCTGGCCGCCGACGAACCATCTGGCAAAGGGCTCTTTCCATTCGAGCACTTTGTCGAAGGGCTTGAACCAGTGCAGCTCGGCGGCGTGTCGGCCCCAGAACTTCTCGATGTCGGCGGCCGCCTCGTTCCAGAGCTTTTCGTATTCGGCGAGCGACTTGATGCGGGCGCGCGCTGAGAACTCGGCCGGCGGCGGAAAGAGCCGCCTTTCTTGCATCACGTTGTCGACCTGACCGGCTCGATCTGCCATCGCGAAGTTCTCCCTCTCCGGATTCCCCACAGGGCCATTCACTGTTTCAAGC
Source organism: Pirellulales bacterium (assembly GCA_019745975.1). GTDB lineage: Bacteria > Planctomycetota > Planctomycetia > Pirellulales > JAEUIK01 > JAIESQ01. The sequence continues at coordinate 13,794 of JAIESQ010000016.1, forward strand.
TAGACGTCTTGGGGTGCCATGCTCCACGCTTGCGTGGGCATGCACGAAGTCGTCGCCGCATGCCCACTTCGGAGTACCTTCAGTGGGCATGGCACCCGGCGCGCTCGGCGCACTTGCTGCGCCGCGCTTGACGGCGCAACGCCAGCCCAAGGTAAAGGGGTGCGCCGGCGAGTGTCAAATGGCGCGGAGCGCGGAAATCGCGATGTGTTGTAGCCGGGGTCTTTGACCCCGGACTTCCCGGCCTCAAAGAGGCCGGCTACAGATTCTGCGCATGAACTACTGCCGCATGAGCACATAGATGAGCACGGGCACCAGACCCACGATTGACAGCGCCAAGAGCCCGACGATTAGCGCCATGATGCGCTGCGCGCGGCGGCGCTTGGCGGCCAAGACCGACGCGGGTGGCAGCGGCTGCGACACGGGCTCCATCGCCGAGGGTACATCGAGTGCGGTAGCTGGACTGCTGGCTAATGAACCGGTGGTGCCCAACCCCAGGGAGCTGGTCGGCGATGGAGGGCGCGCCGATGCGGGAGCCGGCACGGAGGGCGCCGCGCCGGGGATCGCCGGCGGCATGCGCTGCGCGACAACGGTAAAGGTCGCTTCGCTGCGGCGCCAATCGGGCCACCCTTCACGCCAGACCAGACAGCCCGGCGGTACGCGACCTTCGTCCAACCAGCGGCGCATGGCGTCGCCGGGGGCCGGGCCAAACTGTTCGCCCGATGCCAAGCGCACATACCAGACCGCGTGCGGCAGCTCGCTGATCGGATCGACTCCTGGCAGCGTCGCCGGCGGGGAGAGTGGTGGGATTGTCGGCACGGCCTGTTCCGCGCTCGGGCGCGCGGGTCGTTGTACGGGCGCGGCAGCGGGCGAGGCAGATTTCGCGATCGCCGACGCATCCGACGGAGCGGAGCCGGCTGACGCGCTAGCGTTCGCTGCAGGCGTGCTTGGCGCGGCCGTCGGCATCGCACGAGGACCTGCATCGCGGGCCGCGGCGGCGAGTTCTTCAAGGTCGGGCAGATCTTCGAAACGGCTCCCGGCAGTCAACAGATCGTCTTCCAGCGGAGCCGAAGGAGTGTTGGCTTGCGAGGCCGGCGGCACAATCGAATAGTCTTCACCGATTTCCAGCGCGATCCCAGCACCTTCGGGTTGATCGAACCGGCGCTGCGCAGGAGCAGCCGCTGGCGGGCTACTCGGCGGGGCATTCGGCGCCGAAGCGCCAGCCTCAGCGCCGGGGACCACGGCACTCGGGCTGGACGCGCCAGCCAGGGGTTCTTTGGGCCTGGGCACCGTCGGCACGAGGTGAGATTGCATCGCGAAATCGGCAAACTCGCTGTCTTCTTCGACGAGCGCGGCTCCCTCGCCGGGCGACGGGGGCCCGCCCAACGACTCGACCCGGATGTTCTTGATCGACTCGGACGGGATGACGAACCGCTCGCCACAGTGCGGACAAATGCCACGCTGCCCGGCCAAAAAGGCCTTCACATTGAGCTTGTGGCCGTTGGGGCAGAGAAAGCGAATACCCATCGTGGCGACCGACCTGCGGGTGGCTGGTTGTATTTGCCATTATAGGTTTCGTGCCGGGTGGCGTTGCTAGGGAGCCGGTTGAATCGTTACCATCGCGCACGCCGGCGCAGGGGGGCAGGCCTCCGAATCGGCATTCGTGCAGACGCTGACAGTACCAAACTGAGGCGAGCAGGCGGATGAGCTTAGACGGCTGGTTCACGATCGCCGTGGTCGGCCTGGTGCTCTTGGCGCTAATGCTCACCCAGTTGGCGCCCGACGTCATTCTGGTCGCCGGGCTGACGGCGCTGTTGCTCTGGGGCATTCTCTCGCCCGACGAAGCCCTGGCCGGTCTGTCGAACGAGGGGATGGTGACGGTCGGCGTGTTGTTCATTGTCGGGGCGGGGGTACGGGAAACGGGGAGCGTCGACTGGATCGCGCACCGGCTCTTCGGGCGCCCCCAGGGCAAGACCAACGTCGTCGCGAGGTTGATGCTGCCGGTGGCGGGACTGAGCGCCTTCATGAACAACACGCCGCTGGTGGCGATGTTGATCCCGGCCGTGGCCGATTGGGCCAAGCAACTGCGGATTCCGGTGTCGCGGGTGATGATGCCGCTGTCGTTCGCGGCGATCTTGGGGGGTACCTGCACGCTGATCGGCACCAGCACCAACCTGGTGGTCAACGGCCTGCTGATTCGCGCGGCCGACAAGCAGCCCGACTTGCCCCACGGACTGTCGATGTTCGAGATCACCTGGGTGGGGTTGCCGGCCGCGATCGCAGGGATCGCGTTCGTGGCGTTCGTCGGCACACGATTGTTGCCCGACCGGCGGCCGGCGATCAGCCGGCAGGACGATCCGCGCGAATACACCGTCGAGATGCTGGTGGCGGCCGACTCACCACTGGTGGGCAAGACCATCGAGGATGCCGGGCTGCGACATCTCGAAGGGGTCTACCTGGCCGAAATCGATCGCGACGGAACGGTCTTGCCGGCCGTCTCGCCGCAGGAGCGCCTGCGCGATGGCGACCGGCTGATTTTCGTGGGGATTGTCGACTCGGTGGTCGAGTTGCGGAAGATTCGCGGCCTGGTGCCGGCAACCGACCAGGTGTTCAAGCTGTCGGCGCCGGGGGGCGAGCGGACGCTGGTCGAAGCCGTGGTGTCCGATACTTGCCCGATCGCCGGCCGCACGATTCGCGAGGGGCGGTTCCGCACGACGTACAACGCCGCCGTGATCGCCGTGGCGCGCAACGGCGAGCGCTTGCGCCAGAAGATTGGTGATATCGTCCTGCGGGCCGGCGACACGCTGCTGTTGGAGTCGCACCCGTCGTTCGCCGTGCAGCAGCGGAACAACCGCGACTTCTTTCTGGTCAGCGCGGTGGAAGACTCAACACCGCCGCGCCATGAACGGGCGCTCTTGTCGCTGGGCATTTTGCTCGGGATGGTGGCGCTGGTCACGGTGGCCCAATCGGGTGGACTGGCCGGCACGCCGCTAGCCAATACCACCATGCTCAAGGCATCGCTGGCGGCCGCCGGGCTGATGCTCGTGACGCGCTGCGTGAGCGTGTCGACGGCGCGCAAGAGCATCGACTGGTCGGTGCTGTTGGCGATTGCCGCGTCGTTCGGCATTGGCGCGGCGCTCGAGAAAACGGGCGCCGCGAATGGAATGGCCGAGGGAATGATCCGCCTGGCCGGGGGAAATCCTTGGGCCTCGTTGGCCGTGGTTTACGCCGTGACGTTGATCGTCACCGAGCTGATCACCAACAACGCGGCGGCGGCGCTGATGTTTCCACTGGCGTTGGCCACGAGCCGCGACCTGTCGGTCAATCCGCTGCCGTTTATCATCGCGGTGATGATGGCGGCCTCGGCCGGGTTCGCCACGCCGATCGGCTACCAGACGAATCTGATGGTATACGGCCCGGGCGGCTACCGCTTCAGCGACTACGTGAAGGTGGGAGTGCCGCTCGACATTCTAATCGGCATCGTGACCGTGGGCCTGGCCCCGCTGGTATGGCCGTTCTGAGGCAGCTAGTCCGCATTTCTCACCAACTTCGTCGCGAGCGGAGTTAAGTGCTTGGATGGCAAGAAGCAGGGTGTGGATCGACCGGAAGCGTATTGGCTCATACGTTGAGGATCGAGACGCACCCGGCGACGCCGCCATCCAAGGACTTGGGCTCCGCGTAGCAGATGGCTGGTAAGAAATGCGGGCTAGTCCGCGTGAAGCGCGCGGCGAGCGCGACGCGATGCCACAATGGCGACGTCGGTCCAGAGCGTTGTCGCGCTGCAGCTATTCGGGCGCGTACTGAACGTCGGGCGCGATCGTGGCTCCCAGATCGATCAACTGGCTGCGCTCTTCGTCGCTGAGATCCTCGACGGCGAGCAAGCGGCGATGATCGTTTTGCAGGGCGATATCGATATCGTGGTCGCGCAGAAACGCCAGGATATTGGCGTAGCGATCGTCGTTGGACGACTTGACCTTGTAACGCATGGAACCTGTTCCTGCACTTCGCCGAACGACTGCCGAGCTTAGTTGCGAAGGCTCATTAAGTCTAGGTCGACTGGGCTAGGCGACAAGTTACCCACCCCGACCAGAACCGCGCGGGACGATCGCCGACCAGCTACCCACGACGGCAATATCGGTTATCGAACGGCGGCTTCACAGTCGATGAGGCCAGCGCCCTGGCAAGTCGCAGGTAGCCCTAAATCGTGGGCAGTACTACGGATTTTGTGGAAAACTCCCGCCTGGTCGAGCCCTGGCCAGCGGGAGAGGACCAAGCCGGCCAGGCCGGATACTTGCGGCGCCGCCCCCGATGTTCCCCAACCGTTAACCAGGACTTTGGCGTGATTGCCGTGCAGGACACGCCCGTACGCTGGCGTGGGGGCGATGACGTCGGGCTTGTCGTTGCAGCCTGCCTGACCCGACCATTCCCCAGGTCCGCGGCTGGAGTACTCCCACATCCGGCCATCCAGAGCGCAGGTTGCCACGCTCATCAGATTGGCGCGCGACTTGAATCTCCAAATGGAGTTTGGACTGCAGGCGTGGCGGACGGCGATGAGCTCGTGATTGTTGCCTGCCGAAAACACCAACACGATGCCGGCATCAACGGCGTCGCCAAGTGCGTCTTCGATGTCGGGGTCGGCCACCGGAGGCGTGCCTGAGTACGGCCCCCAACTGTTGTTGGCCACGATCGGCAGATTCAGACGCTGTTTTTCGGCGCGCAAGAAGTCGTAGATCGTGACGATCTCCGACGACAGGTACGTGGTACGACAAGAGATGAGCTGAGCCTCGGGCGCGACCCCCTCGAACTCGCCGATGGCTCCATAGCGCGTCGCCGCGGCAATGCACGCGCACATCGTGCCGTGTCCGCGATCGTCTTGCCAAGGATCGAGGCCGTTGAAGGCGATCTGCGTTAAACGCCGATGCCGCGGAAATTCCCGGCGGCGACCATCGATGCCAGAGTCGACAATCGCGATGGCAACGCCGGCCCCACGCGACAACTGCCAGGCTTCGCGCGCGTGGATGCTGGTGAGCACGTCGTCGAGCGAAGCTTGTGCCTCGTAATCCGCGGCGACTTGGAAGCCGGAATCGTCCCAGGAATCTTCCCAGGAGTATTGAATGTCGGGCTCGACCTCGACATGGTAGTCGCGCTCGAGTTGTTTGAGAAACGAGAGCTTCTCGCTGGGCTTGCGGCTGGCGCTTGCCGTGGGCAATTCCAGGCCAACGAAGCGACGCTGGCGGTTGACGACCGGTATCGACGACGGCGCTTGGGCGGCCAGCGCAGCCTCCATCGTTTCGGCGTCGCGAAAGCGAATCTTCCAATGTTCGGTCGTTTTGGCTGGTGGCATGATTGCCCCTCGCGACTTCGATTCGCGCGGAACTCTGAGTGCTGAGACTTGTGTCTCGACAAGGACCGTGTCGGTCGGTTGGACGATGACAACCGCGCCGGTGACTGCCAGGCAACTCGCGATGCTGCGCAGTTCCCGTCGGCTGGCCGTCGTCAGCGGCAGTGTGAACTCAGTGCCGATCCTGGGAATCAAGCGCCGTCGGCAGCGGCGCCGGTAGGGGCCAGAGTAGTACCGGGAGACGATCATCACTCCGCCCAACTTTCGATCGCCGCGGCGCGCCAGTCGCCGGTACTTGGGATCGCGCAGGATCAAGCGCCGCAGCGTGATCGCGCCACGCTGCCGGCGGGGGCGGCTCACTACTTTGAGCGTGACAAACGCGCCAAGCGCTGACTCTGGTAGAAAGCCCTGAGTCTTCGATCGTGCTGGTGCAAGCACTACATCAAGGTCTACGGCCTCCGGCATTGATGCGCTCCAGCGGCAGGCACGTACGTAGGCAATTCAGCGATGAGACGCGCGTGGATTCTGCGCGCGCGTTGGTGCCCGGGCAAGTTGGATTAGGCACAACTTTGCGAAGGTATGACAGACAGTTGTCATACCCAATACGCTCCAAAGGAGCGCGACACGCCAGCGCGGTCGGCTCATTCCGCTGCCGACTTGGATCCCGACGGACTACCGCCGATCGATTTGCCGTCGGGCATGGGGCGCCCCGCCACGCTGAAGCCGGCCTGGTAGAGCTCTTCTTTCAAGCGACGGTAGATCGAGAAACTGTCGCCGTAAGTCCACAGTGTGATGGTCGTGGCGGCGGGCCGATGCTGGGCGAGTCGCCCCCGCAGCTCGGAGTTCGACCCGATCGCTTGCTCCAGCGTTTCGCCCAGTGCGGGCGAAATCGGAATAAACTCGCACTGCCGCAGCCGCGCGTAATTACCCAACCGCTCGAAGGTGTACCGCATGCGAAAGCCGTCGATCGGTCCACAACTATCCGTGGCCTCGGGCGAATCGACGAGACGATGTTGAATGCGGCGAATCTCGCCGGGGAGCCGGCCTTCGAATTCGTTGATCGGCACGTAGGCGATGCGCCCGCCTTTGAGTTGCAAGTGCAGCTCCTTGCCCGTGACGGTCTTGGAGATCGGCGTGGGGTAGCTAGTGACCTTGATACTCTCGGGCTTGCCCTGTTCGGTCGCGCTGAGTTGTCCGAGCATCTCGCGCAAGGCTTGCTCGGCGGCAGCGGCCGAGCGGCGCAAGTCGAAGTCCCCTTGCTGCCCGGCGTCGAGCGTTTGCCGACGCTCGTCGATCGCGCGGCGGCGGGCCGCCACGACAAAGGCGAGCTGCGAGCGCTCGTGAGCACGGGCCGCCGCGGCGAGCTTCACGCGCTCGATATCCTGGGCCAGGAGCAGCACATCCCCTTCCAGCGCGGCATTCTCGGCCTCGAGTGTGGCGAGGGCCTGATCCTTGGCCGGGGCAGCGGTGGCCGTCGGTACGGCGGCATTGCGGGCGCGCATGCCGGCGATCAGCACCAGGATGACCATGATGCCGACCATGTTGCAGATGACGTCCAGAAAGGAGTCACTGCCGAAGCCTTCGCCGTCCTCGCGAATTCGTCGACTCACCACAGCCACCAGCGTTTCTTTTTCGTGCGCGCTACCGGCGGGTTGACCTTCTTGTCGCGGACTTCGATACCGGAGCCGGCCAGCAGTCGTTTCAGGTCGGCCGCGCGGGCCGCGCCGTCGGCGGTCGTATCGAGCACCAGCACGGGATGCCAGTACATCCCGTGACCGGCCAGACCCCATGACGTAATGTGGTCCCATACGCCCGTGAGCAAGTCGTCGACCGAGTCTTCGGTGCGCTCGGCCAATGGCACTGCGCGGACCTGCCGACCCGAGCCATCGTCGTCGAGGATCACCAGACTCGACTGGCTGCAGCGAATCATCACCGGTCGCGTGACCGGGGCAGCGCGGCGCACCTCGTCGGGTACCGCCCAGTTCTTGCCGCGATGCTCCGCCATGCTCCCCGTCGGCGGCGCCGAGTGATTGATTGAGGGAGTTCCCGGCGAGGGGCTACCAGAACCGCTGCCACCGCCCAGGCTGCCGCTTGAGCTCGGAGACGTGACCGACGATCCCGGTGGCGCTCCGCTGCGCGCTGCCGCCGTGCCAAACGAATCGAGCGGTGAAGTGAATGCGGCGCTGGGTGAGCTCGTGGCGGGCTGACCTCCCTGTGTGGGTCCACCCGTGCCGGAATTCGCGGCGCTGGTTCGCTGCGTCCCTTGCGGGTCGCCACCGCTGGAAATGCCACCCGATGCGGCTGCATTGCCGCCGCTGGCGACGAGCGCTGGACCATCGTTCGTGGCGTTGGCTCCGCCAGGCGAATTGGCGTCGGCGTGTTGATTTTCTGCGCCGCCAGTGCCGCTACCGGAAGTCGACGATCCGCGCGCGGCGGTGTTGGCCGCGCCGGAGCCCGAGGCTTCCATCGATTCGGAACCGTGAGTTGGCGTCGCCGACCCGCCCGGGTGCGCTGAACCTCCAGCGTCATTGGCCGCGCCGCTCGCAGCCGCCATTGCCTCGCCTGTGCCAGCGAAGCTGCCGGCATTCGAGCCAGTGCCGCCGAGCGATCCACCCGAAGCGCTTGAGTCCGCGGCGTGCGGTGACCCGCTGCGAATGGGTCCACCTAACGACGATGGACCGAGCGGGGCTTCACCGGGGTAGAGGCCGCCGTCGTTGCCGCCCAACAAACTGGCGCCGCCGCCGGGACGTCCATAACTTGATGTGGCGGCCGGGTAGCTGGGGCCGGAACCCAATCCGTTTCCGTTACCTTGGAACGAGAGGCCGTTGCCACCAGGTTCGCCCGGCGTCGCGGACTGTCCACCGGTGGCAGCGACGTTGCCATCCGGATTCGACTGCGGATACGGGTCGAAGTAGCCGCGACGCCCGTTGCGCTTGGCGCCATGGGTGCGATGCCCGGGCAAGTCGTCGTCGGGCAGCTCCTCGTCGGCGACGATCCCACCCCCCGACGACGAGGCGCGATACTGCCGACCGGTGCCGTGTCCCTGCAAACGTGGCATCATGGCAGCCAATTCGCGCTGGTGGACGCGTGCTTCGGCAACGGCCGTCTGTTCGCTGCGGGCCAACTCGGCGTCGGGCGCGCGAAAGTCGAGATTCCAGTCGGCGTCGATCAGCTCGTAGCCGAAATCGCCACCCCAACTTTCCAGCGCGGCGCGAGCCATCCAGTAGGCCATGATGCCATCGGGACGGACCAACAGCAGCGGATAGGGCTCGCCCATCTCACCGACGTTCGTGCGTCGATAGCGGGCCAGGTGCTCGCGCGCGGCGCGCAGCGCCGAGGCCAACGGGTTGCCAGGCCCAAGCGGGCCCTCGAAGTCTTCGGCCTGGAGCACGACCCCTTCGGGTTGCAGCACGATCGAATCGCTGCGGCACTCGATGAACAACGGCGGCCGATTGGTGCCATTTGGCCCCAGATAGGGCACGATCGAGAACGACGACGGCTGCGAGGCCAACTTTTGCCGCGCGGCCAAAAGCTTGGCCTGCGTTTCGGTGAGCTGTTGATTCAAAGCGGCGACGCGGTCCTGTAACTCGCGCTTTTGCTCGGCGTCGGTCGAAGCAAGTTGGTCGAGCTGCGCCTGGGCGCTCTCGAGTTCCGCTAGTTCGGCGCGGAGCGCGCGGGCGTGCTCTTCGTAATGCCCTAGCTCGAGGCGCTTCTCGCCGAGTTCGGATTGCGTGCGATCGCGCTGGGCGACGAGCTGGCCGCGGCGCCAATCGAGCTCTTCGCGGCGCGCCGGGCTGTCAGCCGCCGGCGGGGCCAGGACTCCCTCGGCTTGCGCCTGGGCGCGGGCATGCCGGGCGATGACGACCAGCAACAGAATCAGCGCCCCCATCATGCACAAGAGCACGGCCAGGAAGGGGAAGAGTTGCACCGAGTTGGAATCGCTTCGCGCGCGAGCCCGCGTCATGCCGCATGCGTCTCCACCCGATTGCCGACAAGCGAAACGGTGCTGGCGGGTCGCTGAGCATGATTAAGGCGAGCGCCGAGCAACTGAATCGCGGCCGAGAGGTTAAGCAGCGTTTCCTCGAACGTTTGCGCGCCGGTGAGTGCCGACAGGTTGCGATTGAGCGTCTCTTCGAGCTTGGCGACCTGGCCGGTTGCCTCGACGACGCGGAGCAGCACCTCGGACTGCCGCGCGAGTTCAGCTTGCTGATCGCGGCTGGCGTGGGCCGTTTCGACCAGGGCGCCTTGCACGCGCAGCCAATGTTCCTGGCTCTGGGCGGCCGCCGACTGGCTGGCTTCGGACAAGTCGACGGCGAACGTTTTCAGGCTACGGCCGAGCGCCGCCGCGAGCGCCACTTCGATCTGCTGCTGCGAACCGCTGGCCAGTTGGCTCCAGTGCTGATGGGCCGCGTCGATCGTGGCTTGCCACAACTCGCTTTGCCGCTGCACGAGCCGTTCGGTGGCGTTGACCACGGCGTCGGCCATGCGGCGCACCGCCACGAGCTGCGGATCGGTCGCGGTGCCGAGCTGCTCGAAGCGGCCGGCCAGTTCGGCGATGACGCAGTTGTCGACGGCGGCCAGCAATCGTTGTTCGGCGCGGTCAGTCAGGAACTGCCCGAACATCAGCACCATTGACAGCGCCAAGGCCAGCGCGGTGGTGTCAAAGGCGATGCCCAGGCCGTAGGTGACCTCGGGAAGCGACTCTTCGAGCGCCTCGGGCGAGAGATTGGCGATGGCCAGCGTGATGCCCATCACGGTGCCCAGAAAGCCGAGAATTGGAATCGCCCAGACGATGATTCGCATCATCGCGTAGGTGCCGTGCAAGCGCACGGCGTCACTCTCGGCCAGGTATTTCAACTCGTCGTCGAGTGTGTCGGCCGAGCCCTTGCGGCGCACGGCTTCAAGGGCGTCGTGCAACCGCATGGCCAGCCACGACCGTTGCACGCCCGGGGCGAGGCTATCGAGGGCCGCCAAGAGCGGCACGCAGATGTCGACCGATTCGCCTTGCGAACGCGGGGCCGGCAACAAGCGCTTGCGCGCCAGCGGCCATTGCTCGACGACGTCGAGACATTTGAACACGAGCGTCGCCAGCCCAATGAAGAACAGCACCATCGAGACGTATTCGACCGGATGTCCGGTGAAGTAGCGATCGACGTACTCAGCTTGCCAGACGTCGGTCTCGATCGGCAGGTAAAAGGCGATCGAAGCCGCGGTTCCCCAGACAATCGGAGAACGGACCACGCGCGAGAGAAAGGGCAACGGAGCAGCCACGGTAGCAGGTTCCTTCCAGAAGACTTGCGAGTGCTAGCATCCACACGGCGCGAGCCGGGCGGGGCCCTTCTCTACCGAAGCTCCGACCTGGGGGCAACGCCGAAAGCTTTGAACTTGTTAACAGGGGCGCGCCGGGTTGATCCAGGCGGTCGACGGGCCTCGACATAATCGGCGCGACCGGCAAAGTCGATTGAACAAATGCTGGCGGCCGCGCGTTTCGGCCGAGAGTCGCCGTGGTTTGGGAAGCCTGGGCAGCGTGAGTCGAGTCGAATTGCCAGCGGCTGACACTGGCCGCGCCGGTGCCCACGCCGCAGGTCGTGGCCAGCAGTTTTTGCATCGGCCGCTAGCATGGGGTCTAATGCCCGTCGGGTGGCCGGCCACCGTGCTGGCTGATAGTTGGGAGCCAAGCCTGGTCGAACTTGTGGAGGGACTAGTCATGTCGAGCAACGAACGAACATGCCCCGATTGCTCCAGCCCGGCCCCAGGCCTGGTTCGTCGCGACTTTCTGAAGGTGGCCAGCGTGGCGGTGGGGGCGGCCTCGGCCTGGCCGTTGGTGTCGCGCGCCGCGGATGACGCCGCCGCAGTTTCGGCCCCCAGCGCTCCCGAAAGCCTGGTCAAGGTGCTGTACGATAAGCTCACGCCCGGCCAGCGCGAGAAGGTCTGCTACTCGTGGGATCATGTCGATCCGAAGCGCGGCCTCTTGCGCACGCGCGTCGAAAATAACTGGCACATCAACGACCTGGTGATCAACAGCGAGTTCTTCACCGACGAGCAGCGCGATCTTATCCGCAAGATTTTCGAGGGGATCGTGCAACCCGATTGGATTGCCAAGTTCGATCAGCAGCTCGAAGACGACGCCGGCGGCTTCGGCAACGATCAGAACATCGCCATCTTCGGCACGCCGGGCGAAGGTAAGTTCCAGTTCGTGATGACCGGCCGGCACATGACCGTGCGCTGCGACGGCAACTCGGCCGAGCACGTGGCCTTCGGCGGGCCGATTTTCTACGGTCACGCCGCCCGTGGCTTCAACGAGGCCGCCGACCATCCGGGCAACGTGTTCTGGCCGCAGGCGCTGGCCGCGAACCATCTCTATGGGATGCTCGATGGCCGTCAACAGAAGTTGGCGCTAGTCGAGAAGACGCCGCGCGAGCAGGCCAACGCTTTCCGCAAGGGAGGCGAGGCCGCGCCGGGGATTTCCGTCAGCGAGCTGTCGACCGATCAGAAGGACGAGCTGCAGAAGGTGCTCGCCAAGCTGGTCGAGCCGTATCGCCAGGGAGATCGCGACGAAGTGGTCTCGTGCCTCAAGGCGCAAGGGGGCTTGGATCGCTGCGCGCTGGCGTTTTACAAGGAAGGCGACGTCGGCAACGACGGCCGCTGGGATTGCTGGCGCCTGGAAGGGCCGGCTTTCGTCTGGTACTACCGCGGCGCGCCGCACGTGCACGTGTGGGTGAACGTGGCCGACGACCCGAGCGTGGCGTACAACGCGTAATGGCGCGTGCATTGTGTTGCGCGGGTTGCGGCACGACGGCGGATAACGCTTGCGCTGCTGACTGCTAGCCTCGGAAGTAGTTGCTTGCCGAGCGGCTGCGACCAAAGCGCCAGGTGAGACCGGCGCCAATCCAGTAGCTGTTCAGGCTCGTGCGGGTAAAGTCGCCGAGTTGCGCCGACGCGGGGAACATGCCGCCAGCCAGAAGATCGAAGTCGAAGCCCGGCAGCACATCGCGGACGCCAACGCCAATGCTCAGGCGGTGCTGGTTGACAACGGCAAACTGTGCTTGCAGGTACTTGACGCCAGGCACGCCCCCCGGCACCGGAACGCCGGCCACCGAGGTGCCGACCGACGGATCGATCGGGCTTTGGGCCAGTGCGTAACCGGCGCGCAATCGTAGCCGCCGTGTGGCACTTAGTTGTGCGCCGAGCTGCATGACCCACTGGTCGCGATAGATGTCGCGAAACAAGTCGGCCGACGACCAGCGCAGGAACAACGCGTCGGCGGCCAGCAGCAATCGTCCATCGAACAGACTGGAGTTGGCAATGCCCAGCCCAAGCTCTTCGGGCAATCCCATCGGGACGTCGCGCACGACAGTCTGATTGAACAGCACCGCGGCGTCGGCAAAGTTGAATTGTTGTTTCGTCTTCCAATAGCAGCCGAGCGTCGTGTTCTCGGTCAGCGCGTAGCTGGCGCCGAGCCCCGCGCGCAGGGCAAACGCGTTGGTCATGGCCGAAGTTCCGACAAACGGGCCGTCGAGGTAGCCGTCGCCGACGAACATCGTCGCCCCGACGGACAAACGCTCGGTCAACCGGGCGGCGACGCTGGGTGCGAACTCGAGAATCAACAAGTAGTTCGACGTCCGGTTGCTCGCAGGCTCTCGGACGAAGCTCGTGCCGGCGCCGGCCGTGCCGATCAGGCCCAATCCCAAGGTGACAGGCAAACCCCAGACGTCGAGCTCCTGCGAAACTCCGATATTCGGCACGACGGTTCCGCCGGTGCTCGACTTGGCCGAAAAGGGAGTAACGCCGATCGCCGGTGCGGGTCCGGTTTGCGTGAGATCGAAGGTTGAGCCGGCGAAGGTACCCGCCATCGTGAAGGTCGTGCCGCGATACTGCGTGAGCGTGGCGGGGTTGGCATTGATGCCTGAGAGCATGTCCTGCGGGCGGGCGACGCTGGTTCCGCCCATGCCGCCCGAGGCGGGCATCAACGTGTTGCCGAGCTCGACGCCGTACGACTGCGCGGCGACGCCGCGGCATACGAGCGCGCACGCCAAAGCGACGAAAAGCCCCGAGAATATCGGTTTCGGGCCGAGGTGCATCGACGGCTCTCCCTGATCGCGGGAGAGGCTTGCCGCTACACGTACGTGTGCGTGGGCGCACCCTGCCATCGCGACTCAGTTGCGAGCATCGACCATCTGGCGCTAGCGCCCACTAGCAAAATCGGCGATCGCGGCACGACCGGCACAGGCGGGCGAGGTGTAAAAGCGACAGGGCCGGAATAATCGGTACAACCGATAAGTTGACGCGCCCGCGCTTCAACACGCCTCACTGGCGCGCAGCGCCGCCAAGTGCTGCTGCATGCGCTCAATGGCAGTGTCGGCATCGACGGCCTTGATATCGCCACGCTCGAAGGCCTCGATCCTGCGCTCCACTTCGGAGGCCCAGGCCGCGGCTATTTCAAGGGTGAAAAATCCCTCGTACGGTAGAATCTGCTCTAGCGCATCGGCGATAAAGGCGCGATCAGCCGGCGAAGCGGGCGACCCTCTAGCTCGAAGCTGTTGTCCGTTCAATTCTTACACGGTGCTGGAGAACCGTCGAGTACGATCCGACGTGGGAAATGCCACGGCTGGCACGTCGGATCTTCGCCGCTACAATACGGGCGGCTTGCCGGTTCGCGCCGCACGGAATCAATTCCATCGGCGCGACGCGGCCAGCCATTTGGCAACTTGACGGATCTCCCCACCGGCCTGGCCCGCTTGTCGGCCCCAGCCGCGGCAACTTCACGCCCGCGCTTGCCCCTTACGGGCGAGCACCGCGGCGACGGATCGACGCCCCACCGTGACTGGCTCGCTCGCTCGAACGCCGCTCTACGACTGGCACCAGGCCCACGGCGGTCGGCTGGTCGATTTCGCCGGCTGGGAGATGCCCGTCAGCTATTCTTCGATCGTGGCCGAGCACACGGCCACGCGCACCGCGGTCGGCCTGTTCGATATCTCGCACATGGGCCGGCTGCAGCTCACCGGCGCCGACGCCGAGACGGCGCTCGAACGCATCGTCACCCGGCGCATCGCTGGCCTGGCCACTGGGCAGGTCGTCTATTCACTGGTGACCAATGATGCCGGCGGCATTCTCGACGATATCCTCGTCTATAAGCTGGCGGACGCGTCGGGCTCGCCCTACTTCCTCGTCGTCGTCAACGCCAGCAACCGCGACAAGATCGTCGCCTGGTTCGAAAAACAGCTCACGGCCGAGAAGCAGTCCAATCCGCGGCTCGATGTCGCGATGGTCGATCGCACGCCTGAGTGGGGCATGATCGCCGTGCAGGGGCCCAAGGCGCTCGAGCTCGTACGGCCGTTTTTGTCGGTCGACCCCAGCGCGCTGCGCTACTATCACGCCGCTGAGGCCCGCATTGGCGGCCCGCCGGGAATTGTCAGCCGCACCGGCTACACGGGCGAGGATGGCGTCGAATTGATCGTCGGGGCATCAGGATTGTACGCGCTGTGGGAAACACTGCTGATGCAGGGTCGCGCGCTGGGGGCGCTGCCGGCCGGTCTCGGTTGCCGAGACACCTTGCGACTCGAGGCGGCGATGCCCCTGTACGGCCACGAACTGAACGAACAGATCAATCCGTTTCAGGCAGGGCTTAGTTTCGCCGTCGATCTCGAAAAGCAGTTCCCCGGCCGCGATGCGTTGGTTGCCGCCAAAGCCAACACGGACCGCCCAGTACGCATCGGCCTTGTTCTCGATGGCAAGCGAGTCCCCCGCGAAGGCTTTGATATTTTGGAGAGTGCCGCGGCGCGGGAGGTAGCTTCCGCAGCAGCCGTCGGCCAGGTCACCAGCGGCACGTTCTCGCCCACTCTCGAACGGCCGATCGCGATGGGCTACGTCGATCGCGCCGTGGCCGCGCCGGGGACCACACTGGCCATTGATATTCGCGGTCGGGCCGAGCCGGCCACGGTCGTCAAGTTGCCCTTCTATCGCCGCACGGAAAGGAAACAAGCGTGACACCCGCCTCGTTTGCGCCGCAAGATCTGCGCTTCGCTCCCACGCACGAGTGGGTTCATGTTTCGGCGGAAGCCGGCGCCAAAGTGGCCACGGTCGGCGTCTCGGCGTTCGCCGTGGCCGCCCTGACCGACCTGGTTTACATCGAGTTGCCGGCGGTCGGTCGCACCGTGAAGGCGGGCGAATCGTTCGGCGAGATCGAGTCGGTCAAAGCCGTCAGCGACCTCTACAGCCCCGTGTCGGGCGAGATCGTCGCGGTGAACGACGACGTGGCCAATCACCTGGAACGCCTGAGCGAAGACGCCTACGGTCGCGGCTGGCTGATCAAGATTCGCCTGAGCGACGAGAAGGAGCTCGCAGCGCTATTGGACCATGCCGCCTACGAGAAACAATGCGCTGAAGAAGCGCATTAGCTGTGCGCAGTCGCACCAGCTAGCGCGCGGAGCAAGCTCCGCGGCTAACAGTGACCTGAACCCTCGCCCCTGAACCCTAGTCCCTACCCCATGCCCTACCTGGCCAACACCGCCGAAGATCAACAAGCGATGCTCATGGCGATCGGCGCCGGCTCGCTCGATGAGCTGTTCGCGCAAGTCCCCGCCGAGCTGCGCTTGCAAAGAAGTTTGAACCTGCCCCCCGCGCTCACCGAGCTCGAACTGACGCAGCACCTCGGCGAGCTTTCGGCGCGCACCGCATCGACCGCCGACAAAGTCTGCTTCCTGGGGGCGGGGAGCTACGACCATTTCATTCCGGCCGTGGTTGACGCGATCGCCTCGCGCGGCGAGTTCTACACCTCGTACACCCCCTATCAGCCCGAGGCCAGCCAGGGCAACCTGCAGGCGTTCTTCGAATATCAAACGCTGATCACGCAGTTGACCGGCATGGATGTGTCGAACGCCAGCTTGTACGACGGCGCCAGCGCCGCGGCGGAAGCCATGCTGATGACACTCACGGCCACAAAACGATATGGCCGCCTGATCGTCGCGCGCAGCGTCCACCCTGAGTATCGCCAGGTACTCGACACGTATCTCGAACATTTAGGAATCGAGCTGGTGACGGTCGGCACTCCTGGCGGCACGCTCGCGCCGGCCGATCTTGCCGCGGCCCTCAACAACGAAACCGCCGGCGTTCTCGTGCAGCAGCCCAACTTTTTTGGCTGCCTCGAAGAAATGGCCGAGCTGGCCGAAGTGACGCACCGCGCCGGCGCGCTGTTCGTCGTGGCCGTCGATCCGATCAGCCTGGGCCTGTTGAGGCGGCCGGGCGATTACGGCGCCGACATTGTCGTGGCCGAAGGGCAGTCGCTTGGCAGCCCGATGTCGTTCGGCGGACCGTATCTGGGGATCATGGCCTGCCGCGAAGAATTCGTGCGCCGCATGCCGGGGCGGATCACCGGTCAGACGGTCGATCGTCACGGGCGCCGCTGCTGGGTGCTCACCTTGCAAACGCGCGAGCAGCACATTCGCCGCGAAAAAGCCACCAGCAACATCTGCACCAATCAGGGGCTGTTCGCGCTGCGGGCCTGCATCTATCTGGCGACGCTTGGTCCGCAAGGCTTGCGCGAAGTCGCCGAGCTGTCGCTGCGCAAGGCACACTACGCGGCCGACCGCCTGGCGGCCGTCGATGGCCTGTCGTTGGAATTCGATCGCCCTTACTTCAAAGAGTTTGTCGTCCGGGCGCCGCGGGGGCTCGTCGAGCCGCTACTCGAACGCGCGTACCGCGACGACGGGCTGTTGGCCGGTGTGCCGTTGGGGCGCTGGTATCCGGAGCTGGCCGATTGCTTCCTGGTCACAGTGACCGAGAAGCGCACGCGCGGCGAAATCGATCGGCTGGCCGAGTCTCTGAGTCACATAGCCGCACTGGTGCGTTGAAAAATGGGACTGGCTCCGAGTGCGGCGATATCAACCTGGCAATAAGGCTTGCCGCTCGCTGCCTGTCCCACTTTTCAACAACCAGGTGATAGCGATTCCTCATGCGTAACACTCGCAGCACGCAACTGTTGTTCGAACTCTCGAAGCCCGGCCGGCGCGGCGTGTGCTTTCCCGCGGCCGACGTGCCGACGCAGCCGCTTGAACGATTGCTGCCCAAATCAGCGCTGGCCGACGCGCCGCCGCCGCTGCCCGAGTTGGCCGAGCCCGAAGTCGTGCGGCACTTCACCAATCTTTCGACGTTGAACATGTCGGTCGATACGCACTTCTATCCGTTGGGCAGTTGTACGATGAAGTACAACCCCAAGCGGAATGAACGGCTGGCGGCGCTACCCGGCATGGCGCATGTGCATCCGTATCAGCCCGACGAATCACTGCAAGGGCTGCTCGCGCTGTTGTTCGGTTTGCAGCAGTATCTGGCCGAGATAGCAGGACTCGATGCGGTATCGCTGCAGCCGGCGGCCGGCGCGCAGGGCGAATTGACGGCGCTGCTGGTCGCCGTGGCCTACTTCAAAGATCGTGGCGAGCGGCGGCCGCACGTGCTCGTGCCCGATAGCGCGCACGGCACCAATCCGGCCAGCGCCGCGATGGCCGGCTTCGAGTCGATCACTGTCCGCAGCACGCCGGCCGGCCTGGTCGATCTCGACGATCTGCGCGCCAAGCTCGACGACCAAACCGCCGTGTTCATGATCACCAACCCCAACACGCTGGGGATGTTCGACGCCCAGATTCGCGAGATTGCCGACCTGGTCCACAAGGCCGGCGGCCTGATCTATCTCGACGGCGCCAATATGAACGCCATCCTGGGGATCGCGCGGCCGGGCGATTTCGGCGCCGACATGATGCACTTCAATCCGCACAAAACCTTCAGCGGCCCACACGGCGGTGGCGGGCCGGGCGCGGGGCCGATCGCCGTGCGCGCGAAGCTCGCGCCGTACTTGCCCGTGCCCGTGGTCGTCGAACGCGACGGGCATTATGCGCTTGATTACGAGCGCCCGAAGTCGATCGGTCGCGTGCGCAGCTTCTTCGGCAACACGGGTGTGCTGGTGAGGGCATACGCCTACATTCGCACGCACGGGCCTGACGGACTAAGGCGCATCGCCGAGAATGCGGTGCTCAACGCCAACTACCTGCTGAGCCAGGTCAAAGGGCTGCTGCCGGTGCCGCAAGGCGATCGCTGCATGCACGAGTTCGTCGCCACGGCCGCGCGACTGAAGCAGGAGAAGGGGGCCACGGCGATGGACCTGGCCAAGCGCTTGTTGGACTATGGCTTTCACGCGCCCACGGTCTACTTTCCACTGACGGTGCGCGAGTCGCTGATGATTGAGCCAACCGAGACCGAGAGCAAAGAGACGCTCGACGCCTTCGCGGCGGCGCTTGCACAAATCTTGAGCGAGCCGGCCGCGGCGCTGCACGACGCGCCTTTGACGACGCCGATCAGCCGGCCCGACGAAGTCCGCGCGGCCCGGCAGCCGGTGCTGCGCTGGCAGCCTGAGCCGGTCGAATGAACCGCGGCGCGCCCAAGCTGATTCTGGCCAGTCGCTCTCCCCGGCGGCGCGAGCTTCTGACCGCCGCGAGTTACGACTTCGAAGTGCTGCCGGCGCGCGACGAAGCCGAAGACGAACTACGGCCTGGCGAAGCACCTCGCGCTTACGTCGCCCGGCTCGCGCGGCAGAAGGCGGCCGACGTCGCAGCGCAGATTGAAGCAAAACGCGCTGGGCCAAACATTACAGCCTTCGACGAGCGCGTGATCGTCGCCTGCGACACGATCGTCGTGCTCGGCGACGAGCTGCTCGGCAAGCCGGCCGATGCCGCACACGCCCGGCGGATGCTCAGCGATCTCAGCGGTCGCGAGCACCTGGTGCTCAGCGGCTTGTGCCTGTGGCCGCCGGCCGGCGGCGCACCGCGCACCGAGATCGCCGAATCGCGACTACGGATGGACGAGCTCAGCGATGCCCAGATCGACGAGTATGTCGCCAGTGGCCTGTGGGCTGGCAAGGCCGGCGGCTTCGGCTACCAGGATCGCCTCGGCTGGCTGCACGTCACCGCGGGGAGCGAATCGAACATCGTCGGCCTGCCGCTGGAGCTCTTGGCCGAGATGCTCGATGGATGAGTTCTGTCGCATCATCGACGATGGACAACGTACGTGTGCCACTGCTTGGCCGTCGGCCAAAATCGCGTTGCTATTGTGTAGCGGGCAATTGCCGACGAACAAGCAGTGCCCGGGGACTGGTGCTTTTTTCGGTGTGAGACATTGCCTGAGCCGGCTCGCGCCGGCCGAAAACACGTACCTGACCCCTCCGCCCCTCTTGTAACCTCAGCACTGCTTGCTCGTCGGCGCTCGAGTCGACTGGCCAACTCGACTGCCGTTCGCCGCCGAGCAAACAGTGGCACACCACCGACCGCAGAGCCAGCGTTTCACGCACCCTACGAATTACGTCGTCACTTGCACTTCGCCTCCCACGACCGGCTGCGTCGAATCGATCCGCAGCCAGCATAGCCCGGCTGCGAAATAGGCAAGAGCGAACAGCGTGAACATCAGGCCCGTGTGACGATCTTGCATCAGGCCGCCCGCAACCCAGGCCCCCGATGCCGCCCCCAGGTTGCCCAGCGTGTTCATCATGCCTGAGACGGTGCCGGCGTAGCGTTCGCCAATGTCGGCCGTCGCGGCCCAGCTCACCGGCATCGTCAGATCGTAAAAGAGTGCCAGCGAGCAGACTAGCGCCCCCAAAATGACGATGTCGACCATCGTTGCCGGCTCTGTCCAATCGCGCATGCCGAACCGCGCGGCCACGATTAGCCACAGCAACCCGCCGACACCAAAGCCCGCCGCGCCGAACAGCCGCCGCCCCCATTTGCGTGCTCCCAGGCGGCGCACGATCCGGTCACTCCACCAGCCGCTGCTGAAGCACGCCACGGCGCCGACGGAATAGGCCGTCGCGCCGATCCAAGAGGCCGCTTCGCGGTCGACGTGCAGGTCACTCTCGAGATAGGTCGGCAGCAAACTGATGTTGAAGAACGACCCGAATCCGCCAAACCCGTAGGCCAGACAGAGCGCCCAGAGATTTCCGGAACTTAACAGTTTGGCCCAGGGAACGTTGGCGTGTGTGCCCGCGTGCGGTTCGCGGCCCAGGCGGATCAACTCGACTTCGGCCGCGTTGACTCTCGTCGACTGGATCGGATGATCGCGATACCACCAGTAGAACACGATCGCCCAGATCACCCCTGGTAGTGCCAATACCAAAAGCGTTGCGCGCCAATCCCCGACGAGTGTCAGTAGCCCGACCACCAGCACGGGCGAGATTGCTCCGCCGATCCGCGTACACATCCAGATCCAACCTTGTGCCGTGCCGCGCTGTGTCACCGGCATCCAGGCGGCGAACATTCGGGCGATGTTCGGAAAGATGCCCGCCTGGAACGACCCGAAGGCGAACCTTGCCGCCAGCAAGCCGACGAACGAGCGTGCGGCCGCCGTCACGGCCGTCATGCCCGAAAAGCCGAGTATCACCACCAGCAGCGTCAGCCGGGCTCCGAAACGATCTCCTGAGTAGCCTGCTGGAATCTCAAACGCCCCATAGGCCAGCGCGAACACGGACATCAACTGGCCGAATTGCTGCTTGTCGAGACCCAGGTCTTGTTGCAGCGCGGGCCCGACCCAGGCAAACGACACGCGCATCACGTAGCCGATGGCGGCCAGCGCGCAACCCAGCGCCACGACGTAGTAGCGCTGCCGGCTGGCCACGTCGCCAAGTGCCGCGGGACTGCGCTGCCCGGAGAGGTCCGCGGCCGCGATTTGCGGCGCGGCGAGTGGGTTCGGCGTGGCGGTCTTGTCGGGCATGTCAGAACAGTAGCAGGTTCGCGGGCCGATGCCACCGTTTGTCGCGAGACTGTTCCTCAGCGAGCCCACCGCGCAAAACAATAGGCCGTGCGGCGCCGTTTGTTCCTCGGCGCCGCGCGGCCTGTCTCGTCGCTGTCGTGGACGCAAACGCCGCCGGCGGATCGCAAGGATCGCCTGCGGGCAACGTCCTGTCGTGAGCCAAGGGCCCGCGAAGCTACTTCTTGGCCACGCCGCGCTTCTTGGGCGAGCGCTTGGCGGCCGGCTTCTTGGCGGCGGCGGCCGGCTTGGCGGTCGTCTTCTTCTTGGGCGAACGAGCGGTCGTCTTCTTGATCGTCTTCTTAGCGGCCATGTCCATGGCTCCTTTGGTTCGGGCACCGTCCTTGAGTTCGAGGGACTTCTCCTGGGTACCCGACAGGAGAAGATGCCCGACTACGAATAACCCTTGGCCTGCGTCGCGGTCGGTTTTAATGTTGCTCGCGGCGCCGATTGGTTGATTGATTTCCTTCTTGAAACGCGAAGTTCGGACGACTGCCAGCGTGCTGCCTGCTGCCCTTGATGTCGTAGCTTCGGCGCGCCGTAAGTCGCGTAACGAGGTCGGCGCCGAGTCGCCAGCGGTCGGCCGACAGCTTCCCCCGCCTGCCAACTCCGCCGCATTGAACCGGGAAGGGGCAAATTGCGTCAAGCCGAGTTTCGAGCGCCGTGATAGCATGAGCCTCATGGAGACTGCTCTCGAACAGCTCGTGGTCGACCTAGCGAAATATGCCGAACTGACGGCGGCCGAGCGCGCCGCGCTCGCGAAACGGATCGCCGCGCTGGGGGCTGCGACGAGCGGCACGACACGCGGCCATGGCACGGGCGACCTGCTGGATGCCGCGTCCCTGCGCACCCTCGAACAGACCTATCAAACCCCAGAAACACCGAGCGCCAAGCGCGGCCTGGTGCTCGCCCTGCTGGCCACCGTGCGCTCGGCCGAGGCCTTGCGGCTGTTCGCCGATTTGTTCGTCGAGTTGCCGCCGGCCGACATTCAAGATGTGCTCGTTGGCTGCGCGCCGTTGATGAAAGTAGCGCCGTTCCCCGTGCGGGCTCTCTACCCTCGATTGCTCGATGCGCTAGGAAATCCACAGACGGCGGCCGTGGCGCTCGATTTGGCGAATTTTGCCACCCGCGAAGGGATTGTCCCCCGACATCCGGCCGCCGATCGCGCCGTGGAACTGGCCGATCTGCTGGGGCGGATCGCGCAGCAGTTGCTGAGGATCGAGGAACAACCCGCCAGCTCGGCGGCCGACGTCGAGGATCGCCGCGCGCAGGTTTCGGTGGCGATGCCACTGTTCGTCTCGCTCTGTGACGCGCTGGCCTTGATCGGCGACAAAACTGTGATCGGCAAACTGCATCAGGCGCTCGGCATCGGACATCGCCGGCTGCGCACCGAGGCCGCGGCGGCTCTGGCCCGGCTGGAGGAAGAACGGGGCTTCGAGACGCTTGTCGAACTGGCGGCCGATCCGGCGTCGCGTACACGCGCTCTGGCGTACCTCACCGAGCTGGGCCAGCTCGAGCGCGTCGCCGAAGCGCTGCGCAGTCCCGAGGCCCGCGCCGCGGCGGCATTGGCCGACTGGCTGGGCCACGCCGCGCAATTCGGCGCGCCACCGCACGAGGTTGAACTGGTCGATCAGTGCCGACAGTATTGGCCCGGCTACAACGAGCCGGTCGACTGCTGGCTATTTCTGTACACGTACCACTTCGCCCAGGGAGAGTTCTCTGGCGTGGGGATCGTCGGCCCCGTGACGTACGCCCTGCAGTCCGATCTTGAGGACCTGCCACCGTCGGATATCTACGCCGCGTACGCCGGCTGGCACGCCGAGCACGACGACCTGCGCGAAACATCGGCCGCCGATCTGCCGCCGCACGAACGTTCGCGGGCAATCGCGCAAATCCGCGCGGCGATAGGCGACGACAGCCCCTACGAAGCGATCGAACTGGACAAGGTCGGCCAGTTCTTCAACGAGCGTATTTTGGTGGCCCAGGCGCGCCGCGGCGGTCAGCGGGGCACGCTCGTCATTGACGACGACGGCGCGGTCAGTTGGTATCCGGCCGGCAGCGTCTCGCGTCCGATCGGCCCCGACGTGGCCTACTGGATTCACACGGGGCGCAAGCTGCTGGCGACGTTCAACGCCGCCGGGCGCGACGACGCCGACTAAATGGCGGTAATGTCATTTGACGTTTTTTGAGTGCCACTGGCTCTGCCGTACCGCCCCGCGCGTTAGAATCGAGCACGCTACTTCGCCGAAATCAACCGATTCATTTTCATCACAGCGAGAACCCGCCATGATTCGCCTGCGCGTCCTTGGATTTATTGCGCTACTCCTTGTATCGGTGTCGATGGCCGCCCAGGCCGACGACGCCAAGCCCCAGCGACCCACCGACCAATTCTTCGATTCCGACGGCGTGAAGATTCACTACATCGAGCAGGGAGCGGGCGAGCCGGTCCTCTTGATCCACGGCTTCACTGCCAACATTCAATTGCAATGGGTCGCGCCGGGCGTGTTTCCCCGCTTGGCCAAAGAATTTCGCGTGATCGCACTGGATAACCGTGGCCACGGCCGTAGCGGCAAGCCGCACGACGCGGCCGAGTACGGCGTCAAGATGGTCGAAGACTCGATCCGTCTGTTGGATCATCTGAAGATCGA
The DNA here is from genome assembly GCA_019745975.1 of Pirellulales bacterium. Classification (GTDB taxonomy): domain Bacteria; phylum Planctomycetota; class Planctomycetia; order Pirellulales; family JAEUIK01; genus JAIESQ01. The sequence continues at coordinate 37,560 of JAIESQ010000016.1, forward strand.
GCGGGCCCACGTCGTCGGCTATTCGATGGGCGGATTCATCACCAACAAGCTACTGTCGCTGCATCCCGAGCGCGTGATCACCGCCACGCTCGGCGGCGCCGGCTGGAGCCGCGAAGGAGATAAGCGCTTCGAGATCATGGATCAACTCGCGGACTCGCTCGACGCCGGCACCGGCATCGCCCCCTTGCTCAAGTTCCTGACGCCTGAGGGCGCGCCGCCCTTGAGCGAAGAACAGATCAAGACCTACAACCAGATGGTGCTCTTGCTCAACGATCCGAAGGCATTGGCGGCGGCGGTGCGCGGCATGAAAGGGCTGATGATCCCCGAAGAGAAGCTGCTGGCCAACACGCGGCCGGTGCTGGCGTTGATCGGTTCGAAAGACCCGCTGAAAGCGGGCGTCGACGAGCTCGAGAAGGTGAAGATGCCGCAACTGACCGTCGAGGTGATTGACGGAGCCGATCACATGGATGCCTTCGGCCGGCCTGAGTTCATCGAAGGGCTCGAGAAGTTTCTGGACGCGAATCGCGTGGCGCAGCCGGCGGCCGCCGCGGCGGGGAACTAGTGGCGTGAATCGCGCGGCGAGACTTCTGCAAGTCTTGTCGAGCTCGAGGCGTCGTCAAACGCAATTGGTTAGCCGCGGAGTTTCACGTCGGTGACAAGGGTGCCATGTCCCACGCTTGCGTGGGCATGCATCGCGTGGAGTCAAGCATGGCCACTTGCGGAGTACCGCTCAGTGGCCATGGCACCCAATCAAGGCGCGCGAGCTAGCGCGCGAGCCAAATCCGGCTAACAAATGTAGGGCGATTGATTGCCGCACGTCGCTCCCCGTTCGGATCGCTCGCTACTCGCGGGACTGCGCCGGCGACCGCACGGCGGCGTCGATGAGATCTTCCATCGTCTTGCCATTCTGATGATCTCGCTCCGGGTGCCCACGCCAGAGAATTCGACCTTGGCGATCAATCACCAGCGACTTCGGAATCCCGAGGACTACGAATGCCCGTTCCGCGGCCGAAAGCTGTCTCGCATCGTCGCCGCGTGGCGCCCAATAGAAATCCAAGTGGCGCAAACTGTGACCGGAGGCATACGGCGGCACCTGATCGGCGCGATCGTCAACACTTAAAGCCACGAACGCCACCTGGTCCTGCCCATCCGCCGCATGCTTCGCGGCCAGATCGTCGAGACTTGCGATGGCACTCTTGCACGGACCGCACCAGGTCGCCCAAAATTCGAGGCAGACGATTTTGCCGCGCAGATCGCTGAGTTTGATTGTCTTGTTCGTTGCCATCTGAAACAGTTTGATATCCGGCGCTTGGTGCCCCACCCCAGGCGTGACGTGCATCACAATTTCTTCGGTCGGTGCGTCGCTGGCGAATCGAAAGAACCCCAGGTGCTCGCCGTTGATGCGCACCGTATAGGGCCCCTCATTAAATGTGGTCGGCACGCGATCGGTGATCTTCGCTAGCGGCAGCTCTCCCGATTCGGGAAGCTCTCCCACAAATACTTCGAGCTCACCGTAATGCCCGTCCCAATAGCCCACGGCGACACGGCGGTTGGCAGTCGCCGCGCCCGCCGGAGAAACGATGCGCAGCTTCGCCGTCCGCGAACCGCGAAACGCGTTTGGATCGAACGGTTGATACGCGAGTTCAGCGAATCGGGTTTCGCCGGCAGGCAGATCGACGTCTTGTCGGTTGACGAACATCCCGGGGTTCAGTTCTCCAAAGTGTTCGTCGGATCGGGCAATGTTTGCCACGCCGGGCTTGGGTTGCGTGCGAACCTCCGCCCTGTATACGCCTGGCGCTAGACCGGCGACTAAAATCGTTTCGCCCAAAGACAGCTTGGTGCGACTTTCAACGATAAACGCTGTCCCTAATCCGGTCATTCTCATCACATCGTAAAAGGCCTCGGCAAAGGGCAACTCAGCGACCGGGGGCTCCGGGGCGAATCGCAGTTGCAACGTGGCGGGCCGCGGCACTTCGATCTGCAATACGCCGTCGGCAACGTCTGCCCGCGTAAAGGGACCGAATTCATAGAGCCGCAACCTACCGGGGATGTTAACGCCCACGGAGAATTGCCGCACGTCGCTGCCCAGCCGAAACGTAAACGCGCCCGAACCTTTCGGCTGGACATTCAGGATGTTGAAATCGTCGACTCCGTTGCCCGGCACCCAGTTCGACTTGACGCGCGACGCGTATTCAGCGGTAAAGACGTCGGGCAACGCGCCCGCGGGCCAGTCCAGGCCATCGGGCAGGCGGATTTGCAGTTCGACCAGCGCGCCTTGTTCCAGCTTTACCTGACCCTCGCCCCGAAATACTGCCTCTCGCTCGTCGCCGACGAAACTGGCGACTTTGCTGGCGAAGCCCTCCGCGCGCACGACAATATCGAAGGCTCGAACTCGGTTGCGCAGCGCAATGTCGTTGGAAGTTGCCACGCCATCGCGGCCCGTCTCCCAGGCGGCAAAGGCGTAGTCGTTGGTTTGGATCATCAGCTCGAACGACACCACGGGCTGGCCCGTATCATCGACGACCCGGATGGGCGTGGCCGCGGCTGGTGCGGCTGCCGAACGACAAAAAAGCAACACGAGCGCCAGACACAAGCTTTGGCGGACTGTCGTGGGGGCGGATCGGTACATCATTCCCTCGTCCGTAGCTCGCTGACAACGTATCGGGGATCTGTTAGCGCGTGGCGGCACCTAAAAGGATACCCATTCGATGGTTCGAATCACAAATCGATCGTGGCCACAGGTCTCACTCGGGTGATGTCAGCGATCGTTTCGCATCTGACCCTTGCACGTCGTCGCTTCCACGCGCAAGCGCAGTGCGCGAAACATCCGCTCCAAGTCGGGCAGTTGATGGTGCGCGTTGAGCCCGCTGGGGTTCGGCAACACCCACACGCGCGTGCCGGCGATCGGCTCGGGTTGCTCGCCGAGCACCGCTTTGGGCTGCTCGAAAGCCACGCGAAATGATGTCACACCCAGCACGGCCAGCCAGCCCGGCTGCCAGCGCCACAGCTTGCGGGCGAGCTTCTTGGCTCCGGCCCGCAGTTCGTCGGGCGTAAGCTCGTCGGCGGCCACGGTCGGCCGGTCGACCAGGTTGACAATGCCGTAACCCAGATCGAGCAGTAGCCGGCTTTCGTTGGGCTGCAATTGCCGCGGAGTAAAACCGCCGCGCCACAGCGACGGCCAAAAGCGGTTCCCCGGCCGGCCGAAGTGATGGCCGATCGCGGCCGTATACAGCCCCGGATTGATTCCACAGAACAACACCTTTAGGCCGGGCGTAGCAAGATCAGGCACCCGGCGATGGATGGCGGCGGCCAATTGTTCCTTGGTTGGGCGCGGCGAGGGGGGAATCGGCGGCGGCAGCGCGCTGCGATGCAGTGCTCGTGCACGCGTCTGCGATGTCTGATGACGGGGCAAAGGGCTTTCGCGGTCAGGACCGCGGCCTCATCACGGAAGAGAAATGTTCCACATCGTGTGGACGCCGCCAAACAGGACGCCGATCGCTAGAAAAACCGACCAGGCGACCATCAGCTTCTGCATGTTCCATTCACGCGCTTTGGACCAACCAAAGACGAAGGCGACGATCTGTCCGATGCCGACACAGAACACGAGAACAATCGACGCGATCGCCCAAGTCGTTTCTCCGTGTTGGAACATCTTAATGAGCACCAGAATCCAACAGACGGTCGCCGCCAGACTCATCAGATAGCAAATGCCCAATAGCATCGGTTCAATCTCCGAACTACCCAATCTTGGCGGTCGCAACCGGCCGGTGCACGCCCCGCCCATTCCGTCGCCGGATTGTAAAAGCTACCCTAGAAACAGACAACTTTTCGATTCCTACCTCGCGAGCAGGCGGTCGCGAGCTCGACCCACGCGGAGCATCGTGCGTTGCGAATTCTGAGTTACAACATCCACAAAGGGATCGGAGGGCAGGATCGCCGCTACAACCTGGAGCGGGTGATTCGCGTCATCGAGGCGTCTGCCCCCGACATCATCTGCCTGCAGGAAGTCGACCGCCACGTCGCCCGCTCGCGCCACGACGACCAGCCCAAGCTCCTGGCAGAGTACTTCGGTGCGGCGGGGCATTTATTTCAGCTCAACGTGCATTTGAAGGAAGGGGGCTACGGCAACCTCGTGTTGTCGCGCTGGCCGATCCGGCACAAGCACCAGGTTTCGCTGCGACTAGCCAGCAAGAAGCCGCGCGGGGCCCAGATCGCCGTGATCGACACGCCTGACGGAGCCCTCCACCTGGCCCACTGGCATCTGGGGCTGGCCGAGCAGGAGCGGCAGTGGCAGGCCCGGCACTTGATGACCCACTCGCTGTTCAACGAGTCAGCCCATTTGCCGACTGTCGTGATCGGCGACTTCAACGATTGGCGCAACATGCTGGTGAGCGGGGCGCTGGGGCGGGCCGGCTTTCAGCAGGTCACCTCGCCGATCTCGCGGTTTCGTTCCTTCCCGGCCTTTTGGGCGATGGGCTCGCTGGATAAGGCCTACATCCGCGGCGAGATCATGGTGCAAGAAGCGCACATCATCCGCACGCGGCTGGCGAAGCAGGCGTCGGACCATTTGCCGCTGGTGGTCGACTTCGAGTTGCTTCGCGAGAACGGCTTCGACCTGAACGGCGCCGCCAATGGCGAGGGTGCGTGACCCCGGCCACTGAAGGCCACGGAGATGAGGTTTGGCCACAGAGGGGACGGAGATGAATGGCATCAAGTTAGTACTAAGTCGATTCGCCACACGGCTGAAGCAGTGCTGTAGCAGCACGCTTGCATCAGACCGCTGTCGCGATGATTCTCGGGTTTCGCGCGCGGACATGGTTCGACGAATCTGCTATCGCAGCAATGCTTAACGAAACTGTGCACAGTATTTGCGCTTAACTTGATGCCATTCGGGACGGAGATCACAGAGCAGGAGGATTGAGAGTGAGTGAATGCTGGCTCGCTCGTGGTACCTCGCCGACGCTTTAGTGAACTTTACTCCGTTTGCCTTTCTGAATTCCTCGGTGCCCTCTGTGGCTCAAACGCCCCTCGCGCAAACTCCGCGGCCGACTGGTGAGGTCGCGCTCCATCCACCGCACCCGCCACGGAGAAGTTGCTTGGCCACAGAGGGCACAGAGATCACAAAGCAGGAGGATTGAGTGCGAAGGCCGGCCCTCTCGGCGCCAAATGCCATTGCGTTAAATGGCAAGCTCGGTACGTAAGTTTTCTGAATTCCTCTGTGTCCTCGGTGAACTCTGTGGCAAAAATGCCCTCTCTGCGAACTCGGTGGCGTCTCGCATTTTTCGGTGGCCGATTGGCAGGCCGCGCACGGCAGCGTAGGCTTGACGCTCATGAAGCCGAAGCCCGACGACATCTGTCCGCACCCACCCGAGCCACCTGTTTCGGCGACGCAGCCGATCGCGCCGCCAATTGCGCTTTCGAGCGTTTATCGTTGCGCCGATCCGCGCGAAGCCGACGCGCTCTTGGCGGGTAGCGCCGCGGGCTACGTTTATCGCCGCGACGGGCATCCGAATGCCGACACCCTGGCCGAACAATGCCGACGTCTGCACGGCGCCGAGCGTGCGGCGGTTTGCGGCTCGGGCATGGCGGCGCTGGCCGCCGTGCTCTTGGCCGAGTTGCGTCCCGGTGATCACATCGTCGCGGCGATCCAGCTCTACGGCCGCTCGCGCGTGCTCTTGGAACAGGAGTGCACGCGGCTGGGCATCGCGGTCACGTCGGTCGACATCACCAACGACCAAGCGGTGACCGCCGCGCTGCGGCCGGAGACGGAGCTCGTCATCGCCGAGACGATCACGAACCCACTTTTGCGCGTGCCCAACCTGGCGCGACTCGCCGAAATCGCGCACGCGCACGGTGCGCGATTATTGGTCGACAACACCTTCGCTAGTCCGGCGATCTGCCGGCCGTTGGAACTGGGGGCCGATTGGGTTGTGGAAAGCCTGACCAAGATCATGAACGGGCATAGCGACGTCGTGCTCGGCGCGATCATCGGTAGCGCGGCAAACTGGGAGCGCGTGCCGGGCGTGATCACCACCTGGGGGCTCGTCGCCGCGCCGTTCGATTGCTGGCTGGCGGCGCGCGGCTTGGCGACTTTAGCCCTCAGGATCCAGCGCGCGGCGGCCAATGCCCAATCAGTAGCCGACTTCCTCGTATGCCGGCGGGCCGTACGCGAGGTTGTTTATCCGGGGCTGGCGACACATCCCGATCATGCGGTGGCCCGGCAGCAATTCGGCGACCAGTTTGGCGCGATGGTCGGTTTCAGTCTGGTGGGCGGCTTGCCGGCGGTGGAGCAGTTTATGAAGGCCGCGGCCGAGATCCCGTTTGCTCCGTCGCTAGGCGAGTTGGCGACGACCGTCAGTCATCCGGCGTCGACGAGCCACCGAGGACTTTCGCCTGCAGCACGGGCCCAACTCGGCATCGATGACGGATTACTGCGGCTTTCGGTAGGGATTGAATCTTCCGAGTGGATCCAGCGTGCGCTGGCTGCGGTAGTGTCTTAACACAGTCTTAAGACACTACCCTGGCTGCAGGTCTGGCTGGCGTCAACTTAGCGCCGGGAGTAGGATAGACCAACTCAGCAGGCAACGTTACAGGAGTCGCCTATGGCGGAAAAAGAGAAAGAAGCAGGTTTAGAAGTAGAAGGCGTGGTGACGCAGGCGCTGGCGAACACGCGGTTTCGCGTGAAGATCGAAGGGGGGCACGAGGTCATGGCCCACGTCGCCGGACGCATGCGCAAGAACTTCATCCGCATCGTGCCTGGGGATCGGGTCCGCGTGGAGCTATCCCCCTACGACCTCACCAAGGGTCGGATCACCTTCCGCGAACGCTAGCGGCACAGTTCTCCGAGTGCGCGGCTTCGCGACAGTGTGCGCTTTGCAGCACATTCTGTTGGCTTGGCGAAGGAATCGGCGGCTGCGTTCGCCCGTGCGCGCTAAGCCCTACGACCTCGCGCATTGGCAACGGCGCCAACAACTTGCGGACTCGCAACGATCCACGCGCGGCCGGCATTCCCGAATCCTGTCGGGTAATAAGCCAATCGGCGCTGGCGCAATCTCTTCGTGCCGCGAGCGTCCCCATTTGTGGGTCGTCGAGCAAACAGTTCCGTTCGGCTGGGGCGCTTGCCAAGCGGTGCCTCGGCGACTGGAGTTATGCCCCATTTTGCTTAAAACATCCGGTCGCTCGCCAGGGTATAATCCCAGCCAACCAATACGCACCGTCGCGGGCCAGAGGGATCGGCCGCGACGGCCCGCCTGGAGTTCGTCTTTCGTAGAGCCTTTGCTCGCCGAAGGCGAAAAGTCATAGTCATTCATCCGAGCGCGACGCTTGTTCGCCGCCGGCGGTCCGTGGCCGCCCGGGGGCGAGGCGTCAAAGCCGCTCGCGGTTTTCGCCAGCGGACTCGCAGCCGTGCGCGTCGCGGTCGAGTCCGCTCGAATTGGCACGGCAATCGAGCTGCAGTCGGTACTACCGCCCACTGCCACGAATACAGCCTTCAATCGTCCGGAACATCAGACAACCCTTCGAGGAGACCTTGCTGTGAAGAAAACCTGGCTATCCGCCCTGGCCTTGGCCTGCTTGTTGGCGTTGCCGCTCGTCGGCCGCGCTCAAGAAGCGGAGGAACCCGCAAGCGAAATGAAGCCGCTGATCGTGGCCTCGCTTCGCAGCTTCGACGAGTTGATCGACGACCTCGACTTCATCGGCAAGGTCTCCGATAACCCCGACCTCGGACAGGGGATCGAAGGGCTGCTCGAACTGGCCACGCAGGGCCAAGGTCTCGACATGCTCGACAAGACCAAGCCCTGGGGCTTCGCAGTCAGTTCCGACGGGCTTGAGCTGCAGGTGCTCGGCTTCTTGCCGATCAACGACCTGGAGAAGTTCGCCACCACGCTGGGCGGGTTGGCCGGCGATCCCCAAAAGTCGGAAGACGGTGTCTGGAAATTCGAAATCCTCAATTTCTCGCTGTTCATGAAGCAGTCGGGCGATTGGACGTTCGTCAGCATCAGCGGCGACTTTCTGCAGAACCTGCCGGCCGATCCCACGAAATATCTCGGCGGCTTGAATAAAGATTACGACGGTGCCGTCCGCGTCCACATGCAGAACATCCCCGACGTCTTCCGCCAACTGATTATCGACCAGTTGAAGATGGGGGCCGAGCAAGTGCTGGCAGGCGAAGAACTGCAGTTGCCGATTCCCGGACTAGAAAACCTGCCCGGCGGCGGGTTGCCCGGCGCCGATGCCCTGCCCAAGCTCACCGAGGAGCAGCGCAAGCTCGTCGAAGCGCTCGCCAAAGGCCAGATTCAGACGATGACCGAGGCCCTCAATGAAACCGACACGATCACCTTCGGCTTCAACGTCGATCGCGACGCCGCCAAGCTGCTGGCCGACGCGATCGTCACCGCGGTGCCCGGCAGCAAGACGGCCGAAGGCTTCGCGAAGATGACCGAAGGCAAGACAAAGTTCGCCGGCTTCAAGCTGCCCGACGCCGCCGTGTACGCCGTAATCAACGAAGTGCTGTCGGCCGATCAGATCTCACAGGCCAAGGAAGCGGTGGCCACGATCAAGGAGGAAATCAATACTCGCGTCGCTGGCCTCGGCTTCGGCGACGATCATCTCAAGGAGTTGCTGAAGGGCTTTGTCGCCGAGCTGCTTGGGATCGGTGAAAAGACGGTCGAAAGCGGCAAGATTGACTTCGGTGTCGCCATGCTCGGCAAAGGCCCGTACACGCTCCTGGGCGGTGGCTACATCAGCGACAACGACGCGGCCACGAAGCTGCTCGACAAGCTGATCGAAACGGTCGAAACCGAGGTTGGCTTTTATGGCTTCCAGAAGAACGTGGCCGAGCACAAGGGAGTGAAGTTCTCCAGCGTGCTGCTGCCGATTCCGCCCGGCGAAGAAGGAGACTTGATCTCGAAGATCATCGGCAGCGAAGTCGAGCTGGTGATCGGCATCGGCGATAAGTCGGCCTATATCGCCATCGGCGCCAACGGCCTCGACGAGCTCAAGAAGGCGATCGACAAGTCGGAAGAAGAAGCCGGCAAGTCGGTACCTGCCATCGAGTTTTCCGCGTCGCTCGTGCCGCTGGTCAAGCTGGCGGCCGGACAGCCAGATGCCGACCCGAACCTGGCGACTTTGGCGACGGCGCTCGAAGGCACGGCCGATCGTGTGGTCGTAACCGTCAAGCCGATCGAGAACGGCGTGCACATGCACCTCGACGGTCAGGATGGCATCTTGAAGGCGCTGGGCACGATGATTACCACGATGGGCCCCGGCCTGCCGCAGTTCTAACCCAACTGCCGCGAGAGTTTTTCAAGACGTGTCGGGCAGCGGGACCGGCCGAAGGGTCGGTCCCGCTGGCGCGCGCGGACCAAGCGCGAAGAGGAATCGGCCCGCACTCGCCTCAACGGCGGCGTTTAGTCGGCGGGCATCGTGACCGCTTCGCCACGAGCCCGCGTCGCCAACGCGCGCCACAGCCCCAACTCGACATTGTCGGTGAAGGAGCGCACCGAGCCATCCATGAGCGCCGAAATCACCAGGCCTGGGTGATAACTCCGCGACGTGACCGCCGCGTAGGTGCGGACCGTCGGAGACTTACCTTCCTGCTGATTGTTGAAGTCGATGTCGTAGAGCTGTCCACCCGATTCGTACGGCACGCGCGTGTTGGGAGTGAAGGTGGCGGTAAACCCCGACTGGTGCGCTCGGCCGTCGACCCACTCAGTATGGCCTGTGTTCTGTTGCAAATCGGGTCCGAGCTTCATCTCGCCACCGCTAACCAGCGCGGCAATCTCACCTGGCAGGTTGGGAATGGCGCTGGTCGCCTGGCGCGAATTGCGGACGTAAGGCGTGTAGCCCTTCACTTCGGAAGCCATCAGCGTGTTGCTCAGACCGTCGCGAAAGTCGGCAGGCTTCGTCCGGCTGTTGGGCGAGATGGCGCCATCGAGGTTGGCACCGCCGCGCGGATCGAAAACGAACCAGACGCCGACATTGAACGCGTAGTTCAACGGGTAGTGGATCGCGGCGCCAGTGCCATCGACCCGCTGCAGGTCGTTGGTTTCGTCCGGGCAAAGGTAGGGCGCCGGCCGAATCGTCTTGACGGGGGCACCGGCCGTCGTGGCTGAATCGTAATCGGTGTTGAAGTTGATCTGGGCGAAAATCGCTCCCTGTTCGAGGTACGGCAACAGCCGCGCTTGTGCCGACCACATTCCCCCTTTGTCGGCGGTGTTGGCCGGGTTAACACAGAAGCTCGGGGGATACGAGCCGACCGCCGTTTGGTAACTGTGCATGGCCAGCGCAAGCTGGTGCAGGTTGTTGCGGCACTGCATCTGGCGGCCACTTTCACGAGCCATCTGCACGGCCGGCAACAACAGGGCGATCAGCACGCCAATGATCGCCACGACGACAAGAAGTTCGACGAGGGTGAACCCACGACGACGACTGGCAAGCGGGGGAATTGGCACAGTAACAAGGCCTTCTTGAAATTGAGACTCGATATCAATTATAGAGAAGGCCCTACCATATCGAATTCAGGATCAATGTCAACCTGGCATGGCGCGCCGCGCACGCCAGCCAGACGCGGCCCCCAGGATGGCTTTCCAGGTAAGACTCCCGGCCGGGCAATCGACACCAACAGCGGATCGTGCGTGATCGGCGACTCGATCCGCAGTTAAGGCTCGCGGAGATCGCCAGGCACATACTCCGGCTCGGCGTCGGGGTCCGCCGGCAGACCCGGAAGCTCGAAGGTTCCGACAAAGGTCATCACGCCGACGAGAAAGAAAACCACCGCGGCGAACAAGACCACCGGCGCGCCGATCGCTTCGCGTCCATTGTGATCATCGAGCCAAACGCCGACATACAGGGCTGCGACACCCAGTGCGATCACGGCGCCTCCGACCAGGCAATCCAGCGGATCGAAATACAATGCGCCTACCAGGATCGCGACTACCAGCAGCATGAGCCCGACCACAAGCGGCCAACTCAACAAATTGCCGCCGTCGGGATCGCTGGCTGACGAAGCCCCACCGGGCGAGGCTGGCAAAGTCGACTCGGATGAGGTTGCAGGTTCGTTCATTGACAAAGGGCATCCGTGGTTTCGTGCGACGGAACGATGCGGGCACGATCGTCAGCGCTGTTAGCCGCCAATCTGATACATGGCCCGCTCGGGGCGAATGAATTCGTCGGTATTAATCCCATGAGCGCGGCGTTTTTCGCGCACGCAGTCGCGCACCAGGGTCGTCAGCAAGGTATCGACGTCGGCGCGGCCACCACGCAAGATCGCGCGGGCGTCCCACTCGGTCGTCGAGAACAAGCAGTTGCGTAGCTTGCCCTCGGCGGTCAACCGCAGTCGATCGCAGTCGCCGCAGAACGGTTCGGTAACGGAATTGATGAAGCCCACCCGACCCGAGCCGTCGACGAACTGGTAGTCAACCGCCGGTTGTGCAGGGTCGCGTCCGACAATCGGCTCGAGCGGCCCGAGCGCACGCTCGATGATCTCGCGCACCTCGCTGCCGGCCAACACCTGGCCGTTCTCCCAATGGCCGTCGGCGTCGAGCGGCATGTACTCGATGAACCGCACTTCGAAACCGTGCCGCCGCGCGAACTCGGCCAGCGGGACGATGTCGGGTTCGGTCAAGCCGCGAATCGCCACGGCGTTCACCTTGATGCGCGAAAAGCCGGCACGCTGGGCTGCGAACAACCCCTCGAGCACGCGCTCGAAGCCGTCGCGGCGGGTGATCTCGCGGAAACGCGCCGGGTCGAGCGTATCGAGACTGACGTTCAACCGCGAGAGCCCCGCGGCCCGCAGCGCGCCGGCCTGTTCGGCCAACAGCAGGCCGTTGGTCGTCAGAGACACCTCGTCGATGCCAGGCAGGGCCACGAGCATTTCGACCAGTCTTGGCAGGCCGTGGCGCACCAGTGGCTCGCCCCCGGTGAGGCGCACGGTGCGAATTCCCAGCCGCGACACGACGCGCACGAACCTCGCGATCTCCTCGAACGACAAAATCTCCGCGCGCGGCCGAAAACGCACGTTCTCAGCCGGCATGCAGTAGAAGCAGCGGATGTTGCAGCGATCGGTGACGCTCACGCGCAGGTCGGTATGTATTCGACCGAATCGATCGCCCAGCAGGGAGTCGTCGTGCATACCGCCATTCTGTGTCAGACCCCGCGGTAAGACAATTCGTTGGCGGGCGAAAATGGCTACCCGCTGGAAATGTGCGCTGACCTTTGTAGCCCAACGCGATCACCACGGCCCAGCTACTGCTGGGAAAAGTCGAAACAGGCCAATCCGTCGCCGCTACGCACGTAGAGTCGGCCGCCGACGACAGCAGGCATCGTCCAGGTGGCGACTTCGGTCAGCCGCAGTCGCGCTCGCAACACAAAATCCCGTGGCGAGGCCTCGAAGGCCGACAGCTCCCCCTTCTCGTTCAGGCCTATGAACTGCGCGCCGCAGAGCACGGGCGAACAATAAAAACCGTTCCGGCCTGCGCTCCACTGCGTCACGCCATCGCTGAGACGCACGCAGGCGAAACGGCCGCCATCGTCCATGCCGTAGACGTGCCCCTCGTGAACGACCATCGAGGACAAGTAACTTTCGAGATCGGGGTTCTCCCAGGCCAGCGTGGCCGACTGTCCGTCGCCGTCGGCAGTGATGTGCAACGCCGTCAGCGGGCGATACGTGCCGGTCACCAGCACCAAATCGTCGCCGATGGCGGGCGTGCCGATGCTCTCATCGTATTGAATCTGAAACGGGTAACTCCACAGCAGCACACCGTCGCTCAGCCGCAGCCCCACCACGCGCGGACCGGTCATCACAACCACTTGCCTCACACCGCCTAATTCCGCGACGACGGGCGACGAGTAAGAGACGTTTTCGTGAAGCGCCTGCCAAATCGCGGCTCCCGTCGTGGCGTCGAAGGCCATGATCGTGCCACCGAGCTCTCCGCCGACCGAAAGTATCACTTTGTCGTCGACCACCAGCGGGCTGCCGGTGTAGCCGAACAAGGGGACGGGCGCACCTTCCCCAGGGGCCACCGGCACCAGCACATGTTGTTCGCCGACAACAGTGGCGCGGCCCGAAGGCAATGGTTCGCGGCGACCAAACTCGGCTGGCAAATTGTGCGACCAGATCGGCGTGCCGTCGGCCGCCTTTGAGCATTGCAACCAGCCGGCGATCCCCAGGCTGTAGACGCGGCCTGCCGCCCAGGCGGGCGTGGCCTTGGGACCGTTGCCGTGTGCCCTGCCGACAGCATGCGGGTCGAAATCGACGGGGCTCGTCCGTTCCCAAATGGGCTCGCCGGATTGCGCGTCAAAGGCCAGCACGCGTTCGACGGTCGCCGAGCGATCGGTCACGAACACGCGCCCTTCGACCACGATCGGGCTCGACCAACCCGTCCCCAGCGTCACCTGCCAGGTGGGCCGCGGTGGCTCGAGCGGCCAGGTTTTCGGCAGGTTGCAGTCTGCGGCAACGGCGCGCCCGCCAGGCCCGCGCCAATTGGCCCACGCCGGGGTTGCCGACGTCGACGCCACATCCGTGGCCGCAGCATCAGTATCTGGCGTGGTCGTGCGATGACTGGGCGACGTGTGAGCCGTCGCGTGGGCGACTTCCGAACGCGCTTGTTTTCGGGCCCCCTTCGAGGGCGGCTGCTGGCCATGCCCACCACACCCGACGTTTAACAGCCCCATCAGCAGCAGCGGCCAAATCACAGCACTTCCGTCGACGCCGGGGCGCGGCGGGCGGATGGCGGTCCGAATGCGGCCACGAACTGATTTGCCGAACATGCGGGAGACGCTCGCTTAACGGCGGGAGGAAACTAAACTGTGGTAGGTTCGTTCGAGGGCGGGCTCCGCGATTATAGCGGGCTGCGACCGACCGCCACACCACGGCAATCTTCGTGGCGGGGCGTCGCCCTGGGCCGGCTACGGTTTCTCTTGCTTTTGTCCAGCGTGCCTCCTGGCGCGCTTGTGGTAACGGGTGATCAGGTGCCTGGCGGATTTCGCTTTTACGTCAAGAAACGCGGCGATCGCAGCACCGGGTCGAACAAATGGGGCGACCTGGCCATGGCGGCATTCTTTGCCGCGCTGTTCTTTAGTGGCGTCGGCTTTTCGACCTTTCTGCTTGCGACGCTGATTGTGCCCGAGTGGCGCGCGAATCACTCGTTCGTCGAGGGACATGCCTTGGTCCTCGAAACGCGGCTGCGCGAGACGGAGGATGTGGAGCCAAAGAGCTACCGGCCCGAGGTCTTGATTCGTTACGACGTCGACGGGATCGTCTACCACGCCCGCACCTATAACATTACGCGGTCCAGCAGCCCGAATCGCGAGAAAGAGGAATCGCTGCTCGCCCCGTTTGTCGCGGGGCAGCGTGTGCCATTCTGGTACGATCCGCGCAACCCGGATACGGCTGTCGTCGTGTGCGGTTACACCTGGACGAGCTGGTTGCTGTTGTTTGTTCCGCTGTCGTTCGTCGTGGCCGGCGGCGGCGGCTTCGCTTTGACGCTCTTGAACTGGAACAAGTCGACTGAGCGCCGCGCGGTCTTGGCGCAGCGCGCGCGGGCGTTGGAACTGCTCGAAGGCGTCGTCGAGCCCGCCCCCGAGTACCCCGCCGTTCCCCGCTTGGGCGAAGCCTATCACGTGCGCGGTCGGGCGCTGGCGCACCGCCTGCCGCTCGATTTGCGCCCGGCAACGGTGCTCGTCACGCTGCTCGTCTTGTCGGTCGTCGTGCTCTCGATCGCGGCCGCCTACGTCGGCGTCGCCCTGTGGAACTACCGCGCCGGTGAGCCCGATTGGTGGTTCATGGCGATCTTCGCGGCGACCTGGGTCGTGCTGGGCGCGGCGGGCCTGATCTACTTCTCGCGATCGCTCGTGCGGCGTTTGAGCCTGGCGCCGCCGGTTGTCGAAATTTCGAACCACCCGTTGCGGCCGGGGCAATCGTGCGAGGTGCTCGTCGTCCAGGCCGGCAGAACCAGGCTCACCGCGTACACGGTGCGATTGGTTTGCGAAGAACAGGCGACGTTTCAACAAGGGACCAACACCCGCACCGAAACCGCCCGCACCTATGACGTGCCACTCATCAGCCGCGACGGTTGCGAATTGCGCCGCGGTGCCGCGCTCGAGCTGCGCGCGGCGTTGTCGATTCCCTCCGACGCCATGCACTCGTTTCAATCGCTGCACAATGAGATTCGCTGGAAGCTCGTGGTCGTCGCTCGGCGCGACGGCCTGCCCGACCTCGAGCGCAACTTCCCCTTGATCGTGCTACCGGCCTTCGAGGGAGCGCAGGCCGCATGAGCGAACCAACTGTCTTTGTCGGCTTCGCTAACGATCAACGACACTATCGCCCTGGCGATATCCTGTCGGGCCATTACCGCGTCGAAGGAATCGATCCGGCACAGCTTGAAGCGCTCGAGCTGTCGGTGCTTTGGCACACCGAAGGCAAAGGGGGCGAAGACCTCGCCGTGCATCTCTTTCAGCGGTTTCTGGCGGATGACAATGGGCGACTCGACGGACGCCAGGCCGGCTGGTTCAGCACCGAATTGCCCCCCAGTCCGCTCAGCTACGAAGGACGCATCGTCAAAATCCACTGGTGTGTGCGCGTGCGGCTGTTCATCAGCGGCGGACGCGAGATCGTGCGCGAAGAGCCGTTTCAGCTCGGCCAGGTGCGTCCGGCACCAGTGGCTGCCGCGCCCTCCACGCCTTCGCGCGCGCCAGGCACTGCAGCGGCGGGCGACACTTCCAAGCGGCTCCGCAAGTCTGCCCCGTCGGACGACGGCGCCGCGAAATCGGCGCCACCTGCCGGCGCGCTCGACGACTCGCGCGAGGCCGATTTCAGCGCCTCGCGCACGGTCGAGCCACCGCCGAAACAAACATGAATGCACAACAAGCAGCCGCGCTGCCTGCTCGAAATCCCTTTGCCGCATCCCGGCTGGCGCCAGGCCAGATCGCGTATCTCTTTCCACCGGGTGACGATTTGCCGGCACTCGTGAGCCGGCTCGAGCAATTTGGCGGCCAAGGCCAAATCGTCGGTCCTCACGGTTCTGGCAAGTCGACGCTGTTGGCCATGCTAGCCGCTGACCTGCGCGCGGCCGGACATCGTGTTGCCCTCATTGAATTGCACGATGGCCAGCGGCGTCTCCCTGCTGGATGGGTGGCAGAAACTTCTGGCAACAAGCGTCGCGTCATCGAATCGAATACCACAGACGTACACGATGGCGCGGTGTGTCGATCGCGGTTGCCGGACACGCTCGTCTTCGTCGACGGTTACGAACAGCTAGGTTGGCTGGCGCGTTGGCAACTCAAACGACGTCGCCGGCGCTGCGGCTGGGGCTTGGTAGTCACGAGCCACGAGCCGGCGGGGTGGCCGACTTTGGCCCTGACGCGCGTCGATCGGGACGTTGCCCAAGCGGTGGTCGCCGCGCTCGCGAGTGGATTTCCGCTACGACCGTCAGCCGACGACGTCGCCGCCGCCTTTGGGCGCTGCGGTGGTGATCTCCGCGAGATGCTCTTCGACTTGTACGACCGCTACGAAGCGCGCCAGCGGAATTCGGCGAGCTAGACGTGCGATTTCCGCCACGCTACCTGTGAAAAAAAGGCTACGTTTCTCTGGCGCCACGGCGCACCACGGTGGGGCAACCTCCCTAGAACTTCCCGCGCTTGGTAAGGCTTGACGCTGGCGGTGACTTTGCTGGCGCGTCGCGGCGCGCTAGCTCTTACCCCGCTTGCGCAGCCTGACGCGCGGCGCGCCGAGTTTGTTGTCAACAAAATGTTGGAAGCAAAAAGACAATTCTGGGTTGCTTGACAGTTCGCGTGACCGTCGGTCTAACGAAATCAATGCTCCCTTTTTCTAGCGGCGAGGACATAACATGCTGTCACGTCGGATGAAGCCTCACCTGATGATCGCAACGCTGTGTGCCGCGCTCTTCAGCGCGCCGAGCGAAAGCAAAGCGATCTTTCATTGGTTCAAGAGCTGCTGCAAGCCGGCGCCTGTCGTGGCGGCCACGCCTTCGTGCGCGCCGGTGCCGCAGATGGTCACCTACGTGCCGCAAACCGCCTACCGGGCGCAATGCGTCAACGTTCCTGTCACGGCTTATCAGCCCGTCACCACCTGCAGCCCGTGTGGCGGCCAGACGACGTACATGCAGCCGGTGACGACGTACCGCCCGCAAGTGCAGATGGTACCCTACACGACGTATCGCCTCGTGTATTCGTCGCTCGTCGCGCCAGCGGCTGTTGCCGCGCCGGTTGCGGCCACGACGATGTACGCGCCCGTCGCGCCTGCGGTCGCTGTGTCGGCGCCGGCGGCAGTGCCGACAACGGTCGCATACCCCGCCGCTCCGATGCCAGCCAAGCCCTGCAACTGTGGTGCTGGTACTGCTGCTCCCGTCGCAGCCACAACGTATGCCGCGCCTGCGGCGATGACTGCGCCGGCCGCCGCCACGACGTACTACGCGCCGTCGGGGACAACAGTCACGCGACAGATGGTCGTGCCTGGCGCGACGAGCACCACGGTGCCCGCGCAACCTGGCGCTGTCATGCCTGGCGCCGTCATGCCTGGTGCCACGAACGTGGCCGTGCCTGGTGGCGCCTATCCACAGACCTATTCGCCCGCGACGCCGTCCAACGGTGGCGCGCCGAACACCTACGCGCCCAACGGCGCGACCAGCGGCACGACGAATTATCCGCCGCCGACCGGCAATCAACCGGCAACTTCCGGAACACCCAATTCCGGCGCAACCAGCCCGGGCAGCTCGGCGGCGCCTGCCGACGCATCGACTCCTCCGCTGCAAAATTTGCCCAATTCGTCGGAAGCCACGCCCGGCGCTACAAGCCCGTCGAGCGGATCGTCATCGTCGTCGACGGTCGATCCGTCGGGGAGCAACCTGCCGGCCTATCTGCGAATCACACCCATTCCAGATAGCGATCGCCAGCCCAACTCGACTCCCAATTCGTCGTCGGGCCCGTACTTGCCCAACAGCGGCTCGACGATGCCGGCCGACAGCTCGACGGGCCGGGTGACATCGCTCGTACGACCGCTGGGCACGGCATCGACGCGCGTAGCTAACACGGTTGGCGCCACGAGCGAGCGGTCGCCAGCGGGCAACCTGCGCCAGACGTCGACCGGGCGCTGGGTTGACGACAGCGGTTGGACCGCCGCCCGCTAGCAACGCAAGCCGGGGGTGCGAACTCCGGTCCTCGCCGCGTTGCCGAGTGATTTAGGCGGTTGACTGGCAAGCCTCTTCGCTCGCTCGTCGCCGGCCAACTGCGCTGGCGTTTCAGGGCAAATCCGCTGGCAAATCGATCAATCGCTTCTGGCCTTTACCCAGAGGGGGGTTGTCGGCACAATACCGCCCGCCTCGCGTTGGGCGTGAGCCTTCTCGGTTCACGGCAACTACCGCGAGGCCCAGCCAGTCGCCCCGGCGAATCCGCCTCCCCGGAACCACGGACGGTCCGGCACCATCGCAGCAAGGAGCGCGAAACCGTGAAGTACCTGTCGAAGCTGGCCGCGCTGGCGGCCCTGGGAATCTCCGTCGTTGGCTCGACCGCTTCGGGCCAGCCCCCCCGACCCGCCGCTGGTGCGGGGCCGCAGATCGCGGTGGTCGACATCATCACCGTCTTCGAGAAATACGCAGCCTTCAACGAGCGCAAAGCGCAATGGGATAGCGAGCGCGAGCGCATCGAGACCGAGATGCAGAGCTTGCAGTCGCAACTTCAGGCAATGGCCGCCCGCGCCAAGGAATTCAAGCCCGGCACGCCGGAGTTCAGCAAGCTCGAACAAGAGGTCGCAGTCGCCGAGGCCGAGGCCAAATCGAAAATGACAGTCAAGCAGCGCGAGCACTTCTTGCGGCAGGGCAAGATGTTCTATCAGTCGTATACCGAGGTCGTCGAGGAGATCAAGTTCTTTGCCGAGCGCAACAACATCCTGATGGTGCTCCGCTACAACGGCGCCGCGATCGATCAGGAAAACGCGCAGGAACTGATGGCCGAAATGGCCGAGGAAGTCGTCTACTACAACAAGCAGATCGACATCACCGACCACATCATCGCGCAGCTCAACAGCCGCCGACCCGCTCGCGGGCCGCAAGCACCGCAGGCGGGCGGACCGCCGGCGTCGGTTCCGCGCGTCGCTTCGCCACCGGGAGCACGGCCACCCCGCTAACGCGCTGTTTGCGCGGTGCGTACTTCTCGCCGGCGGCCGACAGGCAAACAGGCAGAAACGTCACCGCGGCGGGACGCTCGTACTTATAAGCACGTCTTCTCCTGCATGCGGATCGACGACTTGGACAGCTCCACGCGTAGTCAGAGAACGATTGCTCGCACCGCCTCGGTGACCGGGTGCGGCTACTGGAGCGGTCGCGATGTGCGCGTGGTGTTCCGTTCGGCGCCGGTCGACGCGGGCGTGACCTTCGTGCGTGCCGACCTGGTGTCGTGCCCGCGGATACCCGCCGTCGTCGAGCGGCGGATCGATGCTCCGCGGCGCACCGTGCTGGCCGGCGACGGCGCGACCGTCGAGATGGTCGAGCACATTCTGGCTGCCCTGGCGGGATTGCGAATCGACAATTGCGAAGTCTGGGTCGATGCCGCGGAAATGCCCGGCTGCGATGGCTCGAGCTTGCAGTTTGTCGAAGCCCTGCTCGAGGCCGGCGTCGTCGCGCAAAGCGCGCCCTGTCGCGTGCTGCACGTTCGCGAGACGGTTCGGCTGGGCGACGACGAGTGTTGGATCGAAGCCCGCCCCGCGCTGCGCCCAGGCCTGACGCTGCAGTACCGGCTCGACTACGGTCCGGCCAGCGTCATCGGACGACAAACGTTGAGCGTGGCCGTCACGCCCGAGTCGTTTCAGAAAGAACTTTGCTCGAGCCGCACTTTCTTGCTGCGCTCGGAAGCCGAGTGGCTGCGTTCGCAAGGGTTAGCGGGCCATGCCCGCTACAGCGACCTGCTGGTCTTCGGCGACGACGGGCCGATCGGCAATACGCTGCGCTACCCCGACGAATGCGTGCGGCACAAGCTCTTGGACCTAGTGGGCGACCTGGCCCTGGCGGGTGGCCCGATCAACGGGCATGTTGTCGCCTATCGCAGTGGACATCATCTGAATGCTGAGCTCGTACGAACTTTGATCGCCGAGCAGGCCAGTCGCGGCCAAGGACGGCTGCAGATCGCCTGAACCGCGTGGGGAGATTCTCGGAGTGCTAAGGATGGCAACCTACACGGCCGAATCGGCACAGATCGATCCGCGCGCCCAGATCGATCACGACGTCGAAATCGGACCGTACTGCGTCGTCGGGCCGCACGTGCGGATCGGCGCAGGCACGCGCTTGCTGAACAATGTGACCGTCATGGGACACGTCTCGATCGGCGAGCACAACACGATCTATCCCGGCGTGGTCATCGGCGGCGAGCCGCAAGACCTCTCCTACGGCGGCGCCTCGACGCGCGTGGAGATTGGTGATCACAACATGATTCGCGAAGGGGTCACGATCAATCGCGCCACCGAGAAGGAAGACGGCGTCACCACCGTCGGCAGCCACAACTACCTGATGGCCTTCTGCCACGTCGCACACGACTGCAAACTCGGCGATCACATCGTCATCGCCAACGGCACCTTGCTGGGCGGTCACGTCCACATTCATAGCCACGCTTCGATATCGGGCGCGGTGGGCGTGCACCATTTCACCACGATCGGCGGCTACAGCTTCGTCGGCGGGCTCAGCCGCGTGCTGCACGACGTCCCCCCCTTCATGCTCGTCGAAGGGCACCCCGCACGGCCCCGTTGCATCAACGTTGTCTCGCTGAAACGAAACAACTTCAGCGCCGATGCCGTGCAAAGCCTGGCCGAAGCGCACCGCTTGATCTATCGCGCGAAGGTGGGCCTCGATCACGCCCGCGAGATCCTCCGCACGAACGAACAACTGCTGCCGCAGGTC
This sequence comes from Pirellulales bacterium, assembly GCA_019745975.1. GTDB lineage: Bacteria > Planctomycetota > Planctomycetia > Pirellulales > JAEUIK01 > JAIESQ01. The sequence goes on from JAIESQ010000016.1 coordinate 58,460, forward strand.
AACGAGCTGTTGAGCTTCATCCAGTGCCAGCAGGAAGGCAAGCACGGCCGCTCCCGCGAACGGCGGAGGGCCGCGTGAAGCCGCTGCGTCTGGCCGTCATCGGAGCCGGCCACCTGGGCCGGTTCCACACGCGGATTCTCGCGGCCCGTCCCGACGTCGACATCGTCGGCATCGCCGACACGAATCCGGCCGCCTGCGAGCAGTTGGCCGCCACTTGCGGCGCCGCGGCTTGGAATAATCATCAGCCCGCCATCGGCCGCGTCGACGCCGCCGTGATCGCCACCCCCACGCGCTGGCACCACGCCGTGGCCTGCGATCTGCTGCGGGCCGGCGTGCATCTCTTGATCGAAAAGCCGCTCGCGGCCAGCGTCGCCGAGGCCGAAGAGTTGGTCGCGCTCGCCCGCCAGCACGGCGCGGTGCTGCAAGTCGGACATATCGAGCGGTTCAATCCGGTCGTCGAGCAGGCCAGCCAAGAGAACATTGGCGCGCCCAAATACATCGAGGCTTGCCGCTCCGCCGCGCACAAGTTTCGCTCGACGGATATCGGCGTCGTGCTCGACCTGATGATCCACGATATCGATCTGGCGCTAGCGCTGACCGCGGCGGAAGTCGCCCGCGTCGATGCGCTGGGACTGGCGCTTTTCGGCCGGCACGAGGACGTCGCTCAAGCCCGCCTGACGTTCGACAATGGTTGCGTGGCGAACCTGAGCTCGTCGCGCGCCAGTTTCGTCGTGCGGCGCAGCATGCAAATCTGGGGCGATCGCGGTTTTGCCGGGCTCGACCTGGGTGCGCGAACCGCCAATCTCGTACGCCCCGACGACATTTTGCTCGGCGAAGGCTTTGACGTCGAACGGCTGCCGGCCGAACGAATCGCCCACTACCGCGACAACTTGTTCGGCGAACTGTTGCACCTCGAGCCGGTCGCCGCCGGTGATGTCGATCAGCTCACCGCCGAACTGAGTGATTTCGTTGAGAGCATTCAAACGGGCCGCGCGCCGCGCGTGCCGGGCGAACAGGGCCTCGCCGCCCTGGCCGTGGCTGAGCGCGTACTGGAGGCAATCGCCGCGCACCAGTGGGATGGCCGCGCCGACGGCCGCATCGGCCCCTTCGCGGAGCCCCCGGTGCACGTGCTCCCTGGTCCGCACTGGCACCGTCAGCCCGCCGCCGAGCCGCTGCCGCGCAAAGAAGCGGGGTAGAAGCAGTTTCTAGCCTTGCTTGGGTGCCACTGCTGGCTTGCCCAGCAGTGCAGAGTTCGACACGGCGCTGCTAGGCGCTTCTTGCAGTGGCACTCGAAGTCGGTTCAAGGCTGGTTTTAAGACTGCTTCTTGGCGCGATTCGCGCGCCCTACGCCAAATCGCGGTCTTCGAACAACAACAGCGCCACCACGAGCGCTGCCGTGGTGTAGAGCAGGCAGTACAACGCTGCCCAGCCGAGGTAATCGAGCGGGACCGAGCTCCCTGCCGCAATCCCGGCCTGGATGTTGAAGTCGTCGAGGTTCGGCAGCAGTGTCGCCAGGAACTTGCCCATAAACCGCACGAGCGGATATTGGGCGGCGTTGGAATTTACCACCGCCGGCATCAAGTGCCCCAGCAGATAGATCGTCGCGCAGATCAGCAGATTCGCCAGCATCGGCAGCCGGGTCGAGATCGCCACGCTAATTGCCGCCAGCACCACCGTCTCGAGAAACGCGAGCACGATGCCGGGCAACACCTGCTTCATTTCTGCCTGGCACTGCGCGGCCGTGGGCGGCGTGGCGGCCGACTCTTGAGCGTCGTCTGCGGCTTTATAGGAAACCGTCGCCAGGAAGATCCCGCCCAGCAGGATGAACATCACCGCCACGGGCGCGACGATGCCGAGGAATTTCCCCAGGATGAACTGCCAGCGGCGAACCGGCTTGGACAATAGCGTCACCGCCGTCCGCCCTTCGATCTCATCGGCCACCGTGGCGCTGGCCGACAACACCGCGAACAGCACCGCCAGCACGAGCATCAACGTCAGCCCCGAATCCTTGAGCATCTTGATGTCTTCGCCCAAGGTGAAGTAGGGGATGAACGGAAAGAACAAGATCAACACCACGGCCCCGAAGCCCAGCTCGACCCAGAACAGCGGGTGGGCCAGTCCGGCTTTGGCCGTCGTCAACGCGATGGGCGCGACCTTGGGCAAGAAGGCGCTCGCCAGCGCGTACAGGGCGACCAGCACCGCCAGCGCGCCCGCAATCCCCAGCGCGATCGGCCAGGTGGCCACCAGCCACGAGGGAAGTTCGGCCAACACGGGTTGCACGGTCGGAATGCTCACGGTCTGATCTCGAACTCGTTGAATTCGCCGGTCGCCTCGCTGGGCCGCACGTTAGTGTCGTCGATATGTGCCGCGAAGTGACCGGCAATCGCGGTTAGAAACGCCTCGATCTCGGCAACTTGCCCTTCGGCCACCAGCTTCACCCGCCCGTCGTGCAGGTTTTGCACGTAGCCGCTCACGGCGAAACGACTGGCAAGCCGTACGGTCGTGTAGCGAAAGCCGACCCCCTGCACGCGGCCATGATACACAACCTCGCGTCTGGCCGGCGTAGTTTCCAACGCAAGCCCCCGGTGGAAGGTTCGCCTGTAGCCGGGGTCAGCGACCCCGGAATTCACTTATCTCCGGTCTCACAGAGGCCGGCTACCGTTTTTCAACGGACGGATAGGGTTCTCGCGACTCCGCTTGCGAGCTTCGAGGATACCAAGCCTTCCGTCCCGCCGTCAGGGGACTGGTGCGCCCAGCTACTCGGCGATGACGTCGTCCAAGCGCGAGACGGCGACGATTTCCGACGTGCGAACCCACACCCGCTGCCGATTCGGCCGCACCCCGTGCCGGCGGATTTCGAGGACATACTTCTCGCGGGTGGTGGAAGTGTCGCGGAGGTCGTGTACGTCGGCCTCGACGAGTTCGAGGTAGCTGGTCCCCTCGGCGTGGAGGCGGCCGACAATCACGAACGGGGCGTCGCAGTCGATGACCACGATCTGGCCTTCGAGAGCCTGCCAGGGGGAGTTGGCCGCGCTGATCATAGGACCGGGGGGGCGAATTGCCGGGAGTTGGGAACGCAAGTAACCTTCACCATAGGCAGGTTTTGCGCTCGCGGCAAATCGACGGCTCGGCAGCCGCAAAGGGGCGTGGACACACTGCCCGGCCGAGCGTTAAATTACTGGGCTAGCTCTCGCGGCTGCCGGGCGGGTCGCGGGCTTGGCGCGTTGGCCCGTCGCGGCCTGGTTTCGGCTTCAACAACTCTTGCACAAAGGAGACAAGGAGTGATTTGTGGTTAAGCTGAAGGTTCGCGAAAGTGAGTCGATTCATGAAGCAGTGCGTCGCTTCCGCAAGCTAGTCGAACGCAGCGGCATCAAGAAAGAAATGCGGCGCAAGGAATACTACGAGAAGCCCAGCGACACGCGCCGGCGCGCGCGGTTGCGTGCCGAGCGAAGAGCACGCCGCGGTCGGATGCCGGTGACGCGGTAGTGTCTTGCTTCAGATGGAACTGGAATTTCCGGGTGACGGGGTTAGCATAACCTTGAAGCCTGGAGGATTCCATGA
>JAIESQ010000123.1 GCA_019745975.1 Pirellulales bacterium
TCATGGTGAACGAGCAAGTGCCATGATCAGTACCTTTCAACTGACAAGAACAACCAGGCTTTGCCTGGCGCACCAGATATCACGGATGAAATTGGATTTGCATGAATTCAATCCTATCCGTGTCATCCGTGAAATCCGTGGTTAAAGCCTTGGAAATCGGTGCCAACCTTGGTGCACGATTCGTCGTCGATCGTACGAGCCGGCGCGCCCGACTTCAAGCTGAACGGCATTCAATTCAGAGCAACTGCCAAGCCGGGGACTGGTACATTTTTCGGCTCACCAGAGTCAACCGATCAACAGGGCTGGCGATCCGGCCTGGCGCATCGCGAAGCCTTACGAAGCTGATTCGCCGCTGGCCGGCCGCGGTCGCGGCTGCGCTTGCATGCGCGCTTGTAATTCCGCCATGGTTTGCAAGAGCGTTTGGGCCGCCTGTTCTTGCCCTGGGCGCTGGGCCGCCGCGTAGCCTGCTTGCGCGGCCTCGAATGCTCTGGACAATTGGCCGTTCGCCGCGTAGGCGGTCGACAGCGTCCTCAGGCATTCCGGGTCCTTGCGCTCGGTCATTTGCACTGCCTGCTGGGCCAGCCGCAGCGCCTCGCCAGGCCGGCGCAACTCGGGTACCTGGCTGATCGCGTACAGCGTGGCCAGGTTGCAGATTGCCTGCGGCGAGTCCGGTTGACGCTCCAACGTCGCTCGAAAGCAGCGTTCCGCATCGAGCTGCCGTCCCACTCGCACGAAGGCCAGGGCCAGATTGCGGTAGTTGGGAGCATAGCCAGGCTCGAGCTCGATCGCCCGTTCAAAGTGTTCGATCGCTTGCTCAGGCTGATCGGCCATGAAATAAGAACCGCCCAGGTTGCGATGAGCCACGGCGTTACCCGGCACCACGGCCGCGGCATGTTCGAATAACGTGAAGTCGTCGTGCCAGACGCGCGTCTGCCGCCAGGTGACCACGACCAACAGCCCGACGACAACCGCCGCCGACGCCAGGCCAAGCGTCCGCAGCTTGTCGGGATACGCCTCGACCAATTCGTACAGCCCCCACACCACCAGCAGGCTGATGCCGACCGAGGGCATGTACGTATAACGATCGGCATGCGCTTGCAAGCCAACTTGGATGATGCCGATGACCGGCAACAGGGTGATCAGGTACCAAAACCAGCCGACCAGCAGATAGCGCCGGCGCCGACCAAACCACCATGCCAGGGCGCTGCCGACCACGACGAACGCGATGGCCCCCAGCACATGACTTTGTGCAAGGCCGCCCGCGATCAAAGCCTCGCGTGGGTAGGGATAGAAACAGGCCAGTCCAGCGGGCCAGAACATTTGCCTTAAGTAAATCACGGCCGAGACGGCGCCATTGGCCAGCCGCAAAGGCAACGGCACCGGGTCGAGAAACTCGGTTGCCCCGCGGTACGATTGCGCCAAATAGACCGCCAGCGAACCCAGCGCCGCCAGCACAAAGAGCGGGATCTTCTCGGCCACGAGCCGCGCAAGCTGCCTCGCGAGGCTGGGCGAATTCGGGCCGCGATCAGGAAATCGCGCCAAGGGCCAATAGTCGAGCAACAACAACACCAGCGGCAAGCTGACAATCGTCTGCTTCGATAGCAAACCGAGAACGAAACAGAGGACGATCGCGACGTACCGCCCGACCGATGGCCGGCGCGCGTACGCCAGGTAAGCCGCCATCGACAAGAGCCAAAAGAACGTGCAGAGCACGTCCTTCAACTCGGCCGCCCAGGCTACCGATTCGGCGCGCAGCGGGTGCAGGGCAAACAGCGCGGCCACAATCGCTGCCGGCCAGACGGTCGTCGTCGCGCGCTGCGCCGCGGCGTGCCGCCGCGCTGGCTGCGGCGTCGTGGCCGTAGCCCGCACAAGCATCAGAAACAAGATCACGCTGCTCAAGGCATGGATGGCGATGCTCACCAGATGGTGACCGGCCGGCGAGCTTCCATAGGGGTGCTCGAGCAACGACTCGTTTCGAAACAGGCTCCAATTGATCGTGTGCGCGACCCAGGTGAGCGGATGCCAGTTCCCGCCGTAGCTGGTCGTGAAAGCCCAGCCGATCGTGTGCGCCGACAGGCCGTGCTGAATCTCGGGGTTTTCGAACAGATAGGTGCTGTCGTCGTACTGAACGAAAAGATTGTCGAAGGCCGGCGCGAAGGCCACCAAGACCAACAGCAACAACACGCCACTGAGCATTGCCTCGGTCTTGTTCTGCGGAAATAGCACCGCGACTATGCCTCGTTGCGCACAGAAGGAGCCCCGGCCGACCACCGGAAGGCCGCAAGGCCAGAACAAAAGCGCTCCATTTCGCTCAGGCACGGCACAGCGATCAATTGCTCGTCAGGACCGCCCAAGAATGCCGCGCCAGCGGAGCGCCTGCCCGGTGCCGGGGCCGAAGCTTCAGTGTACGATGGGCAGCCGGCGGCGACGAGAGTCGATTGCGAAACCTCGGCTGGAATGTACCTCTGGATCGTGCCTGGCTGTTGTCCGTATGACTGAGTTTCACACCGTCGCGAAAGTCGGTTCGATCGCCGACGGCCAAGGCGCCACGTTCGTCGTCAATGGTCGCCTCGTGGCGGTCTTCTGCGAGCGCGGCGCCTATCAGGCGATCGACGACCTCTGCCCGCACATGGGGGCGTCGCTCGGCGCGGGCGAAGTTGTCGAGGGCATCGTCACCTGCCCCTGGCACGCCTGGCGGTTTCGCGTCAGCGATGGCACCTGGTGCGACAACCCGCGCTTGAAAATCGACAGTTTCGAAGTGCGAGTCGTCGGCGACGAAATTCAGGTCGCCGTGCCCCCCAGGAAGTAGCTGGCACGCTCTACGTAACCCGGCAGGCCAGCGGCCCGACCGTTATTCCGCCGGTTTGGTCGCTTCGGGCTTGGCTTCGGCCGGAGTCGTCGCGCCAGTCGGCGCGTCTTCATTGGGCAGCAGCTTGTTCGTGACGTGCACCTGAACCTCTTGCCGCACCTTGCTGCCGGCCTGCGCGTATTCGAGCGCCATTTTCTGCGTCACCTCGAGGTCGACCAGGCGGCCGTGCTCGTTGTCGAAGTGCACCACGCCCTCCATGCTCTGCTCGGCGATATTGATCTTCACCCCCGCGACCGTGGCGTCGGCCCAATCGATCCGCGCGGTCATTTCGATCCGCGCCAGCGGGGGCGAGCTCTCCGGCTCGGGGCCGACATAGGTATACACGCTCGTGACCTTCATCCCCTTGTGACCCTTGGTGTCCTCCCAAGTCTTGCCGGGTTCGATCGGATCGGCCGGCAGCTTCAGGCTCCCTTGCGAGACCATCGCCTTGAGGCTCTCCTCGCTGAAGAACTCCTTGGCAACGTTCCCTTGCCCGCGCGCCGCGACCGCCTTCACCAGAATCTCGGGCAGCGTGACCTCGCTGGTCGCCCCTAGGGGCGACATCTTCACCGAAAACGGGGCGCCGGTCACCGCCTTGACCAGCGGCAACAGCACGGCCTCCTGCCCGGTTGGCTCCTTGGTGCTGGCGGAATCCACTTCCAGCAAATTGCCAGGCCTGTCGATGCGCGTTATCCAGCGATCGAACGCCAACCGCAGCGTGGCCGAGCCGTCGTCGGCGACTTTCTCGACGAGCCAGCTCTGCACAGTTTTCTGCTGCATCGTTTGCTTGTGATCGGTCCCCTCGAACAGCGTGCGCGTTTGCGTTTCGCTCTGGCTCTCGTAACGAAAACGCTGTTCAGGTGCGAATTTCCACCGCAACTGCACGGCGTCGGCGGCCGCAGCCAATTGGCAGACGCTGGCGGCCAGCAGGGCCGCAATTCCGAGACTCGTCTTACACATGAAAATTACCGCGAGAAATTCGGCTCCGCGGTGCCGCGACGACCCTACGTCGCTCGCCGCCACCATCAACCGCAGTCGGCAAATTATCGCACAGCCGTGATGGCCGGTCCAGGAAGGCACAGACACACCCAAGGAAGCTGCCAACTCGTGTGCCGGCAGCCTGCAAGTCCTGGCGAGAAAACTCACAGCGCCACCGGGGAGCCGTTATGGCTGTGGTGAAGTGCGGTTGCGCTGGCGCTGGCAAATGGCCAGCAAGCTCAAGCCGCCGAGCGCAGCCAACAAGTACGTCGCTGGCTCGGGAATGATGTACACGAACGGCTTGTCGTTGTACTCGCCGACAATGCGGTTCCCCGAGATGCCGAAGAACTGGTGGTGCAGCCCCATTAGCAGCCCTTCAATCCCGAAGGGATGGTTGAAGGTCGCGCCGTCGTAGAGGAATGCCGCCCCGGCGACGGTACCGGTCAGCGTGTTGCCGACGATCTTGCCGCCGTCGATGCCGTACAGCGCGGTGATTCCGGAGGCGCGAAACAGCGGGTCGTCGAGCGTGGTCCAGGTGGCGCCGTCGTAGACAAACCCGTGCGTGCGGTTCTTGGCATCAGTGTAGGCGCCAACAATAGTGTTGCCAGAAATGCCACGCGCGGAGATCCCACCGAATGGGTCGTTCAACGTCGTGTACGTCGAACCGTCGAAAACGAAACCGTGAGCATTGTTGGACGCGTCAATGAATGTGCCCACGATGGTATTCCCTGAAATCCCGTAGGCACGTGTGCCGTTCACACCAAGCGGATGGCTTAGCGTTGTGTAACTCACCCCATCAAACAAGAACCCCAGTTTGCCCCAGGTCCCGACGATTTTGTTCCCAGAGATCCCGTACGCTGCCGTTGACCCCCCCCGGCGGCTGAATGACCGTGTACGTCTTGGTCGCGCCGTTGTAGAGAAAGCCGCGCTGGGCCACGTCCTGCCCGACGACGTTCAGCCCATCGACGCCGTAAGCCACCCCCAGCGACGACCCTGCCGGCGTGAGAAACTGAATGGTCGCCGCGCGCGATGTGCCCACGAGCGCGGCCATCAAGAACACGACTGCCAGAACCGTGCGACGCATTAGCGCGTCCTCCCCAGATGCGAAACAACTACCCAAACTGCTGCGAGTCGGCCCATTCTACGCCCCGGCCAAATCACGCCGCCAGCAGCACGTGAGACGTACCAAGGGGACGGGAGTCGTTTCCGGGCAACGACCAAGCGCGACGGGAAGACGTAGACCGGAAACGACTCCCGTCCCCCTCCGCGCGAAATCGGCCACGACGTTGTCCCAACAACCGGCGCCCGATCAAGTTGCGCCCCCAGCGCGTGGCCATTTTCTGGCTCTTGACAAATGATCACAAATGTGTACAGTAATAGGTGCGAGACCTGAGAAGGAAGTCGCGCGGGTGCCATGTCCACGCTTGTCGTGGACATGCCTGCGATCGATCCCCTGAAAACTGAACACTGAAAACTATCCACAACAGGAGAAAACCTGGCGCGCCAGCCTGCGCGCTGACAACACCGACCAGACATGCATCTCACCCAAGGACTTCGCGGTTCAATGAACCGTTTGTTTGAGTCGGAGCCGAGAGCTGCGTCCGCCCTGCGCGCTGCGACCGAGTTGCCGTGACGGTCGGCTTGTTAGCCGCGGGATTTATCCCGCGCGCTAGCTCGTAGGACGTTTCGACTGCGTTCACGCTCGTCGCAGTACGGCACCGGACGAGCTAGCGCGCGGAGCAAGCTCCGCGGCTAACGAGTTCTTAGGACGCAAAACTGCCCTTAGGACGATCTAGGACGCAAGTGTTTTTGATTTTGCGTCCTAAAATAACTCGTTGCTGCGAAAAGACTTAACTACTTTTGACAGCCGCTTAGGACGGTTAGGACGCAAATTCCCGGATAACTTTATTCTGGGGGCCCCCCAGGTGGGGACAGGTCCACGCGTGCGGCTCACAGCTCACCGCCGACGCCGGGACGCGAAACGCCCGCCGCGATGCCACGCACGGGTTAGGACCCGAAACCTCGCAGGAACGCTATGGCTACCGATGGCAGCGAACCTACGCTCGACGTTGATGCTTATCTGGCCCGCATCGGGTATTCCGGCCCGCGCGAGCCGACGCACGCCGCGCTGGCCGCCCTGCACCTGGCTCATGCCCAGAGCATCCCGTTCGAGAATCTCGACGTGTTGTTGGGTCGCGGCATTCGGCTCGATCTGGCCAGCTTGCAGCAGAAGCTTGTGCACGATCGGCGCGGCGGCTACTGCTTTGAGCAGAATCTGCTCTTCGCGGCGGCGCTCGAAGCGCTGGGCTTTCGGCTGGCACGGCTGGCCGCGCGTGTTCGCTTGGGGAACACGCGCGTGTTACCTCGCACGCACATGTTGCTGGCCGTTGAAGTCGATGGGGCGCACTTCCTGGCCGACGTTGGCTTTGGCGCCGAAGGCTTGTATTTGCCACTGCCACTGGCGGACGACCAGCCGCAGCATCAATTCACGTCAACCTTTCGCGTGCGGAGGGAAGACGCCGACCATTGGGTGCTGCAATCCGAGCGGCCCGAAGGTTGGTTCGATCTCTACGTTTTCACGCTTGAACCGCAGCACTTGTCCGACTACGAAGTGGCCAATTACTACGTGTCGACGAATCCCCAGTCCCCCTTTACGCGCACGCTGACGGCACAGCGACTCACCCCGGAAGCGCGATACATTCTTCGCTGGCGCGAGCTCGTCACCGAGCGCAAGACGGCGAGAACTGCAAACCTTGCCCGACGATGCCGCGCTGCTGCCGTTACTGGCCGAGCGGTTCGGCCTGGTGCTTCCATCCGACACACGGTTTCGCAACGAGCCTTGGGGATGACAACGCCAGCAACTTCACCTGCCGCGTTTGATGTTTTTGGCGGCGAACTCGGCGATTTGCCGAATCGTTTCCGGATTCGACCATTCGGCGACGCGCTCGTGGTCGGTCAGCTCCGCCTGACGGCGCGCTGCCTCGAACATCGGGCGCCGGACGGCCATTTTCGTCGCCGTGAAGGTCGCCGGCGGAATCGCTGCCATCTCCTCGGCAACCTCACACGCGCGATCCAACAACCGCTCGGGGTCGACCAGCTCGTCGACGAGCCCTCGCGCCAAGGCGTCGTCAGGCTGCCAGGTGCGGCCGGTGAGGATCAACGTCGGAAAATGCTCTGGCGGAGTCGCAAATCGCGCGATCTCCAGTGGCCAGGCGGGGAAGACCACTCCCACGAGCACTTCGGTCAGGCCGATGCGGGCGGTGCCTTTGGCCAGAATCCGGGAATCACAAGTCAACATGATGATCGCCCCGCCGGCAATCGCATGCCCGTTGACAGCCGCCACCAACGGCTTGGGAAATGTGGCCAGCCGCTCAAAACAGCGCTGCATCAGCGGCATGAATTCGCGCACGTAGTCGGGCCCGCCCGCCGCCAGCGCGGGCAGATCGACTCCAGCGCCGAACACTTTGCCCGTGGCCGTGATCACCACGGCCCTTGCCGGCCCGCGTTCGAGCTCGTCCAGGGCGTTGGTGAGGGCACGGCCGAATTCGATGTCGAGCGCGTTTCCTCTGCCGCGTGCCATGCGCAGAATGGCGACGTTGCCGCGCGATTCGATCTCGATCATGGGAAATGCCCTCCAGCGTGCTGACAGCGTTTCGCAGCGACGGTCGAGCGACGCGCGCCCACGCCACGAGCGCGCCGATTTTCCTGCTACGCGGGGCGCAGGTCAACGCGCGGCATCAGGCGTCGTAGGCGTCGCCCGGGCGGCGCTCGGTGAATTCCTCCATGACCGGCGGGCTGCTCGGGTCGAGCATCGCCTGAAATTCCTGCCACAGGTCGAGGATCTCGGGCTCGCGATTGATGCGTTCGCTGCTTTCGCGGCAGGCAGCCTCATCGAGGAACGGATGGATCTCGACCCACTCGCAAGGATCTTCATGGCTCTGAAAATAGGCCGGCTTCTCCGGAAGATAGCGCCGGTAGATCTCGCTGGCCCGGCGCTGTATCTCCAGGTGCTTGTCGAGCATCTCCGGGAGAACGCGATACCGACAGATCCTCACGAACATTGAGCCGTTGGTCTCGCGAGTCAGCAGGAGCGATGTAAACGTCGGCGATGCACTAGCTCAGCAGGCCAAAGGCCTGCAGGCAGGCGACCGTGGCCATCACGTTGAAAAACAGGCCCGCGAGCAGCAGCCCTCCGCGTGCGACCCAGCCGGGGCGGAGTTCGCGCGGGAGCAGGATTAGGTTGACGGCCAAGGTATGCCAACAGCTAAATCCTAGGGCGAAATTCAAGATCAGGCCGGCATAATCGACAAGCTGTTTGGGCTTGCCGACGCTCAGCATAATCAGTCCAAACAGCGCGAATCCTGCCAAAACGGCAAAATACACGATCCGAATCCGATGGGGCTCCAGTTTGCGCAGCCGGCCGCTGGCCGTCCAGAACACGTCAACCCAGCGGCGAACCAACCCGTCGGCGCTCGAGGCCATGCTCGTCGAAAGCACGAGGAACCCGCAGAACAGCGTCGTATACCAGCAGATGTGCCCCAGTGTAGCGCCCGAGATGCCCGATACGCGCTCGGCCACGGCGTCCGATGTCATGCCGGCGGCCGTCCACTCCTGAGCTTCGGTCCCGCGCCGTAAGAACTCGACCGACAACATGCTGGGGAGCGCCAAGCCGATAAAGCAGGCCGGCATCCAAACTGCTAATTGATCGCGCATCACATGTCGATACCAGCGCCGCCAGCGCGGCAACGTTTCGGCATTGACGCGAAACACGCTTCCCACGTGCGAGAGCTTGAGGTGATGCCCGCCGATGACGCTCGGAATCGCCCCGACGTGCCAACCCATTCCCCAGCCCTGATCGCGAGTGTAGTTGCTGATGGGCGTGTTCGATAATCCACCCGATCCGGCGATGGCGACCATCGCGCCGATCGCCACGATCAACGACAAATCGATGGGAGCGCGCTCGCGCCCCTGCCACCAGGCCGTGAAGACGTTGTCAACATTGTCGCCGTCGCGGAAGCCATCGCCGTCGCGATCGATCCACTTGTCGGGACGGCCGTCGCCGTTGGTGTCGGGCCAGCTATCGGCCACGCCGTCGCCATTGCTGTCGATCGTTGGTTCGACGCGTTCGACTACATCGAGATTGCCGTCGTCGTCCCAGTCTTCGCCAGCATCGAGCACGCCATTACCGTTGGCGTCTTCGCCGCGCTCCACGGGCAAAGTGCCAAAGCGAAAGAACCCGGTACCGATTTCGCGCCACGTGCTCCGGCTCGAATAAACGACGGCCAACAGCGCCAGAAAGCCGAGCACAAAGACGATCTTGAACGACATGATTACCTTGAGCGAGTTGTACACTTTGCCGCCGAAAAACAACGGCACTAACGCGCCCAGAAAAATGGCGTACCCCAGCCCGCGCAACAACGTCTGATGATGGGCGACCATGTCAGGCCTGGGAACCTCGCCCAGAATCACCGCGGCCAGCGGAGTCGCAGCGTTGGCAGCCAGGTAGGGAAAGACGGCGCCAAAATCAAGCACCAGATACACAAACAGCCAGAACCGCGGGCCGGGAAGCGTGCGGAATTTGCCAGTGAAGATTGGCTCGCCGGTATAAAGCGTGTAGCGACTGATTTCCAGGTTGTAGAGCACCTGACCCACGATGCTCAACGTTGCCAGCCAGAGGAGGGCTCCGCCATAGCGGGCTGTGACTTCCGGACCCTTAAGCCATTCACCGCCCCCGATGGCCGAGCCACCGACGACCAACCCCGGTCCGATCAACGCGGCCCAGTTTTTCCAGGTGAACTTGGGGGCGTCGATCAGTTCGTTGGAGTTCCAGCGCGGCATGCGCCGCGAGCCAATGTGGGGCGGAAAATCGTCGTTGGCGGCGGCTTGGCCGTTGCCTGATTGGATGGTGCCCGGCGCGGCATAGTGGGCAGCGCCGACACCGGGTTGCGAAATCGAGCCGTCGGCGACTAAGCGCGCAGCTAGGGCCGCATCATTGGGCGTCGCGCTGGTCGACATCGAAGATGAGTCTCCCCCCGGGCTGTTGAGACTCCTGAGAATGACATCCCGCGCCGCCCGTCGCAAGCAATTTGCCAGCAAATAATTCCGCACTACTTGGGAGAGGTCTTCGAGCGTCGCGGTCGAACTTCGCGCGCAGCGTCACACCAGGCAAACACACCGCAAGACAGTCGGCAATCGACGCGGTACAATGCTCACAGTCACCTGCCCGCGGTCTCTCCGCACGCGTTGTTTTCACCCCTCGTTCAGGCCGATCTTCAATGTCCGAACCGACCATTAAGACCGATCCATTTGGTGCCCGCGGCAGCTTTTCGACGGGCAGCGGCCAAGCCGGAATCTACCGTCTCGCTCGGCTCGAAGAGCTGGGGTTGTGCAAGATCGCTACGCTGCCGTACTCAATCCGCGTGCTGCTCGAATCGGTGTTGCGCAATTGCGATGGCTTCGCGGTCAGCGAAGACGATGTCCGCAAGGTGGCAGGCTGGAAGGCTGCGGCGGTCAGCGACGTCGAGATCCCGTTCAAACCAGCGCGCGTGGTGCTGCAAGACTTTACCGGCGTGCCGTGCGTGGTCGACCTGGCGGCAATGCGTGACGCCATGCGCCGGCTTGGCGGCGATCCGAAGCGGATTAACCCGCTGATTCCAGTCGACCTGGTGATCGATCACTCGGTGCAGGTCGACTACTTCGGCACAGCCAATGCCTTGGCGCTGAATGTGGAGTACGAATTCAATCGCAATCGGGAACGGTACGAGTTTCTCAAATGGGGGCAACAAGCACTTGATAACTTCCGCGCGGTGCCGCCGGCTGTCGGCATCGTGCACCAGGTGAACCTCGAGTACCTCGCCAAGGGCGTCTTCGTGCGACAGGACGCCCAGGGCCCGGTCGCGCTCCCCGATTCGCTGGTGGGCACCGATAGCCACACCACGATGATCAACGGATTGGGCGTCGTCGGTTGGGGTGTGGGAGGCATCGAGGCCGAGGCGGTCATGCTCGGTCAGCCGATCTACATGCTGCTGCCGGAAGTCGTCGGCTTTGAGCTCACCGGACAACTGCCCGAAGGCACCACCGCGACCGACATGGTGCTCACGGTCACGCAAATCCTTCGCAAACAAGGCGTGGTGGGTAAGTTCGTCGAGTTCTTCGGGACAGGTCTGTCGAGAATGAGCGTTGCCGACCGTGCCACCATCGGTAATATGGCGCCGGAATACGGAGCCACGATGGGCTTCTTCCCGACCGACGACCGGACGCTGGAGTACTTGCGGCGCACTGGCCGCACCGACGACGAAGTTCAACTTGTCGAACGCTATGCCAAGGAGCAGCAGCTCTTCCGCACCGATGTCGCGCCGGTGCCGACCTTTAGCGCCAAGGTTTCGCTCGATCTGGGCACAGTCGAACCGTGCCTGGCCGGGCCGAAGCGACCGCAAGACCGCATCGCGCTCTCAGGCATGAAGCAGTCGTTCGAGGAGGCACTGCGAGCGCCGGTAACGCAGCGCGGGTACGCGCTTGATGACGCCGCTCTCAAGCGCACCGCTGAAGTTAAGAGCAATGGGCACAGTGAGCGAATCGGTCACGGTGCCGTGGTGATTGCCGCGATCACCAGTTGCACCAACACCAGCAATCCTTCCGTGATGCTTGGGGCCGGCTTGTTGGCAAAGAAAGCCGTCGAGCGGGGACTGTCGGTGAAGCCGTACGTCAAAACCAGCCTCGCCCCCGGCTCGCGTGTGGTAACCGACTACCTGGAACACTCGGGATTGGCGGCCGCCCTCGATCAACTGGGCTTCGACACTGTTGGCTACGGTTGCACCACCTGCATCGGCAATAGCGGGCCGCTGCCCGAGCAGGTCGCCGAAGCTGTCACCAAAGGGGACCTGGTCGCTTCGGCCGTCTTGAGCGGCAATCGCAATTTCGAAGGTCGCATCAATCCGCTGGTGAAGGCGAATTACCTGGCCAGCCCTCCATTGGTCGTTGCGTACGCCCTCGCGGGCACTACCGATATCGACCTGGTTCACGAACCGCTCGGCAAGGGCAAGGACGGCCAACCGGTCTTTCTCAAAGACATCTGGCCTACCCAGGCCGAAGTCGACCGCGCCGTGCAGGAGATGGTCACACCTGAGATGTTCCGCGCGCGTTACGCCAACGTGCTCAACTCGAATGAGCGCTGGAATCAGATCAAAGTGGTCGCTGGCGATAGCTACCAATGGGACCCCACGAGCACGTACATCCAGGAGCCGCCGTTCTTGCTCGGTTTGACCAAGGTGCCCGGCAATATCAAGCCAATCCGCGGGGCACGGGTGTTGGCGGCGCTGGGCGACTCGGTCACGACTGATCACATTTCGCCAGCCGGCTCAATTGCCAAAAATAGCCCGGCGGGTAAGTGGCTGATCGAGCACGGCGTCGAACCGGTGGACTTCAACAGCTACGGTTCGCGGCGCGGCAACGATCGGGTAATGACGCGCGGCACGTTTGCCAACATCCGCATTCGCAACCTTTTGGCGCCAGGAACTGAAGGGGGCGTCACGCGCCATCTCCCCGGCGGCGAGCAGATGACCATCTACGACGCGGCGATGAAGTACAAAGCCGAGAACGTGCCGCTGGTGATTCTGGCCGGTGCCGAGTACGGCACCGGGAGCAGCCGCGACTGGGCCGCCAAGGGTACGTATCTACTCGGCGTTCGAGCGGTGTTGGCCGTGAGCTTCGAGCGCAT
Organism: Pirellulales bacterium; assembly: GCA_019745975.1. Lineage (GTDB taxonomy): Bacteria > Planctomycetota > Planctomycetia > Pirellulales > JAEUIK01 > JAIESQ01. The sequence goes on from JAIESQ010000123.1 coordinate 12,543, forward strand.
TCATCGCAGCAATCTCGTGGGCATGGGGGTGCTGCCACTTGAGTTACCCCCGGGACAGACTTGGCAGTCGTTAGGACTGACGGGTGAAGAAGTATTCGATTTCGAAGGGCTCAACGACGATATCCAGCCGCGCGGCACACTCTCGGTCAAGGCGACCGCGCCCGACGGCGCCGTCAAGAAGTTCGATTGCAAGGTGCGGATCGACACGCCGATCGAACGCGAGTACTACCGCCACGGTGGAATCTTGCAGTACGTGCTCCGCGCACTTGCCAAGTAGTCGTCGGTTTGGGTTTGATGGCAGAAAAGTGGGCTTCACTACCGAGCGAAGCAGTCCCTTGATTGCTCGCTGACATTTGCTCAAAATGCCTGATTCGCGGTGGGTTGGCCGGTGGGATTTTCCCTGTCAGCGTGGCTGCGACTTGATTCCCGGAGTAGCACGAGCGATGCGTCCCGCACAGGTCGAACAGTTGCAACGCGAGCTCACGGACAAATATGTCGTGATCGACGCTTCGCGCCCGGAATTGACCCGCTTCCGCGGCCAAACGGGTGTGGTCAAGACAGTCAATATGAGCGGCCGGGCGTTGGTCGAGTTCGACGGTCGCGCGAACATCGGCTGGTATGACATCGATCCCGACTTCTTGAAGATCGTCGATCAACCGGCGCCCGCCAAGTCCAAGGATCGCGAAGCGCCTGCCGCCGCGGCGCCAGCTAAGCCTGCACCCGCCAAGGCACCAAAGGGGGCCGAAGCTGCACCTGCCACCAAACCTCCCGCGTCGCCTGCCGCCGGCAAGAAACCTAGCACTGCCGACGTTCTGGCGGCTGCCCGCGCGAAGAAGGAAGAGGCCGCCGCGACTACGAGCGCCGCTGCACCGACGGCTGCCACGCCGAAGCCCGCAACAGCGGCTGCCGCTGCGCCGTCGAAACGAAGCACTGCCGATATCCTGGCCGCTGCCCGCGCCAACAAGGCGACGCCTGCACCGGCCGCATCACCCACTGCTTCGGCACCGGTGCAAACGGCGCCCCCCGAAGCCTTGCCGGAGTCTTCGGAGGCGCGCGCCGAGGAGCCGGTCGCGCCTCCGGCCGCTGCGGCAGCAGCCGTTGCGGCAACTGCCACGGCGGCCAAGCGTGAGGACAAGCCGCGCACGACCGCAGAGAAGTTGGCGTACTGCCGCCGGGTCGATGCCAAATAGTTTGCTGCAGCACGGAATCACCATCGGGCAGTAGCGATGTCATCCGCTGGCGAACGCGCGCCCGAACTGCCTCGCCCGGCCGACGCTGCCGGACTCGACCCAGCAGCGACGATTGCCGGGCCTGCCGAGTCACATCCGGAATCGGCACCCTCCACGCCCGTTGCGCAACCGCAGGGCTGGTGGGCGCGCAATTGGCGCGCCGTTTTGCTCGCCGCCTCGATCACCCCCGTTGCGCTGTGTGGCCTTTGCGGGCTTGGGTGCCTAGGCCTGATGCGCTTCAGTTCTACAGCCGTACGGCACATGGAGCCGTATCGACTGGCGCTGGACACGATCCAAGGTAGCGGTGATCTGCAAAGGGTCATCGGCGAACCGATTGAGGCCGACGACTCGTTTCTGGCCGCTGCTCGCGCGCGCCTTTCCAAGACAGAAGATGGCGTCAACCAAGCGGAGATCTTCTTTGTGGTGGTCGGATCGCGCGGCCGAGCCAACGTCGCGGCGATAGCGTTCGAGAAAGATGACTATTGGCGATTATCGCAGCTTGAAGCGCTGCCCGTCGGTGGCGAACGGATGGTCATCCTGGCACCGACTGACGATTCCTCGGCGGCAGTGCCCGGCGACGAGTGAATGGGCCGCGGTCGCACCCCATGCGATTCTCGAACGGCTCGGCGACCGACGCCATCAGGTCACTTCCAGCATCCGCTGCAGGGCCACGAGCGCCCAACGAGCCGTCTCGTCGTCCACTTTGATGCGGTTGACCGGGGTTCCCGCCATGAAGTTCTCCAGCGACCAGCAGAGATGCGCCAAGTCGATGCGATACATGGTGGCGCACATGCACACGACTGGCGAAAGGAAGTGGATCTGCTGCTCGGGGTGCTCGTGCTTGAGCCGGTTGACCAGGTGCAATTCGGTGCCGATCGCCCAACGCGTGCCGGCAGGCGCCGCGCGAACCTCACGAATGATTCGGCCCGTCGAGCCAATCAAGTCGCTCTGCGCGACGACTTCCATGGTGCATTCGGGATGAACCATGATCTTGATGTCGGGGTACTTTTCGCGGAATGCCTGTACGTGCTCGACGCGAAACATCTGATGCACGCTGCAATGCCCTTTCCAGAGCAGCACGCGACTGTCGGACAGGGCCGCTTCGGTATTGCCACCCAGCTCGCGATAGGGATCCCAAATCGGCATTTGGGATAGCGGGATCCCCATCGCCAACGCCGTGTTGCGTCCCAAATGTTGATCCGGGAAGAACAAGACTCGCTTGGTGCGTTCAAAGGCCCAATTGAGCACCCCTGCCGCGTTGCTCGAGGTACAGACGATGCCGCCGTGCCGCCCGCAGAACGCCTTCAAGCTCGCCGCCGAGTTGATGTATGTCACGGGTGTGATCTCGGCGGTGTCGAGCACTTCGCCCAGTTCGTTCCAGCAGCCTTCGACCTGCTCGATCATGGCCATGTCGGCCATCGAGCAGCCGGCGGCCATGTCAGGCAGCACGACCGTCACGCGACGACCACAGCGCTCGGCCAGCTTGTTGGGTTGATTGGCGAGCACATCGGCCGTCTCGGCCATGAAGTGCACGCCGCAGAAGAAGATCGCCTCGCAATTGCCGCTGGCGGCCGCCTGTTTGCTCAGTTCGTAGCTGTCGCCGCGCAGGTCGGCAAGCGCGATCACTTCATCCTGCTGATAGTGATGACCAAGGATCAAGAGCCGCGTGCCAAGTTCGTCGCGCACCGCTTGAACCCGCGCGGCTAGCTCCGCGTTGCCGAGCGGCTTGTAGTCGGCGATCGGATGAGTCACAGAGCTGTCGAGCGTAGTCGTGGACATGCCCTAATTATAGGCGCCCGCCCAAACGACAGGACAGGCGGCGATGGCTCGAAAACGAGCGGCTCTCGTGCTTTCCGCGTCGACGTGCTCCGACCGTTACTTTGCGGCAGTCCTTCGCGGGCCTATCGCTCCAGAACTTGCCAGAGGCTGCCGTAGTCGTCGGTCCAGATCAACCGGTCGGGCGAGCGCGGCGGAAACTCAGAGCGGGCGGCCTTAATACGCGGATTGTTTAGAAACAGACGAGACGAAGTTAGCAGCACACAGTCGGCATCCATGGTCCCCTGTGAGTCGTCGCGAAAGCTGCGGACCCACACGGCCTCGAACCCGAGCCGGTCGGCCATTGCCCGGCAGACTGGCTTCAGATCGAGCATGCGATTGCTGATGTGCAAGGCAAGGATGCCGTCGGACGCGAGATGCCGACGGTAGACTTCGGTACATTCACCTGTCAGCAGGTGCATCGGAATCGCATCACTCGTGAACGCATCGACGATTAGCACGTCGAAATTCTGGGCCATGCCGGCGTCTAGTTCGCGCTCGAGTTGCACACGCGCGTCGCCCAGCACGATGTCGATCTGCGCCGGCGAATCACTAAGAAACGTAAAGTGCTTGCGCGCCAGCCGGACCACTTCCGGATTGATCTCATAGTAGCGGACGTAGTCGCCGGGTTGCGAATATGCCATGAGCGTGCCGGCTCCCAGGCCGATGACGCCGATGCGCAATCCGCGCTGGCTGGGATCGACCACGTGCCGCTTGGGGTTTTCGGTGATCGCCAACGCGACGCCACTGGTGGGGCCGAACATGGCAGTCGCCAAGTGGCGGCGGCCGGCGTCGCGGAACTGCGAGCCGTGCTCGATCCGTCCGTGTGTCATCGAGATTTTCTCGCCCAGCCTCGGGGTCGCCCTCGAGACCACCCGCAGTACGCCGTAGAAATTGCGGGTGCTCTCCAAAACTTGATGGCTATTGCGCTGCGCTTGCATCCCCAGCGCGCCAATCAACAGGCCGTACAAAGCCGTCGGCATGGCCCATGCTTTCCAGCCCGGTAACGCAAGTGTCCGGAATCGCTCGCGACGCGTGGCGACAATCGCCAGCAGGCAAGCCGCGCCTAATGTCAGCGGGTATTCCCAGTAGCCGTGAAACATGCGCGGCGCCGCTACCGCGACGAGCGCTCCACCCGTGGCGCCGCCGGCGGCGATCATCAAGTAAAAGACGGTGAGATACCGCGGATGAGGCCGCCCGCGCGATAGTTCGCCATGCGCGACCATCGCACCGACGAACATCGTCAATGAGTAAATCACCACTTGGGGAATGATCCGCACCGCCTCAGCGTGCAAGAAAACGATCGCCGAGACAGGCACCAGGCAGGCCAGTGCCACCCCGAACGGCCCGCGACGATACCAGCGGTCTCCCTCGAAGCAAAGGATGAACGACAACAGGTATAAACCAAGCGGCAACACCCAGAGGAAAGGCACGACGGCCACTTCCTGACACATTTGATTCGTCGTCGCCAGCAGCAGCGCCGAGCCCGTCGCCGCCAGCGCGACCCAGTAGAGGATATCGGACCAGGTAGGCGGCGACGCCTGTTCGGCGACTGCGTGCTCAGCGCTCTCGGGTTGCAGCGTGGAGATCTTCGCGGCTCGCCAAACACCCGCCGCACAAGTCGCACAACCCAGCGTGAAGATGACATACCCGATCGACCAGGTTCGGGCCTGAGTGCCAAGCGACAACGCGGGCTCGACGACGAACGGGTAGCTCACGAGCGCCAGGAGCGAACCGACGTTCGACAACGCGTACAACCGATAGGGGGATGTGCCGGGGCGCGTCGTCGCCCACCACCCTTGCAAGAGCGGGCCGGTGGCCGACAGCATCAAATAGGGGAGTCCGATCGTCGCTGCAAGCAGCATCACGATTTGAAGCGTGGGGGCTTCGTCACCGGTCGGCTTCCAGTGCTCGGCCGGTAGGATGGGCAAGCAGGCTAGCGAAACCAGCAATAGCGCGGCATGCACCCCACCCTGCCAGCGGCGCGGCATCTGAGCCACGACCAGATGCGCGTAGGCATAGCCGCACAAGAGCAGCACCTGAAAGAACAGCATGCAGGCGGTCCAGACGCCGGGGGTGCCGCCGAACCAGGGCAAGATGGCCTTGCCCAGGAGAGGCTGCACTTGAAATAGCAGGAACGCGCTTAAAAACGTGGTCAACGCATAGCGAAGCACGACGAATCTCCGCGTAGTGAGGCTTAAGGTGGAGGCGGGTGCTGCGGCGCTGCCTCGTGGCGGGGCAGCATCGCATGGCGCCGTTGCGCCGCGAGGTGCTGCCAAAAAGGTGGGATAACCCAACCGAACTCTAGCTCACGCCTGTCCAGGAGCGCGAGTTACCGATTCTGGCGGCTGTACCTCCCTGTGCAGGGAAAGAAGTCCGGCCGCCCATCGGCAGCTCGCCAGTCCGCTTCGATAGGGTTCGATCAGTTTTCATGGTTACGAGTCGATCAACGCGCCCTCGCTTGCCAGGGGTGAGTTGCTTCACTAGGCTTGCAGCTTCGCTGTCCCCGTAGCTCAATTGGATAGAGCGTCGGCCTCCGGAGCCGAAGGTTAGAGGTTCGAGCCCTCTCGGGGATACTCGCTTCCGTCGTAACCGGCGCGTTCGATCGGGACGCTACTCAGCCTGCATTTGCGTGGGCGATTCCCGATACGGCTGCCGCGCTCGATAGCGGGCCGCGCGGGCCGCGATCTGGTGGGCCGTGTTGGCGTCGCCTGCTGACGCAGCTACCTGCGCGGCTTGGTCGGCTACGTGCGCTGCCTCGTCAAACCGACCGTTTTCGGCGAAGGCTGCCGCTAAGGCATCGAGCGCCGGGTAGCTACGCTCGCCGGTCGACTGAACGACCGCGCCGGCCAGTTGCAACGCCTGGGCCGGGTCGCGCAGCCGGGCATCAGGGTGCGTCGCATAGAGCCAGGCCAATTCGGTAGCCGCATCGATTGAAGCGGGTTGCCATCGCAGCGTCTCGCGATACCAGCGAATGGCTTCCGCGCCCTGGTCTTGCTGGGCCAGGGCAATGGCCAGCAGTCGGCACGCGGTGGCGTAGTCGGGCCGCACGCGGATGGCTTCGCGCAGGTACGGTGCCGCTTCCGCCGGACGATTGGCCAGGAGTAGCGCAGCCCCCAAGTTGTGCAGCGCAACGTCGTTGTCGTCGGTTACGCTGACGGCGCGCTTGAAAAGCGACAGATCGTCGCGCCATACGGCCACTTGGCGAACCGTGAGCGCCGCCAAGGCCGTGATCGCGATGGCAACGGGCACCCCGAACCAGCGACGCACCACGCCCGGCGCCGATTCCAGCCAATCGCCTGCCAACCAGACGACCGCCAGGGCGATGCCGACGCTCGGGAGATAGCTATAGCGATCGGCTAGCGCTTGTCGCCCGACCTGTACCAGGCCGATCATCGGCAGCAACGTGATCAGATACCAGAACCAGCCAACCAGCAGATACCGACGGCGGCGGCCAAACCACACGGCAACGATCGAGAGTGCGGCCAGCAAGCCGCCCGCCAGCAGCACGCGCGGCTGCCAAGGGCCGTGCATGTCGAAGTCGGGCTTGGGATGAGGGTAATAGCAGGCCAGCCCACGCGGCCAAAACATCAGTTCCAGGTAGCGGACGTACGCCAGCAAGGCATTAGCGATGCGATAGGCAAGCGGCAGATGTTCAACGGCCGATAGCGACCCGCCGCGGCGCTGCGCCCAGATGGTCACGGCGCTCGACGCCGCGCACAGGGCGGCCAACGGAAGCTTCTCGAGCACGAGCCGCCATGCGCGCTGCCAGGAGGTTCGGGTGTCGCGGACAGCCGCCGCGAAGCGATCGAGCGGCCAGCAATCCAACAGCAGCAAGACGACCGGCAACGTGACGACCGCCGGTTTGGCCAACAATCCGCCGAGCAAGCCCAGCAAGACCAGGCCATAGCGCCGCCAGTTCGGAGACGCGGTATAGCTCGCATACGCGCCGATGGTAAGCCACCAGAAAAGCGCCGAGAGCGTGTCCTTGCGCTCGGCGGCCCAAGCGACCGATTCGACGCGCAAAGGGTGCAAGCAGAAGAGCGCGGCCACGAGCGCGGCACGCCACAGGTTTGCGGACGACGTAGTTGACTCGCCAGGATTTCGATTGGCGTCAGGACGACGACGGTTCTTTTCGGTGGCGATCGATCTGGGCCTGGTGATCCGCTCCAGCACGAGAAACACGAGCACCGTGTTGATCGCGTGCAACAGCACATTCACCAGGTGATGGCCGAGGGCGTTGGCTCCGAACAGTTGCCAATCGAGCAGGTGCGACAGCCAGGTCAGGGGATGCCAATTCGAGGCATAAGCCGACGTGAAGCACCACTTAACCGCCTCGGCGGTCAAACCTTGCTGCACGTGCGGATTGGCAGTGAGATAGACGTCGTCGTCGAAGTGGACGAACTGGTTGTTCCAGACCGGGGCATAGACAGCCGCGGTCGCGGCGAACAGCACCAGCGCCGTCAGTTGTCGCCGTCTGCTCGTCGCTGAGGGCTGGATCACTTCGATCCTCGATCCTGGCGGGTCATTCACGATTGCGGATCGGCTTATGAACTGCGGAGTCTAGCGTGCATAGTTCCCTCAGCCTTGGGGGTCCCCCCAGAATAAGATTGCCCGGGAATTTGCGTCCTAACCGTCCTAAGCGGCTGTCAAAAGTAGTTAAGTCATGTCACAGAAACGAGTTATTTTAGGACGCAAAATCAAAAACCGTTGCGTCCTAGATCGTCCTAAGCGCGGTTTTGCGTCCTAAGAGCTCGTTAGCCGCGGAGCTTGCTCCGCGCGCTAGCTCGTCCGGCGCCGTACTGCGACGAGCGTGAACGCAGTCGAAACGTCCTACGAGCTAGCGCGGCGATGTTATTAGCTTGGACCCGCAAGCGGTCCAAGCGATCCCACGGCTAACCAGTTGATCGTCGCGGCAACTCGGTCGCAGCGCGCACTGCGGACGCAGCTCTCGGGTCCGACTCAAACAGACGGTTCATTGAACCGCGAAGCCCTTGGGTGAGATGCGTGGCTGGTTGGTGTTTTCAGCGCGCAGGCTGGCGCGCCAGGTTTTCTCCGGTGGTGGATAGTTTTCAGTGTTCAGCGGACCGATCGCAGGCATGCCCACGACAAGCGTGGGCATGGCACCCGCGCGAATTCCTTCTCAAGTCTCGCACCTATTACTGTACACATTTGTGACCATTTGTCAAGGGCCAGAAAATGGCCACGCGCGAGGGGCACAAGTTGATCGGGCGCCGGTTGTTGGGACAGCGCCCTGGCCGATGCCGCGCGCGGAGGGGGGCTCGTTTGCAGCGCCGAGTCGACCTTGCAAAGATGTCCCGACCGCTTTGTTCTCTCAGCGACTTATCGACGCGAGGTGCGGCGGCCGCGCTTGTTCCAGCCAAGGCCGGCGAGCCAGACAAAAGCGCCGGCTATCAGGAGCACTCCGGTTGACGGCTCGGGAACCGAGGCGGTCGTCGCCGCGACCTCGTCGGAATAGGAAGTCGGCGACAACACATAGTAGCTCGTATTGAACAAGGTGTAGTCCGACACGCTCGCGACGCCCCCGGAGACGCTGATCGCCGTCTTCAAATCGGCGAGCACCGTGGCATCGTTGAGACCGAGCGAGGGGTCGCTGGTGAACGTCATTACCAGGTCGCCGATCGAGTTGATCGGCCCATAGGCGACGGCGGTCATCGTCCAGAGCGGGTTGGCGTGATTGGTGTCGCTAGCGCCGCCGTAAAAAGAGGTAAAGGGATCGGTCGGAAAGACCTCCATCGAAAACGACAGTTTGTACGAGTAGGCGTATAGCCCAGGGTCGATCGACACCGGATCGATCGATTTGCCGGCGCTGAGCCGCTGGCCCCCCGGCGTCGTCAAGCCATAGGCGGACAGCTCGACTTTGCCACCACCTTTGTTGAAGAACTGCGCGTAGCCGATCGCCTGGCCGGCGTACGACGAAACATAGGCGTTGTTCAGTTCCGCCCCCTTGTCGACGTCCTTTTTGCCCACGACCGGAGTGAGTTTCTGCGGGCCCGCCGGCAACGGCGCGGTGACGGTGTCGTTATAGGTGGTGGCTGCCCCTTCGATGCCCTTATAGAAATTCTTCTGGTTCGCTTTGCCGTTCTCCTCGCTGTAGGCGAAGACGGTGAAGGTGCCTCCTTTGTCGGCGGCGAACTCGCGGGTCACCGAAGTCGTCGCCACCGTGATACTGCCGGCGCGAGCAATCGATGACCGGATTAGCAACAGAATCAAGGCGAGCGACGCAGCGCGGGCAAGTGCGGGGCGGGACATAGGGCACCCCGGCTAATGCATGAGCGACCTCAAGATCCAAGAATGCTGTTCCGCGCTGCGCGGAGCTTGACCACGGGAACGCCGAGTGTCACGGCCTGATCCAAACGGTCGTTCACCGCGCAGCCAGATACCAGCGCCTCTTCGCGTGGCGATCCGCAACGTCTGACGATATCGTGCGCGCCGAGGTAAATCAATAAAAACCTGGCGGCGACGTGTATCGCCACACGATGGCAGCGGCGTCGATGCCTGGCCGAAAGTGCCAGTGATTGCGCAGCCTGGCGGCAAAAAAAAATGCTTTAACAAACTGCCAGGCCGCCGCTGGCAACGGCCCTCTGATCGGCGAATCTGGCGGAGTGGCTGGGTTGGCCGCGAGCGAGCGGGGCGTCATGATTGCGGTCAGGAGCGTGCGGGGCGACGCGATTCATGGCCTCGTTGGTGAGTCTCACACTCGCAGCGGCGAGTGCGACCTTGGAATTGATCCCCGTCCGGTTTGATTCTCCCCTCACGAGCAGAACCGATGCGCAAAGCAGTTCCCAAGGACATTCCAACCCTGCTGGGGCTGATGTCCGAGTTCTATGCCGAGTCTGGCCACGAGTTGGACCACGCGCTGGCGGAAAGGGCGTTTGCGGCGATTCTTGCCGAGGAACGCCTGGGCCAGGTGTGGCTGATCGACGACGAAAATAAGAACGTGGGCTACCTGGTGCTAACGCTCCGCTTCGGCATGGAGTACGGCGGCTTGATAGGATGTCTCGATGATCTCTTCGTTGTCCCGCCAAGCCGCAACCAGGGGCTGAGCACGGCTGCCTTGACTGACGTGCGTGACTTCTGCAAGGCCAGCGGGATTCGCGCCCTCACCGTTGAAGTTGGTTTCAGTAATGGCCCTGCGCAAGCGGTCTACCGTCGCGTCGGATTGACCGCCGCCCCGGATCGTCAACTACTGGCGTTAGCGCTCGCACGACCGACGCATGTTATATGACACTGACGTGCTCCCGCGCCGCTGAGCCCCAACGGGGCGACAGAGGTTCGGCGCAACCTGACTGCCCGGCTGTCGCCCCTTCGGGGCTCGACAAATCAACGACGATGAAGATGGGGGTGGTTCTTCGCGATGATTCCAGGGGCTTCCGCCGCCTGGCTATTGACGGTCGCCGCGTTGCGGCTGTGGAATCGTGTCGCCGCGGCGCGGCTTGATGGTTCGCGCGCGACTCGGTTCCGTGGGTTGGCACCCACGGCTAAGTGCTGCGGCCGCTGCGCGGCCAAGACTAGCAGTCTCAGTGGCACGTGGCGCGAGCCACGGAGCCGGGGTAGCACCGACAACGCGTTGGCTTGTCGATGCGCCGCAGGCGCTGCGGTGTGCGGACGCAGGCGCGGCAGGGACCGACTAGCTCGAGCAAACATCCCTCGCATGGTCGCACAACACGGAATCCAAGTTGTCGGTGCCACCCTGGGAGGTCGAGAAGCTGGTGCGCCGAACCAATCCCTCGACGCCTGCGGCGAAACCTGGGAAAATGATTATGCTATGGTCAACGTCCAACTCAACGACACCGTCGCCGCTGCGCTGAGTGCCAAGGCGGCGGCGCAGGGTTTAACGCTTCAGGAGTACCTGGAAGGGCTGGTCCTTCCCAAGGTGCCCCGGACCGCTTCGCGTTTGACGCTGGATGAATTCGAGCGGCTGTTCGATGAGGAAGCGACGAGCGGTCCGTCTCCGACCGGCACGTTCTCCAGGGTTGAGCTTTACAGCGATCACGATTGATGGCGTGCCTGATCGACACCGGTGTCTTGCTGCGTGCGTTTGACGCGACGTGTCCAGAATACCGCTCGATTCGCCAGGCACTCCGCGCCTTGTGGGCAAGGCAAGAGCGGCTGATTGTCGCCGTGCAGAATCTGGCCGAGTTTTGGAATGTCTCCACCAGGCCCGTTGACAAGAATGGGTACGGCTTGTCCGTGGAGCGTGTGTCGAGGCGGCTGATCCGGATAGAACAAGTGTGCGACGTTGTTACGGAAGATGACGACTCGTTTGCTGCTTGGAAGAGGCTTATCGTCACGTACTCCGTGTCCGGTGTGGCGGTGCACGACGCTCGCCTTGTAGCCGTTATGCTTGCGCACGGAATCTCGACGATCGTCACGCTCAACGCGCAGGACTTCCGGCGGTACAACGGTATTACTGCCATCACGCCGGATGAGGTGTGACGGGGGCGTACGGCGGGACTGGCACGCACAACTCGTGAGTGTCGCGTCGTTGCCGAGTCTCCCACGCAACCGCGAGCGCGGCGTTGGCATTGATCCAGGCCTTTGAATCCCATCCGTGGGTAAAACACTCGGGCATTTCGTGCGACAGCCCCAAGGGGGCGTTCGTCAATAGCCAGGGGTGCAAACCCCTGGGAAGGATTCGCGCGCGCCGCTCACGCTTGCTGCTCGTTACCTGCAGTCTGCGGACTGAAGTCTGCAGCCTGCTTACACGCTTCTTCCCAAGGGCTTCGCGATTCGTGCGAATCGTTTGTCAAAGTTGGGACCGAAAAGCTGCGTAGAGCGTGCGCGCTGAAAAACCCGACCCATCACGCCCAGGGACTTCGCGATTCACCGAGTCGTTTGTCAAAGTCGGGACCGAAGCTGGGTCCGCCCCGCGCGCGAAGCTTGTTAGCCGCGGAGCTTGCTCCGCGCGCTAGCGTGCTCGACGCTGAATTGAACCTCGCGCGAGCTAGCGCGCGGGATAAATCCCGCGGCTAACGATCCCGCACGCGTTCTTGGACGCAAAACGGACGTTGGACGCAACTTGGACGCATGTCCCCGACGATTTGCGTCCAAAAATAACTCGATGTTTAGAAAGGACTTAACCGCTTGTAACAGCCTCGTTGGACGCATTGGACGCAAATCTCCGGACAATCTTTTTCTGGGCCCCCCCGTGACATGCCAGGAGAGGAACGACCGCAGCCCCAGACTCCGGCTTCGGAGTACGTCAACTGCTATCCGGCGCCGTGAGGAGTCGCCTGGCGCAACTGCCCCCAAACCAACAGCAGTGCGGCCGACAGACCATAAGCGATCGCCAGATCAATCGGTGTTTGCCCGGCTGCCGCGGCGGGGAGCTGCGGCAGGTTCCAGGGCACAAACATCGCGGAGCCGGCCAGCGGCGAATGGATCACCCCAAAGAGCGTCGCGACCGAAGCCACGGCCAGGAATCCGCCCGCCGCCCGGAGCCGCTGATCGATGAGCGCCGCCAGCGTCGACGCCCACAGCAGGCTCGTGATGATGAAGCCGCCGGAGAGAGTGCGTATCGTTTGAAGCTGCACGCCGAACTCCGGTCGGTTCAGCGTGTCGACGGTCTTGCCCGCCTCGGCCAGCAAGGGATCGGCGAAGATCAAAACCAGGTAGGCGAGCGCCGGCACGCAGGCCAGCGCCACGGCCGGGAAGTGCCGCACGGGCGTGGCATGAAAACTCTGCGCCGTGATCTCCAGGCCAACGAAGATCAGAATTGGAAAGATGGCTGCCTTGGGAATCCAGAGGTAAAGATATGCGAAGTAGCCGAACATCCCCGCTCCACCGACGAACAGCGCCGCCGCCAGCGTGTAGAGCGCTCGGCCCCCCATCGCTTTATAGGCAGGGTGACCAATGTAAGGAGTCGTTTGAATGACGCCGCCGCAGAGGCCAGCGATGAGCGTGGCGACTCCTTCGACGGCGATGACCGTGCCGGTGTGGTACTCGTCGCCGGCGGCCGCGGCGCTCTCGGTGCAGTCGATCCCGCCGATCACGGTAGCCAATGCGAACGGCACGACAACCGGAAGGTAGGCCAATGATTCCTCTAGAGCGCCAACCCAGCTAAGCGTCGGTCGCGGCCACAAGAGCGCCAACTCGGGCTTGAGCGCCTCGGTCGCATGCGATTCGGGAACCCAGCCTGCGGCGCGGAGCAAATAGAACACGACAACACCCAACATCGTCGCGGCCAGCGCGCCAGGCACCCGGCCGGGTAGCGGCACGCGACCGACGAGGGTCGCCAGGATGATCGTCAAGGACACGATGCCGACGATTGGCAACGCCGCCAGATCCAACAAGGGCAGAAAGCTGATCAACACCAGGGCGATAGAAGTCAGCGAACCAAGCAGCCCGGCGCGGGGAATGACCTGGCGGATGGCGCCGGCCGCCAACGCGCAGATCAGTTTGATGACACCGCTGGCGACAATGGCTGCCATACCGATGTGCCAGGCAAAGCGGGCGGCGTCTTCGGAACCCAGTCCCCGCCGCTGGGCATCCAAGAAGGCGGGGCCCAACACGAATAGGACCATGCCGATCGTGCTCGGCGTATCGAGCCCCAGCGGCATGGCGGTGATGTCATCGCGGCCGCTGCGGCGAGCCAGCCGGAAGACCATCCAGGTAAAGGCAAGGTCGCCTGCCAGCACTCCCAACGCGGTGCCCGGGAGCATGTAACGAACGGCAAAACTTGCAGGAAATCCGAATCCGCCGGCCAACAGCCCGATGGTCAGGACCAAATTGGCGACGTTATCCAACATCAAGCCGAAAAAGGCGTTGACGTCGCCAGCGGTCGCCCAGCGGTATGGCTTCACCGAAGTGCCTTCCAGGGGCACGGGAATTGCGGATTTCAGGGCCCGAAGTCTAGTTCACAGCCTGAAAACCTGTCAAATCGGCAGGCTGTGGTAAAATCAAACGGCCTTTTGGTGCGAAACGGCAGATGCGGACACGGTAGTCCGAGATTTTGCCTGCGAACCACCTGGGCTCGCAACCGTAGGAAACCATGAGCAAACTAGCAGTCAACATGCCGCGCACAAGCTCGCAGGCTGGCGAACCGGAGTTCGCCAGCTTGAGCGACGAGGCGTTGCTGTTGCGCTACAGGGAAGAAGCCGACGAGCGCGCGTTCGCGGAGCTGGTACGTCGTTACGAACGAGAACTGTACAGCTACTTGCGGCGGTATTTGGGCAGTGCCGAAATGGCCGAGGATGCCTTCCAAGCGACGTTCCTTCAGGTTCACCTGAAGTGCGATCGATTTGAGGAGGGGCGGCGGTTTCGGCCCTGGCTCTATACCATTGCGACGAACCAGGCGATCGACGCCCAACGGCGCAATCGCCGGCACAAGCTGATGAGCCTCGATCGGCGACACTCCCATGGCTCAGACGGGGAAGACGCCGGTGCCTTGGCCGACTTGCTGAGGGCCGACGTCGCCGACCCCACGGGGGACATGGAGGCAGCCGAGCGGACGACTTGGATTCGCGACGCCGTGGCGGGTCTGTCCGCAGATTTGCGCGCGGTCGTGGCGTTGATTTATTATCAGGGAATGAAGTATCGGGAAGCAGCCGACGTACTGAAGATTCCGGTCGGCACTGTGAAAAGTCGCATGCATAGCGCGGTCCTCAAGCTGCACGAAGCTTGGACCCGCCGTCACCCCGGTGAAGAGATACCTAGCGATGCGTGACGAACTAGTTGGCTATCTCGTGGGCGCGTTGGAACCCCACGAGCACGCCGCCGTCGAAGACCGTTTGCGCCGCGATCCGCAGTTGCACGATGCACTGTGCGAACTTCGGGGCTGCCTCGCGCCATTGGGATTCGATGGCGGTCACTTTGAGCCGCCGGCCCACCTCGTGCAAAGTACCTGCGACTATGTCGCGGATCGGCGGGCGCTGGTGCCGTGGCGCGACTATGCCACGTCGGCGAGCGGGCGGTTTTCGGTGCAAGACTTGATGACGGCGGCCGGCGTTGTCGTGGCGGCGTCGCTGTTGTTCTTTCCGGCGGTCAACTATAGCCGTGGCCAGGCCGAAATTGCCGGCTGCCAGAACAGCCTGCGGCAATTGGCCAGCGCGATGCTCAGCTACAGCAATTTGCACGATCGCTATTTTCCGCACGGCACGAGCAGCACTGCGATCGCTTCGACGGGGATGTATGCCCCGATCTTGCACGAGCGGGGATTCGTGAAGAATCCGCGCGTCTTCGTTTGCCCGGCCGCGGCCAGGCGACATGGCGCCATCGTGCGCATACCTACGCTCAAGGAAGTTGAACAAGCCAGTCCGGCCGCTTTGGCCCGGCTCGAGGAAACGATGGGGGGCGACTACCGGACCACGCTCGGTTACATCAAGGACGAGATCTACCACCCCGTGCGCAATGCCCACCGCGAGTACTTTGCCATTCTGTCCGACGCGCCAGGGCATGATGGCGACCGCCAGAGCCCGAATCATGGTGGACTTGGTCAGAACGTGCTTTTTGACGATGGTCACGCCCAGTTCATGAGCACGTGCCGCTGCCGGCCCGATGGCAGCTACGTGCCGGCGACTTACCACGACAACATTTTCTCGAACGACCACGGCGATGTCGGGTTCGGGCTGCATGCCGACGACTCGGTGATCGCCCGCGGGCATTTCCGGGCTACCGTTCCGGTTTATCCGGCCAGCAGCGCGCAGTAGCGACGTTTCTGATCGGTTTCTGCGTGCCGGGAATCTCCTTTCTTTGCCGCACCATCGTTGTCGGCCCGCCGGCCTGTATGCGCGAAACGCCGGATGATCGTCCCCAGTGCCATCGTAGCTACCGGTGAGATTTCTTTAAGTAACAATTCCGGCGTCTTTTCGCCATGCCTGCTGAGGCGGTCAGTTCGATCGCCGCGGCAGATAAACTCGCACCTTTCAATCATCGCTGCGGATAGCAGCAAGGAGTCTGCAATGTCGCTGAATAAGAAGCTCACCCTCAAGAAGGACACGGTTCGCGCTTTGTCGGGCACCGAAATGCAAGGCGTCGTCGGCGGCGTGAATTATGCCCTGATCCGCGCCGCGGACGCGGCCACAGGACACTGTGGCATCTGCACGAAGAGCTGTGCAACTTGCGGTTGCCCCAAGCGTGATTTCGGCAACGTGATTCTGCCCGCCTTCAATCAGTTGCGCGCTTTCTAGCGTATTCGTCGGGTCGTGGTTTCCTGAACCGGCGGAACGATGCCATCGGGTGTTGTTCCGCCGGTTTTTCTTGCGCTGCGACCGCGCCCGGATGCGCGCAACAGCGTGTAACAGTTCAACTGGACTTGCGCCAAATGGATTGCCGAGACCCGATCGACGATCCCCCGCCACAGGGAGCCTGCCATGCTGCGTGCCGCGACGAGCGAACCCACCGCGTTAAAGCTCGGTGTGATGGATTTCTGGTCTCCGCTCGAATTGACCTTTCGCCTGGCGCCCTTGGTCGATTCACTTGGCTTTAACCGCTACTGGCTGGCCGAGCATCCGCCCCAGCCCAATCCACAGATCGCCGCGGCCTTGATTGCCGGATTAACGGAGCGAATTCGTGTCGGCACCGCGGGAGTTTGTCTCTCGGTGCACAACGCGTTTCAATTGGCCAACGATTTTCTGTTGCTCGAGCGGCTCTTTCCCGGTCGCATCGACGCCGGCTTCTGCGGTGGCGGAGCCTCGGGTTTGTGGGCTGAAGCCTTGCTCGAAGGGCGGCCTGATGCCAACCGCGACCCAGCGGTCTTCGCGGCCAAAACCGATCAATTGATTCATACCCTGCGTGGCGACATGCCGGCCGGCGACCGCTTCGCCGGGCTCGAACCTTGGCGCGAGCGCGGTGGCACACCCGAAATCTGGAGTTTGGGCACCGGCCCGCGCAGCGCGACACTCGCCGCCGAGCGTGGCATCTCGTTTGGCTATTCGCTATTCCACCACTTCAGTCGCGACGACACGACAGCCGTGGAGATCTACCGACAACAGTTCCAATCCAAAACCGCGGCCGCCGCGCCGCAAGTTGTGCTGGCCGTGGCTGGTGTTTGTGCGGAAACCAAGGCTGGCGCCCGAACGTTCGTCGCTGCACACCGCAACGAATTTATCGTGCCGACGATTGTCGGGACACCCGAACAATGTCGCGATCAGTTGGAGCTGTTGGCCGATCGTTATGACGTTCGCGAATTCGTGTTTCTTGATGTCGCCCCGGATGCCAAGTCGCGGCTGCGTTCTTACGAGTTGCTGGCCGAAGCTTGCGGACTCGTCGCGTCGGCCACCGACAACTCGGACACCGCGCCCACCGTAATTGCTACCGCTGCCGGTTAGAGTTTCTCGTCCCTAGCTCGCGCGCACGGAGAGCATTTCATGAACAAGCTTGACCTCGTCGATCAACGTCCTCGTCCGCGTTTCGCGCTGGTGCCCTTGTGGGTCGCTTCCATCCTCGCCGTGCTGGGTATCCTGGCGCTGGTTTTCTTGAAAGTGAACCGCGTGGTACAAGGACGTGGTGTCCTGGTACCGCCATCAAACTCAGTCAAGGTGGCGGTCGCGCGTCCTGGTACCGTGGCGGCAATTCTGGTGAAAGAAGGTCAGCGGGTCGCAGCCGGCGAAGTGCTCGCGCGGCTCGACGATCGCGAGGACAAGGCGGCCGTCGAAGCGCTGTCGGCACAAGTCGCGGCCGCTGAACTGGAAATCGTTCGCCGCGATGAGCTGGCTACCCACCGCGAGGGAGTCAATCGGCTGAAACGCGAACAACTGGTGAGCGAGCGAGCTGTCGAGCAAGCGGCGCTGCCGTCGCTCGAGGCCGACGCCGCGCGCAACGGGCGCGACCGCGAGCGCAACGCCCGCGAGCTAGCCAAGAAGCAATCGCTCGCCCAGCGCCAAGTCGTCACCGAATCGGAACTGGATAAGACGACCGCCGAGGCCGATCGCGCACTGGCCGAACAGGTGCAACTCGATTCGCAATTGGCGAAAGCCCGGCTCACGATCAATCAACTTCGCCAGAAGATCGACGGCGTGGCGACCGAAGCCGCCGTCGAAACCCTGCAAGATGAACTGGCCGAGCTCGAAGCCCGCCGCAACCTGGCGACTCTCCACCGCCAACTGGCCGAAGCGCAATTGAAGCTCGAACGCGCCACGATCAAAGCTCCCGTGGCTGGCACCGTACACGCTTTGGCGATCCGCGCTGCCGGCGAACAAGTTCGCGATGCCGACGTCATCTGCCGCCTGGTTCCGCCCGAGATCGGTATGTTGGCCGAAATTGAGTTACCCGCTGCCGATATCGCCTTTGTTCACAACGGGCAGCAAGCCCGCGTGAAAGTCGACGCCTTTCCGTTCGCCGACTACGGCGCCGTGTTGGGAAGCATCGAGTACGTCGCTCCCGATGCCGATCCGCAAACCGCCGGCGATCGCAAGCGCCGCCCGGTTTACATCGTACGGGTGCGCGTCGACGACGCTGAATTCCTGGCACGCGTTGCCGAGAAGCAACCCGGCCGCGAGCCGCGTTTGCGTCCTGGCATGACGCTGACCGCCGAGCTCGTCAACCGTCGGGAGACACTCGGGGCGCTGTTGTTCAAGCCGCTACGTTCCGCCAGTGGCGAAGTGGGACTCTAGCAGTTTGCCGAGTACTTCAACGTCCACGGGCGCTACAAGTACTCCTTCCAGCCGCGTTCGGCCAAGAGTTGCGTCAATCGCCGCACCGCTTCTTCGTCGTGCCGGTTGGCCACCAGCGTGGCATCGGGCGTGTGCACGATCAACAGATCGCTGACTCCCAAGGTTGCCACCAGGTGATCGTCGCTCGTGCGCACCAGTGTGTCGCGCGTGTCGATGCCCAAATGCCGACCGACAATCGTGTTTCCCTGCTCGTCGGCGCCATGCAACCGCGCGAGCGACAGCCAACTGCCGACGTCGTCCCAATTGAACGGCGCCTCGATCACGGCAACGTCGCGAGCATGCTCCATCACGGCATAGTCGATCGAAATCGCACGAATCGCGGCAAACTCAGCGGCGAATACCTCGGCTTGCCGCGGTGTGCCCCAAGCCGCGACGATCTTCTCCAGCTGTGCGACCATCTCCGGCTGGCGGGTGCGAAGCTGCTCGACGATCGTCGCCGCGCGCCAGACAAAGATGCCTGAGTTCCAGAAGAACTTGCCGGATGCCAGATACTCGCGTGCCGTGGCGCCGTCGGGCTTCTCGCGAAATCGCGCGACCTGATACGTGGGGGCAATCGGCTTAGCTCCGAGCGAAGCAGGGGCGGCCAGCGGCTCGCCGCACTCAATGTAACCGAACGACTCTGCCGCGTAGGTTGGCTTGATGCCAAAGGTCACGATGCGCGACGGTCGCTCGTTCACCAGGGCATCGGCCAAGCGCACTGCAGCGATGAACGCCGATGCAGGTTCAATCACGTGATCGGCGGGGGCCACCAGCAAAGTCGCCTCGGCGTCTTGGCGCGCGACCAACAGGGACATCAAACCGATGCAGGGGGCCGTGTCGCGCTTACATGGTTCACCGACGATGGCAGCCGTCGCCAACTCAGAAAGTTGTTCGGCCGTGGCTGGCACGAGCGTCGCCGCGGTTGCCACGCAGATGCGCTCGCGCGGCACCAGCCCCAATAGTCGATCGAACGTCGCCTGCAGCATCGAGCGCTCGCCGGCAAGCTTCAATAGTTGCTTGGGCCGCGCGGCGCGACTCTCGGGCCAAAACCTGGTGCCGGCTCCTCCGGCCATGATCAGGGCGTGCAACATTCGCCTCGCTCCCTCAGTGAATCGATGCAATCCGTGCCGCGACCGCGCTAGCGCTTCGTCAAGTTGCGCCAGGCAACGGGGGCATAACCAATGGCCATGCCAGTCGCCAAGCCGACGCCGTGTGCCCAGTTAGCAATCGGTCCGATCCAGCCTGTAAGGCATAACGCCCCGAAGATCAGGATCAAAGCGACGTTTTGCCGATCGATGTAAAGCCCCGCGGCAGAATCGAATCTACTCTTCATCCACAAATAGCCGAACAGCCCGAAGACCACGCCCGAGATGCCGCCGAACCCAGGGCCATCGGCCAGGTATTGAGCGAGGTTCGAAGCCAGCGCTAGCACCGCGACCAGGCCGAGGTAATTTCGCGAACCGCGTCGAATCTCGATCGGGCCGCCAATCTGGCTAAGCGCCAGCATGTCCATCACGAGGTGCCCGATACCCAAATGGAGAAAGATTGGCGTCACGAGACGCCAGACCTGACCTTGCCACACTTCGGTCAAGGTGCCCAACGTGTAACGCTGTGCCACGTATTTCGAGATCATGAGCGAATACGCCAACGGTCCTTCGCCGAACGAAGACAAAAGTGTCAGCACGACGCTGATCCCAATCAGCGCGTTGGTCACGGGACGACGCCCTGTCGCCCCCACCGAACTCCACCGCTTGCGCACGTCGATCAGGTTGCGGCGGAACTGCTTTTCGCGGCGGCCGGCTTCGCGGCGCAGCGCGTTGGCTTGGGGAGCCGCCCCGCGATAGCGCTCGTTGTCGGGCTCGCGCGCGAAGCTGGCCAGCTCTTGGGCCGCCCGCGACACCTGGTCCTCTTCGCGCACCCAGATGTTCACGGCGCCGTCGTGCTGGTCGAGCTTGGTGGTAATGCCTTGGGTCAGCAAATAGTCGGCGAAGCGCTGCGCCTGTTGTGGGTTCGCAAGATTACCAATCTGTCGCATGAACGAAATCGTACCAAGCCGAGACGAATTCCATAAGCTCGTCGCGGACTGAGCATGTCGAGGCCCGCGCGTCTCGACAACGCGGGTGCTGTGATCGTAATATCGCGGGTGGCCCTGATCCAATCAGGGTGCCGCAGGCACAAAAGGTATCTCTGGAATCGTCGTCGCTCGTGTCGAATCGCAACACAGGTCCTCTTGTCGCTCCGCGACACGGACTGAGTCCGTGCCACCCAATGCGGACCTGGATCGCGCTAGCGCGCGGAGCAAGCTCCGCGGCTAACAAATCGAATTCTATTTCTGCTTATCAGCACGCCCGCATCGAGTCGCGTGTCGCGTGCCCGGCGGCGACCGGTGGCGAATCGGCGACCTGACCATTTGCCGGCGCGCCGGCCAACGCCGCGTCGCGCCCGCCATCGAGCTGTCCAGCGACGATACTGGCAGCCATCGGTACGACGGTGATCGGCACGTTCTTGAATGCCGGCGTGCGCGAGGCCGGATCGATCACCCGCGGCACGAGCACGTTGGCCTCGGGATAGTACATCAGCGCGTTTCCCGCGCGGATCGCCGGGAATGCCCGCACGAGGATGTTGTCGAGGCGCCCTGTCGACGAGCTGACCGTCGCGCGTCCTTCGGCCGTCAGGCCCAGTCGTGAGATGTCGTCGGGATGCAAGAGAATCACGTCGCGGCGATCCTGACCACGATACAAATCGTAGTCTTCATACACGACGGTGTTGAATTGCCCTTCGCTGCGCACGGTCATCAAGCGCAATTGTCCACTGTTGTCGCCGGCCCGCTCGGGCAGTCGATGCGCATGGAGCTTGACGCGGCCGCCGGCGCGCGGGAAGCGTTGCGCATGCAGCACGCGGCCGCCGATGTGGAACTCCTGCTTCGTGCGATCGAGCTCGGCCAGCGGTTCGAAGCCTGGCACGATCTTGGCAATCAATTCGCGAATGTGGCGATGCTGGCGCAGCGCGGGCCAGTCGATCGGTCCTTTGGGGGGCAAAATTCCCTCGGCCAGCGAACAGACGATCTCGACTTCGCTGCGCGGCCCCTCGAGCCGACTCGGCCCGCCGTCGCTGAGGCGCACGTAGTTAAACATCGATTCTTGCGTAGTCGACTGCGGTTCTTCATCGCGCGCCAGCACCGGCAGAATGATTGTCTCGGCGGCCAGCCCGTGGGCGTGACCGGTATTCAGCGTGGTGTTGAGATAACAGACCAGATCGAGCCGGCCGATCGCTTGGGCGGCGAACGCCGCGTCGGGGTTCGAGCCGAAGAGGTTACCTCCCAAACAAATGCCGACTTTGACCTGGCCCGACGCGGCAGCTTCCATGCAACCCAACGTGTCGAGACCGGGAGTGGTCGGCAACGTCACCCCGAAGTGCGACTGTAAGCGATCGAGGATTGCGTCGCGCAGCTTGGGGGTCACGCCGACCGATCCGATCCCTTGAACATTCGAGTGGCCGCGAATTGGTAGCACGCCGGCGTGTGGACGGCCGAGCATGCCGCGCATGGCCGCCAGGTTGACGATCGCCTGCACGTTCTCGACGCCGTGCGCGTGATGCGTGATCCCCATCGTCCAGGCGAAGACCACGTGCTTCGCGCTCATATATCGACGCGCAATGTCGTCAATCTGGTCGCGCGACACGCCCGACTTGCTGGTTATGTCGTCCCACGAAATTGCTTCAATCGCGGCGCGCAAGGTATCCCAGTCTTCGCAATGCTCGCGCAAAAATTTCTCGTCGATAGCGGCCGGGACGGCGCTCGCTTCTGCGTGCTCGACGAGCCGTTTGGCGATGCCGGTCAGTAGGGCCAGGTCCCCCCCAATGTGCGGCTGCACGTATAAGCTGGCGATCGGAGAGCCGAACAACATGCTCGTCGGGCTACTTGGGACGCGAAAGTTCACCAATCCCGTTTCGACCACCGGATTGATGACGATCACCTGCCCGCCGCGCCGCCGGCAGTTCATCAGCGTGCTCATCAAGCGCGGATGATTGCTGGCGGGATTGCCGCCGATCAGAAAAATCAGATCGGCGTGTTCGAGGTCGTCGAGTTCGATCGTGGCCGTGCCGGTTCCCAAAGCCGACATCAGCCCCACACCGCTGGCCTGATGACAGTAGTAACTGCAGTTGTTGACGTTGTTGGTGCCATAGAGCCGGGCGAGCAATTGCAGCAGGAACGCCGCTTCGTTCGAGCTGCGGCCGCTCGAATACCAGAACGCTTCGCCGGCCATCACGCCGCGCAGCCGCGTGATGACCCGCCGTAGGGCTTCTTCCCAACTGATCGGCCGATAGTAGGTCTGGCCGCGCTCGAGCAACACGGGCTGCACCAACCGCCCACAACTTTCCAATTCGCGTGGCGAAAAGGCCTGCAGTTGTGCGACAGAGTAAGTGCTCCAGAAGTCGGGGCGGATGGCGCCTTGCAGGTCGGCGGCCATCGCCTGGAGCGATTTCTTGCAAACCTCGGGGAAGTGCCCGGCCTCGTTGACCATGCCGCCGGATTGGCCTCCCATGCCAACCGCGCAGGTCTTGCAGGCGTTCTTCGAGCGCATGGCCTTCCAGAGCCGCCAGTAGCCGACCTCGCGCCCCTTGCGCAGGGTGTACCAGATGGGCTGCCAGCCACCGCCGGACTTGACGGGTTTCATCGCCACGATATACGTCTCGCAGTCGTCTTCGCTGTGCCGGTTGTCAGGATACCACGCGAGGGTGTCCAAGCCCCCGTTTACCCTCTCGACCAGCAGAGCCGGGCAACGGAAGGTTACGGAAGAAATCGCGGACATCTTGCGGGCAGATGGTCCTGCTCGATAGTTGATCCCATCAGCTCGCGGCCGGCGGCGACCGAGGGGCTGCCGCACGATCCGCGTGCCAGCGTTGAGCGTCACGATTTATTTGTACATAGTTTTGTACATTTGTCAAGGCCTCAAGCGGCCAAATCGGAAAAAGATCTCTGGACGAACTCCCAAGATCCGCCCATCCGCGGCGCGAAAGCCTGAAGCAACCGAAAGCGACTCTTAAGTCGCCAGAATGTCGTAGATCGGCCGGCCACCGTGCGCGATCGGGATCGGGCGGTTGACCTGGTCGGGCAGGGTCATCGCCGGATCGATGCCCAGGCACTGGTAGATCGTGGCGCAGATGTCGCCGGTGCTGACGGGATTCTCCTTGACGAAGGCCGCCTGCTTGTCCGACGCACCATAGATGGCGCCGCCACGGATGCCCGCCCCGGCCAGCACGACCGAATAGCAATAGGTCCAATGATCGCGCCCAGCGCGGGCGTTGATCTTGGGGGTTCGCCCCATGTCGCTCATCACGACGACGAGGGTTTCGTCCAACAGACCGCGCGCTTCGAGATCCTCGAGCAGCGCCGAATAGGTTTGGTCGAAACAGGGCAGGTTGTACTCCTTGAGCACGGCGCAATTGCGCTCGTGCAGATCCCAGCATTCGTATTGCAATTTGAGGCGTTCCCAGTAGCAGTCCCAGGTGACGTTGACAAACCGCACGCCCGCCTCGACCAGTTTGCGGGCCACGAGGGTGCTCTGGCCGAAGAGCGTCCGACCGTACCGGTCGCGCAATCGCGGCTCCTCGGCTTCGAGATCGAAGACGGCTTTGACCGGGCCGGAAGTGAGGATGTCGAACGCGCGGCGCCGATGCCGGTCGAAGCTGGCGACCGTTTGCTGGCTGTCGAGTTGGCGTAGGCGACGATCGATCTGATCGACCAGGCCGCGGCGTTCGTCGAAGCGGTCGATGGTGATCGCTTCCGGCAGATCGCTATGCGGCAGCCGCGGCTGACCTCGCAGCGGCTGAGCATGATAAGGCGTGTCAGGCGGAGTATCGACGTACGGGCTGCACTCGGTGAACATCGGATCGTAGCGCTTACCCAACATGCCGGCATACGGCCCGGGGCGTACGATCGATTGTCCCCAGCCCAAGTAGCACGGCATGTACACGTAGGCGGGCAGGCCGCTGGCGCCGTCGTTCAAGTACTCGCACACCGAGCCCATGCTGGGCGGGTAGCTATCCTTGGTAGTGACGATGTTGTCGAGCATCGCCTCGTAGCCGGTGTAGCTGGGGAGCGGATTGTGGCAGCCGGCCTGATGATTCACGCTGCGCACGATGGCGGCGCGGTGCATCCAGCGAGCCGACCGCGGCAGGTGCTCGCTGATTTGCACGCCGGAGGCCGACGTGGCGATCGGCTGAAACTCGCCACGCACATCGGCCGGCGCGGCCGGTTTGAGATCGAACATGTCTTGGGTGGGCGCGCCGCCCAGCAGATAGAGCACGATCACACTCTTCGCCTTGCCGGGGCGCGGCACCGCGGCGCCGACTGCGCGGGCCTCTTCCGCGGCCAGCAGGCGGGGCAAGGTCATGCCCGACAGGAGGGCCAAGCCCCCGGCCCGCAGCGTTTCGCGGCGTGTGAAGCCATCGCAGCAGCGACGCGGGGAACCGAGCATCGTGAGCATGGAACCGGTCCTTCGCTACGAGCAAGTTCGGGCACGGCCGCGAGAATCGCCGCGCCGCAGGCACGACGTGTCGTCAAGATAGCCGTTCGCCGAATTCAACGCCACCATGGGCGGGTGGAGCGAGTGGAGGCGCTTTAGTACGAGTTTATAGGGGCGTTTCGCGCGTGCGACGCGAACCGGTCACGCAAGCGCTTCGATCGAGGCCGCTTCACTCCAAATCGAACACGCCGGCGTTCTGGCCGACGAACGGGTTCGTGCGCCGCTCGGTTCCCACCGTCGTCGGATCGCCGTGACCGGTGAGCACCACGGTGTCGTCGGGCAAAGTGAAGAGCTTGTCGTGAATGCCCTGCGACAATTGCTTGAAGCTGCCGCCGGGAAAATCGGTTCGCCCGACGCTGCCGGCAAAGAGCACGTCGCCGCCGAAGACGAGTATGGGTTCTACGTCGCGACAGATAAGCACGATGTGCCCGCTCGAATGCCCGGGAATCTCGCGGACCTCGAGCCGGAAGCCGGCCGCCTCGAACACGTCTCCTTCGTCGAGTAGTTGATCGGCCGGCGGGCTGGTGATCGCGAAGCCAAAGCCACGCGAGAGATTCTGGGCCGCACTGGCGAGCTTAGGCTCGTCGCCGCGACCGATCACCAACGGACAATCGGGCCAGCGTCGTTTCAAGTCGGCATTGCCGGCGATGTGATCGGCATGGCCGTGCGTGTTGATGATCGCTGCGGGTGTCAGGCGATGTTCGTCGAGATAGTCGAGAATCAAGTTCGGCTCGAGCCCTGGATCGACGACAAGGCAATCATCGCGACCTTCGAGATGGGCGACGTAGCAGTTCTGATCGACGGGCATCGAGACGATGCGTTCGAGGTGCAATCGAGGAGCAGGCACGGCGAAGATCCAATCGATGTGAAGACTCAGAAGGGCCGACGGAATGCGCCATACGCGCAAAGCTTGTCGCCCGTGGCGATTGTGAGCGAGCCCTTGCCGCTTGGGTAAGGCTTGCGAGCGATTGTAAGTTTCTCCGCGCCGCGCGACGAGTGGGCGTCGGTTCGCGCGACCGTATTGCGCATCTTCTGATCGACGCAAGGTGCTGAATTCAAGTGACTTCGAAACGTGGTCGCGTGATCGCCACGTACCGCATCGCTGCGACGGCATGAGGTTTGCCCCGGCCCGGCGGGCCCCTTGCGCCCTCGGCTTTTGCAGCGGAATGCTGTGGTAGCGGGGCTGGCGCACCCGATGAAACGCTACAGAGATGGGAGTTTACGATGGCTGCTAGCAAGCGCAGAACGAATCTGATGCGAGGCTGCGGCGCCGCTGCCGTGGGCCTGTTGCTGGCGTCTCCGACCTGGGGGCAGGGCGGCGGGACGACGACTCCCTACTCGGGTTACAACGCGGGTGCTACGGCGGCGCAAGTTCCCACGGCACAGCCGGCAACGACCGCCTCACAACCCGGCGGCCAGCCGGCGTATCGTATCGCCCAGGCTCCAGCGGCCGGGGCGACCGAACAACAATTGGCGACGGTTCAATCGCCAAATATCGTCACCCAAGGGGCCGCCGGCGAGCATCCGTTAATGCCAGCGCTGCGTTGGGCCCACGAAGGGGTAGGGCGGATTAGCCAGATTCAGGATTACTCGTGCACGATGTACAAGCGCGAGCGCGTCGACGGCGTGGTAGGCGACTATCAGGCGATGTACGTCAAGGTCCGGCATCAGCCCTTTAGCGTGTACATGTACTTCCTTAGCCCGGCCGACATCAAAGGGCAGGAAGTCATCTGGGTCAAAGGAGTCAACGACAACAAGTTGCAGGCGCACGCCGTCGGCATCAAGAACGTGGTGGGCACCGTGTCGCTCAACCCGACCGGCCAGATCGCCATGCGGGGCAATCGCTATCCGATCACCGAGGTCGGCATCCTCAATCTCGTTGAGCGGCTGATTCAGGTTGGCGAGAAGGACGCGCAATACGGCGAATGCGAAGTGCGCTTCCAGAAAGCAAAGATCGGCGGCCGGCCGGCGACCTGCATTCAGGTGGTTCACCCGGTGCCGCGGAGGAACTTCTTGTTTCATCTGGCGCGGATTTTTGTCGACGACGAGTTGAATCTGCCGATTCGCTACGAATCGTACAGTTGGCCGTCGCAGCCGGGCGGGCAACCGGAACTGCTTGAAGAGTACACCTATCAGAACTTCAAACTCAACAACGGCTTCACCGACCAGGATTTCGACACCCGGAACCCGAAGTACGGGTTTCGGTAGTCCTGACCTCCGCTCCTCATCTCCTTGTTCAACGAACGGCGCGACGAATCGCGTCGACCAGTGCTGCCAGCGTACTGGCATCGTTCATGCGATGTTCGTCGCCGACGACGACCAGCGCCACGGCGTCGAGCCCGCTGGTGGCTGCCAATTGGCGGCTGTCTTCCAGCGGAATCAATTCATCGGCCGCCGAGTGCAGGATGATCGTCGCCGGCGGCACGCTCGTCGCAGTTCCCCAGCGTCGCCAGGCCGGCGCGATGAGCACCAAGGGGGTCCCGCGCAAGTGGCAGTTCATGGCCACCGCCCCGCCGCGTGACGAGCCGACAACAACGTCGGGTCGTTTCTCGTCAAAGGCCCCCTGGGCGATCTCGACCGAGTGGGCGAAGTCGTTGTCGGCAAGCGGCGGGTTGTCGACTTCGAAGCCCTGCGAGGCGAGATACTGCGGTTTCAGTCCGCCGGGCCGCGCACCGAAGCCGTGCAAATACAACACGCGGATTCTGCCTGGGTTCGCGTCGCGAGTAGCGGTCGGGCTGGTGGACATGGTGATAGTTTAAGTCGGCACCTTGCAAACCGTGGAGAGTCGGCCTGCGTGGGGGGCCCGACCCGGCTTGGCGCGCCGGCCTCCGCGACGTTCAATGAACTCGCCATGAACACGCTTTCTACGATTTCGGTCGATCAAGGCTGCGGCGAATCGCCAGTAGGCAGTGGCGGAACCAGTGGCCTCCATATTCTGGTCCAGGGATCCGCGGAATCATCGCCCCGCCCGGCGAGTTCGATCCGGCCATTGAAGATCGGTCCTTTGGTCGTCGATCCACCGGTTCTACAGGCACCCATGGCGGGCTTTACCAACTATGCCTTCCGCCAGATCGTGCGCGAGTTCGGTGGCGCGGGCTTGCAAGCCACGGAGATGATCAGCGCCAAAGGCTTCTTGTGGCGCGAGGAGCACGAGACCGAATTGCCCGACCGGCTCTGGGGCGTGGCCGACGAACCTCGCCCGCTGGCAGTGCAGATTTGGGACAACGACCCCGGGCTGTTGGCGGCGGTCGGCGCGCGGCTTGCGCACGTCTTTCGTGTCAGCGTCGTCGACATCAATTTTGGCTGCCCGGTCCGGCAGCTCACCGAAAAAGCGCACAGCGGTTCGTACCTGCTGAAGTTCCCCGATCGCGTGGGTTCGATCGTCGAGCGCGTGGTGCGGGCGTGCGCGCCAACGCCGGTGACCGCCAAGATTCGGCTCGGCTGCACGCGTGACCGGATCGTAGCCAACGAAGTGGCGCAGGTTGTCGAAGAAGCGGGTGGGGCAGCGCTGACCGTGCATGGCCGAACCGCGCAGGACTTTTTTCAAGGCTCTGCCGACTGGGAGCGGATCGCAGCCATCAAGCCACACTTGAAGAAGATTCCGTTGATCGGCAACGGCGACCTCGACTCGGTCGACAAAGTGCTGCACGCGCTAGCGACCTATGATGTCGACGGCGTAATGATCGCCCGGGCGGCGCTCGGCAAGCCGTGGCTGTTTCGACAAGTGCAAGCGGCCTTGGCGGGCGAGTCGATTCCACCCGACTTGAGCCTGGCCGAACAGCGGGGGCTCATGCTGCACCACTATGACCTGGTGATCTCCCGCTTTGGGGTCGAAAAAGGGACAATCCTGATGCGCAAGTACGCTTGCTGCTATGCTCAAGGGAAGCCGGGCGCGAGGGACTTTCGCTCGCGCGTGTCGCGCGTGGCCTCGGCCCCGGAATTTCACGAAGTCGTCGACCGCTATTTTCCTCGCGGCGACCATGCCGCAGGCGCTACACAAGCTGATCTTGGCAGCGGGCTCGAAGATTAATTGATCGAGGTCGTTGGCTTCGCTGAGGGTGCGGATTGCTGGGACCAGTTTTTAGCCGGGCGTGGACAACGCTCCCTCGACGCGGCAGGTTCTATCTACTGCGCGCCGGTTGGCCCGCCGCGCTCTTGGGGTTAATGCTGGCTGCCTGGCTGGTGGTGGCGGGCACTCAAGTCGTGCGCAACACCGGCGATTTCGCGCGCTTCGGCGGGATGCTGTTCGAAGCCCTCGCGCCGCTGCAATTGGCGCTCGTCGTATTCCTGGCGGCGATCCTGGCCGCGACGTCCGTGGCCGCCGAAAAAGATCGCCGCACGCTCGATTTGCTGTTGTTGAGCGAACTATCAAGCGCGCAGTTCGTGCTGGGCAAACTGTGTGGCGTGCTGCTCGAGGTGCTGGCCGTCGTCGCCGCGGCGGCGCCGCTGTTCTGGCTCTGGCTGTTGTTCGGCGGCATCGGCGTCGATCAGATCGCCCGTGCGCTGTTGGTGACCGTGGCGACCGCCGTGGTTGCGGGGAGCTTGGGGTCGACGATTGCCTTATGGCGCGACAAGACTTTTCAGACGCTGGCCATCACGGCAATCCTCCTCGTGTTGTGGCTGGTGTTCTGGGAAGTGGTGGCGCTGGGCGGGTTGGGCGCAAGCTTCGGCCAGATGTCGGCGGGCGATGCGGCGGTGGTCTTCAGCCCGTGGCGCGCGATTCTGGCGGCGACGCGCCCGCGCGACCCGCGATCCGCGACCGAGCTATTCTCGATCGATCCGGTGTGGTATTTCGCCGGGGCGGCTTTTTTGGGGGCCGTGCTTCTCAACGCCTGGGGAATCGCACGCTTTCGAGTCTGGAATCCGCCGCGCGAGGTCGACGAGCGGCCCGGCGCGTTCACGCCACGCGAAGCACTGGTGCGCCCAAGCGGCGGCGGGGCGCGCGACATGGTCGAAGTCTGGTCGGCGGCCACGCATGCCGAAACTCCGCCAACCGCCGCTGAAAGCGCCCCCGGGACAACTCGACCTGTCTGGGATCAACCTGTCTTGTGGCGCGAGATGCGCACCTGGGCGTATGGCCGCAAAGTTCTGTTAGTGCGCACCGCCTATCTGGTGTTCTGCGCCCTGGCGATGACGGCGCTGGTGCGGGTTGGCGGGACGGACTCCCGCCTGACGCGCGTGCAAGCAGCGGCGCCGCTCGTGCCCTTGGTCGTGCTCAGCCTGGTGCTGGTGAACGCTCAGGCGGTGACGTCGATTACGATGGAGCGCGACAGCAAGGCCTTTGACTTGCTGCTGGTTACCGATCTGACTCCTAGAGAGTTCGTATTCGGCAAGCTGGTGGGGGTGTTGTACAACACCAAGGAGATGGTGCTCGTGCCGATGCTGTTGAGCCTGGGGCTGTGTCTCGCCGGGCAGTTGAGCATCGAGAACTTGCTCTACCTGGTGGGGGGCTATCTGGCGCTGGTGGCTTTCGCGGCCATGCTCGGAGTGCACGCGGGACTGACCTATGAGCACTCGCCGAGCGCCGTGGCAGTAAGCCTGGGGACGGTGTTCTTTTTGTTCGTCGGCGTGGGGGCCTGCATGCGGGTGATGATCGCGTTCAGCGGGTCGTTCGGCGTGCAAATGCAGCCGTTTTTGGCGTTCATGGGGGGTGGCGGCGTGGGCTTGTTTCTGGCGCTCGGCGTGCGCAACCCGTCGACGGCGCTGTTGATCGCTTCGCTGGCCTGCCCGTTCGTGACGTTTTTCGCGATCACGAGTTTCCTGCTAGGGCAGACGCTGAACGTGTTTCTGGTGACAACGGCGATGTACAGCTTCGCCACGGCGGCGATGTTGGTGCCGGCCATTCACGAGTTCGACGTGACGACGGGCCGGACGACGCTGGGCGAAGAGTGACACGGTGCGCCTGGGCTCGAGATCCACACCCGGCGACGCGGAGGACAACTTGTCCGAGGCACTCCCCCTAGTTCCGCCGCCGCAAACGTCGATCCATGGGTCGTTGGACGGAAGCTGGAGTTGGCGCCGCGGCACGGCGGTGTTTGTTGCGTCGCTGGCGGCGTTGACACTACTGCACTTCGACGCCCTAGACTCCCCCCCCACTAAAGACCAGGCGATGGGCCTGTGGATGGAGGCCAATTTTCTGGCGGAAAGTGGCTACGACTATGCGGCCTTGTTGCAACAGCCGGGAGAGTTTCAGGGCGGGCCACGGCTCTATGTAATCTCGGTCCTGCCAACGTTCTTGGCGCTCTTGATGAAGGTCACCACCACTCCACAGGATGCAATCTTCGCCTATCACGTCTTCACATTGGCCTGCGCGGCGGTCGTGCTGGCCGTGGTCTTCGAGCTAATCCGGCCAGCGACTAGCACTCTGATCGCCGTGTTGTGCTGTGGGGCGCTAGCAACAACGCCGGCGTTTAGCGTGCAAGTGGAACTGTGCGGCATGGACGTACCGCTGGCGGCAGTGGTAGCGGTATCGGCGTGGTGGACGCTACGGGGCAGGCTGTTTCTAGGAGCGGGATCTTCGCTGCTGGCATTTCTGGTTAAACAAAGCGGCATCTTTGTCACCGCCGCGACGCTCGTGGCAGCACTGTGGCTTGTCGCCAGGCCGGGAAACTCGGCGCCAGTCGTGAGCCGCGGTCGTGCCGTGGTGGCCGCGTTGCTGTGTCTGGTTTTACTGCTCGCGGAGTTGATCGTGTTCTTTTCAGGCATTAGCGGACTGGGAAGGTTTTGAGGCCCGGCGCCCCGACGCGCTCCCGTGAACGCGCGTGCGGCGTTCGCCTCGATCCAAATGTGATTGTCGATGAACGACGTGCAAAGTCGCTGGCCGGGTTTCGAGTCGGCGCTGTATCTCTGCCCCGACCTGGTGCTGCTGCTGGCGATCGCCCTGGTGGCGACTTTAGTCGAAGTGCTGCGACCACGTCACTGGCGCGGCCAAGTGCCGCGGTCCAAGTTGCCGACCAATGCGGGCTTTTCCGTCGCACTGGCTTGGTTGTTCGTGTGCGGCACGCTGGGTTCGACGGCGCTGGTCATGTTTTGTCCAAGGTATCTCTTCCCGGCGCTCGGGTTCCTGTATGTGATTCTGGGCTGCGTCGTGTTTGCCAGAATGCCAAGAGCGTTGGCCGTGATCGCGCTGGCGTCAATTGTCGGTGTCAACCTTGCGAATCGGAGCGGGGTCCTTTATCCACCGCTTGATAGCGGACCGCTGGCGGACAAGCTGCAGTTCGAGAAGTGCCTCGAACGGAGCCATGAGTATCGTGAATTCCACCACTCGAACGTCAGACTTGCACGCTGGCTGGAGCAACACGCACGTAAAGAGCTGCTTGTCACCATGCACCCCTTCGCGCACTTTCTCGGCCTGCCGCGATTGGGTTACGTGCGGCAGCCGTTTCGCGGATACTGCCTGGCGCTCGGGCGGGGAGTGGTGCCCGGATTTCAGCCGCTCACCGATTTGCACTCCAACCACGCAATCGATCCACTATTTGTGCGCGAGCGGTTCGAGGGCAGATTGGTGACCTTTCCGCCGTGCGAGCCGGGAGACGAGGTCATCCATGACGATCGGTTGACGCCCCCATTGCTGGCCTTCAAAAAGCGCTGGCGCGACTCGCCGCCACGCGAACCGGCGCGGTTGGCCCGCTGGTACGCCAGGCAGGGTTGGCCAGGAGCAACCCTCGCGGAGCAGGTCTCGGGGCGCTTGTTCTGCTTGAGCTACACGGGCCGCCCGCGCGACGCGGTGCGGGAGGCGCAGGTCGCCGCGCGCACCCAACCGGCGGATGCCACCTTGTTACGCTTGGGGGCGGAACTATCGGCCAATGCGGGAGAGCTCAGCGAGTCGATCGCGCTGGCCGAGCGCTGGCTGGCGCTCGAACCCAAATCACCGGCCGCCTGCCAGATGTTGGCGCAGTTGCGGCTGCAGCGTGGAGACTCAGCCGGCGCTATCGATTTGCTTACACGCGCGCGATCGGCCGGCGCCGACTCCGCCGCGGTCTTCGCGCTGCTCGGCTTGGCACACGAACGGCAAGGGAATTGGAGCGAAGCCCAAGAAGCGTACTCCCAGGCCCTCGCGCGTACCAGCGAATCTCGCGAGCAAGCCCGCGTGACCGAGGCCCTGGAGCGATGTCGCCGGAGAACTGGAGTTCCCTAGCGCACCCGTCACGCCGCATTGGCATGGGAGCGTCCACACACACCAATAACTTCATTGCCGCTCGTAGGCGACGCGGCGCAGTTCTTCCTCAAACGTTTCACTGCGCCCCAGCGCCGCGTCGAATTCGTCCTTATCGAGCGAGTAGAGTTCGACCTGCTCGGTGGCCACGACGCTGGCATTGCGTGGCTTCTTGGTCAAGAGCGCGACTTCGCCGAAGTAATCGCCCGGTCCAAGCTGGATCGGCGCGCGGTCCGCGGACGAGCCTTCCTTGTCGGTCACGATCACCTGGCCCGATTTGATCACGTAGAATTTGTCGCCAGGGTCTCCCCTGCGGATGATGACGGTACCAGCGGGGTGTCGCTCGTAGGCAACTTCTCGGACGATGTTGGTCATCTGCGCGGCCGAAAACTCGCGGAACAGCTTGTAGTTGCGGAGAAAGCTCGTGATCTCAAGCACCTGGCGGGTGTTGAGGTCCGAGACGATGCGCCCGCCTTTCATGCGAATCGCGCGATCGGCGGCGTGCAAGATGCGATCGTCGTGCGTGACGACCAGGATCGCACAGCCGGTCCGCTCGCGCAGCTCCTTCAGCAGCTCGATGACGTCGCGCGTGGCGGCATCGTCGAGCGACGCCGTCGGCTCGTCGGCCAGGATCAGATCGGGCTCGTTGACGACCGCGCGCACGATCGCCACGCGCTGCCGCTGGCCTCCGGAGAGCTCGGCCGGACGAAATTCCAGACGCTGTCCCAACGCGAGACGCCGCAAGAGCCCGTCGACATGCTCGCGCGATGCTGGCGAAACCTCGCGCTTGAGCTGCATCGCCATGAAGACGTTTTCACGGGCGGTCAGCGAATCGAACAAATTGTGCTGCTGAAAAATAAAGCCGATCCGGCGGCGCACCTTGACCATCTCATCCTTGTCGAGACCGCGCAGCTCCTTGTCGCAGATCGTCACGCTCCCCTCTTGCACGCGGCGCAGTCCACCGATGAGGGTGAGGAGCGTCGTTTTGCCCGAACCCGAGCGACCGGTCATGATCGCCAACTCGCCGCGCAACAAGTCGAGGTCGTTGTCGAAGAGAACCTGCGTCGGTGGGTCTCCTTCGTAGAACGTGTGCGACACGTTGCTGACACGGACGACCTTTTCTTTCGCCTCGCCGGTGACGCGCTGCGATGAGCTGCCGGAACTGGCGGAGCGGACGATGATCGATTCGTTGTTCGACATGGCTTCGATACTCGCCTCTGCGCGGCCACGGGATGTTGCGACATCCTGGGCCAGTGGTTCAAAACAACTCCGCCGGATCGGCCGTGAAGATCCTCCGCACGGCCAAGGCGCCTGACGTCGCGCACATCACCAGCGTCAACCCAAGAATGAATAGCGCTCGCCAGAAGGTCAGGTTGAGCAGCAGTCCGGTCATGCTTCCCAACAACCAATAGCACAACTGGCTCACCGCGATCCCGGGAATGAACCCCAAGCCCCCCAGCAGGAGCGCCTCTTGCAGTACTACGCCAACGAAGTAGCGGTTGGGGTAGCCGATCGCCTTGAGCGTGGCGAACTCCTTCATATGGTCGTCGATGTCGCTGTAGAGAATCTGGTAGCAGATGATCGTGCCAACAGCGAAACCCATCAGCGTGCCCAGCAGGAAGACAAAGCCGATCGGCGTGCTGTTCTCCCAGAAGGATTTCTCGCGGTCGATCATTTCATCCTTGGTGAGCACGTCAACGTCGGGCAGGAGGTCGACAAGTTGCGATTTGATCTTTTGCGCATCGGCTCCGTCGTGCACCTTCACGATTCCCAGGTCGACTCGCCCCAGGCCGCTGGTGCGTGGCGGGGCGTAAAAAATCTGATCGAGCGTTTGAGCGCTGGTGAGCAAGTTGCCGTCGTTGGCAAAATCGGTGCCCAGCGAAAAGAAGTCCACAACCTTGATGGCGTGTCCCGCCAGGTCGGTTTGCGTACCGACCTCGATTCGCCCGTAGTCATCCTTGCTCTTGTCGTCGTAAAGCACGTTGCCGGAGGCAAACAGCTTCTGGAGCTTTTCCTTGGGCAAGGAAAAGACGGGATCGTCGGGTTCGATCGCCAGGACGCGAATCAAGTGACCAACGCCGGGCTTGCGATCTCCTTTGGGCTCGGCCGGTTTGCCTTCCAGATCGCGAACCGGGACGTCGAGCACCGCACGACGCGTTTCGATGTAGAGTGGCCAGGCGGCCTTGACCCCAGGACAAGCCGCAATCTGATCGAGCCGAATCCGGCCAAACTGGTCGCTAACCCCCAAGGCGTAGCGCATCTTGCTGGCGACGATCAGGTCGGCGTTGAGTTGTCGCAAGAGTTCGACCGTGCTGTCGAACAGCGCATTGCGAAAGCCGATCTGCATGCACATCAACAGCACGGCGAAGCCGACGCCGGCCAGCGCCAGCGCCAACCGCCGCCGGTTGTGCGTGATGTTCTTCCAGGCCAAAGGTACGCGTTTGGGACGCCACATGACGCTTGCTGCCGCACTAGAACAGCGCCGCCGGATCGGCCGAGTGCACCTTGCGCATCGAGCCTAAGCCGGCCAGCGAACACATGATCAGGCAACTGACAAACACAAACGTCGTGAGCGGCACTCCCATGTGCATGGGAATGCCGGCCAGCCGCGCCGTGAGCCGATACAGCCCCCACGAAACCAACGAGCCAGGTACAAATCCTGCGACGGCCAGAATCCACGCCTGCTGCAGCACCAGCAACGAGAGATAGGCCGGGGTATAGCCGATCGCTTTGAGCGTGGCGTATTCCTTGAGGTGACCAACGATACTGCTGGCCAACACCTGATAGACGATGGCCACCCCAACCAAGAGCGCTACGATCGCGCCCGTGCCAAAGATCACGCCGACCGAGGTCTTGCTGACCCAATAAGTGCGCTCGGCGCCGAGCGCCTCCGCGCAGGTCAGCACCTCGACGTCGCCGGGGAGCAGTTCTTCTAGTCGCGCTTTGACCGCGACCGGGTCGGCGGCTTTTTCGACGCGCACCAAGCCGAGCGACACATCGTCGAGCGAGCGTTGTGGTAGCAAGCGGCCGAAGGTGACGTCGCTGGTGATCATGGCGCCGTCGGCGGCAAAACCCAACGGCAGCGTGAATTGCCCTGTGAGCCGCAACTGCTGACGTCCAAAGTCGGTCACCAAACCTGGCCGCAGGCAGCCGAACTCCGACCGACTCAAGGTATCGACCAGCACCGAGCCTGGGGTCTTGAGGGTCTTGAGATGCATCTGTACGTCGGACAAGCGAACGACGTTTTCATCAGGGTTCTCGGCGAGAACCAACATCGCGCGGCGACCGGCGCTGGCAAGTTCTTCGCTCGACCGCCCGCGCGAAAACAAGCCGCGGCCTCCACAATCGGCCGGCTGGCGAGTCTTCGCCTCGGTGGGAGTTTCCCCCTCTTCTTGAGCGGGGATCCAAAGAATGTAGCCGATATAGAGCGGTTGGGCGGTGGTCACGCCCGGTGCCGCCCGGGCCTGGAAAAGACGCGCTTGCGGGATCGAGCCAGGGCGTGAGATGTGCAGATACTCGTGCGAGCGGATCAAGAGATCGAACTCGAGCTGATCGTAGATGAGCGTGGCGGTGCGGCGAACGGAACCGA
Organism: Pirellulales bacterium; assembly: GCA_019745975.1. Taxonomy (GTDB): domain Bacteria; phylum Planctomycetota; class Planctomycetia; order Pirellulales; family JAEUIK01; genus JAIESQ01. The sequence continues at coordinate 49,472 of JAIESQ010000123.1, forward strand.
GGAATCCCAGTTGCAAGAACACCAGGACGACGGCGAAGGCAACCCCGGCAATCGCCACCAAGGTGCGAAGCCGATCGTGTACCAGATTGCGCCAGGCGAGTGGGATGTTGCGACTCATGCGGCTGCCGATCATCGTCCGCTAGAGCTCCTCAGCCTGCCATGGCAGCCGCTACAATCCCTGACCGTCCGCCGCGCGGTTCGACTCGGCCGCCGCGTGTTTCGGCGCCGATCAGTCGGTATGAATCTCCGCGTTCACTTGCAGGTTGACCAGCTTCTTCGCTTCCTCGGTTGGTTTCTCGACGAGAATGCGCACGCTGACAACTCGCGCGTCGGCGCGCTCCGCCGGGTCGATCCCCATGATTTCGTTCTGGGCGACGACCGCGCCGACACTTTCGACTGTTCCTTCGATCGGTTGCGGCAGGGCACCGTTCGTGCCTGTCGTGATCGTCACGGCTTGGTCTTTCTTCACGCGGTGGGCCTCGGTCTCATAGACCTCGGCAACGACCTCCATTTGATCCAACCGCCCGAATTGAATGATGGGGCGCTGGCCGACCATCTCACCCGCTTGAATCGAAATGCGCAGCACCGTGCCGTCGAACGGCGCGATGAGCTGGGCCATCTTGGCGCGCTCCGTTGCCAACTTGACGTTGGCCCGCAGCGCGGGAATGCGCGCCAAGGGCTCGACGCGCTCGACGTTGGCCTTGGCCGACTTGAGCTTGGCCTCGGCTGCCGATTGTGTTAGCTCCTTCGACTTGACGAGCTTTTCGAATAGGGCGTTGGCGCTGGCCAGCTCGCTGCGTGCTTGTTCGAGCAACAGCGCCTTGTGTTCGCGGTCCTGTGGGCTGACCAGTGTGGCATCGAGCTTTTCGAAGCGCTGGGCATCGTGTTCGGCCACCCGCAGACGCGATTCTAAGAGCGCCACCTGGTTTTGCTGGGCGTTGATTTCCAGATCCATCATCTGGGCTTGTTCCAGCGCGATCTGGGCTTCGGTGGCCGCCGCCTCAGCGAGTTGCTTATCGAGCTTGAGGCGCTTTTCGGCTTCGGCCAACTCGGTCTCGGCCACATCAAGTTCGGCAGCACGCAGCGGGTACGACTCAAACGTGGCCAGGACCGTGCCGGCCGGATAGGTCTCGCTCTCCTTGGCGGTAATTGAGGCCACCCGATCGCCGACCATGCCACTTAAGTCGATGATGCCTCCCAGGGGTAGCAGCCGACCGCGGGCCACGACCGTTTCCCCCGCCGCATCAGGGTCGAATCCCTGGCTGCCCGTCGAGCCGTGGCGGCAGCCGGCAAGCATCGCCACGGGAATGATGCCTAGTAACACGAGTTGGCAAAGGCGATTGGTTTGCTTTGTAACCACGATTTCACCTGGCGCGCCGGGCCGATACTCCGGACGACTTTCCACTCGCTGGATCGCAACTTCGGAACTGGTTTCCTGAGGGGGACGCACCACGGCGGACAACGCCGCTGGGGTGACCCCTAGGACGTCCGGCCGCTAGCGCCGACGGGCGCGCGCCGAACTAACTGGCAGAAAAGCGCTGAGCCGCGAACGCATCGGCGAAGCGCAACCTAGTTTAGCTGCGCGATTTGGGAGGGGCAATTCAGCGTCTAGACCACTTCCGCCCCGGACCCTACGATGAACCCGGTGCCGGAGCCAATCCCCTGCGTCGAAGATGGCCGGTGCCTGCCGATGCGGCTGGTCCAGGGCCGGATAGACGGAATGCCGTCCCTTTCGTGCCAAGTCGGCATAACAGGCCCTCGTCGGAGGTGCGTAGCTTGATGCATTCGCCAGGGACTCCGCCTGATCGCAGCGAGTTGCCTTGGCTCGCCGACGCCCCCTGCCAGGCGGCTCTGCACGACGTGCTGGGCTACCTGAACTTCGCTTCCGGGGCGCGCAATTCTTGCGTTGCCCGACGGATCAACGAGCTCTGGAGGCGGCTCGAGGAGGATGGTCCCTCAGGCGGAGCCTGGCGGCTGCTGGGGCAACTGCTCAAAGCCCAACTAGCCGGCCTGCAAGGGCACGAGCCCGCGTTCGAACAAGTCGACCAGGCCCGGACGGTGCTCGAAATCGCGTTTGACCACGTGCCGCGAGCCTATCGGCGCTTTCATGCGGACCTGTTGGCTCACCAGAGCGAGGAGGAATTGTGGCGGCCCTTGTTCCTGGTCCGCATTTTTGAAGCCGTGTTGCAAGAGGGCGCTCCCTGGGAGGAGACCGAACGGATCACCGCCGGAGCGTTGCGGCGGTTGAACGATTTTCTCGGTTACCGGCCGGTCGCCGTGTTGCAGACTCCTCAGCGGATCGAACCCTATCCGCACGAATGGGTTTCGCCGATCGGTCTCTATTGGCGCGACGCGGGCGTTGCGCCCGGCCGGTACCAGGTGCTGGTCGAGCGCGCTTTGGAACTGCTCCGCCAGACCGACAGCGAGCTCGTCGAGCAAGCCTGCTTCAACCTCGAGCGACTCGACGAACTAGCGGTCGATCCGCGGGCCTACGACTTTGATCATCCCGTGAATAAGCGGCCAAACTACCAGTTTGGCCAGTGGGACCCGCTGACGATCGATGGCCGAGGTTTCTATCGGCGGTTCGTGCTGGTTGGCGTGACGCTCGACGCGCTGTTGGGGCGCGTGGGCGCGGCGCCTGCCGAGTCGCGCGACGAGTTCCTGACCGAGGCCGCGGCAGTGCTCGCGGGCACAATGCTGATGGCGGCGGGGACTAGCGGCCAGGGTCCCGATACACACGACTCGTCGGTCACGCTGGCGACCTTGCTGCCGCGGATAGCGCGGTACCGCGACGCTTTTTATCAGCGACTGTTGATGCGGACGACCGGCCCGCATGGAGAGCGTCTGCAGGCCGAAGCAGCGCGCCTGCGACAGCCGTTCGGTGGCGCGCGGCAGGACTTGAACCAGCGGCTCGCCCGGCACCGCGCGGCTCAACTGGAAAGTGTGCACCTCGCGCAGTTATTTGCGCGCATGGGATTCCCCGAGGCGGCGCTGGCGCGCGTCGGCCGTGTGCCCGCAGTGTCGGCGCGCTTTACCTGCGAAATCCAATGTCGGCTCACGTTGGGACATCGAGCGCTCGATGAGCGCCAGCTCGAGCGGGGGATCAAGTGTCTGGAGGAGATTCGCGATCTGGTGCGCCGCGGGATCAACTGTGGTGCTTTCATCGACCCCTGGAACATTCTTGGCTTTCAAGCGCAGTTCAGCTTGTTTCCCGCGGTGGAGAACACGATCCACGACCATCGCGCCGACGCCCTCGTCGGGTTGCTGCGGCGAACATTCGAACTGGCGTCGCGGTTGGAAAGCGAATCAGCCGCGCTGGGCAAGCCCGAGTTGACTGACGAATTGGCGCGGCAGTTGAGCGACCTGGCCGATTGGTGGGATCGCTACGCCAGCGTCGAAGTCAGCGCCGTGGAAGGGTTCTCAGGGCGTGATTGCGCCAACTCTTCGCGTCAGGTGGCCGTGGCCTTGACTGCCTGGCGAAAGGCAGGCGGCGCGGCCGCCAACATTGCGTTCTGGCGCGAACACGCGGGGCAGTTGCGGTCGGCTAACGCTTATGCCCTCGTTGTCGAATCGCTGCTGGATAAGGATGACCTGGTCGCGGCGATGGCGCTGTTGATGCACTGGCTGAGCCAGTCCCAGTGGCTACCGCTGGCGGGTGGCGGCTGCTCGTTTCATGATCTGGCCGGCCGCTGGATGCGCCGCGCGCTGCGCCCGCTCGTTGCCCGTGCGGCCCGTGAGCAGCCATCGCCCGAGGCTTGGCAAATGGCGCGCAAGTTCTTCGACTACGCCGAAGCCAACGCCGAGAGCTACTGGGAGGTACCCGAATTTCAACTGGCCAGCGACTCCGGCGCCAGCACCGCGATCGCCGGCACGCGCGGATCGCCAACCGACGCAGCGGAAGACGACGAAGCAGACCACTTGTTCGATGCGGCCTACGAAGAGGTGATCTACCGCGACAGCACGGCCGACGGCATCGATGCCGAGATGCTCGAGGGGCGCGGAGCGGCGCCCACCTCCGACTTGGAGTTCGACGCTGAAGCCGAACGGCTGTCGCAGCGCCTGGCGTTTCTGGCCACGACCGCGCGGCTTTGGAAGTTCGTCGCGACCGTGGCCGCCACCAGCGGGCTGGCCCGCGACGAGGAGCTCGATGTCGCGTCGGTGCTGACGGGCTGGCACGAGCAAGCATGTCACCTCGCAGCGGGGCTGCAAGGTTTGCTGCGTACGCTAGAGACCCGACGGATTCCGAGGCCGTCGGGGACCGCCGAATCGCTGGTCGAATACGATCGGCGACGCAGCGCGCAACTGACGTTATTAGAAAAGGTGATCTTCACGGCCGTGAACATGAGCGACGCGGCGCGCTACTTGCTGGCCGCGTGCGCCGACTCAACTCGTTTCGACAGCTTGCCGGATACGGAGCGTGCGGCGGTGGCGGCGCTGTCGGCGATCATGGCCGGGCGGCGTGAAATCGTGCCGGCAGCGCTGGCCGATTTGCGCCAAGCGCTTGCCCCACAGGCGCTCTTGTATGTGCCCTTGGCGGCCGGTGGGGCACCTGCCGCGATTGTCACGGCACAAGGCTGGCAGCGGCTGTTTCTGGACCTGGTGTCGGTGCTACCCCGCTTAGGATTTGTCCTCGAGACCTGCCGGCTGCTTTCGTTGGCCCAGGATCTGGAGCTATCGCATCCGGTTGGCAAGGGCGCTGTGAGCGAGTTCGATCGGCTGTTTCGCCACGGTTTTCGAGCAATGGTCGAGTCGATCGTCGAATCGGCCAGCCAGTGGCCCGCCGGCGAGTCTCCCGACGCCGAACTGATCGAGAATCTCGAGCCACTTACCGAAACGCTGCTGCGGCGCTGGCTGCGGCACAGCCGTGCCTTGCGGCTCACCGTGCTGGAACGTGTCTCCGACCGCGAGGCGTGGCGCAATCTCGTGCGCTTTGTCGAAACCTACGGCGGCGACTTATTTACGCAACAGTTCTTTCACATCGGTAACCTCAGGGCGATTCTCCACGAAGGGGTCGGCACCTGGCTCGAGCAACTCGCCGAGCAGCCCGATCCCGGGCAATTTGAAAAGCTGCTGGGCGATCTGGACCGCAAGCTTCCGCGCAAGGAAGCGATCTCGCACCTGGAAGTCATTCTCGAGGCGGTGCTGGAGAATTTCGCGGAATACAAGGACTACAACAACATCGCGGTGCAATCGGATCGCGGCGAGTTGCTATACACGCTCCTAGACCTGCTGCGGCTCAAGGGGCGCTACGACCGCGTCGCCTGGAATCTCAAGCCGGTATTTCTCGCGCACGAGATTCTGATGCGACACGGACGGCATGGCGCCGCCGAGTTGTGGAGCGAAGGCTTCTCGCAGAAAACGGCCGAAGCCGCCGATTGGCACATGAACCGACTCGCGGAGCTGAACCGTGAATATGGACTGCAACTCCCCACCATCGCGGACCACCTAGGCGAAGGCTTCGTCCGCGGGCTGGCCTTGGATCGCATTCGTTCGCTGGTCCCCAAGGCCATCGCCGAGAAATGCCAGGATGGAGAGTCCCCTTCGTTCGTGGCGCTGGAACAGGAGTTGGCCGAGTTCACCGAGACGCCAACTGGCGCCGGACTCGACATTCCGCGTTGGCTCGTCGCGTTGGAACATGAAGTCGACCGTGCGCTCGATCCCGATCTCACCGCGCCCGCCGAACTCGAGCTGCTCCGCACGCTCCCCTCCGTGTTGCTCGACCGCGAAGCGCTGCGCGAGCAGTTGCAGCAATGGCACGCCGAGGTGGACGGCCAGTCATGAAGCTCGTCGTCAACGCGCTGGCGACTCGCCCCGGTGGTGCACTCACGGTGCTGCTGGGTGTGCTGCGGGCGTGGCAACGGGCCGCGCTCGATTGGCAGATCACGGTGCTAGCAAGCGTGCCGCAAACCCTCGAAGCGCTGCGCGCTTCCGGTTTGAGCTGTCGAATCGAGCCGCTGCTGGTCGGAGCTGGCAGCCTACGCCGCACGTGGTGGCAATCACGTCGACTCGGTGCTTGGTTGCGACAGGCCAGGGCCGACGCGCTGTTGACGAACAATCACTGGCTGCCGCGCATCGGCTGTCCGCAGGTGGTTCATCATCACAATCTGTGGCAGTTCCTGACGCCCGACTTGGGCGTACCGCCACGCCGCCGCTTCGGCGAGAACTGGCGCAACGCCCGCGCCCGCGACGCGTTGACTCGCGCGGCGGCCAACGTATTTGTCTCGCACTTTCTGCGACGGCAAGCCGAACGGTTTGTGCCCGAATCGGCGCCGCGAAACTCAGTCATTCCAAACGCCTTGGATGACGAAGTTGTCGATCGCGCATTGGAGCTACCGACCACGCGCGCCTCGCGCCCCTGGCTCGTCTCGGTGCAAAGTGCCAATCCGCACAAAGACCATTCAACTTTGCTGCGGGCATTTGCGCGGGTAACTGCCCTGGAGCCGTCGGCCGACTGGAGGTTGCGGATCGCCGGCACGGCGGGGAGAGCCAGTTGGCAGCCGGTGGAGGCGCTCGCTCGCGAATTGGGAGTTGCCGAGCGCATTGAGTGGTGTGGTTTCAGTCATGCCGCACGGCTGCGCGAGCTCATCGGCGAGTCGCTTTGCCTGGTGTCGACCAGCCGGCTGGAATCGAGCGGCTTGACGCTGCTTGAGGCGCTGGGCGAAGGCTGCGTGCCGGTCGCGTCGCGAATTCCGGCATTCGAGGAATACGCTGGCCCAGCGGCCGTGCTCGTGCCGCCACAAGATGTGGACGCGTTTGCCCAAGCGATCGTAACGCTGTGGCGCGATCCAGCGCGGCGCGCGGAGCTCGTCGAACGCGGCCGACAACAGCTCGCCGGATATCGCTGGAGCGACTGGGCGCCGCGCCTGGTCGCGATTATCGAGCACGCGCCAGGCGGTGGCGGCTGAGGCTAGCCATGCGCGCTGGCGTCGCGCACCATAGGCGTCGGAATGCTGCCCAGTTCAGGGAGTCACCGAATGCTAGACGCCACGACACGTTCGACGCAACCTAGGCGAACTGCAAGCCGCGTGGCCTTCGCGCTGGCCGCGCTCTGCTTAACGAATCTTGCCATCGCAGCCGAGCCGACCGTGGTGCGCACGCCAGGGGCGAAGCGTCCCAACGTCGTGCTCATCATCACCGACGACCAGGGCTGGGGCGATCTCGGCTGCCACGGCAATGAACGGATCCGCACGCCCCATCTCGATCGGCTGGCGACCGATGGCTTGGAGATGACGCGGTTCTACGTCTCGCCGGTCTGCGCGCCGACGCGTGCCAGCCTCCTCACTGGTCGCTACAACTACCGCACCGGCGTGGTCGACACCTACCGCGGCCGGGCGATGATGCACGCCGACGAAGTTACCCTTGCTGAGATGCTCAGCGCGGCCGGATACCGCACCGGCATCTTCGGAAAATGGCACCTGGGCGATAACTACCCGCTGCGGGCCTGCGATCAAGGTTTTGCGGAATCGCTCGTGCACGGCGGTGGCGGAATCGTGCAGGCTGCCGATCCGCCGCAGGGCAATCACTATCAAGATCCGTGGCTGTGGCGCAACGGCCATCTCGAACAGACACACGGCTATTGCAGCGATGTCTACACCGACGCGGCGATCGACTTCATCGAGCACCAAAGCGGCCGGCCATTCTTCGCTTATCTGGCGTTCAACTGCCCGCATTTGCCGCTTGAGGTGCGCGCTGGCGACGACACGCCCTACCGTGCGGCCGGGCTCGACGACGTCACCGCCAAGGTCTACGGCATGGTCACCAACATCGACGAGAACATTGGCAGGCTACTGGACGTGCTCGACGAGGCGAGGCTCGCCGACGACACGATCGTGATCTTCCTGACCGACAACGGTCCGCAGCAAGATCGCTACAACGGCCAGATGCGCGGGCGCAAATCGAGCGTCTACGACGGCGGAATTCGCGTGCCGCTGTTGGTGCGGTGGCCCGGCCGGCTCGAGCGCGGCCGAAAACTCGATGTCGTGGCCGCGCATATCGATATCACGCCGACCTTGCTAGCGGCCTGCGACGTCGCCGCGCCGTCGAGCGTGAGGTTCGACGGCCTGAATCTACTGCCGCTGTGGACCGGCAACGACGCGCAACCGTCGGCGCTGCCCGATCGCACGATCTTCATTCAGACGCATCGCGGCGATGTGCCAGAGTTGGGGCGCAATTGCACAGCGATCGGCCCGCGCTGGAAGCTCGTACAAGGGGTTGGCTGGCGCGAAGGGGCGCTGGCCGATCGCGAAAAGAAGTTCGAGTTGTTCGACTTGCTCGCTGATCCGCGCGAAGAGCACGACCGCGCCACCGCCGAACCGACCGTGCTGGCTGACCTCAAGAGACAGTACGAGGCATGGTTTCACGACGTCGAAGGCACGCGGCACTTCGCACCACCGCGGATTCTCGTCGGCACGCCGCGCGAGAATCCGACATTGCTCACGCGGCAGGAATGTCGCGGCGACGACCCGGGACACTGGCTCGTCGAGATCGCGCCGGGACACTACGACATCAAGCTCATCGTGGCGCCGGCCGCTGCCGAACGCACGGCGACGATCTCGCTACCGCAATCTGCGGGAGAAGCGATGCTTGCAGCGACGTTACCTGCCAATGCGACCGAAGTGCTGCTTGCACGCGGGGTGGAATTGGTTGGCGGACCGTTCGCGCTAGCGCCCTATATCGAGTCGCGCGCGGGGGCTCGAACCGGCGTGCGATATCTGGAGATTCACCGGACCGATCTGCCGGCGGAATAAAGCCGGTCGCAGCGCTGGTTTCGACGCCGCACGGCGATTTCGCGAGAGTTCTTCCGTTGCTGGCGACACAATCTGTTCGTTACCGATCCGAACGATTAACTCGGCGTATCATGCAGCCCTAAGAAGACCTCCGTTTTCGCACGATCTTCGTCGGCACATCCAGCTAAGGAGAAATCCGCGCTGCCCTTGCAGCCGTATTGTTGTGGGCGAGTGAGTGCCTTGATTGTTAGATCGCCTGTCTAGCTGGAGGTGACCTGTGGGAGTGAAACGAATCCTGGCAGTTTCGTTTTGCCTTGTCTTGATCGTGGCCGCGTCGGGTCGAGCAGCGACCATCTGGAATGAAGGTGTCAGCGGCGATCTGTCGGACAACCAAGCGGCTCCCAATGCTCTGGCCGTGGCGTTCGGCAAGAATTCGATTATTGGCACCGCCGGGGGCGGGAACATTCAAGACTGGGTCTCGCTGCAGGTTCCCGCCGGCCTGAAGCTCAAGCAGATCGTTCTGGCGGCATACGCGTCGACCGACGCACAGGGCTTTACCGGCTTTCAGCCCGGCGTCAGCTTTGTTGGCAGCCCCTTCGTGCCGGGTTCGTATGCTGGTTACGCCCACTTTGGAACGGGCGCGACCAACCCAGTCGTTCCGACGAACTTAGTCGGGCAAGATCTTCTCCCGATCATGGCAGATCCTGTCGCAGCCGCTGGTTCGACAGGTTTCGTGCCGCCGCTAGGTCCGGGCACCTACACCTTCTTGATTCAACAGTTGGGTGCCTTAACGAACTACCAGTTCGACTACGTTGTGGCACCTGAGCCATCGACGATGATGCTGGTCGGCCTGGGAGCCCTGGCGCTGGCGCCGTGGCTGCGTCGCCGCGCGGCGATAGGCCACCGACTGCCGACTTAACTGACTTACAGAAATAGGGCGCGCCCAACCGGCTGGCCCTTTGGCGTTTATGCGCCGAGGGCTAGATTAGCTTTTGCCGGTCGCCGACACGTCGGCCGTGGTCCAGGCGCCGTCGATCGAGCGCCACATCCGACCGTTGGGGTTCCTGTCTCCCAAGGCCGCCGGCAAGCGTTCGGGGCGCACGTTGTCGTAGCAGGCCAACATGCCGAATCGCCGCAACGATGCGGGAATTCCGACGGCCGTAAAGCCTGGGTGTCCGGTCGCCGGATATGGTCCGCCGTGGTTCATCGCCGGCGAGACGGCGACGCCTGTCGGCATCTTGTCGTTGAGCAACCGCCCCACGCGGCGCCGCAGTGCCGGTTCCAGGCACGCGTAGAGCGCATCGTCGCCGCCACCGCTATGCGAGTAGATCGCGCCCGTCAAGTTACCTTCCAACAGCTCGATCACCGTCGCCAGCTCGTCGACGTCGTCGGCAACGACTACGAGCGAAGCGTTCCCAAAAGCTTCCGTTTGCAGCGCCTCGGCGTGGTGGATGAATTGTCGACCGCTGGCTCGCAGCAGCGTGTTGGCGACACTTGCTCGCGGACCGGTGTCGCGGGCCCCGCCAACCAGCAGCGTCGCGCCGGCTGCCTGTAATTTGCCGATACTCTCAACCAGCGACACAGCGACGCGATTCGATAAGAGCGTGCCGGCAGCCGATGACCGAAATCGCTCAACCAGTCCCCCGACGAATCGCTCAGTCGCTTCGCTAGCCAGCAGCAGGACCAGGCCGGGATTGGTACAGAACTGTCCGGTCCCCATCAGGCAACTGGACGTAAACTCTTCGGCCAGTTTGTCGCCGCGCTGCTGAATCGCACCCGGCAGGATCACTACCGGATTGATGCTCGAGAGCTCAAGATAGATCGGCTTGCCAGCGGCGTCGGCCGCGCGCTTCAGCGCCAGGCCAGCGCCGCGGCTGCCAGTGTAACCGGTGGCTCCCAAGCGCGGATCGGCAACGAGTCGCTCGCCGTCGGCATGACTGGTGCGATAGATCAGTTGCACGATCGCGGGCGGGAGCCCGGCGGATTGCACGGCGGCAAAGGCGGCCTCGGCCAATAGCTTTGTCGTGCCCGGATGCGAGGTGTTGGCTTTGGCAATCACTGGGTTGCCGGCCGCGATCGCCGCTGCGAAATCACCCCCGGAGACGCTATTGAATGCCAGCGGAAAGTTGTTGGGTCCGAAGACGGCGACTGGCCCGATCGGCAGCAACAGCGAGCGGATGTTCGCCTTGCTGTCGATGGTCGGCAGTGCCCACGTGCCCTCGCGAGCCGCGGCGGCCGCTTGTCGCAACTGGCCTGTCGTTCGAGGGAGTTCAACCTCGTCAAGCCGGGGCTTCGCCGGCAGGGCGGTCTCCTGATGAGCCATGCCAACGATGGCGTCGCGCGTGGCCTCGACTCGCGCGGCAAAGTCGTCGAGAAACGCGGCCAATTGCTCGGCCGGAAGGGCCGCCAGTTCAGGAGCCGCCTGGGCTGCGGCCGCCAAGGCCGCGTCGCAATCGGCCCAACCACTGACGGGGAATTGCGCACCAAACGGCTCGCCCAACGTTGGGTTCTCGGCTCGAAAGCTACCAACCGCGTCGGCGGGTCGCCACCGGCCGGCAATCAAAACGGGTGCTACGTCCATGACGTAGGATTGTACAGGTTTTGCGTGGGGTGCCAGGACTTGGGCCGCCCCAGGACCATGTCGGAGCCCTAGCCGATCAATGCCCGGGGAGCCAGCCGACTGCGTTCGACACGCGGCGGCCAGAGCAACCGAGAATCGGTCAGTCCCGCCTTGTCGTCGCCGGGGCGTCGCGGCCATTGGCACGCGGTTGCCGACCCTTTGCCCGTCTCGCACGGCCGACTACGATGCGCTGGTTCGACGGCGGCCGGACGGCGGAGCATGCTGACTGTCTGACTGGGGGTGCGGAAGTTGGCGACCATGTCGAACTCTCCGGCGAAAGGCTGGCCCACGGGATTGTCACTCGGTTCTGCCTTAGATACGCCGGCCAAGTGGCGATTTTGACTCGTTTCCAGAGGAATTTCCTGGCGCACGACGCGGCAGGGGGCCGTTTGCGTTGTGAAAAGCGCGGATAAAGAGATTGCCGGGACTTTTCTGGCCACGCTGGCCCGGATCATGAGCGGGGTCAGCGTGCGCTGGATCGACTGCGAACCCGACACTTGCCAGCGGGTCTACTTCGCCAACCACACCAGCCACCTCGACGCCTTGGTGCTCTGGTCGGCGTTGCCCCGGCGCGTGCGCAACCTGACGAAGCCCGTGGCGGCCAAGGACTACTGGGAACAAGGGGCCGTGCGTCGCTACATTGCCCGTGTCTTCGATGCCTTACTGATCGACCGCAAGAACATCAAGGTACACTCCAACCCGGTCAACATGCTCTTGGACGCGATCGGCCAGACGCATTCCCTGATTGTCTTTCCCGAAGGAGGCCGTAACACCAGCGAACAAATGCAAGAGTTCAAAAGCGGCTTGTACTACTTGTGCAAGAAGCGGCCCGACATCGAGGCGGTGCCAGCCTATATCGACAACATGAACCGGATTCTGCCACGCGGCGAGTTCTTGCCGGTCCCCTTGTTGACTTGCATCACCTTCGGCCCCCCAATTTGGCTGGAGGAAGGGGAAACCAAGCACATGTTCCTGTCGCGGGCACGCGGCGCCATCGAAGCTCTGAAGGAGCGTGAAGACTGACCGAACTGTTGCAAGAGCGCACGTTGTGGCTCGTCGGGGGCGTGATGGCCGTATTGGCCGTTGCGACCAGCGTGGGCCAACTGATCAAGCAGCGCGGCGGATCGACGTTGAATCCGGCGGCGGTGCGAGCCTTCACGCTGCGCCTGCGCAGCTACTGGCTGATGTGCGCCGTGCTGGCCGGCTCCTTTCTGATGGGCCGCGTTGCCACCGTGGTGCTGTTCGGCCTGATCTCGTTTTGGGCCTTGCGCGAGTTCATCACGCTCACGCCGACGCGCCCCGCCGACCACCGCGCGTTGTTTTGGGTTTTCTTTCTGTTCACGCCGCTACAGTTCGTCTTGGTCGGCATGGGAGAAGCACAATACAACCTCTACACGGTGTTGATTCCGGTCTACGCCTTCTTGTTCGTGTTGGCGCGCGTGGCCCTGGCCGGTGATTACAAGCGCTTTCTCGAACGCACCGCCAAGATTCAGTCGGGGCTGATGGTCTGCGTCTATTGTCTGAGTCATGCGCCGGCGCTCTTGGATCTACATCTCCAGCGTCCCAACGACAGCACCCGGTTGCTGTTCTTCTTCGTGCTGATTGTGCAAATGTCCGACGCCCTGGAATACGTTTTTGAACGATTGCTGGGTGAGCACGTGATCGTGCCGGCGATCAATTCGAACAAGACCTGGGAGGGCTTTATCGGCGGCGCGCTGGCGACTTCGCTCTTGGGTAGCCTGCTGTGGTGGGCCACGCCGTTCCGTCCTTGGGAAGCCGCGCTGATGTCGCTGATGACAGCGGTTGTAGGTTACCTGGGCGGTTTGACGATGTCAGCGGTCAAGCGCGACCGTGGTGTGAAGGACTACGGCACCCTGGTCCAAGGGCACGGCGGCATCCTCGACCGGCTCGACTCGCTCTGCTTTGCCGCACCCGTCTTCTTTCACGTCACGCGGTACTTCTTTTGAACATTGCATGCCGCCGACGATGCAAGCTGCGGTGCTGCTTGGCCGCCGCCCTCCTAGTTCTACTGTCCCAAGTTATCGTCGTTGCTTAACTCGTAAGGGAGGCATGAGGTTGTGTTTCTTCCAGTGATAG
>JAIESQ010000065.1 GCA_019745975.1 Pirellulales bacterium
GGAAGTTGTCTTTCATTAACAACTTCAACCCCGCAGGAGGCCTTCTTGTTTCACATGCCATGAATAATCCGGGCTAGACGAGGCCTTAGCAATCGTGATGGCCAAGATTGACAGCGTTTGGTTTTGCCGGCTGGGCGATCCCAAGATACTAACGGCGCAGTTCCATGGCGAGGGATTCGATCGTGGGTACGCGAGTGCCGGCAAGACATCATTAACAGTTTACTCCGTCCCATCGGCGAGCCGCCCTTTGGTCGAGCAGTCGCTGACTCATATAGTAATTCCCAAGTTGATTAAGTGGATCGAAGAGATCGATCGTTCTTGCGAAACGCTGCGGGATTCCCATAAGTTGTTTGTAGCAGAATGGAGCAACGACACGGTATTGATTTCGATGAAGAGCTTTTAGCGAACGATCGTCTGGCGGCAAGCAAGGCAAGTGAGCTTTGTTCGACAGTAACTATGAAGCCCACGCGCGCCGTGAGCGTGCCGAAGTGGCTCAATCAACCATGAAGTCACCGCCAGATGCACGCAAGCGATGCAAGCGATTCAATGACCCAGGTCATGCACATGCCTTGACCTTTTCCTGCTTTCAGAGACGGGCGTTTCTGTCGAAGGACCGAAGTCGTCGCTGGATGATCGAGGCAATTGAAGCTGCAAGGCAACGACATGCCTTCGACCTGTGGGCATGCGTAATTATGCCCGAACATGTGCATCTGATTCTCTGGCCAACTCGACCGGATTACTCGATCAGTTCGATTCTCACGACTTTGAAGCAGTCGGTCTCCAAGCGCGCAATGCTATTTGTGCGCGCTCGCGTGCCAGGATTCCTCAAGCAGATGCGGGACGAACAACCCAATGGCCGAGTCCATCATCGCTTCTGGCAGCGAGGCGGCGGCTACGATCGCAATCTTACCGAACCGGAGACAATTTGGTCCGAGATTGAGTACGTCCACGCAAATCCAGTCCGTCGACGATTGTGCGACTCGGCAGTGGCCTGGCGTTGGTCGAGCGCGCTGGAGTATTCCTCGCCGGGAAGTGGACTTTTGCGAATCGATACGTCTTCGCTGCCACGGACCAGCAAAGGATGACACATGCCCACGCAAGCGTGGGCATGGCACCCCGGACGGTTGGAGAAGTTCGGGGCGTGAGCGAGGTGGAATACGAACGGGGACGGGAGTCGTTTCTGGAATTACGCCAGCTAACTACGAACGAAGACGGCCAGAAACGACTCCCGTCCCCCTGATCGCCGCCGTCCCCCACTACCGCACGAGCCGGGCGGCGAGCCAGTCGGCATAGTCCAATTCGTCGGCGCGATCGGCGAAGTCGACGATCAGGCTGACGCGCTTGCCGCCGCGCACATCGACCGACACGCTGACCGGCGCGGCGCCGCCGCGCAGCACTTCGCTGACGAAACGCTCCTTATTGTCGACGTACACACGGCACACAACACTGCCGCGCGGCCCGGCCGCGGCATCGATCGCCAGCTCGGCCTCGAAGCGCGCGTGCTCTGGCTTAAGGTCATAAGTGAGCCGGGCGGCGCTGTGCATGCCGAGGCCCTTGGGCCACCAGCGATTGGCGGCGCGGAGCCAGTTGCCCGATGCCGTGCGATCGGCCTGGTACGGCCAGGCGACACTCAGGTAGGGAATGTGACGATAGCTTTGCGGTTCGAGGTCCGACAGGTAATCGACCCGCCCTCCCAACGGTTGCAGATAGACCAGTTCCGACGCGGCGGCATGCCCTGTGATGCCGCTGGCGGTCTTCAGCGTGGCCAGGCTCGACTTGCCCTTGGCGGCCGGCGCGAGCACCAACTCGTTGACAACGAGCAGACTGCCATCAGCAAGTCCGACGAGCGCCACGAGCGCGGTCGCCCTGTGCCGGGCGGCCAGCGCCGGATTGAAGACGATGCCGGCCACGCGCGCGATCTCGATCGTGGCGGGGCCGATCTCGGTCTCGAGCTCGATGGCCTCGGGGCGGACCGCCTTGAGCGTTCCCTTGAGACGGTCGCCATTGTCGAGCCACAGTTCGTCGGCGTCGCCGGTCACGCCGCGCAGCTCGTCGAGCCAGCGATCGCGCCGCGCGGCGCCCCCCGGCGGGGCCAAAGCCACGGCGGCGACTTCGGCGAGCTTTAGTTCGAGCGGCCCGAACGTCGGCGATTCGACCGTCAGCTTCTCGCGACCGACCGATTCGACGGTGGCCGCCAACAATCCGCCATCGGCCAGCATCACCAGCGGACCGCGCGCGGGTTCGACCGGAGCACCCCACCAGGCCAGATCAGCGGCGTTGAGAGCAACCGTCCCCTTATCGGTCGCGAAGTTGAGCTTCCAGCCCACGTCGCAGGCCAGCAAACGCCCGGTTGTGCGCGGACCATCGACAGGGACCAAATCGGCCGGCGATGCCGCGCTGGGACCAGCGGCCGGCGCTTGTGCGTGCGCTATTGCCGCGCCGCAGCCCAGCAGCCACCACATGACCGCGATCAGCGGCGCATTGGCATAAGCAGCACAAAACAAAGCACGCTTGAACACGAAACCGCCCGTTGTCGCCTAGCGCTGAAAGATCGGCAGGTAGTTGTTGGGCATTTGCAGCACGATGCAGGCCATCGCCGTGCCGTATTCGACGCAGATCGAATCCATCCATGAGCCGTCGGCGTGCTGACGCGACAAGAGCTCGTCGCGGATCGCCGGATACCACGACTTCCAGTGCTTGCCGCCGGCGTGCCACATCGCCTGCACGGCATAGTAGTGCCCGTAAAAGTAGTGCGTCTCGCGGCTAAAGGCATCGCCGCGCGGCAGGTGGTGCATCAGGTATTCGAGCCCCTTGGTCACCTCGGGCCCCTCATAGATGCCGGCGCTGTACAAGGCGACTACGCCCGCGGCGGAGCGCGGAAAGGCGCTGTCGCCGCCGGTGAGCATGTACATGAAGCCGCCGTCGGGGTTCTGGCTGCGCTTGACGTAGTCGATGCAGTGGTCGATCGTTTCGCGCGGCACGTGCAAGCCGGCATTGCGCGCGGCGCGCAGCGCCATCACCTGGCAAATCGTGACCGAAATGTCGGCGTCGTGCCGGCGGGGTTGATAGCGCCAGCCCCCCTCCTGGTTCTGCGTGCCGACGATCAGTTTGACGGCGTCGGCGAGCTTGTCGCGGATCTCGCCACGGCGGGTCATGCCGTAGGTTTCAGCCAGAAACAACGTGGCGAAACCGTGGCCATACATGGGCCCGTGTGTGGCCGCCCCTTCGAGATTGATGAAGCCGGTCGAATCGGTGTGCGCCAAGAGAAAGTCGACGCACTTTTCGACCTCGCTGCCGTAGGGCCCGCGGCTGGGCGTGCTCCCCGAGGAGAGAAACGCCATGCCAGCCAGCGCGCAGATCGCCACGTTGCGGCTGGGCCCGCCGGGGCCAAACGAGCCATCCTCGGCCTGTCGCGAAGCGAGGAACTTGAGCCCTTCGTCGACCGCCTGACTCGTGGCGGGCGTGATCAGTTCGCTGGCCTTGACTTCGACGTCATCCGGCTCAGCGGCGCTAGCGCACGCGCCGCACCACGCCACGGCGGCCAGCAAGGTTGTCGCCAAGAGCATCGCTCGCATGGAACGCCTCCCTGATCTCGTTGCGGGGCGAGCAGTGCACGCTGCTGCGAGCCCCCGCGGCGCGGCCGCTTGTGCATGGCAGTTTATGGTTGCGCGCGGGTCGCCTCGCTTAGCCGCTTGAAGTATTCCTTGATCAGCGATTCGTACTTCGGCACGAATTTCTCAATCGTCGAGTTGATCACCTGCTGCCGCTCGTGCTCGGGCAAATGGCCCCACAGTTCGCGGAGCAAGTCTTGCATCTGGCCAATGTCGGGCTCGGCCGTAGCTTCCGGGCGCAAGCGCGCCGTGCTGTCGCGTGCCGGATCGTTCCCGCCCTCATCGGGTTGACCGCCCGCGGGTTCTTGCTGTTGCGGCTGGTCGGCCTGGTCGCGACGCGATTGCTGCCGCTGCTTATTGGCCGACGATTGCTGCTGCGAGCGTTGGCGGCGCGCTTCCTTGAGCAGTTCGTCGATCTCGGTGACGATATCGCGCTGCAACTTTTGGGTTGGCTCGCCGGGCTCGAGTTGGGCGATCAACCGTTCGACTTCCTGCATTTTGCGGCCGATGCGCACCAAAGGATCGTCGGCCTCGTCGGTTTCGCCCTCGGCGGGACCCAGATCGCGCAGCAACTCGTCGTCCAGCGAATCGTCGAGCGAATCGGCGGACGGCTTGTCGCGATCGGCATCTTCCTGGTCGGCATCTGGCGGGCTGTCTGCTTTTGCCGGCGGAGCACGTCGCGCTGGCGCCGGCGCGGCGTCGTCCGCGGAATCCCGCGCCTCGTCCAGGCTCTCCAGCAGCGCCCGATCGAGGTCGCTCGTTGTCGGCGGGGTCGGCTCTTCGGCCTCGGGCGTGTCAGATTCAGTGTCGGCAGATGCCGGCGGCGCGGCGCCGGGCGATTGTTCGTCGGCGGCAAAGATCGGCTGCGCGGAGAGGAAGGCCCCCGCGACGGTCGCCAACAAGAACGCTCCACCTCGCAGCGCGCAAGTACGTGTCACGATCATGGCGTACGCTCCGGAGTTTCGTTCGGCTCATCCTCGAGAGGCAACTCGGGGACTGCTTCAGGATCGTCGGCCGCCTGCTCTTTGGCGGGTTGCGAGAGATTGCGAACCAGATCGGCCAGCTTGCCCTGCTCGACGCTCAATCGCTCGAGCTCCCGTGCCGCGTCGCCTTGTGCATCGCGGCCACCCTGCATGCGCTCGGCGACACCGCGCGTGCGCTCGTTGATATCCAATTGCAACAACTTGAGCAGCTTGAGTTGCGCGGTATCGGGGAGCATTTCACCTTGCTGGCCGCCGGCTTGCTGGCCGCCTTCGCCCGCGCCTTCCTGACCTCCCTGTTGATCTTCGGGCTTATCGGGCTCGAGGGCCGCGAGCAGTTGCTCGAGCCGCGCCAAGGCGTGGCGCTGCACGGCCTGCGTCGCCGGACCGGTATCGAGCTCGCGAATCTTTTCGACCGCGGCGATCATGTCGTCGAATGCTCCGTCGAGCGCCAGCGCGAAGGCGGCGGCCGCCGCCAGCTTTTTGGCCAGCGCCCCGGTCTGGTCGGCAAGCCCCAACTGCGTGCGCGCCAGTTCGAGTACGCCAACTTGCTGCCCGCGCGTCAGGTTGCCGGTCGGTTTGCGAAGCTCGTCGTAACGGACGGTCTCTGAATTGACCTCGCGCTGACGATCGCGCAGGCTCTCCAGCCCGCTCTGCAACTTGGCGAGTTGCTCGGCGGCGAGATCGGCTTCGGCCTGACGACGACGCTCGGCCAGTTGCTGCTGCGCTTCGTCGAGATCGCGCTGCGCTTGATCGGCGGCATCGGCCGACTCGCCAGCCTGACCCTGATCGGCTTGCTGCCCGGCTTGACCGAGCGATTGCCCGGCACGCGCCAGTTGCTTGGACGCGGAGGCGGCCTGCAGACGTTGCAGCCGCTTGGCCAGCCGCTCGGCCTGTTCTTGCAGCTTTTGTTCCTGGCGTGATAGCCGCTCAAGCTCGCGGCGTCGCGCCGCGGGATCGGCCAGCTTTTCGGCGTCGCGCGCCTGGCGGCGCAGTCCGTCCTGCTCACGTCGCATTTCCGCCAACTGCGCTTCGCTCTCGCGGAGCTTGCGCACCAATCGGGCCAACTCCTGTTCGCGGCGCGAGTCGAGAGCGTCGAGCATCTGGGCAAGTTGCTCCGCGACACGCCGCTGCGTTTCGAGCGCCTGGCCCATTTGATTGCGCTCGACCTGCTGGCCGGCCTGCCGCAGGGCCGAAGCAGTTTGCGATTGTCGCGCGAGTTGCGCCGCCTCCTCAAGGGCGGCGGCGCCGAGCGGGTCTTCTTCGTCGAGCCGCTGCGACATGTCGGCCAGGCCCTGCTCGATCTTCTGCAGGCGGCGAGCCAACTCCTGCTCGCGGCCGGCAAGCTTCTTCAATTGGGCGCGCTCGTTCGTGTCGAGCGCCTCGGCGCCGCGCGACAGCGTCTCGCGCGCCAGTTCGGCGGTTTCCTCGGCGACCTGCTTTTGCTCCTCGCCGAGCTCGGCCAAGGCTCGAGCGGCGCGCCAACGGGTATCCCATTGACCGAGATCCGCGACCACCTGTTCGAGCGCGGCGATCACTTCCTTCTGCTGCCGGCCGGCATCGGCCAGGTGCTGGGCCATTTCGCGATCGCGCGGCGGATTGGCCCCATCGGGGGGCGACGCCTTCGCGGCGGCAGCACCTTTCTCGGCGGCGGTCAGCTCGCGCTCGATCGCCGGCAACTGCGCTTGCCCGAGCCGTTGCAACTCGCCGGCCACTTGCTCCATGCGACGCTTGATGTCGGGGCTGTCGAGCGCATTGTTCTCCAGATCGGCCAGCAGGCCGGCGATCTGCGTGTTGACTCCTTCTTCAGGGCCAATCAGCCCTTGCTGCACCTTGCGCTGGGCGAGATTGGCTGCTTGCAGCCGATCGATATCTTCCTGCGCCAGGCGGCCTGCCTCGGAAATCTGCACGTCCAGGCCAGCAACTTGCGTGTGGGCATCTTGCTGCAGCTTCAGCACGCGACTGAGCTCGGCCAGGATGGCCGTTTGACGCTCGGCGAGCCGCACTTCGAGCTCGGCCGGTGCGACGACCGCGATCCGCCGCGCCGGGCTCTGGCTCGTGGCCGGCTGAAAATCGCTCGCCGTCGCCCGCAAGTCAATCAGCACGCCGGGGCGCAGCTCCATGCTCGCCAGCTCCAGGCGATGCTCGAAGACCCGGCTTTCCCCTTCGCCGCCGAGCGGCAACGTCGATGCCGTGGCCGCCGCGCCCGGTGCTCCCGCGGCCGAGGTCTTCGCGGGTCCGGGGGCAGGCTGTGCGGGTTGTTCGGCCGCAAACAGCGAGATCACCTGGTCGGGCTCACCCGAGCGATCACTGCGCGAGTAGACGAGCTCGACCGCACGAAGCGCCAAATCCTCCCGCGCGCTGACGCGCACCGGGATCGTGGCTTGCGGCGTGACGAACAAGTTGGCCTCGGGGCGATCGAGCGATACGACGGGCGGCATGTCGGCCACGGCCTGCATCTCGTAGCGCAGGTCGCGACCCCCTTGCAGCCCTTCGCGATCCTCGAACTCGAACCAGTAAGCGCACGTGCGCTCGACCACCAAGGCCTGCTCGGTTGCGGCCGAGAGCGAAAAATGATAGCCGTCGCGATCGATCGAGAGCGGAAACGCCTGGCCGCCGTCGAGCGCCAGGCGCGCGGCGCGAAGTGGCTTCGTGGTCGTGCCTTCGAGTGCCACTTTCGTCCCGGCTAGCGCCCTGAGATGCTTCTCGCCAGGTTGGGCCGGCCAGCCTGTGTACGCGGGCGGATGCAGCGTAACCGACAGACTTTCGAGCGCCGGGGGCTCGACGACTTCGAGATCGATCCACGCCATCGAGCTGTCGTCGCCCCCGACGACTCGATAGGAGAAGGGGCGCGCGACCGCGTCGCGATGCGCCACGCGCAACGAGCCGCTGCCGGCGGCTTGCACGACCGGGACCGGCTGACGATCTTCGACCAGGTCGCCGCTGGGCGACTCCTGGCGGTACACGATCCACAAGTCTTCGGGAAGGGGGACGCCGGCCGAGTCGACCACCTCGACTTCAAAGGTTTGCCCCAGCGCGAGGCGGCGGACCTCCTGCCGGAAGCGGAGATGATTCCGCTGCGGCCAGGCGGCGGCGCTCCAGGGATTGGCCAGTCGGCGCGCGGCGATGCCGAGTAATTGCGGCTCGAGTAACGCGAAGATCGCAATGCCGGTCAGCAAGACACCGGCTACGGCGAGCGCGCGTTTCGCCGGCCGGCGATCGAGGGCCGCGCGAAAGTCGAGCGTTTCGGCGGCCAGATCGGTTTCGTGCACTACCGCGCGGCGCAGCTCGGCCGAGCCGCCGTAGGCGTCGTCGGCCGGTTGCCGCAAGAAGGAGACGGCGCTGGCCAACTGATGCTGCAACTGCGGGAACTGCCGCTCGATACGCTGGGCCACGGCGACCGCCGAAAGCCGCTGCCGCCAGGCTGGCCACAGGAATCGCCAGCCGCAGGCTGCGGTCACCAGCGCTAGTGCGATCGTGAGCAGGATGCGCACGCCGCGGTCCTGCAAGCCGACGAGGAAGTCCACTCCGGCCAAGGCGGCCGCGGTCAAGAGCACGACGGTCGTCAGCCACGCCCCGGCGTGCACCAACTGCAAGCGGTGAGCGCTGCGGCGAACGAGGGCCACGCGTTGTTCGAGTCGATGCGGCACTTGCCCGGCTCCGGCGAAACTCGGTAACTCTAGAAATTATACGAGACCCATGCGTTTGCGCAGCAGCCATTCGCCGCACAATAGCACCAGTAGGACGACCAGCACGGGCCAGCGGTTCCACAGCGAAATGGGGGGCAACGTGTCGATCGGCACCTGTTGCCCGGCAGGCAGCGCGCTCGCCAGCTCGCGCAGATTGGCCAACGTGTAAAGCCGCCCGCGCGTGGCGTCGGCAGCGCGTTCCAGCTCGGGGCGATCCATTTCGATTCGTTCGAATTCGCCCGGCGGCGCCACCACCTGAAAGTCGACGGCGGGCGCCCGGCCTTCGAAGGCCGGCGCGACGAGCCAGGCGTGGAAGCGACCCTCAGGCGCCTGCGGCAGCAACCCTTCGAAGACCCCCTGGCTGGCGGCGTCGCGATGCAGCGTGACGCTGCGGCGCTCCTGGCCATCGCGTTCGACCATCACGGCCACGCCGTCGTCGGCCGGCGGAGCCAGGCGCTCGTCGACGAACCGCACGCGCAGCCGCACCGGCTCGCCCCGGCGATACGATCGCCGATCGACCGACAGCTCGGCCGAGCGATCCTTGCCCAGCAGTTTCGAACGGCTCAAGTAGCGAATCGACTGGACCCAGTAGCGGGCGAAATACAAATCGCCCACCTGGTAGCGCCAGCGCCAAGTTTCGTCGATGGCGTGAAACAGCACCTTGCCGGCGCCCACATACTCGAGCGTGATCAACGGGGCGCGGTGCCCATCGGGCATGACGCGCGTGGGGTGCTCGGCCAACACGCGGGCGGCGGGGCGCAGCCTGGTCGCTTCGCAGAACCAGTAGAGCGGCGGCAACTGGCTCCAAATGCGGCGCGTTTCGTCGGGCGTGTCTCCCAATTGAAACGCCGGGCAATCGAGCCCCAGCGCGGTGGGCACGACCTGGAACCCGTCGCGCCAGGGGCCGTTGTCGGCGGCGCGCGATTGCATGGGGACGAGCCGCGCTAGCGGCGTCCCCTGGAAAGCTTGCGGATTGAACTCGGGCCCGGCGACCATGATCACGCCGCCCCCTTTTTCCTCGACGAAGGCCGCGACATTCTCCAGCACGCCGCTGCTGAGATAGCCCGGGTTCACGTCGGCCAGCACGATCACGTCGTAGGCAAACAGCTCGTCGCGGCGGTGCGGCAGCAGCCGCAGCGCGGTCTTGTCGGCCGAAGCGTACTCGGGGTCGGAATCTTGCAGCACCGAGTGAAACTCGATGGTGCCGTCACGCTCGAGCATCGTTTTGAGGTAGCGGAACTCGTAGTTCGGATACGCCTGCGCCAACAAGACGCGGATTTGCTCGCGGCGCACGCTCACCAGCCGCGTTTCGTGATTGTTGTCGTCGGTCGATTCCCCCTCTTGCGGCTCGATTTCGATCGTGTATTCGAACTCGCCGACTTCGGTCGGCCGGTAGGGAACGCGCACTTTCTGCGGCTGGTCGTCGGCCGCGACCTGCACGTCGATGCGGGCCAGCGGCTCCGATTCTCCCTTTTCGCGCAAGACGACCGGCACGCGCTGGCCGGCATAGCCCGAGCCGGCGAGCGTGAACTCGAACTGGACGATGTCGTCGACGAACACGACTTCGTCGACCAGGAGGTCGTGCAGTTCGAGGTCGCGGACGCGCTTTTCGTCCCCCAACCCCACAACGAAGAACGGCACGCCGCGACGGCGCGCGTAGGCGGCCACATCGGCCAGCGGTTCTCCCTCGGTCGTGACGCCATCGGTCAGCAGCACCAGCGCGGCGGGAGGCGTGCCGCGCAAATCGGCCAGCACGCTTCGGACGCCGCGCCCCAGGGCCGTCGCCTCACCGGAGGGTGCCAGGTCGCGCAATTGCTGTTCTAGCGCCGCGCGCGAACCGGTTTGCAATCGCGCGGCGCCTGCCAGCAAATAGAGTCGCAGGTTGTAGTCGCGTTCGATCTTGCGCAACAGCGCCGCGTTGTCGCGCAAGAGCACGCTCTTGGCTACGTTCAAGCGCGTGGGCTCGTCGAAGCCGGCGGCCTTGGCTTGTTCGGCGGCTTTGTTGGCCAACGTTTCATCGCGATAGCGGTCGGCGACCCCCATGCTGCCCGAGTCGTCGACAATCACGGCCAGGTGCGGCAGGCCGGTTCGCTCGAGCGACAAGGTCAGGCCGGCGAGCATCAAGAGCACGAGCGCGACGGCGGACAGCCGCAGCCCGATCAAGAGCATCTTGAGCCAGCGGCGTCCCGGCCCGGCGTCGTACTGATAAAGCGCCACAACCCAGGCGATTGCTCCCAGCGTCAAGAGCAGCGTGAGCCAAGGGGCCAAGGGCCACGACGCCTGCAAGCGCCAGGCGGTCCCTTCGCCGGCGGCCGCCTGCTCGAGGCCGAGCAATCGTTCGAGCCATGCTGGCAGGGTCCCGGTCATCGGCGATACCTTCCCATGCGCCATGCCAAGAGCGGCTCGAACAACAAGAGTGACAGCGCCGCGGCGATCAACCAGCCGTTGAGCCGGCCGCGACCACCCAGTTGAGGCGACACCCCGCCGAGGGCGTTTCGCCAGCTCGTCTGATGATGAAATGCGATGCCGGGCCAGACCTCGCTGCGCAGTTCGTCGACCGACAGCGGCGTGAGATCGCTTTCGGCAGTGTTCGTGTTGACGGCGAACTGCTGCTCATTACCTTGGGCGCCGAAGCGCACGGTGTAGATGCCACTTTGAAACGTGTCGTCGAACTGCCACAGACCGCTGCCAGCGGTTGTGGACGCCGACGCCGGCTCCCCCTGCGGAGGCGCGACAACGATGGGCAGCTCGGCGGCCGACGCGGGAGACTCGCCGGTTAGCGGCTGGCCGACTTCGATGTTTCGCTCCTCGAAGCGACCGCTGGCGGCCAGCGCCAACAACTCATGCACGAGCGGCACGAAGCTCGACCACATCGGCAACACCGTCCACGAGACATCGGCCGAGGTGGCCACGACGATCGAGCGGCCGTGGCCGATCGGCTCCTCGACAATCGCCGGGTCGCCACCCGCAAAACCAAGCGCCACCTTGGCCGGCGCGCCCTCGACCGGCGTGAGCTTTAAGTACTGCGAGATCGGCGTCGTCAACAGCCCCGACTGTTCCTGACCGCGAAACACCGAGATCAAACCGTGCTGATAATCCAACGGGTCGAAGCGATACTGTCCCGGCGCGGTTGCCGCCCCCACCAGCGCGGGCAACACGCGCGGCACGCCGCGCTCCTGGCCACCGAGGTAGCGGTTGTAGCTGTCGGCCCGCACCTGGTCGCCGAGAAAGAACACCAGCCCACCACCCTGCTCGACGTAGGCGTGCAGCAGCCGCGCTTCGGCGGCCGTGAATTGCGGCACGTTGCACAAGAAGATGGCGTCGTACTTCGGCAAGTCGAGCTCGCGCAAAGCGCCCTCGGTCACAACCTCGACGTGGACGGGTCGACCCTGCCCGGCGGACTGGGGCGCCAGCGCCACTTTGAGATAGTCGGTGGCCGAGCCGAATTGGCTACCGCCAGGGCGGCCGTCGACGCACAGCACGGCAAGCGTTTCTTTGACCGGCAGCGCCAGGAAGCGATGATTGTCGCAGTCGAGCAGGTCGGCGTTGAGCCGCGCTTCGACCTGGTGCTCGCCGATGCCCTCGAAACGGAACGGAAACGACACGGCCGCTTCTTCTTGCGGGCGCAGATCGACGCGGCCCTCGGCCACGCGGCGGCCATCGACGAACAGCTCGATCAACTGCTGGGCCACTGCCTGACGTCCGAAATTGCGCACGGTGACATCGGCCGACAACTCGCGTCCGGTCGTCGCGATGGCTTCGCTGGGGCGGATGCCGGTCACGGCCAGGTTTTCGGTTTCTCCGGCACCGAGATCGATCACCGCCAGCGCCGCGCGCTGGCTGAGTCGGCGACTGCGCTCGCGAAACTCGGCGCCGGCCGCGCGATCGAGCTCGGGCAGCCAGCCGACGCGCTGCAAATCGGTCAGGAAGTAGATTTCGTGCCGACTGATGCGGGGCTGTTCTTGCCGGGCTTGCGCCAGCGCGTTTTCGATCGCGACGATTGTCGCCGGCAGGTCGGCCGAGCCGTGCGACACGGCTAGCCCCGAAATCTCGTCGATTAGCTCTTCGCCCGCGAACGCTGGCTTGCCGACAACGACGCGCGGCGGCGACCCCATCAAGACCAGGCTGAACGCGTCGCCATGCGGGCTTTCATCGATGATTTGCGCGGCGACTTCCTTGGCGCGATCGAAGCGGCTGGCTTCGCCGGGACGGTAGGCCATCGAGTACGAAGCATCGAGCACGAGCACTTTGTGCGTGCGCTCGCCGCCGACGAACGGCAGCCCGACGCGCTCCAGGTACGGCTCAGCCATCGCCAAGACGACGCAGACGATAATCAGCGTGCGGACGGCCAAGAGCAGCCATTGTTCGAGGCGAATGCGCCGGCTGTTGTTGCGCAGCGCCACCAGCAGAAACTCGACGGCGGCCCAGGGGACCTCGCGATGTCGACGGCGATTCCACAGGTGAATCAGGATGGGCGCCGACGCGGCCGCCAGCCAGGCGAGCATCGCCGCCTGACCGAAACCGAACGCCAGCGGAACCTGAATCGACTGCATGACAACTCGCCGCGAGGGCTCCTCAGTCAACGATCATTTGATTCTGGCCGCACGAGCAGCCAGGTACCCGGCTAACACGCGATCGAGCGATTCATCGGTGCGCAAACGCAAGTAGTCGAAGTGCTGATCGCGACAGCCGGCCTCGAGCGCTTTGGTGAATTGACCGAACTCCTGCAGGTATGCCCGCCGCAGCGACACGGGATCGGTGAGGAGGTCGGGCAAACCTTCGAGTCCTTTGAAGAGCGTCGGCCGATCAAACGGAAACTCGATCTCGGCTGGATCGAGAATGTGCAGCACGATGACCTCGTGGCGACGATGCCGGAAGTGCTTGAGCCCGGCGAGCACCGAGCGGACGTCGTCGAACATGTCGCTGAGGATGACCACGACGCCGCGCTTCTTGAGCCGCTCGGCCAGGTCGTGCAAGAGCGGGCCGACCGATGTCTTGCGGCGCGCGGGAGATTCCTCGAGCACGTGCAGCACTTGCTTGAGGTGCGACGGATGGCTGCTGGGTCGCACCATCGTGCGCAGGCGATCGTCGAACGTCAGCAGGCCGATGCTGTCCTGCTGCTGCAGCACCAGATAGGCCAGGGCCGCGGCTGCCGTCTTGGCGTATTCGAGCTTCGACCAGGGGGCCGCCGCGCTCTGGTAGGCCATGCTCTCGCTGGTGTCCAAGAGCAGGTAGCCGACGAGGTTCGTCTCGGCTTCGTACTGCTTGAGATAGAACTTGTCGGTCTTGCCGAAGACCTTCCAATCGAGATAGCGCAGGTCGTCGCCGGGCGCATACTCGCGATGCTCGGCGAACTCGATCGAGAAGCCGTGATACGGGCTCGCGTGCATGCCCGACACATAGCCCTCGACGATATGCCGGGCGCGCAGCTCCAGACCCTGGATGCTAGCCAGCGTCTGCGGATCGAAATACTTCGGGTAGGCTTCCACGACTGGCGGACTCTTGCTCCTCGGCGGGGATCACTTCGATCAGGCGGCGGACGATCTCGTCGGGGCGGACCCCTTCGGCCTCGGCATTGAAATTCGTGAGAATGCGGTGTCGCAGTACCGGGGCCGCCACCTTGCGCACGTCCTCGCAGGTGGCGAAAAACCGCCCGTGCAACACGGCCCGCGCCTTAGCCCCCAGCACCAGATACTGGCTCGCCCGCGGCCCGGCCCCCCAGCTCACGAATTCCTGAATAAAGTCGGGCACTTCGCCCTTCTCCTTGCGCGTGAGCCGCGTGAATTGCAGCGCATAGCGCACGACGTGATCGGCGACGGGGACGCGCCGCACGATGTGCTGCAGCGCCATTATCTCCTCGCCTGAAAGCGTCGCCATGATTCGCCCGAGGGCGTCGGTGGTCGTGCGGCGCACGATCTCGAACTCTTCGTCCTCGTCGGGATAGTCGACAAAGATATTGAACATGAAGCGATCGAGCTGGGCCTCGGGGAGCGGATAGGTCCCTTCTTGCTCGATGGGGTTCTGCGTCGCCAGCACGAAGAACGGTTCTGGCAAGCGATGCCGGTTGCCGCCGACCGTGACCTGGTGTTCTTGCATGGCCTCGAGCAGCGCCGCCTGCGTCTTGGGAGGCGTGCGGTTGATCTCGTCGGCGAGGATCACGTTGGCGAAGATCGGACCCTGCAAGAAGCGGAATGTCCGCTGGCCCGACGCTTTGTCCTCCTGAATCACTTCGGTGCCGGTGATGTCGGCGGGCATCAGGTCGGGCGTGAATTGAATGCGATTGAATTTCAGCGACAGCGAATCGGCCAGCGAGCGGATCATCAGCGTCTTGGCCAGCCCCGGCACGCCGACCAATAGGCCATGCCCGCGGGCGAAGAGCGCGATCAATAGTTCTTCGACGACGGCGCGCTGGCCGACGATCACTTTGCCAAGCTCGCTGGTGATCCGTTGACAAGCGGCGTGCAGCCGTTCGACGGCTTGGATGTCGTCCTGGGGCGCACCGTGTTCCGAGGTGTTTTCCATGCGGGTCTCAACAACTATCGAGGCTGGGAAGGCGTGGCCGCGGCGGCGCCGCCCGGACGAGGTACATGGCTGAACTGACCGAAGGCCAACAGGCGATCGGCCGCGGCAACCAGCAGTCGCTCGTGCGTCACCAGCAGGTTGCCGCCGGTGCCGTGTTCGTCGCGCTGCCGCAGATCGATTTTACGCAGCAGTTCAGCCGTCTGCTGCGAGAAGACGTACACGCCGTCGCGCGTCGGCCAGTAGACGACGTCGTCGGCCAGCACGCCGCGGCCGTAGCCTTTGGGTTCGGGACCGTCGGGCCAGTAACGAACGAGCTTACCGCTTTCGACGTTGATCCAATAAATGCGGTCGCCGCTGGCCAGCAGGTGGCCGCCGCCGACTCCCAATAGATGGAGCGCGTCGGGGGCGTAGCGCGTTTCCCACTGCAACTCGCCCGTCGCCGCGTCGAGCGCCAAAATGCGCTCGGTGTCTGAGGGCGCGACAAATACTCTTCCCTGCTGATAGATGCAAGGAGTGAGGTCGCGGTGGAAGTGAGCCAGCGGCTGATTCAAGTCGCCGGTTTGCGGCTGACGATACACGTGAATCCAGCGGACCTGTCCGTCGGCGGCGGCGATGGCAGCGATCGCGCCCAAGTTGGAATTGAAGTACAGCACTCCTTCGTGCAGCGTGAGCAGGTTGGAGGTGGTCTCGTCGACCTGGCCGGGGGCGAGCGTATCAGCGCCGGCGATCTCGCGCACCCAACGGCGGCGTCCGCTCGCCAACTCGTAGGCGGCCACGAGCGCGTGCGGCCGGGCTTCGCCGCCGCGCCGCTGCGCCACGTAGACGCACTCGTCGTCGGCAACCGGAGTCCCCTCGAACGACCACTTTTCGTCGCGCTCGGGCGCGATCTTCCAGTGCAATCGGCCTTGCGCCGCCAGATCGAGGCACACCAGGTAACCGGGCTTGTCTCCCAGCCCGCCTTGATTGACGCTCGACGTGACCGGCGAGCCCATCCGCGCGAGCAAGTACTGCCCGGCGACCGTGAGGGTATAGCGCGGCACGCCGAACCCGCCGCGCTGCGGCGCGCGCGGAGAGAGTCCCTCGTCGCTATCGCGAAACACGGTGGGCGAGGTCTGGCCCCAAGCGGGCCGGCCCGTGCGCACGTCGTAGGCGCGGACTTCGTCGCGCGTGTTCAAGAACATCAAGTTGCCGACCACGACGGGATGATGGCTCAACAGCAGCGGGCTCTTCTTGGCGAGCGGACCATCGCCATACCGCCGCCAGGGGGTGATTTGCGGATAAGCGTAGGGTGGATCGTCGGCCACGACTTCCGGGAGGGTGATTTCCCAGTCTTTGGCCCCGACATCGACGGACTTCGGCAGCCGCTTGGCGCGCTGGTTCGAGCCGGCGAAGGTTGGCCAGTTATCGTCGGCCGCCGGTTGTTGCCATTGCCGGCTGGCTTCGACCTGCGAGGCCAACACCGGCCCCAGCTTGACGCGTCGGCCCCCTAGTTGCCCTTCCGCGGCCGGATGCAAGCGCTGGAAATCGGCCAGTTCCCGCTCGGCTCGGCTCGTCGAGCCTTCGAGCACCGAAACTAACACAAGCCGCGCGTTGACTTCGGCCGCGGGAAACTCGCTGTCGGGGTAGACCAGCCGCGTGCTCGCCAGGTCGGCAGCTTCGGTCGCGGCCCCGACGCGCGCGGCGGTCGGCAAAAGCGCCTGCCACGCCAGGCGCGCCGCTCCGTAGCACCCTTGCTCGAGCGACAACTCGCCTAGAGTCCAGAGGGCGTCGTCGCCCCAACTGCTGGCGAAGAACTCGTCGACCACTGCCTGTAGTTTGGCGACGTCGCGCCCCGCCAGGCCGTCGCGATAGGCGGCCTCCGCCTGGGCGTCGACTCGCTGGCGATACAACGCACGAACTTCCAGGGGCAACTCCACGCGACGCGCGTGACAATACTCCCGCAAACTGACGTAACGCCGGGGGCTGGCCAGCACGACTTTGTCGCCGTAGTCGTGCGACAGGGTCGTCAGCACATCGAGCGCGTCTTCCCACTGCTGGGCCTTGGCGTATTCCTTGAACTGCTCTTCGAGCGTGCGGGCCTTGTGATCGGGCGTGTCGAGATGGACCGAGTCGGAAAGTTCGAACCGGCTGGTATAGCCGAAGGGCATCGCACCCTGGCCGAACTGTGCCCGCGCGTGCGACCCAACCACCACAGCCAGCGCGAGCGCCGCACAGCCGGCGGACAGTCTCGATCGGAACGAGAGCCGGGTGTACCACCCCCTGGGCCGTGCTGAGCGGCTGACAGGGGCCATGCGGTACACCCTTTCCGTGGCGCTTAGATAATTGTTCGATGTGCTGTTGCGACGCCGGCTGGCGGACATCGGTTCCCCAGCACATCCTATGCCGGCCATTCGTCGCGGTGCGTAGCGTCCGGCCAAGCCTGGCGCCTGTGGCCGGAGGGCAGTTGTCGAGTGCTGTTAAATCCCTTCGAGCTATAACCTAACAACGAAAACAACCCGCGGTGATTTGGCGCCATGGGCCACGCTTCAGTATAGGGATGCCCACAAACCGGGGAAAGAACAGAATGGCCACCCCCCGAGTGGGCGGTGATAGCAGACTGGCGCGCTGCTTTGTTTAGGGGCACTCACCTGCCCAAGCCCGAAACACCGGCTCCGCAAGCCAAACTCCTTCGCGACGCAGATGGAAGGCGATCGGCATGGACGGCCAACCAAGCGGCACCAGCAACTGATCGAACTGGGTTTGCGGACAGTTGCCCGCCAGATCGACATACACGAGCCGCCCTGCTCGATCGTAGAGATTGCCGTCGACTTGCCAGCGGCCGCATTTATCGTCGCCGGTCCAGACGAACGAACCGTCGGGCTCGACGAACATCCGCGGCAGGGCCGCCAGTTTGTCGGCTGCTTCTTCGAAAGTGACTTCGAAGGGGAGGGCCTGCGACGCATCCGGCACGGCGAGCGTTTCGACGACACGACCGGCGAGCGTCATCGTCTGGCCTGACCGTGCATCGGCCGGCCGCACGTGCAGCGAGATGTCGAAGCGATAGCGCGCCATGTCGTCAATGGGGACGGGAGTCGTTTCTGGGCATCGACAATTTCAAGTGTGCAGGCTGCGACCAGAAACGACTCCCGTCCCCTTGCGTGCGCCGATTACGCGCCCTGCGTTTCGGCCGCGATCCAATCGAGGTACTTCTGGCTGCCCTCCACGATCGGCACCGCGATGATCTCCGGCGTGTCGTAGGGATGCAGCCGCGCGATTTCGGCCGCTGCCCGATCAAACAATTCGGCGCGCGTCTTGGCCACCAGCACGAACTCTTCGGCCGACTCGACCGCGCCCTGCCAGTGATACGTGCTGGCGATCGGCCCGCCGACCTGCGCGCAGGCGGCAAACCGCAACTCGACCAGCGCGCGAGCGATCTGGTCGGCCAGTTCGCGCGTGGGGCACGTGGCGACGATTTGGATGAAAGACGACATCGACCGATTCTCGCTCGTCGGTACTTCGCAGAAGTCGTGCGCTCGTCGATTTCGCTGCGGCGCTCGTTAGCCGCGGGATTTATCCCGCGCGCTAGCTTGCGCGATCGAGCATCGAACCCGCTAGCGCGCGGAGCAAGCTCCGCGGCTAACAACCTATCCAATCGCACTGCGGATCGTACGTGTCGTACAATCGCTCGTGCTACGGCTTCGCCACGGTCACGGCCCCCTCGCACGCCGGGCCGACGATCGTCGCATACTTGGCCATGGCGCCCGACGTGTACCGCGGCGGCTTTGCCTTCCACGCCGCGCGACGCTTGGTCAGTTCCGCCTCGGGCAGTTCAACATCGAGCGTGCCTGCCTCCGCGTCGATCTTGATCATGTCGCCGTTCTTAACGAGCGCCAGCGGGCCGCCGATGTAGGCCTCGGGGCCGATGTGACCAACCATCAGACCGCGCGTGGCCCCGCTGAAGCGGCCATCGGTCAACAAGCAGACGTCGTAGCCGAGCCCCTGCCCGACCAGCGCCGCCGTGACCGCCAGCATCTCGGGCATGCCCGGCGCGCCGCGCGGCCCTTCGTAGCGGATGACCACCGTGTCGCCCGCCTTCACTTCGCGGCGAGCGATCGCCTCGAACGTCTCCTGCTCGCTGTCGAAGCAGCGCGCCGGCCCGCGATGTTGCAGCTTCTTGACTCCAGCCACTTTGATCACGCCCCCCTCGGGCGCGAGATTGCCGCGCAAGATCACCAGGCCGCCGGTCGGGCTGATCGCTTTTTCGACTGGCACAATCACATCCTGATCCTTGGGCAGCTTGACGTCCTTGAGGTTCTCACGGTGAGTCTTGCCGGTCACCGTGAGGCAATCGCCGTGCAACAGGCCGGCGTCCAATAGCACCTTGAGCACAACGGGGATGCCGCCGACGCGGTGCATATCGAGCGCGACGTAGCGGCCGCCTGGCTTGAGATCGGCGATCGTCGGCGTGCGCCGGCTGACGCGATCGACGTCGTCGAGCGTGACCGTCAGCCCGCATTCCTTGGCCAGCGCTGGCATGTGCAGCGCGATGTTCGTGCTGCCGCCGGTGGCCGCCGCGATGGCGATCGCGTTCTCGAATGCTTCCATCGTGAGGATGTCGCGCGGGCGGATGTTCTTTTCGAGCAAATCCATCACCGTGCGGCCGGCCAATTCGGCGTAGCGATCGCGCGTTTCGTCGACGGCCGGGGCCGAACCGCTGCCGGGGAGCGCCAGTCCGATCGCTTCAGCGACACAAGCCATCGTGTTGGCAGTGAACTGCCCGCCGCACGAGCCGGCCACTGGGCAGGCGGCGCACTCTAGTTCGTGGAGTTCGGCCTCGGTCATTTTGCCTGCTTCGTAGGCGCCGACCGCTTCGTAAACGTCCTGGATCGTGACATCATGGCCGCGAAACTTGCCGGGCAGGATCGTGCCGCCGTACAAGAACACCGCCGGCAGATTCAAGCGCGCCATGGCCATCAGCGTGCCGGGCAAGCTCTTGTCGCAACCGGCCAGCCCGACCAAGGCGTCGTAACGATGGGCGTGCATCATCAGCTCGATCGAGTCGGCGATTACCTCGCGGCTCACGAGCGAGGCCCGCATCCCTTCATGCCCCATGGCGATGCCGTCAGAGACACTGATGGCGACAAACTCGCGCGGCGTGCCGCCCGCTTCGCGCACGCCGCGCTTGGCAGCCTGAGCCTGACGATTGAGCGTGATGTTGCAAGGCGTGGCTTCATTCCAGGTGCTGGCCACGCCGACGAACGGCTTCTTCAGATCGTCGTCGGTCAGGCCCATCGCGCGTAAGAACGCACGGGCCGGGGCACGGCTTGGTCCTTCGGTCACTTCCTGGCTGCGAATCTTGTTGGGCATGCGAACACCTGAAACGAATAAAACGAGTTGAGCGAATTTCGATGTGAGTGGAGCCGCGCCGGGTGCCACTGGCTCCGCCAGTGCTTCATGGCTGATCGACGTCGATCGGCACTGGCCGCAGCCCTTGGCACGCATGAGCGTGGCGACACTTCACCGCCGCGCGAGCGCCTCGCGGGCCGCCAGCACGCGGCGCAACGCTTCGTCAGCCGTGTTGGCCAGCGCTGTCAGGTGACCCATCTTGCGCCCCGGGCGCGCGACGGCCTTACCGTACAAATGGAGCTTGACGTCGGGCATCGCCAGGGCTGCGGCCCAGTCGGGTTCGCCACTAGCCCACACGTCCCCCAGCAGATTGGCCATCGCGGCCGGCCGCAACAGCTCGGTCGAACCGAGCGGCAATCCGCAAATCGACCGCAATTGTTGTTCGAACTGGCTGGTGACACAAGCGTCGAACGTGAAATGCCCGGAGTTGTGCGGCCGCGGGGCCAGCTCGTTGACGAGCAATTGACCATCGCGGGTGACAAAAAACTCCACGCACAACACGCCGACGACACCGAGCGCTTCGAGCACGCCGCGGGTGATCTCGTGGGCCGACTGCTCCAAGCCTGGCGGCCAGGCGGCCGGGGCGTGCGTCGTGTCCAGAATGTGCCGCACGTGGTGGTTGGCGACCAGCGGATAGGCAACGAACGAGCCATCGACGCCACGGGCCGCCACGACCGACGCTTCGGCTGCAAAGTCGATGAAGCCTTCGAGAATCGATTCATCCGTGGCCAGCTCCCGCCAGGCTGCGGCGGCCGACGACTGGTTCTCGACGCGGGCCTGTCCCTTGCCGTCGTAGCCCCAGCCGGCGGTTTTCAAGATCGCCGGCGTGCCGATCTGGGCGAGCGCCGTCATCAGTTCGTCGTAGGAACGGACCGCGGCAAATGGCGCGACCGGAAAGCCTCGCTCGCGCAAGAACGTCTTCTCGCGTAGTCGATGCTGGGTGACGTGCAGCACGCTGCCGGCGGGGCGAACCTGCGCCAGCTCGGCCGCCGCTTCGGCCGTGCCCGCTGGCACGTTCTCGAATTCGAACGTCACGACCGACACGCCGCGGGCGAAGTTGCGCACCGCGTCGAGATCGAGGTAACTGGCTTTGATTTCCAGGTCGGCGACTTGCCCGGTCGGCGTGTCGTCGTCGGGCGAAAACGTGTGGACGCGATAGCCCATCCGCCGGGCGGCGATCGCGAACATCCGGCCCAACTGGCCGCTCCCCAACACGCCGACCGTCGCGCCGGGTAACACCGGGCCGTCACCTTGGCGGCCACGCGTCATGATGACTCGCCTGCGGGTGGCTCTGGCAACGCGTCTTCGCGCACACGGCGCGCCTGCTCGTCGACAAACTCGTGCAACTTGCGGCGCAGCTCCGGCCGGCTGCCTGAGAGGATGCGCACGGCCAACAGCCCGGCGTTGGTCGCCCCCGCCTTGCCGATCGCCATCGTGCCCACTGGCACGCCGCCCGGCATCTGCACGATCGACAATAGGGAGTCGAGCCCTTGCAGCGCGTGACTCTGCACTGGCACGCCCAGCACCGGCAGCACCGTGTGCGAAGCGACCATGCCGGGCAAATGCGCCGCGCCGCCGGCGCCGGCGATCAGCACTTCCAGCCCGCGCGCTTCGGCCCCGGCAGCGTAGTCGCGCATCCAGTCGGGGGTGCGATGGGCCGAGACAATCTGACATTCGTGCGGCACGCCGAACTGCGTGAGGATGTCGGCCGCATGGCGCATCGTCTCCCAATCCGACCTGCTCCCCATAATGACGCCAACCAAGGGCGCGGCGGCTGCGGATGGGAGTTTAGCTGCCATGGGGAAAGTTTAGCTTTGACTCAGGGTGGCCCGGCTGCTCGCCAGCCGGGTGCCGCAGGCACAAGAATCTGTTGCTGTCGCGTCGCGAAACCTGCCGCAGCGATTCCAGCAGGTTTCTTGTCGCTGCGCGACCCGACCGGCAAGAGGTCGGGCCACCCGATCGAACCTTTTGCCAACGAGCGGCAAGCCCTTGATTGCACTCACCGGGCCGCAGGCTGTCAATGAGCGGTCTCACCGCCGCGTGAAGATACCTCGTGAGCGTTACATTCTGCCGACAAAGTTGTTGTAGTCTTCGTGCGAGCCAATCCAGTACCAGACGTTCGTCGATCCGTCGACCACATAAATGGCCCGATAGCGCCGCGTCACGGTAATCGACCGGCTCACCTTGCGATGCCGCCCCTTTTTCGTGTCGACCAACTCGTGGTTGGCGAGCGCTGGGTGGAACGGATCGCGCCGAAACAGCACGAAGGCAGCTTCCGCGGCGGCTTGAACCTCAACGGGCAAGCGCGCCAACATCTGCTTGAAGCGCACCGTACGGACGTTAGGTTGCCCCGAACTCAAGCGTCTCGCCCCGTGCGTGTTCTTCGAGCGCGGCGTCGCGCAGCTCGATCAACTTGGAATGATTGAAGAACTCGCTGTCGGCCATGGCGATGTCGCGCGCCTCGCGCAAACGCCGTCGAAATTCCTCGGCATGGGCAACGCCAAGCTCCTGACTGTCGAACTCACTCAACAGCTTCTCGTACGTCGCGGCGGCTGCCAACCACTCGGCAAACATCGCATCGAGCTCTTGATGAGCACGCGCGTCGTACGACTCTGGCTTGGCGGCAATCGCGGCGCGCCACTGTTCGTCCAATTGGATCAGCATGTCGTAAACGACGACGTGTGCCGACAGCAGCGTTCCCAACCAGCGGCCACGCGCTTCACGGTCGGACGGGCCAGTCGCCGTGTCGCTGGCGGCCTCGGCGCAGAGACTGACCCAGCGGTGAACGAAATCGGCGTTGGGAAGCGGAAGTGATTCAGTAGTCGCCACGTACGGTCTCAATCGGCAATTCGAAATCCGTGACCCGAACCAACAGGACTATGCAACAAGTATAACAGCCTCCGTGTCCGAAATCCCCGAGTGCGAGATTTGCTCTGCAGTTGTCACTTGCTCCGTCGTTTCGCCGCATACGACGAGAAACACTATCGAATTAATTAGTGCAAGAATTGGCCACGGGTGTGTTCCTGCTAACGGACGACGGGGCAGCGTCAAGCCAATCAGGATCAACGCGGTCAACATCGTTGCGGAGAACAACAGCCCGAGTCGACCTATCAATTGCAGTCGGTCTTTCTTAACCGGCCGACGCTTGGGGCGCGAAGGCTCCAACTGTTCCGGCGGCTCATACGGATTGCCTTCCATCTCCGCCAGCATACTGTCGCTAGCAAACAAAATACGCACCCAGTCGCCGGAATAACTTCAGACCGACCCACAGGCCGCCGATACTGCTGCCACGATACGGGCGCATCCCGCAGGCTGGGGCTGCGCCGTTGTCGGGTTAGCAGGGGGGAAACCATGCTAGCCGAATTGAATAAGTGCGGGCGTTTGTTGCACTTCTGAATTCGACGGCGCTGGCGGCCAATCGAGCCGCCCGGCTGCTGGCGCTACTATGCGCGCTAGTCAACGCAGTTTCAAAACCTGAATCGTACCGACGTCGGGTGCCACTGCTAGCTCGCCTAGCAGTGCCTCCTCGCACCTGGCACTGCTGGACAAGCCAGCAGTGGCACACGGCACTGGTTTTGAAACTACTCCTGATCACGACATTTATCGCGCTGGATTGCCGCGCCGCCGAGCCGCCAAATTCCAGCTACACCGCGTACCGCTTGCAGCACGTGCGCGCGGCCGATCTCGAGCGGACACTCTCGCCGCTCTTGGCCCGCGAGCCTGGTGCGCGGGTGCTCGTCGACTCCGACGCGAATCAACTACTTGTTAGCGGCCCGGCGCCTGCCCACCGCATTGCGCGCGAACTGATTTCGCGACTCGATCGCGTCACGCGCGCGGACCATGCGGCGCCCCCCGCGCAAAATCGAACAGCGACTCGTCCGGCGGCGGCTCCAGCACGTCAACTCAATCTCGCGCCCACTGCGACACGTCCAACGGCAACCGCACAGCGCCCCGCGGCCGCCACGCGCTTCGCCACCGAAGCGGTCGCGGTCGAGAACGCCCCGGTCGCCAGTATCGAAAAGCTGTTAATCGAACTATTTGGCCCGCGGCTGGTCGCGATTCCCGAAGCACCGGCCTACACGCTGGCGCTGGGCCGCTCGCGGGCGGAACTCGAAATCGACTCGCGCGGCAACCGCGTGATCGTGCACGGCACGAGTACGGTGGTCTGGCAGTTGTCGCGGCTGATCGCGGCGCTCGACAGTCCCCCGCCCCAAGCCGGCTCGACGGTGCGCGTCATGCCGCTGGTGAAATCCGATCCGCGCAAGGTGCAGCAGGCGATCGAAGCCTACGGCGGGCGGCTCACCAAGACCGGTCAAAGCCAGCGCGGGCGGCAGCCGGGAGCAACGACCGGCGACGGCGCGCAGCGCTCCGGCAGTCGCGGCACAACCCCCGCGACCCAAGCCGGTGACTCGCGGGTGCGTCCCGCGTCGGCACAAGCTCCAACAGGCGCGCGGCAGCCGCTGGCGCTGGCGCAGTTTCAGGAACCAGCCGACGCACCCGATGGCGCGGCCCCGCCCGAGCAATTGGGCGATCAACTACCCGCCGACGCCGCTCAACCCGGTGCGGGGCAACTTCCCGGCGCGGCCGAGGAGCGCCCCGCCAACTTGCGCGAGCAACTGCGCGAGCTGGGGGCGGATGTCGACGTCGAGGCGCTTGAGGATCTCGATATCCTGATCCTCCGGGGCCGCGAGCGCGACGTGCAGGAGCTGATGCGCATCATTCAGGAGATCGAGCGCATCAGCGCCCAGATCGAGCCGACCATCCAGGTCTATGAGCTCAAACACGCCGGCAGCGACGCGGTCGCCAAAGTGATCGCGCAGATTCAGCCCGAGCTGCTCACCGGCCGGCAGGGGCGCGTCAGCGTCACCGCCCTCGTGCAGCCCAATGCCCTGCTGTTGATCGGCTGGGGCGAAGCGATCAAGGCGGTCACCGAGCTGGTGGAAAAGCTCGATCAGCCCGTGAGCCCCGAGACGCAGTTCCGCGTGTTCCGACTGGAACACGCGGCGGCGGGCGCTGTGCGCACGACGCTCGAAGACTTCTATAAGACGCGCACGGGGCTGGGGGCCAAGGTGACCGTCACGGCCGACCAGCGCAGCAACTCGCTGGTCGTGCAGGCCAGTCCGCGCGACCTGGCCGAAATCGAGCTCTTGGTGAAGCGGCTCGACACGCCCGGCAGCGAAGCGGTCAACCAGTTACGAGTGTTCCGCTTGCAGAACACGCTGGCCGCCGATTTGGCGCCGGTCATTGAAGAAGCGATCAGCGGACGCGGGCGCCCCGGCGTTGCTCCCGGTGGCGCGGCAGCCGCCAACGAACGGGCGGCGGTGCTCGAGTTCTTCACGGTCGACCAGAAGGGGCGGCAACTGCTGAAGTCGGGCGCGCTGGCCGACGTGCGGATCACGCCCGACCCGCGCGCCAACACGCTCTTGGTGTCGGCCCCGGCCGAAAGCATGGCATTGTTGGAGGCCTTGATCGAAGCGCTCGACAGCCTGCCGGCCACGACCGCGCAGATCAAGGTGTTTCACATCGAGAATGGCGACGCGGCTCGCCTGATGGAAATGCTGCAAAACCTCCTGGGCGTGCAGTCCGTGGGGCAGGGAGGTCCGCAACTGGCCGGCGCCGAAGGTGAGGGTTCGCTGGCCCCGCTGCGGTTCTCGGTCGATACGCGCACCAATTCGATCATCGCCACCGGCGCGGCGGGCGACCTGACCATCGTCGAGGCGATCCTGCTGCGGCTCGACGACAGCGACGTGCAGGAGCGCAAGAGCGCCGTCTATCGGTTGAAGAACTCGCCGTCGATCGACGTCGCCCGCGCCGTCAACGACTTCCTGCGTAGCGAGCGTCTGGTGGAACGGGCTGCTCCGGGGGGCGCCAGCCCGTTCCAGCAGATCGAACGCGAAGTGGTGGTCGTCGCCGAGC
Organism: Pirellulales bacterium; assembly: GCA_019745975.1. GTDB lineage: Bacteria > Planctomycetota > Planctomycetia > Pirellulales > JAEUIK01 > JAIESQ01. Next base: position 26,104 of record JAIESQ010000065.1, read on the forward strand.
CGGTGAGCAACAGTCTGATTTTGAGCGCCACGCCGCGCTATTTTGACGACATCCGCGAACTGATCGAACGGCTCGACGCGCAACCGCCACAGGTGATGATCCAGGTGCTGATCGGCGAGGTGCGCTTGTCGAACACCGAGGAATTCGGCGTCGAGCTCGGCTTGCAGGATTCGATCCTCTTCGACCGCAGCGTGCTGCAGAACATCTCCGGCGGCGTGACCAGTACCGCCACTACCGTGCCCGCCGGGCAGCTTTCGCCGGGCTACAACTTCAACCAGTCGCAAACGACTGGGCCGCCACTCTTGGGCAATGCCGGCACGATTCCGTCGCTCATCACGGCGCCTTTATTGGGCGCGCAAGGGGTGACGAACTTCGCCACGAACCGCGCCAATGGCGACTTGGGCTTCGGCGGCCTGGTGCTCTCGGCCTCGAGCGAAAGCGTCAGCATCCTGGTGCGCGCGCTGCGCGAGAGCTCGCGGCTGCAAGTTCTCAGCCGCCCGCAAGTGATGACACTCGACAATCAGCCGGCCTTCATCCAGGTTGGCCAGCGCGTGCCGCGCGTGACCAACGTGGTGTCGAATGCGTTGACGGGCATCAACAGCGCCATCGAGCTGATGAATGTCGGTTTGATCCTCGGGGTGACGCCGCGCATCAGCCCCGATGGCACCGTCGTCATGGAGCTGGATGCCGAACGCTCGGCCCTGGGCCCGATCAGCGAGGGCATCCCGATCGCCGTCTCGCCGCTCGGCATCCCTGTACTCTCGCCGCGCGTCGATACCACGGTCGCGCAAACCACGATCAGCGCCGCCGACGGGCAAACGGTCGTGCTCGGCGGTTTGATCACCAAGACCATCACCAAGAAAAGCCGCCGCGTGCCGTATTTGTCCGACATACCGTTGGTCGGCATGCTGTTTCGCTACGACTTCGACCAGGTGTTGCGCAGCGAGCTGTTGATCATCCTGACACCGCACGTGATTCGCAACGAAGCCGACGCCAACGCGGTGAAGCAGGCCGAAGCCGCCCGCATCAGTTGGTGCCTGGCCGACGTTGAACGGATTCAGGGGCCGACCGGTATTTATCGGCGCGGCGAAAGCGAAATCGACGGCGACGGCACGGTCGTCGTGTATCCCGATCAGGACTTGCGGGGCACGGTCGATCGACCGGTCATCTTGCCCGATCTGATTCCTGAAGGGCCGAACCTGGTCATGCCGGAAGAAGGTATGTTGGTTCCCGGCGAGGAACTGCTGGTGCCTCCCGCGCAAGTGCCGCCGGGCATGGAAGCTCCCGTAACTCCCGTGCCGATGGGGCCGATCATCCCCGGTCCGAGTGGCGCTGCTCCCGGCGGCGGCCCCGGCATGGGAGCGATGCCGCGAACCGGCGGGCCAACGGCCAGCGCCGCGCCGCGGAGTGCCGCGACCGGGTCGCCGGGAATCTTGTCATTTGGCGCGCCGGCGGAATCGAACTCCCCCGTTTACACGCAAGTCACGCTGGGCGCGCCGCGACCGCGCACACCCGGCAGCACACAGTTCGTCAAACCCCGCGCCACGCCCCCCGCCGCGCGGAGCACGTACGTCGTGCCGGGCGCGCCGCACGTCGCCGCCCCGATTGGCACGCTCGGCGCCCGCGCAGGGCTGCCGACACAGCGACCACCGGTCATGCAGGCCGACGGGCGGATCATGGTCTCGGGCCGTAGCGATTCCGCGCTGCGTCCCGATGCCGGGCGCTACCTGCCGAAGCCAACGGCCCCCGGCGGACAATAGACGCTTCGACCACTGGAGAACCAAAAGCTCGTGTCGTACGTCGCTCCCAGAACGTCGAGCAAGCTAGCGCGCCGAGCAAGCTCGGCAGCTGACAACATGTTCGCAGCAACGTATTCGTTAGCCGCGGGACTTGTCCCGCGCGCTAGTTCGCGCTGCGCGGCCTCGCGGCATTGGCTCGCGACCCTGCTGATGATGCTGCTTTCCGCCGGCGGCTGCGCGCAGTTGGAAGTCGACAAATTGGGCTGGCCCGGCAAACCCCAACCGCAAAAGCCCGATCGCATCGCCGTGATGTGGACCGACGCGGTGATGAACCAGCCGGGGTTGCCCGGCGTGCGTGGCTTCGGCGCGCGGGTGATGTTCCACGATCAACTCCATAAGGCGCCGATCGCCGTGGCCGGCCGCTTCACGGTCTACGCGTACGACGACACCGATGATCCGAACGAAGCGCAGACCGCCGCCGACCGCAAATTCGTCTTCACCGCCGAACAACTCGACGATCACTACAGCAAGAGCCGGCTGGGACACTCGTACAGCTTCTGGATTCCCTGGGACGAAGTCGGCGGCCCGCAGCGCACGGTCACGCTGGTCTGCCGCTTCGAGTCGCTGCAAGGGGGGATGGTCGCATCGGAGCCGGCCAAACAGCTTCTGCCTGGAGCGCCCACGGCGACGAAGCCAGCCGTTGACATGGCCCAGCGCCGCGCCGCGCACGAGCCGACTGTGCAAGCGATCGGGGAGCAGCCGCGTATGGAGCCCGACGTGCAACCTGCGGCGTACGCCCCGGCCAGTGCACTCCAGGAATCGCGCCGCCGGATGAGGACGACCACGATCGAGCTGCCGCCGGCAGCCGCCCAGCGCGCGGCCGCCATCAGCCGCGCTCAATACCTGGCAGCGCCCGGTGGCGCGGCCGTAGTCGCGCCGGCAGGCGCCCAGATGCCGGCGGCCGTTGAAACGGCACGCTCAGGTCAGGCCATGAGCGCAGTTTACGCCGAGCCCGTTAGAACTCCCGCGGCCCCTGCCGCGGCCGACGATCCGGCGAGTCTGGCGATGGCATCACAGATCCTGGCCCAGGCGATGGCCCAGCGACAGGCTCCGGCAGCGGCGCCGCCAGCCGCAAGCGGTTTTCGACGGCCGCGACTCCGGGCTCTAGGCGCGCCAATTCAGCAGCCAAGAGACGATCGTGCTCCGACGCGACGACACCCTCCAGGATGGCCGTCCGATTCGATACCTGCACCCGCACCCGCTGTGCCAATTGGCGCCGGGCCAGGGCACGCTCCGTCTGCGATACCGGCAATGGCGCCGCCGCCGGCGGGAGCCTGAGCTGTTCGTGCAGTACCAGGCGCGGGCGATAGAGCTGCTGCCGCGTGACAGGCGCTTCGAAGCGCGGGCGATTCACGTTGGCGTCGCGCGCCGGCAGCAGATCGCCTAACGACGTGCCAACCGCCCCGCCGATCGCTTGCGTAGACCCGACGAATCCCCCCGCATCTTGCTGGTCGCGGCCCACGAACGCGTTTGGGTCGCGATTATTGCGCATGAAGCGCGGATTGGGCCCCAGCGCCGAACCCATATTCGCGCCCAATCCTCCTACCATGCCGGCGGGATTCGATGCACCGGTGCTCCCCGGCTGCGCTTGAGGCGTGAGTGTCTGGCCGACGGTGCGCTGGCCGAACATCTGTGCGGCGGCAGGCCGGGTTGAGGTCGCCCACGCCGAGATCGCGGCGACGGTGAGCAAGAGTGTGCGGTGCCTCGGTAGTGACCACATCGCGATGAACTTCCCCCGGGGGGCAGGGCGAACGAAGTCTGACCCGTCCAGCTATTGTTAAACCATAAGTCGCCCGGCGCCGCCAACCCAAGACGCGGTTGCCCTAACGCGAGCGTCAGGCAACTGTTGGGCGCTGCCGCGCCGGTAGGCAAGCGGCCGAAATACCCGCCCAGCGTTCGGGCAACAACGATTATGTCGATGTTGCCGCACCCCCTAGGTCGGGTCGTTGACGACACGCGCTAAGCCGTTTACTTTAAATGAGTTGAATGCGGTTCTTGGTTACTCGACCTCTCCACGCGGCGACCGAACGTGACTGACCCGGCCGTGCACAAACCTTGGAGTGGCGTCTTTCGCGAGGCGACCGACTCGCGGCTCGAGCAGTTCACCGAAAGCATCAGCTTCGATCGCCGGCTCTACGAGCACGATATCGCGGCATCGATTGCCCATGCCCAAATGCTAGCCAGCGTCAGTCTCCTTTCGGCCGACGAGTGCCAGCAGATTGTGCAAGGGCTGGAAGCGATTCGCCAGGAGATTGAGCAGGGGCAGTTCCCCTTCTCAGTCGAGCTGGAAGACATCCACATGCACGTCGAACGCGCGCTGGTGGAGCGGATCGGCGATGTCGGTCGCAAGCTGCACACGGCGCGCAGCCGCAACGACCAGGTATCGACCGATGTGCGGCTCTGGGTGCGCGCCGCGATCGACGAGCTTGACCGGCTGCTCGTCGAAGTGCAGCGGGCCTTCGTCGAACGATCGACGCGCGACCGCGACTGCATTCTGCCCGCCTATACACACACCCAGCGGGCGCAACCGGTGCTGGCGCCGCACTATTGGCTGGCCTACTGTGAGAAATTCGAGCGCGATCGGGGCCGATTGGCCGACTGCCGACGCCGCGTGAACGTTTCGCCGTTGGGCACGGCGGCCGTCGCCGGGACGTCACTGGCGATCAATCGCGAGGAAACGCGCACGCGACTGGGCTTCGACGCGGTGGCCGCCAACAGTCTCGACGCGTCGAGCGACCGCGACTTCGCGTTGGAGTTCGCCTTTGTCTGCGCGCTGATCGCCACGCATCTTAGCACCTGGGCCGAAGAGTGGATTCTCTGGAGCACGATCGAGTTTCGCTTCTTGAAGTTGCCCCAGGCGTTCTGCACCGGCTCGTCGATCATGCCGCAAAAGATCAACCCCGACGTGCTCGAACTGGTGCGCGGCAAAACCGCCCGCGTGGTCGGCAATTTGCAAGCCTTGTTGGTGCTCGTCAAAGGGTTGCCGCTGGCCTACAACCGCGACCTGCAAGAAGGGCAGGAGCCACTGTTCGATACCTTTGACACGGTGCGCTCGTGCGTGGAAATCGCCATTCCGGTGGTCGCGGGAGCCGAGCTGAATCGCGAGGCGATCGCCGCGCGGCTGGAGTTGGGTTATCTCGACGCCACTACGCTGATGGAATTGTTGATCGCGCGCGGCGTGCCGCAGCGCACCGCGCACGAGCTCGTCGGCCGCCTGGTGCGTTTGGCCATGGAGCGCAGCGTGCCATTGGCCGAGCTCAAGCCTGCCGACTTTAGCGCCGCGCACCCGGCGCTCGACAACAGCGTGTATGACGTGTTGGGGGTCGAGCGAGCGGTGACAGCGTTTCGCAGTTACGGCTCAACCGCCCCGGCCGAAGTCGATCGTCAGTTAGCCCGCTGGCGGATGCGACTGGGGCTCGATCGACGGAGCGCCGCGGCCGACGACGGTAGCGACGGCTTCGAGCTCGATAGCGTGTTGCCCCCCGAAGAGGGAAGACATTCATGATTGCGGTTGTGCGACAACCTTCGCTTATCAGCGCAAATCGGTCGATGTCGGGTGCCACTGCTGGCTTGTCCAGCAGTGCCCGATTGAAATTCGCGAGTGCGTCGTACTTCGCGGTTGTGGTGCTGTTAACGGCGATCGGGGGCGAGAGCGCGGCTCGGGCGTGTGATTTGTCGGCGTCTTCGTGCCAGGAGCAAGCCGGCGCGGCGGACGACACCTTCGATGCAGCCGAACCCGTCGCCGGGGAAGGCGCCGACGAACCTGGCGCTGGCGAAGCGGCCGAAGCGGCCGCCGAGCCGGCTGATGGCGCTCCTGTCGGCGCCGACGGCGCCGCGGCCGGCGACGGCGCCGGAGAAGCCCCCCCTGCCGAACTTGAGGACCCTGCCGAGCAACAGGCGCTGGCCCTGGCCGAGCGCGACCAGACCGTCCAAGCGCTGCTCGAAACCAAGCCGTCGACGCCCTCCGAACTGCTCCGCGTCACGCAAACGCTGATCGATCTGGGGCACCCGATTGCGGCCCGGCCGCTGGTGAAACAACTGATCGCCGCTCAGCTCGACGGCGAAGCTGCGGCAAGTTTGTTGAACAGCGTCGGCAGCGCCTGCCTGCTGAAACTCTCGCGCGCGGCGTGGCTGCAACCCGACGGCGAGACGTCGGCCGAGTCGATCTGGAACGCCGCCAGCAAGTATCACCAGGACCCCAAACGCATCAACGACCTGGTCGCCAGGCTGGGCCGTGGCACGCCGCACGAGCAGGCCTGGACGATCGAGAACTTGCGACGCGCGGGGGACGCCGCCGCGGGACCGCTGTTGGCCGCGTTAGTTCGCGCAACAGACGAAGCGGCGCTGGCGCAGGTTTCGTCGGCGATCACGGCAGTCGGCCGGCCCCTGGTTCCGGCGTTGCGCGGCGCCGTCGATGCGTCACCCGAACCAGCCGCACAAGTTCCAGCCACAGCCGCCACGTTACTCGGCGAGCTCGAAGCCGACGAAGCCAAGCCGGACCTGGTCGCCCTCTGGCTGCGCTCGGCCGACAGTTCCGCGGCACAGGTTGCTGCCGAACAGGCACTCGCGCAACTGGGATACCGCATCGGCACGCGCGACGATGCGATCGGATACCTCGAAGAGGTCGCTCGCCAGTTTTATCACGATCGACCGCAAGCCACTGTTTCGTCCGACGACGGCGACGAAGCGGTCGTCACGCTCTGGCAGTGGCAAGGGGCCCTCAAGCGCTTCGCGTCGCGACGCGTGCCGGTCGCCACAGCTAACTTGATCGCGGCCCAGCGCAGCGCGCGGGCAGCGTATTGGGCAACCATCGATGGTCAACATGACGACGATGGCGGCTCCGCTAGCGAAACCACGGTTGCCGCTCGCCGCCGACTGCTGCTGGCGGCAATTGATCTGGCGCTCGCGCCGCCTCCGGCGGCCGGGCCGGCGCCCCTGCGGCCCGCTGGCTCGCCGCGCGAGCTGGAAGAAGCGGCCTGGCTGCAAGATCCTGCACTGGTCAACGCGGTGCTTCGCGAGGCCCTGGCCGCTGGCGAGCTGGCGACCGCCGAAGCCGCCGCACGTACGCTTGGAACAATCGGCAGCGTCGAACTGCTCGATGGCACGGCCGCCTTGTCTCCGTTGGCCGCGGCCGCCGGACATGGCGACCCGCGCGTATCGGCCGCCGCGATCGAATCGATTCTGAGGCTAGGACCAACAGCTCCCTTCGTGGGCGCAAGCTACGTCTCGCGCGGATTGAAGTATCATCTCTCCGCGCTGGGCTTGCGGCGCGCCGTGGTCGCTTCGCCCAACCGAGAAGAAGCTTCGCGACTCGTCGGCTTATTGGCACTGTTGGGTTACGAAGCGGAGGCCACGACCAGTGGACGTATCGCCGCCGCGTTGGCGGCCGAGTCGGTCGACTTCGAATTGGTCGTGCTGGACTTCCGACTTTACGACCCGGCCGCATGGGAAGCTTTGGCCGAAATTCGCCGTAACGCGCGAGCCCGCGTGTTGCCGGTGGCGATCATCGAGCTGTTCGAGTTCGAGGAGCCGGCCCGGCGACTGGCGGCTCATGATCCGCGGGCGGCAGCCTGGATTCGCCCGCACGATGCGCACGGTGTCGCGGCACAACTGGCGCCGCTGGTGGCGCGTGTTGATCGCGATCGAGGCGGCGACCCCCGACAGCGCTTGACCGCGGCGGCGGCAATTCTGGAACAACTACTGGCATTACGCCCCGAGTCGCGTCGGCTATTCGATTTGGCGCTGCTGGTTGAGCCCCTGGAACGCGCCTTGACGGTCCCCGAGTTGCAGCCGCGGGGCGCGACGCTCTTGGCCACGTTGGCCAGCCCGCCGGCGCAGCAGGCGCTCGTCGATCTGGCCGGCCTGTCGACCGCGCCGATGCCGCTGCGGAAAACCGCGGCGCAAGCGTTCGCCGAAAGCGTGGAGCGGTTCGGCGTTTTGCTGACGTCGGTCGAAGTGCTTCATCAATACGACCGCTACAACGACAGCGAACAACGGCCACGGGCCGAACAACAGATTCTGTCGCACCTGTTGGACGTGCTTGAAGCGGGTCGCGACCCGCGTCGCGCGGCGGAATAAGCCAAGGACCGACAACGAACGCGACGAATTGGATCAAACGCCGAACAACCCATCGACACGTCTAGCCCAACCGCCCCGCCGTCCTTAGACCCCCGCCCCCTGCAATGAGCCGCGGCTTCAACCCAATTCACGCCAAAGAGAACGGACCGCCGATTCCGAGCATCATCGGTTCGTCGCCGGCGATGGAGAAGGTCTACGAAATGACGCGCCGCGTCGCGCGGCGCAACGCCTCGGTCTTGCTGGTCGGCGAAACCGGCACCGGCAAGGAGTTGATCGCCAAGGCGATCCATCAGCTCAGCCCACGCTCCAACGGACCGTATGTACGGGTCAATTGCGGCGCCCTGACCGAGAGTCTGCTGGAGAGCGAATTGTTCGGCCACGTGCGAGGCGCGTTCACCGGCGCCATCGACAACCGCACCGGACGTTTCGAGGCGGCCCACACTGGCACGGTTTTTCTCGACGAGATCAATTCGACCACCCCCAAGTTGCAGGTCAAACTGCTGCGCGTATTGCAGGAGCGCGAATTCGAGCGCGTGGGAGACACGCAGACGATCCGCGTCGATACGCGCGTGGTGGCGGCCAGCAATCGCGATCTGCAGGAAGAGGTCGCCGCCGAACGCTTTCGCGACGACTTGTACTACCGGCTCAATGTCGTGTCGATTCTGCTACCTCCGTTGCGCGAGCGGCGCGAGGACATCCCGGAGCTGGTCGCCAACTTTCTGAATGTCTACAACGAAATCAACGACAGTTACGTCGTGCACATCGATCGCCGCGCCATGCAGGCCTTGCAGGATTACCATTGGCCCGGCAACGTGCGCGAACTGCAGAACGTGATCGAACGGGCCGTGGTGCTAGCGCCCGGCGACGAACTGACCTGCGACCTTTTGCCCGACAGCGTGCTGGGGAACGAGCGCCCGCGCAGCGCGCGCTTCCGGCCGGCCGACCTCGACACGTTAACGTTCGAACTCGTGCAACAGGGGCTGGCCACCGCCGGACCGCAAGAAGACAACCTGCACACGAAGATTGTCAACCGCGTGGAACGCGAGCTGATCGCCCAGGTGCTGGTTTCGTGCGACAACGTGCAGATCAAGGCGGCCGCTCGTCTGGGGATCAACCGCAATACGCTGCACAAGAAACTCAAGGAGTATGGGCTCGACGCCGAGAACAACGGAGCCCCTTGAGTTGAAAAACCAATCAAGCCCAGGGAAGGTCGTCGAGCGCTTGGCCACGGCGTGAAGCCACCGGCGACCTTCCCTGGGCTTTGCACCTGAAAAGCGTCCTCGTGTCCGGCGCCATGATCGAACGTATTCAAATTCTCTGTTTCGCCGCCAGCTACGGAGTGGCCCTGGCACTGGAGATATCGCGGCTGGGGTTTCGCAGCGCCGTGCGCGGTGTGCTGCTGTGGGGATTCTCCGTCGCGGGCTTTCTTGCTCAGACGTTGTACCTTTGGCATCGCACGCGGCTCGCCGACGGCCCGCTTTCCAGCCCGTTCGACTGGTATTTGCTGGCGGCCTGGTTGCTGGTGTTGGCGTACCTGGTGCTGGCTTATTGGCGGCCGGCCAGCGCCATCGGCCTGTTCTTGCTGCCGCTTGTGCTGGGACTGATTGTCGTCGCGGCGCTGCTTGCCGATCGCACGCCGCTGGCCGTCAACCGCGCCACCCGGGCCTGGGGCGCGCTGCACGGCGGCTTTCTGCTCTTTGGCACGGTGGCCGTGTTCATCGGCTTCGCCACCGGTGTCATGTACCTGGTGCACGCCTACCGCCTGAAACACAAGCTGCCGCAGCGGCGCGGGCTGCAGTTGCCAAGCCTCGAATGGCTCGAGCGCGTCAACAGCCGGGCGATCTCGCTGGCGATCGTGATGCTACTTTTGGGCGTGATATCTGGCGCGGTGCTCAACACGGTGCGGCCCGAGCTTCCCTGGAGCGACCCGATTGTCGTTAGCTCCTTGGTGACCGTCGCCTGGCTGGTGATCGTCACCTTGTTCGTCGTTGTCTACAGGCCGGCCCGGCAGGGTCGCAAAGTGGCCTATCTGACCGTGGCTAGCTTTCTGTTCCTGGTGTTTTCGCTCGGCGCGGCGTTGGTGCTTAACACCAAGCACGCCGGCTTGCCCGAACAGCCGACGGACCCCGCCCGCGCCGCGCGATCCGCACCCCTCGAGTTCGAACGACGAGGTGCCGCATGAAGGTGCGGATGGTTGGCTGCAGCCACCACAACGCCTCGCTCGAGCTGCGCGAACGACTGGCGTTCAACCCCTTGCAAACCAAGGCGGCGCTGCAGCGCTTTCGCCTGACGTTTCCGCAAACCGAAGCCGTGCTGCTCTCGACCTGCAACCGCGTCGAGGTTTACACGGCGGTCGACGCCCCCGACGAAGGGCCGAGCCACGAGCAAGTCGCCGAATTCCTGGCCGGTTTCCATGGCGTGTCGCTGTACGAAGTGTTCGACGATCTCTTCGAGCGCACTGGGGATGATGCCGTGCGGCACTTGTTCTCGGTGGCGGCCAGCCTCGACAGCATGGTGCTAGGCGAGCCGCACATCCTCGCGCAGGTCAAGCAGGCCTATCAGCTTGCCATGCAAGAGAACAGCACGGGCCCGTTGACCCACGCGATATTTCAGGCCGCGGTGAAGGTCGCCCGCCGCGTGACCAACGAAACCTCGTTGCATCAGAAGCGGGTGAGCATTCCCAGTGTGGCGGTCGCGGAGTTCGCCGCCCAGGTGTTCGAGCAGTTCGACGACAAGCGGGTGCTGGTGATCGGCGCCGGCGAAATGGCCGACGAAACGTTGCGTTACTTGCGCGAGGCGGGCGCGCGTCAGGTGACGATCGTCAATCGCAGTTACGAGCGGGCTCGCGAGCTGGCACAGCAGTGGGAAGGGCGGGTCGCGCCCTGGGACGATCTGCTCTCCGAGCTGGTGCGCGCCGATCTGGTGGTCAGCACGACCGGCGCGGCCCAACCGGTGGTCACGCTGGCCAACTACCAGCAGATCGAGGCCCAGCGCTTTCAGCGACCGCTGTTCGTGCTCGACCTGGCGATTCCGCGCGACTTCGAGCCGGCGATCGGCCAGTGCCTGCAAGTCTACCTCTACTCACTCGACGACTTGAAGGCGGCCTGCGACCGCAACCGCCGCGAGCGCGACGCCGAGATGCCCCGGGCGCTGGCGATCATCGAAGATGAAACTGCCCGCTTCATGGCCGACCTGCACCACCGCAGCACCGGCCCGATCATTCAGCAATTGAAACGGGGTTGGCAAACGCCCAAGGAAGAAGAACTGCGGCGGCTATTCAACAAGCTGCCGCAACTCGACGAGCGCGGCCGGGCCGAGGTCGAACAAGCGTTCGATCGGCTCCTCAACAAGCTGCTCCACCCTCCGCTGGAAACCCTTCGCGACGAGTCTCGGCACGGCATCCCGCACGCGCTGTTGGATGCCTTCAAGCGGCTCTTTCAACTGATGGATTGAACGCCGCCGCCGATTCTGAGGCGCGGCAACCAGGACGGGAAACGAACACTCCCGCGTCGCCAGGATATCTGGCCGTAGCGCCAGCGGCGAGTCCGCTATTCAGCATCCGCGTCGTCTGTTTCTTCGTCGTCTTCATCCTCGTCGTCGTCCCAATCGTCTTCATCCTCGTCGTCTTCTTCCCACTCTTCTTCCTCTTCTTCCTCGTCGTCCTCTTCCTCGTCTTCCTCTTCGTCCTCGACTTCTTCCCACTCGGCGTCTTCGAAGTCGTCTTCCTCGTCCAGATCGTCGTCCTCGTCGTCGTCCAGATCATCATCGTCGTCGTCATCATCGTCGTCGTCATCGTCGTCGTCGTCGTCGTCGAAGTCGTCGTCGTCGTCGTCAGGGCCGGCCACGGGATGGAGGGTCGACGGACGAGCGCTCGCCACCGCGGCCAGCCTGCTCGCAGCCGCCCCCAGGCGCTCGGTCAACTCCGGGCTCTCCAGTTCCGCGCACGATGAAATCTTCACGTCAAACTCCTCTACCAAGCGAGACATCCGAATTACACCATAATTTCTTTGTGGGCCGTCGGTGCATTGCCGAGTTTCGACTAGCCGGCCGAACCCTCGTGGGTAGCGGTCAGCGCGCGCCGCGCGCCGGAAGCCACCACGGCCAAGGTCCGTAGTTGTGCTGCCCGCGGCAACTCATCGAGCGATTTCAATCCAAAGGTCTCGAGAAAGGACCGCGTCGTAGCATACAGAAACGGGCGGCCCAAATCGGCCGACCGCCCCGCGATACGCACCAAGTCCCGATCCATCAATTGCCGCAACATTTCGCCGCATTGTACGCCGCGAATCGCCTCGATCTGTGCCCGCACGCATGGCTGACGATAGGCCACGATGGCTAACGTTTCCAGGGCCGGAGTTGACAGCCGCGCCGTCGCCGGCAGCTGATGGAGCCGCCGCAGCCACACGCCGAACTGCGGTCGGGTCAGCAAGCGATAGCCGCCGGCCACTTCCTCGACGCGAAACGCCGTCTGAGTCGCGTCGTAACGCTCGTTCAGTAGGCGAACTAATGTACGTGCTTCGGTGCCATCCGCCAAGCTAGCCAAAACGGCCAGGCGGCGGGCCGGCAGCGCCTCGCGCGCCAGGAATAGCACCGCTTCGAGCCGCGCCATGCGAGGGTTGCGGATCGCGGCGCCAACGGCTGCCGCCGGCGACGACTGCAATCGACGGCCCGGCGGCCAATGGAGCAACGACGGCCAAAACGCCGCTCCTCTGAGCGCAACCAGCGGGTGCGAGCCGACAGTGGCCTTCGTTCGCGAACTCCAGCTTGTAGCATGCGTCGAGCGCATGGTGGCTATTGATGAATCTGTCGTTGGGGTTTGCCGATCCCACGGTGGGCGGCGCCTTGAACTGGTGCCTCAAGCTAGGAAGTCTTACTTGTTTACGCAAGCCACTTTGCGGCACGAAAATGGCTTCTGTGCGGACCAACCCACCTGGTCGCACACCCCTGTGGCACAAGAATTCGCTCCAGGGCCGCCTGCGGGCTCGAACGAGAGCTGCGCCCGGCCCAACTTGGCCAGCACGGACGGGCACTGAGGCCGATGGAAGGCGAGACAGGGGGCTGGAAATCCCCGGTCAGAAGCTGTCGCGCCGCGCTATGGCGTCCGGCCGGCACGCCATGCTTCGACGTCGCGCAACACGCGACCGACCGCCTGCAGCGGCGTGCGGTCCGTGGCCTCGAAATGGCGCGTGTAGCGCGAATTGCCGGCGATCGCCATCTTGCAGTGGAACCGATAAAGCGCGCCGTCGGTCCCCCAGTTCTCCAGCAAGTAGTACGTAGCCCCGAGCTCGCGCAACCGATACTGCATTGCCGTGAACTGATCGACTGCGGGCGCCGGCATTGGTTCTTCGATCGAGCCGGGAGCCTGGCCGCGCACCACGGGTTCGTTGTAGGCGGCCGGACGAACGGCACTCGCGGCCGGGGGCGCCTGGCCGAACGCTGCTGGGCGCACGCCTGGCGCATGACCTGCGTTACTCTGGGTAGTGTTCCGACTAACGGGTGTCGCTCCAGGCGCCGCGGTAGGCTGCGCCGCGACGCTGACTGACGCGGCGACGCCGGGCGGTTCAATGCCCGGCGGAGCCGAACCGGTTGGCTCGTAGCGCGGCGCTTCGTGCAAGGGCGAAGAGGCGTCGGTCGCCGCCGGCGCGCTCGCCCAAGCAGGGTTGAGCGGATCGTTTTGTGCGACCGCACCCCCACGATGTTGTTCGATCGCCAGCCACAGCCGATCGACCGCGTCGGGAATCTGATTCCAGAACAGGGCAATCGCCGGTACTGCCACCAGCGAAATGAGCATCACCAACGCCCGAAACATCACGACGATCGGCGATTGCATGATCGTGGACCGTTCCCTGGTCAATCGGTGGCGACCCGCCTGCGACCAGTACGCTCGTTCGCCGGCGAGGATTCGCGCCCGAGAAATCCCTTCCCGAACCGGGCGGGGATCATAGTCGCGTGCCGCCGGGCCGGGCAATGTCAAATCGCCGGTTCCGCAGGTGGCTGACCGACGCCAATTGATCGGCGTGGGAATCGTCCGAAGTGCCGAATGCTGGTTGACTTCGGACGAATCGTGCGTCATTTTGCGCGTCTAGTACGGGCGCGACGATTTGCCCCGCGGTTCCGATCCTTCCGGCGACGCAAACATGCAAGCCATCAATCTCGATCACAACGCCACCACCCCGCTTCACCCACAGGTGTGCAAAGCGCTCGACGCGGCGATGCGTGCCGAATATGCCAATCCCGCCAGCCAGCACGCCGCGGGGCGCCGTGCCCGCCGCGCGCTCGAAGACACTCGCGAACGCATGCTCGAACTACTTGGCGCCCGGCGCTCGGGCGTTCACCTGTTGCTGACCAGCGGCGGCACCGAGGCCAACAACCTGGCGTTGTTCGGTCTGGCTGGGCAGACACCCGGTCGCATCATCGTATCATCGATCGAACACCCGAGCGTGCTCGCCGTCGCGAAGCGGCTCGAGCAACGCGGTTGGGACGTCGTGCGCCTGGCGGTGTCGAGCGATGGAGTCGTCGATCTCGATCAACTCCGTGATGCACTCAAGCTATCGACGCGACTCGTCAGCCTGATGTGGGCCAACGCCGAAACGGGCGTGCTGCAGCCGATCGCCGCTGCCGCCGAGCTTTGCTGCACGGCGGGGGTGACCTTGCACACCGATGCCGTGCAAGCGGTCGGCAAGTTGCCCGTGGATTTCGATCGCCTGGGGGCCGGCGCGTTGAGCGTGGCCGCCCACAAGTTCCAAGGTCCGCGCGGCATCGGTGCGCTGCTGGTCGACGCCAGCCTACCGCTAGAGCGCGTGCTCTGCGGTAGCGTTCAGCAACAAGGATTGCGCCCCGGCACGGAGTCGGTCGAGTTAGCGCTGGCCATGTGCCAGGCACTCGAAGTATGGGCGGCCGAGGTTACCCAGCGCGAGGATCGGCTGACAACACTGCGCGAGCGGTTTGAGAGCCTGCTTCGCGCCGCGCGACCCAAACTCGTCGTCAATGGTGGTCGCGTTGGGCGGCTACCAAACACCTCGAACGTGTCTTTCCTGGGCTTCGATCGACAGGAGCTGTTTGTCGCCCTCGATCTCGCCGGTGTGCAATGTTCGACTGGCTCAGCCTGTGCTAGCGGATCGAGCGAACCATCGCCTGTCTTGCGCGCGATGGGCTTGGCGGACGAGGTTCTGGCCAGTGCTTTGCGATTCAGCCTTGGCGCCACGACCACGCCGGCTGAAATCGATGAAGCGGCTGCCCGCATCTTGCAAGTTTGCAACGACTTGGAGCGTTCGAATCGGTGCCGAAAAATCGCCGCGACGCCTCCCGTCGGGACGGCAAATTCTCTATAATTCTGGTTTGCTTCGGCGACCGATTTGCCAACCCCAAAAGCGACGCGTAGCGCGGCATGGTTTCGCAGGTTCTACCAGCACTTTCCGGCGTGCTTACGCTCCCCTTTGGGGAGGCCGCCCCCGCGCGGGGAAAGTCAGAATCGCGCGCGGCGGTGTTCGTCGCTGGCCCTGAGAACCGCGTGGCAGCCGCTGCCGCCCTGCAGCTCTTGGCCGCAGAGCAAGCCGCTGCCACCGAGGCTCAGCCAACATTCAGCCTGCTGGTGCTTTGCGGCCAAAGTGGCGTCGGCAAGTCGCATCTGGCGACAGGCTTGGCTGCCGAGTACCGCCGCCGCACGGCCGCCGAGCGGAGTGACGACGTCATTGTGCTGGCCGCGGCGGACTTCGCCCGACAGTATGCCGATGCGATCGACACGCAATCGACGAGCGAGCTAACGAGCCGCTGGCGGTCGGCCCGCTTGTTGGTGATCGAGGATGTGCAGGAGATTGTCGAGCGGCCGTGGGCTCAGCTCGAGCTGGCGCGCACGCTGGATGCCGTGGAACTGGCGGGTGGCCAGGTTGTCGTTACGGCGCGGAATCTCCCCGGCGAGTTGGGGCTGCACCCCACGCTCGCCGGTCGCTTGCTGGCGGGACTTGTCGTGCGGATTGCTCCGCCGGCGCCCGCGGCGCGCGAACAGTTGACGGCTCAATTCGCCAAGCGTCATGGCCTGGTGCTGTCGGAAGGCGACGTTGCGCGGCTGGCGGCTGGCATCGCCGGCACCGCACGCGATCTGTCGGCCGCGGTGGCCCGGTTGGCCGTGCTGCGGCGCGAGCGCTGCGAGCGGCGTGTCCCGACGGCATCGGAATCACGCGAGACGGTTTCCAGCGCGGTGCGCGTCGTCATCGCCGCATTTGGCCGACAAAGCGCGCCGACACTCGAGGCGATCGCCAGCGCGTCAGCCCGTCATTTCACTCTGCGACCCGCTCAAGTGCGCGGCTTGTCGCGCCGGCGGCACGTGGCGCTGGCCCGCGCCGTGGCGATGTACGTGGCGCGCGAACGGACAACGCAGAGTCTCGAGAAGATCGGTCGCTTTTTTGGCGGCCGCGACCATACCACGGTGTTGCACGCCTGGCGGAAGATTCAGCGGCAACGCGAAGCCGACCCGCGCGTGCGGGCGGCGGTCGATCGTGTGCGCGAATTATGCCAACCAACCGGAAAAACGGAGTAGCGAGCCCCCCCAGTCCGTCGCCGCGCGGCGCGAACATCGATGCGGCCGGGCGATCCACTGCAGCCGCTTTGTCGATCGTTCTGTCGATGACCGGTGGGCGGCGGCCGCCGACGAGTGTCGGCAGAGATTGATCGGCTGATCCGAGAACATTCGCGGCGCAGAAACGACATTCCAAACAAGGACCCACAACAGTTTGTGCACCAGCCGGTTTGACGTTGCAGCAGCGCGCAAACAACGCCTCAAAAATAACTTGTGGCTAGCTTGATCGCGGTTATCGACAAACCTGGCCGACACTTTATTACGACTACTGTTCTTAAAGAGTTTGGAAATACCAGCAGCAATAACTAGAGCGTTTGCCACCACACGATCGAACTCTTGGCCACGCCATTGCAATTGGCCTGGTCGCCAGGCGGCACACGCAGAAAGGGATCAACGGGCATGAAAGTCGTGTGTCAGCGCGACAAGCTCCTGGCGGCCTTTCAAACCGCTAGCGCCGTGGCCCCGGCGCGGAGCACTAAACCAATCTTGCAAAATGTGAAGCTCGAAGTGCGCGATGGCCTGGCCACGCTTGTCGCCACCGACTTGGAGATCGGAGTCCGCGTCGATGTCCCCGGTGTCGACGTGGATGCGGCCGGGAGTGTGATTCTTCCCACGGGGCGGTTCGGCTCGATCTTGCGCGAGAGCAGTGATCAAATGCTGCGGCTCGAGGCCGAGGCGCGTGGCACACTGGTGCGAGGGGAACGCAGCGAGTTCCACCTGCTGGGGGAAAACCCCGACGAGTATCCCGCCGTCAGTGGTTTCCAGGAATCGGCCTATCAAGAAGTTTCCGCGCGGCTCTTCCGCGAGATGATTCGCCGCACGGTATTCGCCACCGATAACGAAAGCACGCGCTACGCGCTCGGAGGCGTGCTGCTGGAGTTCGCGGCCGATCAGCTCACGGCCGTGGGAACCGACGGTCGCCGGCTGGCCACCATGCACGGTCCCGCGAAAGCGGTCGGCGGCCATCAAGTCGCCGATGGCACCGCTATCGTGCCGACCAAGGCCATGCACTTGCTGGAGCGAGCGCTCGTTGATCCGGACGCCGAGATTCGCTTGGCCGTGAAAGCCGGCACTGTGCTCGTGCAGGCGGGGGCCAGCACCGTTTCCAGCAGGCTGGTGGAAGGGCGCTTTCCGCGCTGGCGTGACGTCTTCCCGCAACGGCAAGACGCCTCGCGAGTCGAAGTGATGGTCGGCCCGTTTTACGCGGCGGTGCGGCAGGCGGCCATCCTCACCAGCGACGAAACGCGCGGCGTCGATTTCACCTTCGGCGAAGGGCGTGTCGTGCTCACGGGGCGCGCGGCCGAACTAGGCCAGTCGCGCGTCGAGCTGCCAATCGGCTACGACGGGCCCTCGATCGGCATCACGCTCGACCCGCGCTTCGTCACCGATTTTCTGAAGGTGCTCGATCCCGAGTCAAACTTCAAGATTGAGCTGAAGGATTCGGCCAGTGCCGCGGTCTGCTCGACCAGCGACGGCTACGGCTACGTGATCATGCCGCTGGCACGCGAGCATTAACGGAGGATCGTGCAAACACTGGCGGACGGTACCGCGACTGTTCCACGCGGTGCTTTCGCAGGAAGGACAAGGATGGCCGAGAGTCGACCGGTCAAGCTGGCTGACTTGATGACCGAGTTGATGGCCCGCCGCGGGTTCGCCCGGCAGCAGGCGGGTATCGCGCTCGACGAAGCCTGGCAGCAGGCGGCTGGCGCACTCGTGGCCCAGCGCAGCCGCGTCGGCGCCATTAACCGAGGAGTGCTCGACGTGGTGGTCAGTAGTTCGAGCCTCGTGCAGGCAATCGCGCTGGACCGCGCGGCCCTGTTGGCCAGGCTGCAAGCGGCCTTGCCCGAACAAAACGTGGTCGATTTACGAGTCCGAGTGGGGCGAATCGACTGACCGCACAACCGCGCCGGCAAGATGTCGGGCGCCGCGTATCGTAGCAGCACGGATGTTCGTTACAGGGATATTGAAATGATGGCAGACCCAGCCGACAAACCAGACAAGAAAAACCAACCGCCAGCGAGTCCGGAGGGTGAGCCACAGGCCGCCAGCGGCGCGCCCGACGCGGCCAGCAACACTCCTTCGGATTTCGCCCGCCTCGAAGAGCAGCGCGGCAGCGACGAATACGGCGCCGAGGATATCAACCTGCTCAGCGACCTGGAGCACGTCCGCGAGCGGCCGAGCATGTACATCGGCGACACGACGGTGCGCGGCCTGCACCACATGGTCTACGAAGTCGTCGACAACTCGATCGACGAAGCGATGGCCGGGTTCGCCACGCAGGTCGAGGTGACGATCAACGTCGACGGTTCGGCCACGATCGAAGATAACGGCCGCGGCATTCCCGTCGAAACGCATCCCGACATCGGCGTCTCCACGCTCGAAGGGGTGATGACTTACCTGAAGTTTGGTGGCAAATTCAAGAAGGGGGCGTATCAGACTTCCGGCGGTTTGCACGGCGTCGGTGTCACCGTCGTCAATTTCCTCTCCGAATGGTGCGAGGTCGAAGTCTCGCGCGAAGGGCACGTCTATCAGCAAGAGTACCAGCGTGGCGTGCCGCAGGGCGAAGTCCGCCGCATCGGCGCCACCGACAAGCGCGGCACCAAAACCACCTTCAAGTCCGACCCGCAGATCTTCCCCGTCACCAAGTTCAATTACAGCACCTTGCAGCGCCGTTTGCAGGAGCTGGCCTTCTTGAACCGCGGCGTCAAGATCATCTTCAAGGATGAACGCTCCGGCCAGAGCGAAACATTCCACTACGAGCGCGGGCTATTGCAGTTCATCGAGCACCTGAATCGTGCCAGCGAGCCGGCCCATGCCGACATCGTCCATTTCGCCGGCCAGGTCGAAGGCGTGGGAGTCGAATTGGCGCTGCAGTACTCGGCCGAGTACACCGAGAATTTTCACTCCTACGTCAACAACATCAACACGGTCGAGGGGGGGACGCACGTCTCGGGCTTTCGCGCCGCGCTCACGCGCTGCCTGAACGCCTACGGCAAGAAAGCGAATCTGTTCAAGGACCTGGTTCCCGCCGGCGACGACTTCCGCGAGGGGCTCACGGCCGTGCTCTCACTGCGCGTGCTCGAACCGCAGTTCGAGGGGCAGACCAAAACCAAGCTCGGCAACGGCGAGATCGAAGGCATCGTCAACTCGGCCGTCGGCGATTTCCTCGCCAAGTATCTCGAAGAGCATCCCCGCTCGGCCCAGGCCATCGTCAAGAAGGGCCTGTTGGCGGCCGAAGCCCGCGAATCGGCCCGCAAGGCCCGCCAACTCATCCGCGACCGCAAGGGGGCGCTCTCGCACGGCGGGCTGCCGGGCAAGCTGCGCGACTGCACCAGCCGCGAAGTCGAGAAGTGCGAAATCTACCTCGTCGAGGGAGATTCGGCCGGCGGCAGCGCCGAAGGAGGCCGGTTGCGCGAGTATCAGGCGATCCTTCCCTTGCGCGGCAAGATCATCAACGCCTACAAATCACGCGAAGACAAGGTGCTGGCCAACGAAGAGGTGCGCAGCATCATCGCCGCCGTGGGCGCAGGCATCGGCGAAGACGCCGATCTCAGCAAGCGTCGCTATAACAAAGTCGTCATCATGACCGACGCCGACGTCGACGGCTCGCACATCCGCACCCTGCTCCTGACGTTCTTCTATCGCCAGATGTTTCAGCTCGTCAGTGGCGGGCACGTCTACGTCGCCCAACCGCCGCTGTTTCGGGTGAAAGCCAAGAAACAGACCTACTACGTACAGACCGACGACGAGATGAAACAGCAGTTGCTTGAACTGGGCCTGGCCGACTCGGTGCTCGTCTTCGAAGACGGTCGCACTGTCGCCGGCGAGGACATGGGCCGATTGTGCCGTACGCTGGCGGGCCTCGTCGACGCGATCACCACGCTCGAGCGCCGCGGCATCAGCCTGCGCTCCTTGGCGGGCCGCCGCGATCCAGCCGTGGCCGGCGGCAAGCTCCCCGTTTATCACGTCTACCTCGGCTCGCAAGAACATTGGTTCCACACTCGCGACGAGCTCGATCGCTTCTTGCGCGAGAACGAACAGGCGACCAAGCAGGAAGCGCGCGTCAGCGACGCCCCACTCCCGGTCGCGGCAACGGGCGCGGCGACCAACGGCAACGGCCAGGCCGGCCCGCGCTTGCACATCGTCGAATTGCACGAAGTTCGCTCGCTCAACAGCGGTCTGGACGAATTGGCCAAGGTCGGCCTGTCGATCGAAGCCCTCTTGCCGCAGCGCCGCACCGGCATCCAGGAGCCGCCTTTTGCCCTGCGCCGCGGCGAAAACTCAACGCCCTTGGACGATTTGCGCGGCTTGCTGCCGGCCATTCGCTCGGCGGGGGAGCGCGGGCTGACAATCACCCGTTTCAAGGGTCTCGGCGAGATGAACGCCGAAGAGTTGCGCGAAACCACCCTCGATCCGAAGAACCGCACGCTGCTGCAGGTGACGATGGAGGACGCGGGCGCCGCCGACGAACTGTTCCGCGTGCTGATGGGAGACAAAGTCGAGCCGCGCCGCGACTTCATCGAAACGCACGCCCTCGAAGTGCGCAATCTCGACGTGTAAGACCGCGGTTCTTTGGTGACCGCGGCGGGCGGCCAAGGCAAGGCGCCTCGGACCACGAAGCGCCTCGCTTCGGCGAGCCTCTTGACTACTGCCCCTCAGCGGTCATCCGTTTGATTTGCTGCTCGAGCGTCGACAGACTCCAGTCTCCCGGTGTCTGGCTCGGCGGAAACTCCTTCATGGTCAAAAGGAAGCGGCTGGCGACCATCTGCATGGGCCCCAGCACATACGCTCGATCGATCACCCAATCGTGGTAGGTGTTCGAGTTGTGCTGCGATTTTTCGAACGGATCGCGCCGCAGATTGAACAGGAGCGGCAGGCGCAGGTGCACGAACGGTTCACGCCACACATCCAACTGATGCGCGCGGTTCTCAAGATAGACCGCCTTCCACTCGTTGACGCGAATGGCGACGATCTCGCCGGCATCGTTCACATACATGAACTCGCCGCGCGGCGACTTTTCGGCTTTGCCACCCAAGTAATCGAGCAGGTTGTAGCCGTCGACGTGGTTCTTGTAGGTGCGGCCGTTCAGTTCGACCCCCTGGAGCAGCTTCTCCTTGATATCCGGCGCCCCCGCGGCAGCCGCAAAGGTCGGCAGCCAGTCCTCGTGGGCGACGACGCCGTTGAGCGTGATGCCCTTCTGGAACTGTCCAGGCCAGCGGACAAAGCACGGCACGCGGTAGGCCCCTTCCCAATTCGAGTTCTTCTCGCCGCGGAACGGCGTCGTGCCGGCGTCGGGCCAGGTGTTGTAGTGCGGTCCGTTGTCGGTCGAATACTGCACGATCGTTGCCTCAGCGATTCCCAGATCGTCCAGCAGCTTCAGCAGCTCGCCGACCATCGCGTCGTGCTCGATCATGCCGTCGGTGTATTCGTCGTGCCCCTTATGGCGATGCTCCGACTTCACGTGCGTGCGAAAGTGCATCCGCGTGGCGTTCCACCAGCAGAAGAACGGCTTGCCCGCCTGGTGCTGACGGGTGATGAACTCCTTGGCCGCGGCCAGGGTTTCCTCGTCGATCGTCTCCATGCGTTTCTTGGTCAGCGGACCGGTGTTCTCGATCGTCTGGCCGCCCTTGCCGTCGGCCTTGCACTTAAGCACCCCGCGCGGCCCGAATACTTCGCGGAACGTCTTGCCGCTCGGCAACACCATGTCACCCGGATAATCTTCGTTTTCGGGTTCTTCTTCGGCATTGAGGTGGTAAAGATTGCCGAGGAACTCATCGAAGCCGTGCATCGTCGGCAGATGTTCGTCGCGGTCGCCTTGATGGTTCTTGCCAAATTGCCCCGTGGCGTAACCAAGGCTTTTGAGAACCGTGGCCATCGTCACGTCGGTTTTTTGCCAACCTTCTTTTGCGCCAGGCATGCCGACCTTCGTCATGCCGGTCCGCACCGGCACGCTCCCGCTGATGAACGCCGCGCGACCCGCCGTGCAGCTCTGCTGCCCGTAGTAGTCGGTGAAGGCTACGCCTTCGCGCGCGATGCGGTCGATGCTCGGCGTCTGGTAGCCCATCATGCCGCGGCTGTTGAAGCTGATGTTCCAGGTGCCAATGTCGTCTCCCCAGATCACAAGAATGTTCGGCTTCTTGCCCGCAGGACGTGGTCCTCGCGGGGTCGTGCCCTGCCCAACCTTGGTATCCGCTTGTGCCAGCAGCAAACCTCCGCGACCGCCGACCTGGCAGCAGGGCGCGACGGGTTGATCGCCGGCCGGCAATACCGTTGCGCTCCCATTGCTCGGCGCGGCCGCACTACCGGCGTCGAGCGCTCGAACCTCCCCACTCCAGTCGCTGTTGGCCACCAGGTATCCGAGTGCTATCCCCAGCGCCGTTAGGGCCCAGGGTTGAAGTCGAAAACTTCTCGACATGACAGGTCTCTCCAAGTTGAGTGTCGCCTCGACGACGCGAGGCACAGTGATTTGCCTTAACTCGGTCGCCCGCGGCGCCCGACGAATCGCCCGCCAGCGCGCGGCGAGCAGGTCAGAGCAAAGCCCCCAAGGCAGCCGGCATCATACCGCTCTCGGTAGTCGGATGCTCTAGTACGAATTCGTGGCATTGCGTCGGGCATCACTGAGCCGCCACTCAGCGTGCATCTCGGCTGGGGACTCACGCCCGACGCGCCGAAGTTCTTCTCCAACGTCGGTATCGGCTGGCGTTTCTGATTTCCGTGGCCGGTGATTCCCGAGGACGAGCGCGACCCGAGGGGGCGCAGCGATCGTATCCCCGTTCACTCCCCGCGCGGCGAGAAACTCGTTACTTCACCACCGGGCGCAGCGTGTAGCCGCGGATAGCTGGCGTGCTGTCAGCGGCCCAGCGGCTATCGCGCCGTCCACTGCGTCCGCTGCATTCCATTCCGGCGGCCACGTCGATCGATTGGCCCAACGATACTGTGGGGCGCCCCGCGGCGCCCTTCAAGAAACCGCCCAAGTCGGAAACGACTTCAACTTCGCGACCGTCGGGCGACACGGCCAGGCGAATCGTGTCGCTCGTGCCCAGCTTGAGATCTGCGGTGATCTCGGTCGCGCCCTGGCGATAGATGTACTCCGATTTGTAGTTGGCGCGCTCGCGTCCGGCGTCGTCGAGCCGGCCGTACTGGCTCTTGCCGAGCGAAACGATTTGCTTGAGCACGTTGTCGTCGCCA
Source organism: Pirellulales bacterium (assembly GCA_019745975.1). Classification (GTDB taxonomy): domain Bacteria; phylum Planctomycetota; class Planctomycetia; order Pirellulales; family JAEUIK01; genus JAIESQ01. Next base: position 49,741 of record JAIESQ010000065.1, read on the forward strand.
CCCAGTCCGCAGAAGCCGTAGAACGTCTTGCGAAAGCGGCCATCGACGAACTCGAACTGCACCTCGCAATCGTCGCCGATATCGACCCCAAAATAGCAGTCGTCGTCGCGCGTCGGCAGAAAGCCCGTCTCCGCGTTGCGGTCGACATCCATATAGGCGTAGAAGTAACCGCGGCCTCCGGGGGCATGCGCCTGGCCGATCTGACCTGCGACGCGCGCGTACAGATAAACGTGCTCGTCGTCGTTAGCGACTTTGAATTCCAACAGATCGACGTCCGGGTCGTAGTCAAGATACGGGGCCACGTCGCCGCGCGGGTCGTCGACTCCGCCCACGTTGCGCCAATCGTCGAAGTTGCCGTCGATCGTGATCTTGGCTGGCCCGGCAACTCCGGCAGCCGCGTCAATCGGTTCGGTCAGCACCAACCGCGGCTGGTCGACGCGCTGGGAGCGCGTGATCGAAAACGTCACGCTGGGCTCGCCTGGTTCCTGCGAGCCGCCAGCGATCGTCTTGGCGCCCGGGCGGTAATCGCGTTCGGTCCAGTACGCGCCCCGCTGATTGTCGAACGAACCGAGCTGCACTTCGCCGCGGCGAAACGTTGCCGGCACGTCGACCGTGGCAACCGTCACACTCTCGTTTGTACCGCGCAGCGTGAGTGAGACTTTGCCCGATTGGTGGTTCGGTTCGGCTGCCGGCTCGTAGGCGATTTGGTATTCCCCACAGACTTCGCGCCCCTGGGCGTCGGCGACTGAGAGCGGCAAGAAGTCGAGCGACTCGCTGATCTGCGGGCCGGCCGCGTCGACGACGTAGTACAGCACGTTTTGCTCAGCGTCGTACTTCAGGATCGACGCGTCGGCGGGCCACGTCGGCAAGAGCGCCCCGTTCTGCCGATAAAAATCGTTGGCCGTGAACTGTCCTGCCGCGTCGATCTTGCCGATTGCCTTCTCGCGCTCTCTGGTGAATGCCAGCACGGTGCGCGAGTCGCCCGCGGCGACGATCCGCGCCTCGCGCATGGTGCGCCGGTACGTCGAGCGATACTCTTCCGTCTGCGTCCGCACGCACACGTCGGTCGCAATCGGCCGCGCGCCCGGCTTGATCGAAACCAGCGTGTTCGGCGAGCCCGGGTCACCCTGCCAGACGAGTTCGCTGTTGGCAAACGTCAGTTCGAACGTTACCTGCCGAGTAATCACCGGCGGCGGCAATACCGCGCCGGCATTGTCCGCGGCTTCGGCAACGCAGGCCGCAACGAGCGGCCCCACCAGCGCGCACGCCCAGATCGATCGTGTCATGCCGCGCCAATTGGGCCGTCTCATCCGCTCGATTCTCTCTAGGCACTAGCCACTGACAACTAGCCACTACTTCTTCCCGAACGCTCCTACGAGCAACGATTGGTCGAACGCCTCGGGCACGCGATCGGTTGCGGCGTACATGTACAGCGCCGCCAGCACAATCGCGGTCATCGCAGACGAAACGAGCGAAACCGCCAAGATCCACAGCAAGCCGGCGCCGATCATCACACCACCGACAACCGGGTTCTCGATCCCGGCCACGACGATGCCGGCCACGAGCAGGAAGATCGCCGGAATACTGAACAAAAACGTGAAGCTGCTCACGCTGAAGTTGGCAGTGAGCGATTCACCCCACGTCTTCTTCAAAATGGCGGTCGACCGCTTCACGGCCTGCACGGGCCCGGCCCGCTCGATCACGATCACCGGCACGACGAAGAACGTCACGATCGACCAGCCCATGCCCAACAAGCCCGCCACAAACGCGCCGACCTTTTCGCTGCGAGACTCGATCGCGCGCAGGATCACCCCCACGCTGGCGGCGACTAGGGCCCAGCCGAGGATTTGCGGCAGCCGCGCCATGGCGGCGCTCAGCCCATCGCGCAACGTCGGGTTCTCGCCGTTGAAGCGCAGCACGGCGCAGGCCACCAGCGCCGAGTTGAAGAACACGATCACGAAGTAGTTGGCCAGGTAGAACGCGAACAGCACGATCCACCCCAGCACATTCGCCTGGCGGTTCTCGTCGCGCGCCACCTCTTCGGCGAAGCCAGTCGCCCACAGCGGCACGGCGAAGCTCGCCAGCACCAGTAAGCAAGCCAGGCCGCTGAGCGCCGGAAAGAGCAGCAGCTCCTTGTCCATGCGCAGGACGTTGAAACTTTGTTTGGTGAGTTGCCAACCGCTGGAGATGCGTTCGAACATGTCGCTGCTCCCTGTAATGTGTCGGTGATTCAAGCCGGGCGTACCGGCGATTATGGCCGCGCCGGTAGTATACGTCGAGCTTCAGCTACCACCCGCCCGCGTCGCGCTCGGCTACTGGAGCAGTGCCAGCGCGAGGGGGGTGTTTTACGCGAACATTGCGGTCAGCTTCTGCAGCTGATGGCGGTAACTGAAATGTTCGACTTCCAGCAGGTGGCGCGACGAGTTCAGGTACTTGATCTTACCCGTGTCGACATGCCCGGCCGACTTGATCCGTCGAAAGCGCTCGGCCAGGTCGGGCCGCCGCCCCTGCGCCGCCACGAACCGCGCGATCAGCCGCGCTTGCCATTCGACCAGCCCAAACTGCCCGCTGTCGGGCTGAATCATCCCGACCACGAACACGTTGTCGCGCCGCGGATGAAACACGTTGAGATAAAAATCGGGGCGCCCATCTTTCCAGGCCAGGTGCTCGCGATCGATGAACGGAAAGCTGATCTTGTAGCCCGTCGCGTACACGATCACGTCGATCGCTTCCTCGCTGCCGTCGACGAAGCGCACACGATCGCCGCATAGGCGCTCGACGTCGGGCTTCGCCGTGATGTCGCCGTGCCCCACGTAGTAGAGCATCTGCGAGTTGACGATCGGGTGCGTTTCGAACAAGCGATGATCGGGCTTGCGCAGTCCGTAGTCTTGCGGCCAGCCCAAGATCATCTTGGCCAACAGCGACGCGGTCGCCCGCCGCAACCAAAGTGGCGCGCGCCAGCGCAGCATGGTCTCGCCGAGCACGTCGGCCGGCATGCCCATGAAGTACTTCGGCATATAGTGGTAGCCGCGCCGCACGCTGTGAAACGTGTTCGCGGCATTTTGGGCCGACTCGACCGCGATGTCGCAGCCTGAGTTGCCCGCCCCCACGATCAGCACGCGGCGCCCGCGCAACACGTCGGGGGTCTTGTAATGCGCCGCATGCAGCGAAGTGCCGGAAAACTCGCCGGGGAAGTCGGGATACTTCGGGTCCCAGTTATGTCCGTTGCCGATCACCACGCCGGCATAGCGCCGCCGCTCGCCGTCGGCCAGTTGTACCTCCCATAAGTCTCCCACTGGCTCGATGCGTTCGATCGTCGTCCGAAACTCGATCCGCGGATAGAGATCGAAGTGCCGCGCGTACGCACGCAGGTAGTCGCACACCTGTCGGTGGTTGGGGTAGTCGGGCAGGTTGTCTGGCATGGGAAAATCTTTGAACTCGGTCATGCGCTTCGACGAAATCAGATGCGTCGAGGCGTAAACCGTGCTCCCGCCCGTGCCGAAGTACCAGTTCCCGCCGACTTCGTCCTCGCGCTCCAACACGTCAAAGGCAATGCCCTGGTCGGCAAACTGCTTGGCCATGACCAGCCCGCTCGACCCGGCGCCGAGGATGCAATAACGATCCCAACGGTCGATTGCCTGGTGGCGGGCGGTATCAGAGGTGGTCATGAGGCGAAACTCGGAATTCTGAGAAGAAAAAAGTGATCAGATCGAGTTGTCAGAATACGAGAAATGCGTAGATCGCGCGGCCAGAATCCACTAGCTGGCATCATTTTTGCTCAATTGTGCACGCTAATGGAAACTCGCTCGCCGGCGGCTGAGTATAACAGTTGCCACCCGCCTTCCCGATTTCAATAAGTCGTTTATCTCTGGACACTTCGTATTGACCATCACAGCAGGTATGGTTTAGAACCTAGCCGGCTTGGTTTTTAGATTTGTCCAATGAAGCGGCAGCTTTTGCAAGGTTCGCGCAGCGGATTCGGGCAGCGACGGCCAAAAAAAGTTGCTCACTTCGCAGAAAAAATAGCTACACAAAGCGAAAACTTTTGCCTCGACCCACGTAGTAAGGAGTGCAACAGCGCGTGCCGGGTACGACAACGTTGATCCGGCCGCAGGGATCGTTTTTGGACTGCTAGGGGTAGATCTCCCACCTTTTGGCATGCAACCACCCTTGCAATGCGTGAACCAGTCGAGCGGACCGAAGAACGGTCCGTCTGCGACAACTCCTATAGCCCGCCACGACGGAGTTCGTAACTCCGGACGTACGAGCTGGGAGCGATCGGCTGCCAAGGTGCCGGGTCCGTCGGCCGTAATGAATGCGGCCGCTGATTCTGGGAGGACAGCAATGCACTTGAATCGAACGTCGTCCATCGCTGAGTTTCGTCTTAATTCGCGGTTCGGTGAGCTGCGCGACCAACTAAGCAACGAGCGCTTCGCCTGCCGCTTGGAGAAGCCGTTGGCGTATTGGGCTTTGCCCAAGGATCGCCGCTTGCCGCTGGCCTTTATGGGTCGCACGGTCCACGACCTGCTGTCGACCCCCTTCGAGGACCTGCTGGCGACGCCGGGGGTCGGCGAAAAGAAAATCCAGTCGCTGCTCGATCTCTTGGATCGCGTGGCCGTCGATCCCTGCCCTGGCGACGACGAACTGCCCGCTACAAGCCCCATTCAGCCGCCCGTCCCAGCAACCAGCACGACGACAGACGGGGACATTTTCAACGCAGTCGCGGTGTCCGAAGTCATGTGGAGCCTCTGGCGCCAGGCCGTCGAGCGCTACGGCCTTGGCCACGAATCGCTCGGCCGTTTCGCGCCGTCGCTCGAGCGCTTGCCGCGCGTGCTGTGGCATACACCGCTGTCGACCTATTCGCACCTCACGTTGGCCGAGATCCGTGGCTTGAAAACCCACGGCGAAAAGCGGGTCGCGGCCGTGCTCGAGGTCTTTCATGAGCTCTACCAGGTCCTGTCCCGGCTAGGGCCACCCGGGCATCTCTCGGTGCGCATCGTTCCCCGCGTCGCCAACGCCATCGAAGAATGGCTGCTGGCCACCCTCGAGCGCCCCGAGCTACCCAGCTCCAGCGAGTTGTTCGACCACGTCGTGCTGCCGCTCGTCGACCAGGTCCGCATCGACGCTGGCGCGCCGATCGCCCATCTCGTCGAAGAGCGTTTGGGCATCGTCGGCGATGGCTCGAGCGTGCGGCAAACCGCCAGCAATCTCGGGCTCACCCGTGCCCGTATTTATCAGTTGCTAGCCGACGTCGGTGAGATCGTATCGGTCCGTTGGCCCGAGGGTCAGTACCTCGTAGGCCACCTGGTCGAGCGTCTCCACCAGCAGCACGAAGACGACCCGATGCATGGCCGATTGTTGGCGGCGATGGAGCTCTTCTTTCCCGGCCATCGCGGTATCACTACGGGGGCCGAGGGATTAGCCGACGATGACGGCGCCGAAAGCGCCACGCGTCGCCGCGCCGGTTAACCGAGCAGTGCATCCCGCAGTGGCACCGAGCAGCGCACCGTCGAGCGCCCATGCTGCGCTGGTGTTGCGCCGCCGCTACGCCAGCCCATCCTTGATCCAGCGGTGGGCCTCCCCCTCCTTGGTCAGCTCAAAGTACTTGATTTTCGCCTTCGTGAATGGCTTGCAGAACGCCGCCATTCCTTCTTCCCACTTCGAGTCGCCCACCAGCGCCAGCCGCTCGATGTCGCCGAAGTGCTTCCAGTCGAACTTCAGGTCTTCCCACAGCGCGCCAAGCGTCCAGCCGTGGAAGTCGACCAGCTCGACGAGCATGCGAACCGGGCCGTGTTGCTTCACTGCCCGCTCGACGATCGGCGTGAACCGCTCGTAGTCCTGTTTCTCGAGCTTGCCGCTGAGCTTGATGGCCAGCAGTTTGCCGCCCGCTTCTTCGCGCACTTCGACCGACATCGGACACCTCCTGGGTGATGCAGGTGAATCTCGAATCCTAGTGGGTTTGCTCGCGCCTCGTGCCGCGCAGCGTTTGGCCCGTTGTGGCCGCGAAGCGACGCGCGTTTTCGACGTAATGTTCGGCCCCCAGCCGGTTGCGATCGATCTCGTGCGGCTCCAAGGGGCGCTTGATCTTACCGGGGAGCCCCATCACCAGCGAGCCGGGGGGAATCTGGGCCCCTTCGGGCACGACCGCTCCGACCGCGATGAGCGAATTCTCGCCAATCGTGGCCCCGTTCTGCACCACGGCTTTCATACCGATGACGACGTTGTCGCCGATCGTGGCTCCGTGGACGATCGCACCGTGCCCCACGGTGACTCCCGCGCCGAGCGTGCACGGAAAGCCGTAGTCGGCGTGGACCACCGCATTGTCCTGGATGTTCGTGCGCTCGCCGACGCGGATCGCTTCGCAGTCTCCGCGCAGCACCGCGCCGAACCAGACGCTCGCCTCGGCCGCCAGGCTGACATCGCCGGCGACCACGGCCGTGGGGGCGATATACACGCTTTCGTCTACCTGATGGGGACGGAATTCCGGCTTGTCAAGCATCGGTGTACGGCCTGCGGATACGCTGCTTTCGAGCAATTTTGCCGCCCGGGGAGCAAATGCCGACACGCCCGCCCGACTCGCGGCCGTGGCCGTCACATCGTCGACCGCTCGACCACCTGCGATTCGGGCGTAAGGGCCCCCGTATTAGGGCACAGCGGCGGCCGGATATCGGGGGACAGATGCACCAGCGTCGTGGTCCGGTCCGCCTTGGTGACAATCATCAACCGTTCGCCGTTGCCGGTGCGATAGGCCGACACCAGATTGAATCGCTTGGTTACGCCTTCGTCGTTGAGCCGCCGCTCGTCGACGGTCACCTCGCCCCAATCCCCCGACTGATGCCGGGCCAGCAACTCTTCGATCGACTGGCTGCTGGCAGCCAGCGCCTGCCTGGCACGCGGCGTGACGAGGATTTCACCCAATGGGAACTTCATGCATCCGCTCGATCGCTTGCCTGGCCCGTTAATCAGCGTGCGGTCTCCATCCCTGCCCGAAAAGGGGGGGCGCCCGCCGGCGATCTAACCTCGATTGTCGGTGCGTTGGCTCGCGATTGCAACTAAATCCTGCCAAATACCTAGCAGCCTGGTGACAGATTGTCGTCCGCCTCTGCGAGGCCAGATTCTGCCGTAGATTTCCGGGTCGCAGAAGCCGCCTACGACAGCCGCGAAGCGCCGCACGGCCGCTCGCCAGCGCCAAGCAGATCTCCGCCGAAAGTTCGCGCGCTACGCCGGTTGCACGCCCGCGCGGCCGTTCTCGACCACGAAGCTCGCCCGCGTGACCATCGGCGCGCCAGGCGTGGTCACGAACTCCACAACCTGATAGTCGCTGCGCCACGACGACGGCGTCACCGTGCAGCTCACGTAACCGCGCTCGTTGTTCTGGAACTTGACGAACGGGTTTTCGGCCAGCACCCCCGAGCGGGCATCGGCCACGCGCCCACCACCGTTGCCCCCCGAGGAAATCGAGGTTCCCACGAACTCGCTGGCGACCGGCTTGCTCTCGCGGTCATCGAAGTTCACCAAGAGGTCGTTGCACCAATTCGAGTGGATGTCGCCCGTGAGCACGATCGGGTTGGCGACCCGACGCGTGGCGATGAAGTCGAGCAACCGGTTGCGGGCCGCGTCGCACCCCGACCACTGGTCCATCGAAAACGTGCCGCCGTCGCCAGGCTTGAAATCGACACGCGCCATCATCACCTGCTGCGCCAGCACGTTCCACCGGCATGGCGATTGAATCATCCCGCGGCAGAGCCAACCTTCTTGCTTGCGGCCGAGCATCGTCTGGTTGGGATCGAGAGCGCCGGGTTTGAGTGGCTTGCCACCGTCGCCATTGGGTTGATCGCTGCGATACTGGCGCGTGTCGAGCACGTTGAACTCAGCCAATTGCCCGAACCGCACGCGGCGATACAAGGCCATGTCGGGTCCCGTTGGCACGGCCCGATGCCGCAGCGGCATGTGCTCGTAATAAGCCTGGTAGGCACTGGCCCGCTGCCGCAGAAAGGCGTGCGGATCGACTCCTTTGTCTTCGGCAATGTCCGCGGCGTAGTTGTTGGCCACTTCGTGATCGTCCCAGGTGACGAGCCAAGGGCAGCGGGCGTGCATCGCCTGCAAGAGTGTATCGGTCTTGTATTGCGCGTGGCGCGTGCGATAGTCCTCGAGCGAACGCAGCTCGCCGCCGATGTGTTGGCGCACGCCGCCGGGCTTGCCGGCCCCTTCGTAGATGTAATCACCCAGATGAATCACCAGGTCGAGGTCTTCCTTGGCCATGTGCTCATAAGCGGTGTACAAGCCCGACTCGAAGTGCTGACACGACGCGAAGGCGAACCGCAGCTTCTCCGGTGCGGCGTCGACAGCCGGCACCGTGCGCGCGTGGCCCACCGGGCTCGTGTCGCTCCCTACGTGAAAGCGATACCAGTACCAGCGATCGGGCTCGAGGCCATCGACTTCGACGTGTACCGCGTGGGCCAATTGCGGCACGGCGATCGACTCGCCGCGGCGCACGACCTTGCCAAACCCCTCGTCCTCGGCGACTTCCCAGCCCACGGCCACGGCATCCCGGGGCATGCCACCTCCTTCGAGCGGCTTGGGCGCCAACCGCGTCCAGAGTACGAACCCGCGCGGATCAGGATCGCCGCTGGCCACACCCAGCGTGAACGGCGTCGCGCCCAGGCTTGGCCGGCGCACCACGATCTCATCGCCGCACCAGCCGCGCGAAGCCACCAGCAGGCTCGACGTGCTGGCCGCTAGAAAGCTGCGGCGGCTCAGCAACCAAGGTCGCGGCAAGTCGTGGCGTGCCATGATGTCACTGCTCCTGTCAGTCAAGCGAATTGCGGCAAGTACACGGCCCGGCGTCGCGCTGCAGCCGCCAGGCTTTACGATCCCTGGCAGCATAACCAAGGGGCTCGCGACTGCAAACAACGCGCGGCCGGCTTCATCAAATACTCATCGCCGCGGTGACCTGCGGCGCCACGTCATACTTGGCTGTCGCGACCGGGGTCGCAGACCGGGCTACAGAGTACGGCAACACTCAGCTACCGGATCGCCCGCATGTCCCAGAAGTTCGGGTAGAACGGCACGCCGATATCCCGCGTGCGCAGCGAGATCGTGAAGTGCGGATACGTCTCCCAGGCGTGCGGCCAATAGACGAAGAACGCCTTGCCGATCAACAGTTCGCGCGACACGTAATAGCGCTCCCGATTGCTGTCGTCTTCCCAGAAGCGGCTGTCACTGCTCGAGGGGCTGTTGTCCCCCAGCATCAGGTACTGATCGGCCTCGAGCGGAAAATCGCGGATCGCCAGCGACCCCATCGCCGCCCAGCGCCCAGGCTCGGTGAAAAACTCGGTGATCTCCCGCGCACTGCGAATACTGAACGGGTCATTAACATAATCGCAGAGATAGTAGCTGATCTGACCCTCCGGCCTGTGCACAGCGATGTAGTAGATGTCGCGGCGGACGCGCAAGTGCCGCAGGGTGACGGGCAACCTGCTCGACGCGATGCGAACCGGCGCCAAGTCGGCCTCGGTTGGCAACAGTTGATTGGGTAGCACGCCGCCCGGCGCTGCCTGACTCGTGGCCGGCGGATCCAACGAGTATTCGGTCTTGCCGTCGAAGGCAATCGGCTCGTCGTCAACCCACAAGAGCAACTGATCGTCGACGTTCGCGAAGCGCAGTTCGTACTTGCCCGGCCCCTTGATGCCGGTCGTCCCCTTGGGGGCAAAGCCCGTCATCCCGTCGATGCTCAACGTGGCCAGGCCCGTCGCCACGTCGATCTGGCACCTAAGCAGTCGCCCTGCCTCGACGATCGCCAGCGTCAGTCGGCCCTGGTTGCCGCGAATCTCGGCCTCGCACTCGACCGCCAGGTCGCTCACCCAGTGAATCCCCAGCGAGCGCGGCTCGGGCTCCGGGGCTGAATACTGCTCCGTCGCGGTATCGTACGCGCAGAAGTCCGTAATCAATTGTGGGCGCGGCTGACTGCCAGCGGGCAAGCGCTGCCCGGCGGCAAAACGCTGCCAATCGTTCCAGCCCGGCACGATATGCCGATAGGCGAGCCACGCCCCGTCGAGTTGCCCGTCGATCGCGTACGCACGCCCCTCGTCTTGCGGTTGCCAGTGGTGATCGGCCTGCGACGCCTCGGCATCCAGCCCTTGCCAGCGCAGCGGCCAACCAAGTTTCGTCAGCTCGGGCAACAGATAATCGTTGTCGTACACCGGCTGCAGCGTGGCGAGCACTTTGTGCGCGGGTTTGCGGGCGATCGTGAACTCGCTCATCGATAGGTTGGTTTCGGCCGAGTCAGCCGAAGACTCATCCGGACGCGGCATCGTGAACAGATCACCGCGGAAGATTCGCACCGCTTCGTCCGGCATGCCAACCAGGCGCTTGATGTAGTTCTGATCGGCGCCCAACGGATACTTGAAGACCGCGACATCCCAGCGTTTCGGCTCCGACACCTCGTACGACGCCTTGCTCACCCAAATGCGATCGCCGGCGTACGACAGGGTGTGATCGGGCAGCTTTAGCGATCCTTCGCGATCAGGATTCACCGATGCCGTGTAGCGGCAATTGGGGCAAGTGCACGTCTGCGCGAGAATCAATTGCCCATCGAGCGGTCCACCTTTGAAGCGCTTCCGCACCCCGGCGATATCGTCGGCCTCAAAGCTCACCCCCGCCTGGTAACGAAAGCCACACTGCGGACAGTCGACGTCCTTGTGCAGCCCCATCAGCGTGGGGCCCATCGAGCCGGTCGGGATCACGAAGGCTTCGGCTTCGAACGCCTTGAACAGAAACGCCAGGATCAGCGCGATCACCACCGATTCGATCGTCTCGCGCCAGCCGTCGATGTGCGGGGCGTCGGCCGGAGCGGCCTCGCCGGCGGCAGGTTTCTTGGCGGGTTTGTTCATCGGTACGTCGCTGCTTGGCAAGTTGCGTCAACAATCGGCGGGCTAGCCATCCGGTGCAGGCTGTAGCCGCGATCAATTCCTGTAGCCGGGGTCAGTGACCCCGGAAAACTCGCGGCACCCCTTCCGCCTCACCCGCTACAGCAGTTATTCGCCCGTCCGCGGCGCTGCTTGGATCCGTCACGGCCCGCATGTACGGCCTTATCTCGGCAGTTTGCCCAAGCGTTGGATTACGGCGCAGGCGTTCAAGCCGCGATTTCGGCCCGTATTGTGCCCCGACCGAGCGAACGTGTCGAGGCGGGACTGCCGTTCGGGGCGCGCATCACTTGTCTGAGTTGCATTCCCCCGCGCCGTCCCCCAGAATCTGCCCGGTCGCTGGCACGATGTAGTCTCCACACGCCGCCTCCGGGCGGCGCCATCGCCCAACAGCGCCCAGAAGCACGAACAGGCGACGCCGTGACGAGCTCCCTCAATCCGCAGCCCGAAGGGACAACGCCACACGACGCGCCGGAGCACCCCTTCAGCATGGTGCAGTCGCCGCCGCACACCGTGCGCGGCATCCTGGGGCGGCTCGGGCCCGGGCTGATCATCGCCGCTTCGATCGTCGGCTCGGGCGAACTGATCGGCACGACCAAGACCGGCGCCGAGGCCGGCTTCTGGCTCCTCTGGCTGATCGTGATCGGCTGCGTGATCAAGGTCTTCGCGCAGATCGAATTCGGCCGCTTCGCCATCGCCGAGGGACGCACCAGCCTCGAAGGCATGAACCTCGTGCCGGGGCCTCGCCTGCGCGTCAATTGGCTCTTGTGGTATTGGCTCGTGATGTTCCTGGTCGGCCTCGGGCAGTTGGGGGGCATCGTCGGCGTCGTCGGCGAGTCGATGGCCATCGCCGTCCCCCTCACCGGTGACAAGCAAGAGAGCCTGCGCCGCGAACACGACGCTGCCGTGTATCGCCGCGAACTGCGCAAGGAACTTGCCGCGGCGGGCCTGAGCGAACAGGCCGATGCCGACGATCCGGCCGCCGCCATCACGCGCGCCGAGATCGTCGCCCGTCTCACCGACCGGCTCGGCCCGCCCCCCGACCCCGCCCACAAGCGTCAGCCTACCTTCGACGAATTGTATTGGAGCTGGATCATCACGATCTTCACCGCCGTGCTGCTGGTGAACGGGCGCTACAACCTGATTCAACACGTGGCCACGCTGCTCGTCGCCGGCTTCACCGCCGTCACGGTGTTCAACGTCTTCGCCCTGCAGAGCCGGCCCGAGTGGTCGCTCGGTTGGGCCGAGCTGCGCGATGCGTTTTCGTTTCGCTTGCCTCCCGCCGAGACGGCCGGCGCCGCCGCGCCGCTGGCCACGGCGCTGGCCACGTTCGGCATCATCGGCGTCGGCGCCAGCGAGTTGATCGCCTATCCGTATTGGTGCCTCGAACGCGGCTACGCCCGCTTCACCGGGCCCTGCGATCCGTCTGACAGTTGGGCCGCGCGGGCTCAGGGCTGGATGCGCGTGATGCGCTGGGACGCCTGGCTCTCGATGGTCATTTACACCTTCGCCACGATCGCCTTCTACCTGCTGGGCGCCGCCGTCTTGCATCGCGAAGGCTTGAACATCGCCGGCAGCCAGATCGTCTACACCCTATCGCAGATGTACGAACCCGTCTTCGGCAAATGGGCTGGCCCCGTGTTTCTTGTGGGCGCCTTCGCCGTTTTGTATTCGACCTTCTTCGTGGCCACGGCCGGCAACGCGCGGATCGCGGGCGATGCCCTGCGCATCTTCGGCATCGCTGCCCACACCGACGACGACCGCCAGTGGTGGGTGCGGTTGTTCTGCGGGGTGTTTCCCTTCCTGTCGGTGACGATCTACACGCTGGTAAAAGAGCCGGTGGCCCTGGTGCTGGTTAGCGGCATGATTCAATCGTTGATGCTGCCCATGTTGGGGGGCGCGGCGCTCTGGTTCCGTTACCGCCGTGGCGATCGCCGCATCGCCCCGGGCCGCCTCTGGGACTTGCTGCTCTGGGCCTCGTGTCTGGGGCTGTTGGTGGCCGCGATCGGCGGCGGCTACGAAGCGGGCCTGAAGATCATGCGCAGTTTGCGTTCGCCGCCAGCGCGCGAGCTGCCCGTCGGCGATGCGATTTCCAGCCCATCATCGCCCGCTTCCCGGCCATAGAGCGCCGCGGACTTCCCCGTTTTCGGTGTCATCCGGGTGTGCCACTGCTTGGTAGTCGGTCGTTCGTGCGTTGCCTCGGCACATGCGATCCGCCGACGAACAAGCAGTGCGAAGTCGTCGTATTTCATTGGCCGCGC